>JADCLI010000024.1 GCA_016803235.1 Pimelobacter simplex
CACCGCCGGTGGTTTCGAGGCTCGGTCGCTGCGCGACGCTCGCACCTCAACCACCACAGAACGCTGCGCGACCTCCTCAACCACCGGAGATCGCTGCGCGAACTCCACGACCACCCGGGCCTCAGGCCAGCGCCAGGAACAGCTTCTCCATCTTGTTCGCGTCCTCCGAGTCCGGGGCACCGTCGACCAGGCACTTCTGCAGCCCGGGTGCCCGCCGGCCAGGGGTGCGAGGGCCACGAGAAGCCGGGAGGGAGCACCGGCGGGGGCATGTTCCGCCGGCTCTTCGGCCGCTGAGCGTCAACTGGGCCAGCCGGTGTAGCCCTCCGCGAGGTACGTCGACCCGGCGGTCGAGGTGACCAACGAGGTCAGCTCGCCGACCTGGCGGCGTACGTCGAAGTCGCTCGCCTCGGGCAGCCGGTGCAGCATCGTGGTCATCCAGTACGAGAAGTGCTGGGCCTTCCAGACCCGCTGCAGGGCCCGCTCGGCGTACCGGTCGAGTGCCCCCTCGTCCCCACGGAGGTGGAGCTCGAGCTCCTCGGCGAGCACCCGGACGTCGGCCAGCGCCAGGTTGAGGCCCTTGGCGCCGGTCGGCGGGACGGTGTGCGCCGCGTCGCCGGCGAGGACCAGGTTGCCGTGGCGCATCGGCTCCTGCACGAAGCTGCGGAACGGCAGCACCACCTTGGAGGTGATCGGCCCCTCCTCGAGGACGTAGCCGTTGGCACCGACCCGGGCCTGCAGCTCCTCCCAGACCCGGTCGTCGGACCAGGCCGCGACGTCCTCGGCGGGGTCGCACTGGAAGTACATCCGCTGCAGCGTCTCGGTGCGCTGGCTGATCAGCGCGAAGCCGCGCTCGGAGTGGCTGTAGATCAGCTCCTCGCTGCTGGGCGGCGCCTCGCACAGGATGCCGAACCAGGCGAAGGGGTACTCGCGGAAGAACTGGCGGCGCAGCGACTCCGGGAACTCGTGGCGGCAGATGCTGCGCGAGCCGTCGGAGCCGACCAGGATCCTGGCTGCGACCTCGTGGCGTACGCCGTCCGCGTCGGTGAACCTCATCCGCGGCCGGTCGCCGGTGATGTCGGCGACCGACACCTCGCCGACGCCGAACCGCACGTCCCCACCGTCGCGCGCCCGCGCGTCGGCGAGGTCGACGAAGACGTCGGTCTGCGGATACAGCTGGACGGAGGCCCCCACCAGGGCCTCGAAGTCGATCCGGTGCCCTCCGCCGCCGAAGGCGAGGTCGATGCCGGCGTGGCGGTAGCCGTCGCACAGCACCCGGTCGGAGACGCCGGACTCCACCAGCAGCCGGACGCTGTCCTGCTCGAGGATCCCGGCCCGGTGGGTGTTCTCGATCTCCTCGCGGCTGCGGATGTCGATGGCGACCGAGTCGATGCCGGCTCGCTGCAGCAGGTGCGCGAGCATCAGGCCGGCGGGCCCGGCGCCGACGATGGCGACGTCGGTGGTCGCGGTCGTGCGGGTCATCGGTCGAGCTCCTCGAGCACGGACTTCGCGATGGCGAAGGCGTGGTTGGCGGCAGGGACGCCGCAGTAGATGCCGGCCTGCAGGATCACCTCGGCGATCTCGTCGTCGCTCAGGCCGTTGGTGCGAGCGGCGCGCACGTGCATCGCGAGCTCTTCCCAGTGCCCGAGCGCGATCAACGCCGTCAGCACCGCGACCGAGCGGCTGCGCCGGTCCAGGCCGGGCCGGGTCCACACGCTGCCCCACGCGTAGCGGGTGATCAGCTCCTGGAAGTCCTGCGTGAAGGGGGTCTTCGCGGCTTCGGCGCGGTCGACGTGCGCGTCACCGAGCACCTCGCGCCGGACCTCCATGCCGGCCTCGAAGGGGTCGTCGTACGTCATCGGTCGGCCTCCACGAACTCGGCGATCAGGGCTGCGGTTGCGGCGGGGTCCTCGACGGTCGGCTGGTGCGCGACGCCCGGGACCACGACCTCGACCTCGTCGGGTGGGACGACGACGTCCTGCTCGCCGCCGGCCACGAGCAGTGGCACCGGCGCGAGGGGGACGCGGTCGCGGACGTCGAACACCGCGAGCGCCTCGCACGCGAGCGCGTACGACTCGTCGTCGACGTGCTGCAGCGCCACCAGCAGGGCGCTGCCCGTCGCGGGGTCGCGGTCGAGGAACCCGGGCGCGAACCAGCGGGCCGCTGATCCCTCGACCATGGCGGTCGTCCCGGCCTTGCGGACGTACGCCGCCCGGTCGTGCCAGGCCTCCGGCGTACCGATCCTCGGCGCCGAGGCCAGGGTGAGCACCGCGTCGAACGGTCCGGGCTCGACGGCGATCGCGAAACCGACCGCACCCCCGAGCGAGACACCGGCGTAGGCCACCGGCCGGCCGGCGGCGATGCCGGTCGTGCGGTCGCGTACGGCGCCCGCCAGCTCCTCGATCGTGAACGACGTCGTCGCGGGCGCACCGGCGCCGTGGCCGGGGAGGTCCCAGCCGACGACCTGCCAGGTCGGCGGGAGCAGTGCGGCGCAGCGGGACCAGAGGTCCGCGACGCCCGTGCCCAGCGACGGGCCGACGACCAGGACGCGCTCTGCGTCCGGGCTCCGCTCGTCACCGGCGAGCTGCGTGAAGGTCAGGTCAACCACGGGTCTCCTCCCAGCGGGTGATCGCGATGTCGACGAGGCGTCCGGCGTCTCCGACGCCACCGCGTTCGTCCAGGGATCCGGTGGCCGTCGCCACGTCGACGCGTGCTGCCATCGCGGCCGTGTCGACCCGCAGGCCGGCGACGAGCTCGGCGGCCTGGCTCGCCGCGGTGACGGCGAGCTCCAGCAGCCGTGCCACGACCGGCCACTCCGCGTGCCAGGCGCCGTCCGGCCGCTCGTCGACGGCGCCGGCCGCGGACAGGTGCAGCTGGGCGGCAAGCCCGGGGGCCTGCTGCGCGGCGGCGTGCACCAGGACCGAGAGGACCGGGTTCTGCTTGTGCGGCATCGTCGACGACCCACCACGGCCGACGACGGCGCCCTCGCGGACCTCGGCGACCTCGGGGCGGCCGAGCACGAGGACGTCCGCAGCCACGACGCCGAGGGCGTCGGTGGCGGTGGCGAGCGCGTCGCCGATCGCGGTGACCGTCGCGCGGCGCGTGTGCCACGGCAGCGCGGCGGCCTCGAGGCCGAGGTCCGCGGCGAGCGCGGACCCCGACTCGGCTCCGGTCAGCAGCGCGCGGGTGCCGGCCGCGCCGCCGTACTGGACCGGGAACGTGAGCCCGTCGATCCGAGCGACCGCGTCGTCGACGCCGGCCAGCCACTGCGCCGCCCGCAGGCCGAACGTGGTCGGGACCGCCCACTGGGTGAGGGTCCTGGCGACGGCGATGTCGTCGCGGTGCGTACGGGCCAACGCGGCGAGGGCGTCGCCGGCGGCGAGAAGGTCGGTGCGCACCCGGGCGACGGCGTCGCGGGCGAGCAGGACCAGCGCGGTGTCGACGACGTCCTGGCTGGTCAGCCCGCGGTGCACGGCGCCGGCGGCGTCGCCGGCGGCGTCGCGCAGCAGCTCGACCAGCGGCACGACGGGATTGCCGGCGGCCTCCGCTGCGACCGCCAGGGCGGGCAGGTCGACGTCGAGCCCGGCCGCCGCCTCGGCGACCTTCGCGGCCTGGGCATCGGTGGCGAGCCCGGCCGCGGCGAGTGCTCGGGCCCACGCGACCTCCACGCGCAGCAGCGCCGCCAGGACCGCCGTGTCGTCGGCGATGCCGGCAGCCCGGTGCGCGCCGGGGCGCAGCAGGCCGCTCATCGCTCGTGCCGCGGGTAGCGCAGGAAGACCGTCTCGCGGTCGCCCTGCAGGTGGACGTCGAAGCGGAGGCTGCCGTCGTCCTCGCGCACGACCCGCAGCGTCTGCGCCTCGGCGGCCGGCAGGCCGGCGAGGAAGGCGTCGGACTGGCCCGGGAGGTACGCGCGGGTGAACAGCCGGTCGAGCAGCCCGCGGGCGAGGACGACGACCGAGAAGAACGCCGCTCCCCCGTCGACGCCGGCCGGCTCGACGGTGGTGAACGCATAGCGCCCGGACGCGTCCGTGGCCGCCCGGCCCCAGCCGGTGAACCGGCCGTCGCGACGCAGGGAGCCCTCCGCCCGCGGCGCCGCGCCGGACGGGTCGGCCTGCCGGACCTCGAGGAGTGCGTCGGGGACGGGGGCGCCGCTGCCGTCGTACACGGTGCCGTGGAGGCGGACGGCGCCGGCAGTCCCGGCCGGGACGAGGAAGGCGCCTCCGTCGTAGGGCAGGGCGTCGTGGAAGAAGGGGCCGATGGTCTGCCCGGGCGTGGGCGCGAGGGTCTCACTCATGGTCGTCACGCTCCAGCGGGGTCGCGTGGGTGCCGGTCAGCACGATGTCCCAGCGGTAGCCGGTCGCCCACTCGTGGGTGGTCAGGTCGTGGTCGTAGGTCGCGACGAGCCGGTCGCGGGCGGCCTGGTCGGTGATCGACTGGTAGATCGGGTCGAGCGCGAACAGCGGGTCGCCCGGGAAGTACATCTGGGTGACCAGCCGCTGGGTGAACTCGGTGCCGAACAGCGAGAAGTGGATGTGGGCGGGGCGCCAGGCGTTGAGGTGGTTGCGCCACGGGTACGGCCCCGGCTTGATCGTGGTGAACCGGTAGACCCCGTCGCCGTCGGTCAGGCAGCGCCCGACCCCGGTGAAGCTCGGGTCGATCGGCGCGGGGTGCTGGTCACGCTTGTGGATGTAGCGTCCGCCCGCGTTGGCCTGCCAGATCTCGACCAGCTGGTGACGCACCGGGCGGCCGTCGCCGTCGAGGACCCGGCCGGTGAGCAGCATCCGCTCGCCGATCGGCTCGCCACCGTGCTGGATGGTCAGGTCGGCCTCGACCGGGTCGACGTCGGAGTGCCCGAAGACCGGCGCCACCAGCTCGATGCCCTCGGGGTCGGCGTGGCGCAGGTCCTTGGTGGGGTGGCGCAGGGCGGAGCTGCGGTACGGCAGGAAGTCGATCCGCGGCTGCGCGCCGCCCGGCGGGGTCGCGGCGTGCGCCTCGGCGATCTCGGCGGTGATCCGCGCTTGCGAGTCCATGGCCACACGCTAGGCGTCACGGGTCGCCCGGCGCGATAGCCTTCTTCCACTGAGCGAAAGGATGCGCATGGCTGGGAACACCTCCGTCCCCGGGGCGAGCGTCGTGTCGCGCGGCCTGGCGCTGCTGTTCTCCTTCGACGAGACCCACCGCCGGCTCACCCTGTCCGAGCTGGCCCGGCGTGCCGAGCTGCCGCTGCCCACCGCGCACCGCCTGGTCGGCGAGCTGGTCGCCGGCGGTGCGCTGGTGCGCCGGCCCACCGGCGAGTACGTCGTCGCCCGCCGGCTGTGGCAGGTCGGCCAGCTCGCCCCGGTCGAGACCGGGCTGCGCGAGGCCGCGCGCCCGTTCATGAACGACCTGCACGCCACCACCCGCGCCACCGTCCACCTCGCCGTGCGCGAGGGCAGCGAGGTGCTCTACCTCGAGCGCCTCTCCGGCCGCGCCTCCGTGCCGGTCGTCAGCACGGTCGGCTCCCGGCTCCCCCTCCACGCGACCGGCGTCGGCAAGGTGCTGCTGGCCCACGCGCCCGACGACGTCCTCACCGATGCGCTGACGCGGCTGGCCAGGGTCACGCCGTACACCATCACGCAGCCGGCGCGGCTGCGCGAGCAGCTCGACCAGGTCCGCCGCGACGGCTACGCCACGACCGTGGAGGAGATGACGCTCGGTGCCTGCTCGGTCGCCGTGCCGATCACCGCGGGTGGTCCGGTTGTCGCCGCGCTCGGTGTCGTCGTCCCGTCGCTCAAGCGTGACCGGACCCGGCTGGTCGCGGCGCTCCAGGTCGCGGCGCAGGGCATCGGGCGGACGGTCGGCTGACCCTCACCGCGGCGGGTGGAGGCCGGCGTGCCGGTTGACGTCCTTGTAGAGCAGGTAGCGGAACCGGCCGGGCCCGCCGGCGTAGCAGGCCTGCGGGCAGAAGGCGCGCAGCCACATGAAGTCGCCGGCCTCGACCTCCACCCAGTCCTCGTTGAGCAGGTAGACCGCCTTGCCCTCCAGGACGTAGAGGCCGTGCTCCATCACGTGGGTCTCGGGGAACGGGATGGCTCCGCCGGGCTCGAAGGTGACGATGTTGACGTGCATGTCGTGGCGCAGGTCGGCGACGTCGACGAACCGGGTCGTCGTCCAGGCACCGTCGGTGCCGGGCATCGCCACCGGCGCGACGTCCTGCTCGCGGGTCACGAACGCCGGTGGTACGTCGACTCCCGGCGCCGGCGCCCAGGCCTTGCGGATCCAGTGGAAGGTCGCGCTCGCCCCGGACGGGTTGTGCAGCGTCCACGCGGTGCCCGGCGGGAGGAAGACGTACGACCCGGGTGCGAGGTCGTGCGCGGCCTCGTCGACGCTCAGGCGCAGCGCGCCGTCGACCACGAAGAGCACCGCCTCTGCCGCCGGGTCCGGCTCCGGCGCGGTCGACCCGCCGCCGGCGGCGACCTCGACGACGTACTGGCTGAAGGTCTCGGCGAAGCCGGACAGCGGCCGGGCGAGCACCCACATCCGCATCCCCGTCCAGCCGGGCAGGTGGGAGGCGGTGATGTCGCTGAGCGTTCGGCGCGGGACCACGGCGTACGCGGTGGTGAACCGGGACCGGTCGGTGGTCAGCGCCGTCTGCGGCGGCAGACCGCCCCGGGGCACGTAGTAGGTCATCGCCTTCCCCTCTCCAGCAGTCGTCCTCGTGGCGTGTCGTCGACGGGTACGCCGCGCAGCCAGGTCGCACGGACCACCCCGCGCAGGCGCCGGCCGGCGTACGCCGAGACCGGGTTGCGGTGCCGCAGCCGCGCGACGTCGACGGTGAACTCCTCGTCGGGCGCGAAGCGCACCAGGTCGGCGTCCGCGCCGACGGCGATCCGGCCCTTGTGCGCGAGGCCGCACCGGTCGGCCGGCGCGGTGGCCATCCAGTGCACGACCTCGGCCAGCGAGCGGCCGCGCTCGTGGGCACCGGTCCACACCGCGGGCAGGCCCAGCTGGACGGAGGCGATGCCGCCCCACGCCGCACCGAAGTCGCCGCCTCCGCTCTGCTTGAGGTCGGCCGTGCACGGCGAGTGGTCGGAGACGACGAGGTCGACGTCGCCCGCGGCCAGCGCCGCCCACAGCGCCTCGCGGTTGGCCGCCTCGCGGATCGGCGGGCAGCACTTGAGCTCGGTGGCACCGTCGCCGATGTGCTCGGCGTCGAAGGTCAGGTAGTGGGGGCAGGTCTCGACGCTCACGTCGACGCCCTCGGCCCGCGCCGCCCGCAGCATCGGGACTGCGCCGGCGCTGCTCAGGTGGACGACGTGCGCGCGGCCCCCGGTGGCCCGCGCACGGTCCAGGACCAGACGGATCGCCGCCTCCTCCGCCGCGCGCGGTCGCGAGGCCAGGAAGCCGGCGTACCGGACCCCGTCCAGCGCGGACTGGTCGATGAACGTGCCGTCCTCGGCGTGCACGACCATCAGTGCATCGAGCCGCGCGGTCTCCTGCATCGCGCGGGCGAAGGCCTCCGGCTCCAGGTGGCCGAACTCCTCGACGCCGGAGTCGAGCAGGAAGCACTTGAACCCGAACACCCCGGCGCGGTGCAGGGGCTCGAGGTCCGCCAGGTTGTCGGGAACGGCACCGCCCCAGAAGCCGACGTCGACCACGACCTGGCCGCGGGCCACGTCCTGCTTGACCCGCAGGTGCTCGACGGTGGTGGTGGGCGGCACCGAGTTGAGCGGCATGTCGACGATCGTCGTGACCCCTCCGGCCGCGGCCGCCGCCGTGGCGCTCGCGAAGCCCTCCCACTCGGTGCGTCCCGGCTCGTTGACGTGCACGTGCGTGTCGACGAGGCCGGGCAGCAGGACCTCGTCGTCCCCGAGGGTGACCGTCCGGGCCGCGGGTGGAGGCTGCGCGTACGCCGCGAGCACGGCGATCCGGCCGTCCTGGATGCCCACGGACACTGCGCGGTCCGCGCCGCCCACGACGGCCCTGCTCGCGCGGACGACGAGGTCGAGCTCAGCTGCCACGGTAGGTCGAGTAGCCGTAGGGACTGAGCAGCAGCGGCACGTGGTGGTGCTGGGCAGGGTCCGCGATCGTGAACACGACGACCACCTCGGGGTAGAAGCCGGCCGCGTACGTCGCGACGTCGAAACGGAGCACGTAGTCACCGGCGACCAGCTCCGGACCCAGCGCCGGGACCCGGCCGTCGGCGTCGGTGACCCCCTCGCCGAGCTGCTCGCCGGCGCGGGTCTCCAGCCGCACGGGCACCCCCGCCGCGGGGCGACCGGCGGCGGTGTCGAGGACGTGGGTCGACAGGGTGCTCATCTCAGGGCCTCCTCGAGGCGCAGCAGGGCTATTTCGCGCAGGTTGTCGACGGTCTCGGCCCGCTCGGTCACGTCGTCGTTGCCCAGCCGGCGCTCCAGCTCGGCGAGGATCGCCGCGGCGTCCCGGCCAGCGGCGCGGATCAGGAAGACCCGGCCGAACCGCTGCTCGTAGGCGGCGTTGCCCGCCGCCAGCCGTGCCGCCGTGTCTCCCGCGGCGGGGTCGACGCCCGCCTGCTCCCGCCGCGACCGCGCTCCCCCGCGCTCCCCGATCCGCGGGTGCCCGGCCAGTGCCTGCGCGAGCTCGTCGTCGGTGAGCTCGCGCGCGGCCGCGTCGGCGGCGGACAGCAGCGCCGCCGCGTCGTCGTAGGGCATCGCGGCGAGGACATCGTCGGCCCAGCGCTCGACGGCGAGGCAGCCCAGCAGCTCCGCGCGGCCCACGGTGACGCCGGCCATCAGCAGAACCCCGGGACGGCCAGCCAGGCGTCCCCCGCGGGTGGGGCGTCGTCGCGGACGACCTGCGCCTCGATCAGGCCGTAGGGCCGGTCGGCGGCGACGAAGACCTCGCCGTCGTTGGTGAGACCGTCGACGCGGAAGGGGCCGAAGTCGACGAGGAAGTGGTGCTTGTTGGGCGCCGAGAAGCGCACCTCGGCCAGGCCCGGCTGGTCGTCGAGCAGCGCCCCGCCCATCGCGTGCAGGGTCTCCTGGAGGGCTCGCGAGTAGGTGCCGGCGAAGGTCCGCAGCAGCGTGGCGAGCGCGGCGTCGTACGACGCGTTCCAGTCGATCTCGGCCGACGTGTGCCGCCACGTGGCGACGAGCGAGGTGGCCAGGATCCGGTCGTCGGCCTCGGCCAGGGTCGTGAACTCGTCGACGAGGAAGCCCTTGAACTCGGAGTCGGTGGTGTTCATCAGCACCAGCTCGCGCACGCCGGACAGGACGGTCGAGGTCTCCCGGCCCACCGTGACGACCGTCGTCCGGGTGGCTCCGCCGCGGCGGGTGAAGGAGTGGTCGCCGATCCGGTCCCAGGCGTACTGCTCGACCTTCACCTGCGCCTGCTGCGCCGCCGGGCAGGCCGCGAGCAGCCGCGCACCCAGCGCGAGTGCGTAGTCCTCGATCGACGCGACGCCGTGCAGCTTGGCGTAGGCGAAGGCGGTGTTCTTCTGGGTGTCGGTCGGCAGCACCTGCGCCTGGTCGCCGTCGACGTGGGCGGCGGTGAAGTCGCCGCGCAACGCCGTCGAGACGTTGAGGTCGTGGATCTCGTGCACCGGCGTGTCCCGCACGATGCGCACCACCCGCGTCTCCGCCTTGCCGTACTGGTTGGCGCCCAGGCGATGACTCATCCGGTCCTCCTCACCGGCCGGCCGTCGGCCAGCGCTCGCAGGTCGTCCATCGACGACCCGGCCGGCACCTCGGCCGGGTCCACGGCGCCGCAGTCGACGCCGCGCAGCAGGTACGACGCCAGGGCCCGCGCGGTCGCGGGCTCGTCCGCCACGCCACCGCTCCCGGCGCCGTCCAGGTAGGTGACGAGCCGCTCCACCGCGTGCGGCAGGCCGGATCGGTAGAACGCGTAGGTGGCGGCGTACCGGGTCGGGAGCTGGGCCGGGTGCAGGTCCCAGCCCTGGTAGAAGCCGTGCTCGAGGGAGCGACGGACCAGGCTCAGGTGGAGGGCCCAGGCGGTGCGGACCGCGTCGGTGCTGCCGACCGGGAGGACGTTGGTCGAGCCGTCGGAGAGCCGGACGCCGGTGCCGGCCACGGCGGCCTGCATGACGAGCTTGGCGTGGTCGGCGACCGGGTGGGCCAGCGACTGCTGGCCGGCGGCGATGCCGCAGAACGCCGAGTAGTCGTAGGTCCCGTAGTGCAGGCCGGTCAGCCGGCCGGCCCCGGCATGCACCATCCGGGCGACCAGGGCGGTGCCATCGGCGCCGAGGATCGACTGCGGGGTCTCGACCTGGACCTCGAAGCGCAGCGTGTCGCCGGGCAGTCCGAGTCGCTCCTCCAGCGTCGCGCAGGCGTGCACCATGGCCCGGACCTGGTCGACGCTGGTCACCTTGGGCAGCGTCACCACCCAGTCCGAGAGGTCGCCGCCGGCCTCGGCGAAGGCGACGAGGTGGGCCGTGAGGGTGCGCACCCCCCGGGTCCGCGTCGCCGGGTCCAGGCTCTTGACCCGGATCCCGGCGAACGGCGCGGCCCGTCCGTCGCGCTGGCTGGCCGCGAGGTCGGCGGCCGCCCGCAGCACGTCGGCGTCCTCGGTCGCGCCGTCCCGGCCGGCGTACCCGTCCTCGAAGTCGATGCGCAGGTCCTCGACCGGCTCGATGGCGAGCTTCGCGCGCACCCGGGCCACCAGGTCGTCGTCGCCGATGAGGTCGGCGAAGGCCTGGGCGTGCTCGTCAAGCGCCGCGAGCGCAGCGGCTCCGTGGGCGGGGACCAGGCCGGCGTCGTACCGGTCGGCGGGGACGTAGACGGTGTGCACCGGCTGCCGGCCGGGCCGCTCGCCGGGGTAGTCGCGGGCGAGCGCCGCATCCGCGTCCGCCAGTCGCGCGTCGAGGTCGGCGGTCAGGTCGGCTGCCAGGTCCGCGGCCGTGCTCACCCGGCCGTCACCTCGCGCTTCACCTGGCGACGGTGCCGGTGCAGGATCGGCTCGGTGTAGCCGGACGGCTGCGCCAGTCCGTCGAGGACGAGCTCGCGGGCGGCGGTGAAGGCGTGCCCGTCGAAGGCCGGGCCCATCGGCCGGTAGCCGTCGGCCGCCTGCTGCTCGTCGACCACCGCGGCCATCCGGCGCAGCGCCTCCTCGACCTGGTCGAGGGTGACCACGCCGTGGCGCAGCCAGTTCGCGACGTGCTGGCTGGAGATCCGGCAGGTCGCGCGGTCCTCCATCAGCGCGATGCCGTGGATGTCGGGGACCTTCGAGCAGCCGATGCCGTCGTCGATCCACCGCTTGACGTAGCCGAGGACGCCCTGGAGGTTGTTGTCGACCTCCGCGGCCCGCTCCTGCGCCGACCAGGCGGCCACCTCGTCGGGAGCGGCCAGTGGCACGGTCAGCAGCTGGTCGAGCGTCGTACGACGACCACCGGCGAGCCGGCGCTGGCGGGCGGCCACGTCGACCTCGTGGTAGTGCAGGGCGTGCAGGGTGGCCGCGGTCGGCGAGGGCACCCAGGCGCAGGATGCTCCTGCCCGCGGGTGAGCGGACTTCTGCTCGAGCATCTCGGCCATCGCGTCCGGCTTGGCCCACATCCCCTTGCCGATCTGGGCCCGGCCGGCGAACCCGCAGGCCAGGCCGATGTCGACGGATCGGTCCTCATAGGCCGCGATCCACGGCGTGGTGCGCATGTCCGCCTTGCGGATCATCGGACCGCCCAGCATCGAGGTGTGGAGCTCGTCTCCGGTGCGGTCCAGGAAGCCGGTGTTGATGAACGCGACCCGGCCGCGGGCCGCGTGGATGCAGGCCTTGAGGTTCGCGGAGGTCCTGCGCTCCTCGTCCATGATCCCGAGCTTGATGGTCGCGCGGGGCAGGGCGAGCAGGTCCTCCACCGCCGCGAACAGGTCGTCGGTGAACGCGACCTCGTCGGGACCGTGCATCTTCGGCTTCACCGCGTACATCGCACCCACCCGGGAGTTGGGCAGGGTGGCACGCCCCTGCAGGTCGGGCAGGCTGCCCAGGGCGGTGAGGATCGCGTCCAGCACGCCCTCGGGCACCTCCTCCCCGTCGAGGAGGACGGCGTCGGTCGTCATCAGGTGGCCCACCTGGCGCACGAACAGCAGCGACCGGCCCGGGAGGGTGACCGGGCCGCGCGGGCCCTCCCACGTGCGGTCGGGCTCGAGGCCCCGCACGAACGTCTCCCCCGCCTTCGTGACCTCGGCGCGCAGCGTGCCCTGGTTGAGCAGCAGCCAGTTGCGGTAGCCCACGACCTTGTCGTCGGCGTCGACCGCCGCCACGGAGTCCTCGAGGTCCATGATCGTGGAGATCGCCGCCTCGAGGAGGAGGTCCGCGATGCCCGCCGGGTCGTCCCTCCCGACCGGGTCGTCGCGGTCGAGCTGGATCTCGACGTGCAGTCCGTGGTGCTGCAGCAGCACCCCGTCGGGGGCGGCGGGGTCGCCGCGATGGCCGACGTACTGGGTGGGCTCGGCCAGTCCCGTGGAACCGCGGCCGACCGCGACGACGAGCACGTCGCCGCTGACGGCGTACCCGGTCGCGTCGGCGTGGCTGCCCACCGCGAGCGGGAAGTGCGCGTCGAGGAAGGCGCGGGCACGGGCGATCACGGCCGCGCCACGGCGCGGGTTGTACGACGGTCCGCGCTCGCGACCGTCCTCCTCGCCGATCACGTCGGTCCCGTAGAGCGCGTCGTACAGCGATCCCCACCGGGCGTTGGCCGCGTTGGCCGCGAACCGCGCGTTGAGGACGGGCACCACGAGCTGAGGGCCGGCCTGGAGCGCGACCTCCACGTCGACCTCGCCGGGGTCGATCTCGAAGTCCTCCGGCTCGTCGACCAGGTAGCCGATCTCGTGGAGCATGGCGAGATAGCCAGCCTGGTCGCGGACCGGCCCCGGATGCGCCGTGTGCCAGGCGTCGAGCAGGCCCTGGAGCTCCTCGCGCCGAGCCAGCAGCGCACGGTTGCGCGGCGCGAACGCGGCCAGGATCGCCTCCACCCCCGACCAGAAGGCCGCCTCGTCGATCCCGCTGCCCGGCAGGGCCTCGTCGCGCACGAACGCGTGGAGGACGGGCGCCACACGCAGCGCGCCGACGGCGATGCGCTCGCCGGCCTGCGGTGCTGTCATCTCAGAGCCTCTCTGGCACGGTGGGATCGCGGTGGGCGACGCCAGGGAGAAGCAGGGAACGTCGAATGTAGACCTCGCGTCGAGACAGGGTCAACGACCTCCGGGACGCCCCGGAGGTCGAGGAGGTTGCGCAGCAACCGTCACGAGACCACTGAACCGACCTCGCCGGCCAGTTCCGGCATCATCCCGGATGGTCTCGTGACGTTCGCTGCGCGAGTGCATCGACCTCCGCGAGGGATCGGTTCACGCGGCCGTCCACAGGCCCGAACAGTGCCGGTTGCGGACGAAGTCGCGGCGGCCGAGAGTCGCGGCATGCCCTGGACCTACATCCTCGAATGCGCTGACGGTTCCTTCTACGTCGGCAGCACCTATGACCTCGAGCGCCGTGTGGCTGAGCACGACCTCGGGCTCGGTGCGACCTACACCCGACCGCGGCGCCGTCGCCCGGTCCGACTCGCCTGGGCCGGCGAGTTCACCCGGATCGAGGAGGCATTCCTGTTCGAGAAGCAGGTCAGCGCTGGGGGCGGGCGAAGCGGATCGCCCTGATCGAGGGACGTCTTGGCGACCTGTCGGAACTCGGCAGCCGTGGGTTCGCCGGCAATGCTGCCCGCGAGCAGGCCCAGGTCGAGGGCCGTGCTGGTCGCTGGACCCCCTACATCCCGAAGGTCGAGCCAGCTGCGACAACTCCGGACGTCGAGGAGGTTGCGACACCCCCGGAGGTCGAGGACGTTGCGACACGCCCGGAGGTCGAGGACGTTGCGACAACCCCGGTGGTCGAGGAGGTTGCGCACCAACCGTCACGAGACCCCTGAAAGCCAACCCCGCCAACCAAGTCCCGGCATCATGCCCAGAGGTCTCGAGACGGCCGCGGGCGGCCTCCTCGACCACCGGCCCGTCGGAGGTCGAGGAGGTTGCGCAGCAACCGTCACGAGACCCCTGAACCAACCTCGCCGGCCAGTCCCGGCATCGTCCCGGGTGGTCTCGTGACGCTCGCTGCGCGAGCTCCTCGACCTCCGATCAGGCCGCGTCGTGGGCGCGCAGGTACGCCGTCAGCGGTCCCGGCAGCTGCGCCGGGCGGTCGCCCCAGTCGTAGACCACGGCGGTGCGGGCGATCAGGTCGTGCAGTGCCCGGTGGTCGCGGCGCAGCACGACGAGGAGCAGGCCCAGGCCGAACAGCGAGGTGCTCAGCGGGAACGCGACGACCCGCACCACCGCCGCTGCCGGCCGGACCGGTCGTCCCTCGCGGGAGACGACCTTGAGCCCGACGATCGCCTTGCCGACCGTGCGGCCCGCGACGGCGGTGCCGACGGCGACGTACACCGCGGCCCAGGCGAGCAGCGCGACCGAGGCGACCGCGCCGGTGCCGTCCTCGAGCGAGGCGTCGAAGATGGCGTTCAGCAGGAAGCCGAGGATGCCGACCCCGATCGAGTACGACGCCAGCACGACGCCCACGTCGATGGCGGCTGCCGCGGCGCGACTGACCGGACCGGCGTAGCGCCCGGTGACGCTCGCACGGCTCACTGCCCGCCCACCGGCGACGCGCCCACCAGCAGCGGCGGACCGACGGGCGCGGGACCACGACGACGCAGGATCCGGTCGACCAGGCCGGCGACCACCGTGTCGAGCCCGGCGACCTGGCTGCGCGCGACGTCCAGGGTCCGGCCGGCCAGGTTGCCCGTCGTCTCCGCGACGATGTCGGGGATCCCGGCGCGCTGCACGAGCGCCTCGACATCGGCGCGAGCGAGCAGACGGTCGACGTCGACGCGGTCCAGCAGCCGGTTGACGTCGACGCGCTCGAGCAGGTGGTTGACGTCGATCCGGTCGAGCACGGCGTCGAGGTCGACGTGCTCGAGGATCTCCTCGACCGGCACGGCATCCACGACCTTGCCGGTCACCGCGCCCGCGACACGGCTGAACAGGCTGTCGTCTGGCGGTGTCATGGACCGAGGATTCCATAGGCTGCGCCCATGAATCTGCTGGTCCCGACGTCGACGCTCGGGTGGATCGTCTTCGGCCTCGACATGGTGCTGCGCCTCGTCGCGCTCGGCGTCATCCCCGGCAACCGGAAGCCGTCGACGGGCATGGCGTGGCTGCTGCTCATCCTGATCGAGCCGATCATCGGGTTCACCGTCTTCCTGCTGTTCGGGCGGATCCGGCTCGGCAACCGCCGGATCACCCGCCAGCGCACCGCGATCGCCGCCATCCGGGAGCGCAGTGACGCGCTTCCGCTGTCGTTCGACACCGCCCGGCTGCCCGCGCCGGCGGCCGGGGTGGTGCGGCTCAACCAGAACCTCGGCGCACTGCCGATCACGGGTGGCAACGAGGTCGAGCTGTGGTCGGACTACCGGGCGCTGATGGCCGAGATGGCCCGCGAGATCGACCGGGCCCGCAGCCACGTGCACGTGCAGTTCTACATCACCGCCTGGGACGACGTGACCGACCCGGTGTTCCAGGCGATGATCCGCGCGACCGGGCGCGGCGTCGACGTACGCCTGCTCTTCGACCACATCGGCTCGCGCCGGATCCCGGGCTACCGGACGATGGTGAAGCGGCTGCGTGGCACCGAGATCGCCTGGCACCCGATGCTGCCGATCAACCCGCTGCGAGGCCGGTTCCGCCGCCCGGACCTGCGCAACCACCGCAAGATCCTCGTGGTCGACGGCAGCGTCGGGTTCACCGGGTCGCTCAACCTGACCGAGCCCTGTTACAACAAGCCCGCCAACCAGAGGCTCGGCCGCGAGTGGGTCGAGCTGATGGTGCGCGTGGAGGGCCCGGTCGTCGGCGCGCTCAATGCCGTCTTCGCCTCCGACTGGTACGTCGAGACCGGCGACGTGGTCGACCTCGTCGCCGTCCACGGCGAGCAGGACCGCCGTCCCGAGGAGGTCTTCGACGTGCCCTGCCAGGTCGTGCCGAGCGGCCCGGGCATCGTCGCGGAGAACAACCTGCGGATGTTCACCACGCTGCTCTACTCCGCCACGAGGCGGATCTCGCTGACCTCGCCGTACTTCGTCCCGGACGAGTCGCTGCTCTACGCCGTCACCACCGCGGCGGAGCGCGGCATCGACGTCGAGCTCTTCGTGAGCGAGGTGTCCGACCAGTTCCTCGTCGGGCACGCGCAGGCGTCGTACTACAAGGCGCTGCTGGAGGCGGGCGTGCGGATCTACCAGTACCCGGCGCCGTACATCCTCCACTCGAAGCACTTCACGATCGACGACGACGTCGCCGTGGTCGGCTCGAGCAACATGGACATGCGCTCGTTCGCGCTCAACTACGAGGTGTCGCTGATGATGCCGGACCCGGCGGTGGTGGCGAAGATGCGCCGCGTCGAGGACGCCTACCGGGCCCTGTCGAAGGAGCTCACCTTGACGGCGTGGCAGGAGCGCTCCCCCGGCGCGAAGTACGTCGACAACGTCGCCCGGCTGACGGCCGCCCTGCAGTGAGGGACCGATGGTCCCGGTCCCCTGGTCAGGACTGACCACGGCGCGAACGCGACCGTCCTGACCTTGGCCCCACCCGTTGCCGCCAGGCGCCCGAGCACCCATCCTCGACAACAGGGTCTCGGTCATCAACATTGGGGAGGGACCATGAGCGCACTCGAGGCGACCTACGTCGAGCCGGACGTCCGGACGTCGGAGCCCGGCCCCCGGCTGTCTCCCGAGCTCGAGGAGACGATCCTCGAGATCGCCGCGTCCGAGCGCGCCCTGGACGACCTCCTGCTGCGGGCCTCACGGGTCCACGAGAGCCACCTCCAGCACGACCCGCGCTCCTGCCTGGTCTGCTTCACCGAGCGCTGACCCGTCTGGCGGGGCCGTCAGCGGTTACCGCCCGTCCATGTACATCGGACTCGGCATCCTTCTGCTCGTCCTGGGCCTGATCCTCGCCCTCGACGTGATCACGGTGGACATCGACTACGTCAACGACGACCTCTTGGGAACCATCCTCATCGTCGCCGGCGCACTGGCGATCGTCCTCTCCCTCGTCGTCGCCCCGCCGTGGCGCCGCGACCGGACCGACCACTACTACGACAACCGGGCGTGAGCATCACGCCACGGGCGCTCACGTCCGCCGCGTGAAGCGGACGTCGCCGTTGGCGAGTCGCTCGGCGCGGTAGCCACGGTCGTGGGCCCGGTGATGGTGGTGGCTGCAGAAGCACACCCCGTCGTCGAGGTCGGTGGGCCCGCCCTCGGACCACGGTCTCCAGTGGTGCGCCTCGGTCCATGCCGCGGGGATCGTGCACCCCTCCGCCCGACACCGTTGGTCGCGCAGCCGCATCGCCCGACGCTGCGCCCGCGAGAACAGCCGCCTGCGCCGTCCGAGGTCGAGCACCTCCCCCTTCCCTCCCAGCACCGCGGGGATGATCTGCGCCTGGCAGGCCAGCCGCCGCGCCTCGGACGCCGAGATCACCTCTTCACCATCACCCGCGATCACCCCCGCAGCCGCCAGATCCGCCAGCAGCTCGGCCAGACCCAGCGTCACGATCACCGTCGTGGCATCCCCACCGTGCTCCGGCAGATTGTCCGGGTCCAGCAGCTCGAGCAGTGCCGCGAACGCATGCGCGTACGCACGGTGCTGCGGCACCCGCTCGTCACGTGGCGGGTCGCCTCGGCGCTGCCGTGGTGAGGTGAATGCCTGCAGGTAGTGCTTCAACCGCTCCGCGACCGAGGTCGGGACCACGCCGGTGATCCGGGTCCGGCCGTCCCCCAGGTCGCGGAAGCGCAACGACGCCTTCTCCCGAGCCCGCCGCTCCTCCTCCTCGAGCCGCCGCCCCTCCTCGGCCTCCGCTGCCTCGGGCGCCACCACGTCCAGGATCCGCCGACCCAGCCGCTTCAGCTCCCGCGGAGGATGGTGCGCGGCGTACCGCACCAGCGTGCGCTCCGCCTCTGCCGCCAACGACGGCCCCAGCTCGGAGGGCAGCTCGTCGACCGCCTCGACGATCACCCGGGCTTGCGCCGCCGACACCGTCCCGATCCGCATCCCCGCCGCCACCACCGGCCGATGCTCCAGTGCCCTCGCGAGGTGGAGGTCGGCCCGAGCGGCGCGGGTGTCGGCCTGCGTCGCGTGTGCCAACCAGGCCGCCACGTCCCGCGCACCGTGCGCAGCCGCGACATCCTCCCCACCGGCCAGGATCCGGGCTTTCAGCTCCACCAGCTGCGCCTCGACTCGCGCCAGCTCGACGAGCGCGGCCTCCTTGTCCGCGACGGACATGAAGATCGGCTGCGCGTCCCTCACGCGGCCGAGCGTCGTCCGCAGGTCTTCCGCGCACGCCAACACCGGGTGCGGCGGAGCCAGCGCGACGACCGACATGCAAGCCTCCTGAGCGGAGCAGATCAGATGCCTGCATCCGATCATGGGGGTCCGACAGAAAGGCCAACAGCCAGCGCGCGCGACCGGCCGGGCCGATACTGGCCCGATGGAGCGCCCTGTCCCGGCCGTCGACCTGGCCACCTTGCTGCGTCAGTGGAGCGACACCCAGCTCGCCGGCCTCGACGCACAGGAGCGGCTGAACGACGAGGCTGCGCGCTCGGGCAGCCTGCTGCGCCCGCCGGCCACCGAGGCCGACGTCGCCGCCGCCGAGCAGCGCCTGGGGACCCGCTTCCCGCCGTCGTACCGCTCCTTCCTGCTGCTCTCCGACGGTGCGTACGGCGACACGACGGGCCCGGTCACGGGCAACCCGCCCGAGGCGCCCCTGGGCTTCCTGCCGGCCGCGGAGCTGCGCTGGTACCGGGAGGTCGACCCGGACGCCGTCGAGCTGTGGGTGCGCACCCAGGAGGAGATCGACGAGGCGAACGGCGGTCCCGACCTCACGCCCCCGACCGAGTACGACGAGGTCCGGGACCACCGGCCGATCCGCGACGCGCTCCTCATCGCCCGTGGCTTCGACGCCAACTGCTCCCTGCTCGTCACCGTGGGCGAGCCGGGGCCGGACGAGGAGTGGGAGGTCTGGGACCACTACAAGGAGGGCGCCAGCCGCTGGTCCTCCTTCCACGCGTTCGTGCACGACGCCGTCGAGGAGAAGTTCGGCATCGACGCCGACGAGGCGACGGCCCGCCGGCTGCTGGCGGCGACGCAGGCTCGCGACAACCGGGCCCCGATCGACCTGGGCAGGATCCGCTCCCCCGAGGCCGCGCCCGTCCTCATGGAGGCGGCGCGCCAAGGCGTCGCGGTGTCGAGCGTCCTGCAGGCCCTCGCCCGCATCGGCGGCCCGGAGGTCGTCGCCTTCCTGGCCGAGCTGGAGGTCGAGCCCTGGCTGGACCGCGAGCGACTCCACGCGCTGGCCACGATCGGCAGCCGTGACGCGCTGGAACACCTCGTCGCGACGGGCGCCTTCTACGAGCTCGCGCGGGTGGGCGACCCCCGCGCACCCGGGATCGCCGCCGAACAGCTGCGGAGCACCAACGACCCCAGCACGATCACCACGGCGGCGAGCGTCCTGCGGACCCATCCCGACCCAGGCTGGGTTCCCGTCCTGGCCGACGCCCACGAGCGCGTCTCCTACGCCGGCACCCGGGTGAGCCTGCTCGGCGCTCTCGCTGCCTGCGGCGCCCACGACGTCGTACGCCGCTGGGCACCGGACCTCCTCGACGGGCCCTACTGGTACGCCGCTCGACACCTGCTGGAGGACCTGGACAGGGACCGGTGACACCGAGCCGAGCGCCTCACGGACGATCCGAACGCCGGATCCGCGGACGCTCTTCCACGGCCTGACCGATACTTCTCGCCATGGAGCACCGCGTCGCGGCGGACGACCTGGCCACCTTGTTGCAGCAGTGGAGCGACACGCAGCTGGCCGCGCTCGACGACCGGGAGGTCCTCACCGAGGAGGCGGCGCGGTCCGGCAGCCTGTTGCGGGCCCCCGCCACCGCCGCCGACGTCGACGCAGCCGAGCGGCGCCTCGGGACACGCTTCCCGCCGTCGTACCGGGCGTTCCTGCTCCTCTCCGACGGCGCGTACGGCGACACGGCGGGCCCGGTCACCACGAATTCGCGCGTCGGCGCACTGGGCTTCCTCCCTGCGGCGGAGGTCCGGTGGTACCGCGAGGCAGAGCCGGCGGCCGTTGACGGATGGGTGCGCCGACAGGACGAGATCGACGAGTCCCGAGGCGCCCCGGACCCGACCGAGCCCCACGAGTACGGCGAGGTGCGCGACCACCGGCCCGTACGCGACGCCCTGCTCGTCGCCCGGGGGTTCGACGCCGATTGCTCCCTGCTCGTCCCCGTCGGCTCCCCGGGGCCGGACGAGGAGTGGGAGCTGTGGGACGTGTACCCGGACGGAGCGCGCCGCTGGTCGTCCTTCCGCGCCTTCCTCCGTGACGCCGTCGAGGACGAGCTCGGGATCGACGCCGACGAGGCCACGACCCGGGAGCTGGTGTCCGCGGCCCGGGCCGGCGACTCCCGGGCCCCGATCGACCTCGGCCGCATCCGCTCGCCCGAGGCAGCACCGGTGCTGATGGAGGCCGCGGGTGAGGGAGCCGCGCTGCGTAGCGTCCTGAAGGCCCTGGCCCGCATCGGCGGTCCCGAGGTCGTCGCGTTCCTGGCTGGGCTCGATCTCCGCTCGTGGAGGGACGACGAGCGGCTGCACGCCCTCGCGACGATCGGCACCCCCGACGCCCTCGACCGCCTCGCGGCGGCCGGCGCCTTCGACTGGCTCTCCCGGCTGGGTGACCCGCGCGCCGCCGAGATCGCCGCGGGGCGGCTGCGGACCTCGGACGACGTCAACACGATCCACCTCGCGCTCACCATCCTGCGGGCCGCGCCGGACCCACGCTGGGTGCCCGACCTCGTGGACGCCCACGAGCGCGTCCCCTATCCCGCCGTCCGCGCGGCCCTCCTCGACACCCTGGCCGCCTGCGGCGCCCACGACACCGTCCGCGCCCTGCTCGACGGTCCCGCCGAGGGGTGACCCAACCCTCTCAGGAACCTCGGGCCCTCAGAACCCCAGCGACTCCAGGTAGAAGTCACCGAGGTACCCGGCGCCCAGGATCGCGCTCCACGCCCCCAGCACCATGAACGGCCCGAACGGCACCGCCGTCTTGCGCCCCGCCTTCCCGCCCGCCATGAGCAGCACCCCGGCCACCGCACCGAGCACGAAGCCGAGGAAGGCACCCACGAGCAGGGTCCCCCACGTCAGGTACGCCGTCATCGCGCCCACCAGGCCGGACAGCTTCACGTCCCCGAACCCCATCCCCCCGGGCGCGACGTACCAGACCACGAAGAAGAACGCCCCGAGGCCCACCGCCCCGAGCGCCGCCCGCACCAGCGCGTCGCCGTCGCCGCCGATGGCGAGGAGCAGCGCCAGCACCGGGTACGACGGCAGCACGATCACGTCCGGCAACCGGTGCACGTCGAGGTCGATGAGCGCCAGCGCGACCGACACGGCCGCGAAGGTGAGGTACGCCGGCAACAGCCGCCAGCCCTCCGTCTCGCCCCCGAACCTCAGCGCGACCAGCGCGAACATCAGTCCGGTGCCCGCCTCGACCAGCGGGTACCGCGCGCTGATCGGCTCCGCACAGTCGAAGCACCTCCCCCGCAGCACCAGCCAGCCCAGCACCGGGACGTTGTGCCGGTTGCGGATCTCATGGCCGCACCTCGGGCACGCCGAGGGCGGGCTCACCACCGACTCCCCCGCCGGCACCCGGTGCGCCACGACGTTGAGGAACGACCCGATGGCGAGCCCGAGGACAAGGACGAAGCCGCAGGCCACACCGTTCGTCACACCGTTCAGCGGTTCACGCTCCAACTGAGGACCAAGATGTTTCCGTCGGGCAGAGGATCACCGTTGAGATCCGCATCGACCTGCACAACGGCTCGGACATTCGGCTCCGCGCCGCTCGCAGGGCAGTTGGCAGCCGAGACCGGACACACGAAGGTGTTGAGGAAGAACCGGTTCGTGGGAGCGTAGGGCGATGGCCAGGCGTCCTGTACATCAATCAAGTTCGCACTCAGATCGGGACTACCGGTGGTGTCGAACTCCATTGCATAGCTCACGACCCCCCAATAGAACAGCTTGGTCGAGGCGTTGTTCAGGACGATGCTGAGTACGCTTCTCGTCGCGTAGGTCATTCCGACGATGTTGATGGTTGTCTTTGGAGAGTTCGCGGTCCTGAGCAGGGAGCATCCAGTGCTCCCAAAGCCATTCGGCACGCAAAGGGCCGACGCCGAAACAGCCATTGACCCCGAACCGATGGCGGTCTTCAGCCCGTACAACACGATTGGAGGTCCGTCCGCACTGTTCGAGGCGCAAATCGTCAGGTGCGACCCTCGTCCGGACGAGTCGTTGACGTTGAACTGTGTGCCACCTCCGACGACGAACTTCACGCCCGAGGAGGTCGATGCGGCGGCTGCACCAGGAGCCACGCATGCGTCTTCGTATCCACCGCTACCCGGCCAACCGTTCGGACCGGTTCCGGCGACGGGGTTGTACCCCGCGGCGAACGTTCCTCCGACGACCACCTTTTTCGCCGGTGGAGTCCAAGGAGCAGGCAGGTCGAAGTAGTAGGTGCCAGGGCTGAACTGGATGATCTCGTTCGCGCAGCCGGTCAGACCATTGAGAAACGTGAGGCCGGCCACTCCTGAGATGAGGCCCGGCAGCACCTTTTGATACCTCGCTCCCGATGCACAACTGGTCGCCGGCGAGGCATCATTGGTGCAAGCAGAGGCACTGCAGCTTTGGCTCATTGCCAAGCCTGTCGGCGGCGATGGCGTCCCGTAGGACGCGGCCGGGGTGTAACCGGTTCGAGCGACACCCGGATCCGCGCCGCGGGGATCGTTCGCAGGGGTGTAATTGCACTGTCGCGTCGTGCCGGTCTGCGCGAAGGAGATCGTCCCACTGCACGCTCCCTTCGCGATCACGTAGGTCCGGGGGGTCGTGTCAGTGCAGTCGTAAGTTGTCGCCCCGACAGCCGTGGCAGGGCACCAACTGTTGCGGAACTCTCCGGCGTTGACCGTGATCCGAGAATTGGAGAAGACACCGCCGCGGATCCTGATCGTTGGGCTTGGCCCCTGCGCGTTGACATAGATCCCCACGCGACTCGGATTGGCGTCGAGAGTCAGGAGCGCGGTTCCGGGACTTGCATTCGGACAGGCACCGGTGGTCGGGCAGGTGACGCCGCCTCCGCCCCCTGGAACCTGCCCATTGTCGGGGGCCGGAGCGCAGTCCACGTGCGCCTTCTGGGCGACCGCGGTCTGACCCTGGGGATAGAAGTCCGGCAGGTCCAGGGTTGTGACTGCTGTCGTCGAACTGCACAACCCGGCCGACAGGTCTGACAGGCGCACTTGATTGACGGCGTAGCGTGCTGCAGCATCCGCGGCGTACTGGGTCGATGCAACCTGACGCGCGGAGATGGTCGTTGCCGTGTTGGTGAAGCTCTGTCCTACGAGAACGGTGGCCACGACAGCCACTACACCCACGATCAGGAGAGCGAAGATGAGGGAGACGCCCTGATCGTCCATGCGCCGACGGCGAAGCCTCGTCATGACATCTGCCTCCTTTGGCCTCGGAGAACGGTCTCGTACTCCTGTCCCTCCCCGGACGGCTCCTTGACAAAGAACCTCAAGTGAAGACCTGAGTTCCCGCTGCCAGACAACGACGGGCAGGCAGCGAAGGAGCCACTTCCGGACTTGCACTCGAATGGATGCGATCCATCAATCAGCAGGGATCGCGCGATGGTGTTCTCTCTCGTCACTGTCGATCCGTTCACGCAAACTTTGCGCACAAGCGTGCCGCCAGCCGTGGAGGTTGATGGAGTGCTGTAGTAGGTGACCGTCGTGGTCGTCGGAGCCACCGTTGTCGAGGGCGCGGTGAATGAGAATCGGGTCCATCGCAAGCTGATCTGCGCTGTTCCCCCCGACGGGGCTGTGCCACAGGATCCGGTGTTCACGCCATCGCTTGCAGCAAAGGTGGACGGATCGCGCTGTCCCACGCTGGCTACGTCTGACGACCAGTAGTGCGATGCGATCTGCTGGTCCTTCGACTCCGTCTGGCGCGCTCGGACGCTCTCTGCGTTGATCAGGTACGAGATGACGACCTGCGCCAACGGCACCATGATGATGGCCAGGATCGCCATCGTGATGATGAGCTCCGGCAGTGTGAAACCGTCGTCGTTTCGCGCACGCTGCCCAGCAGCAGTCAGCATGTGTCGCTCACCCCGCACCGCTTGGCGACGACGATTGTGAGCGTCTCGACCATACCGTTCGCCGTCGCCTTCAGCTTGAGCTTTTGAAGGCCGCCGTCCGACGGACAACTGCCCCAGACGGGCGAAGCCGTCGTGGCGGACGCTTTGCTCAAGCACTCGGCCTGGACGACCTCGACCGATGAATTCCCTGGCCAGGTGTAGAGACCGCTCGACACGAAGGCACCGCTGGCAACCTCCGATTCGATGTACTCGGCGAAGTTGCGTACGTCGGTCGTCGACGTGGACTGCCCGCGATCCTTGCCCGAAATCGACGCGCTCAAGGTCAACCCCGCCATGATGGCGACCGCCGCGATCCCGAGGATGGCGACCGCGACCATCACCTCGACGAGCGTGTCTCCACGTTCGTGGTCACGGGCGGCCGTCATCAGGTCACACCTCGACCTGGTTGAAGATGCCGTACATTGCCGAGACAAGGGCGACCGCAACGAAGCCGACGATTCCGCCCATCACGATGATGACGGCGGGCTCGAACAGGGCGGTCAGCTTGTTGATCTTGTAGTCCAGTTCGTCCTCGTAGTATTCCGCCGTCACCTCGAGCTGGGTGTCCATCGACCCGGTGTCCTCGCCGACCCGGATCATCGAGGTTGCAGTCCCCGGGAACAGTCGGGTCCTGGCGAGTGGTGCGGCGAGCCCCTGGCCCTCCAATAGTTGCTCCGTGACTCCGTTGAGCCGTTTGATGAACACTCGATTCCGGAGTGCGTCCGTCGCGACCCGAATCGCTTCCGGCAGGTTGACGCCTGCGGCGACCATCGATGCCATCACCCGGCAGAAGCGCTCGACCAGTGCGTACTGGATGGTCTCTCCCAAGACCGGGACCCGCAGCAGGAACGCGTGCCAGACGTACTTGCCGCGCTCGAAGCGTTGCGAGATCAGGAACATCAACAGCCAAGCAGCGAGTCCGGCGACGATGGCCCACCACCAGTTTCCGAGGAAACGGCTCGTGTTGAGAAGCATGCGAGTCGGCAATGGAAGCTCGGCGTCCAGGCTCTCGAAGAACTCCTCGAACTTCGGCAGCACGTAGATGGCGAGGACAAGCACCGTGACGACCGACATGGACGCAACAGCCGTCGGATACATCAGCGCCGCCTTGATCTTGCGGCGCGCCTCAAGGTCGCGCTCCATGTAGATCGCCAAACGGGACAGCACCGTGTCCAGCTCTCCGGTGAGCTCCGCCGATCGAACGATCCCGCGGTAGAACTCCGGGAACACCTTTGGGTAGCGCTCCAAAGTGTCCGAGAAGCGCTCCCCCGTGCGCAGCCCATCTTCAATCGCGTGCATCATCCGGCGGACCGAAGAGTTCTCGCTCTCCGCTCCGATCGAGTGGACGGCGTCGAGGATCGGCAGGCCCGCGCGCAGGAACGCTGCGATCTGCCGGGAGAGGTGCATGACCTCTTCCTTCTTGATCCGCGGGCCGGAGATCTCGTACTTGAGAATGCTCTTCTTCTCGGTGACCCGCAGGTCACGCAAGTCGCGCTGATAGAGCGCGACCTCGGCGTCTCCCCTGCTCGCGGCCTTCTCCGTACCCTTCACCCGCCTGCCCTCGAGGTCGACTCCGGCGAATGCGTACTTCGGCATGTTCAGACCCCCGCGACGTAGATCGAGCGCATGACTTCGGCAGCCGTCGTGGTGCCGTCGGCGACCAGGCGGACCGCCTGCTCCTGAAGGGTGCGCATCCCCTGGCTGCGTGCGAGCTTGCGCATCTGGTCGTGGGGCGCTCGGTCGACGATGAGTTCGCGGACTTCGTCCGTCACGACGAGCATCTCGTAGACGCCGATCCGCTCCAGGTAGCCCGTGTGCGCACAGAGGTGGCAGCCGGTCCCGTGCCGCCAGCCGGCGATCGGCTCCTGGCCACCGAACTGCTGCACGAAGGCCAGCTCCTCGGGTGAGGGCTGGTAGGTCTCGAGGCAGGAGGTGCAGCTGCGACGAACCAGCCGCTGAGCGACCACCGCCGTGACCGAGGAGGCGATGAGGAACGCCTCGATCCCCATGTCGAGCAGGCGGTACAGGGCGGACACCGCCTCGGTCGCGTGCAGCGAGGACAGCACGAAGTGACCGGTGAGCGCCGACTGCACCGCGATCCGGGCCGTGTCGACGTCGCGGATCTCGCCGACGAGGATCACGTCGGGGTCCTGGCGCAGGATCGACTTGAGGCCACCGGCGAAGGTGATGCCCGCCTGCTCGTTGATCTGGATCTGGTTGATCGAGTCGAAGGTGTACTCGACCGGGTCCTCGATCGTCATCAGGTTCTTCTCGGGACTGTTCAGCTCACCCAGTGACGCGTACAGCGTGGTGGTCTTGCCACCTCCGGTCGGGCCGGCGCAGATGACCATGCCGAACGGCGAGTGGATCAGCTGCGTGTACCGGGCTGCGGTGTCGGCCGGCATGCCCAGCTGCTCGAGCTTGAACAGGGGACGACTCTTGTCGAGCACGCGCATGACGACCTTCTCGCCGCCGACGACCGCCGTGGTCGAGACGCGGATGTCGACCTCACGACCGTCGATCTCCATCGAGATCTGGCCGTCCTGGGGGCGACGCCGTTCGACGATGTTCATCCCGCCGAGGATCTTCACCCGGCTGACGATGGCGGGGCCGATCGAGGCAGGGAGGTCGAGGACCTCTGTCAGCGCGCCGTCGATGCGGTAGCGCACCCGCACCCGCTCCCCCGTCGGCTCGACGTGGATGTCGGAGGCGCGATCGCGCAGTGCCTGGGTGATGATCGACTGGACGACCCGGACGACCGGTGCTTCCTCGTTGACGCTGACGTCGGTCAGGCCCTCGGCGTCGCGGCGCAGCACGTCCCTGGCCTCGAACGCCTGGACCTGGCCGCCGACCTCGTGGGTCGCGCGGTAGGACGTGGCGAGACCGCGGTCGAGGTCGCGACGGGTGGCGACCAGCGGCCGTACGGGCTTCTCGAGCACCGCGGCGATCGCCTGGACCCGTTCGGGAGCCGGGTCGAGAACAGCGACGACGACGCCGGTGTCCTCCAAGGAGATTGGAAGCGCTTCAAGCGTGACTGCTTGGTCCCGGGTGAGGAGCGCGAGCGCCTCCGCCGTGGGTGTCAGCGCTCGGAAGTCGGCCACGCCGACCCGGTGGTGGTCGGCGAGCGTGCGAGCCAGGGCGTCGTCCGTGATGGCGCCGTTGGCGACCAGCTTGTGCACCAGCGCGCCGTCCTGCTCGCGCACGGCATCCAGCTGGTACGGCTGGACCCGGCCGGCCGCGACGAGGATGCGACCGAGCCGCTCGTCGTCCTCGTCCGTCCGCGCGACCGCGACCGGCGCCTCGACCTTGCTGTGCTTCCCCTTGATCCTCATCGCCGGACCGCCTCGCTCACTGGCCGACGCCGGCCGCGAAGCGGGGGCGGGCGTCGATGTCCTTCGGGTAGAGGCTGCGGGCGACCGCCTCCTCCTCGCTGACGATCCCGTGCTGGATCAGGTGGGACAGCGACTTCTCGAGGGTGACCATGCCGTCCTGCGCTCCGGTGACGAGGGAGTTGCGTAGCTGGTGGGTCTTGCCCTCCTTGATCAGGTTGCGCACGGCCGGCGTGGCAGTGAGGACCTCGTAGGCCGCGATCATGCCGCCGCCGATCCGCGGGATGAGCCGCTGGTAGACGACGCACGACAATGCCGCGGCGAGCTGGACGCGGATCTGGGCCTGCTGCTCGGCCGGGAAGACGTCGATCATGCGGCCCAATGACTGGGCCGTGTCATTGGTGTGCAGTGTCGCGAAGACCAGGTGACCGGTCTCGGCCACGGTGAGGGCGAACTGGATGGACTCCAGGTCGCGCATCTCGCCGACGAGAAGGACGTCGGGGTCCTCGCGGAGCACGGAGCGCAGCGCGTTGTGGAAGCTCTCGGTGTCAGTGCCGACCTCGCGCTGGTTGACCGCCGCCATCCTGTGGTCGTGGACGTACTCGATCGGGTCCTCGACGGTGATGATGTGGCAGCCACGGTTGGTGTTGATCAGGTCGATGAGCGACGCGAGGGTGGTCGACTTGCCGGAGCCGGTCGGCCCGGTCATCAGGATCAGGCCCTGGTGCCTCATCGCCAGGTCGAGGAGCACGGACGGCAGGCCCAGCTCGTCCGGCGTCGGGACGGTGCGCGGGATCATGCGCAGGGCGACGGCCGTCAGCCCGCGCTGGGTGAAGGCGTTGCCGCGGATACGTGCGTGCTGGCGCCAGGAGAAGGAGAAGTCGTACTCGTGGCTCGATTCCCAGGCGCTGCACTGCTCCTGGGTAAGTACCTCGGAGAGCAGGGCGTCAGTGTCGTCGTGAGTTAGTACGGGTTGCCCAGGCACCGGCATCAGCGTTCCGTCGACCCTGATCATCGGCGGGAGACCGACGGTCAACATCAGGTCGGTGCCCTTAGCGTCCCAGAGCGCCGACAGCAGCCCGTCGACGCGGTCGCCGATGCGGTGAAGGTGTTGGAACACGAGTCTGCCTCTCAGGTCGTTGTTGACCGATGCCCGAGGAGGGCCGACGTCAGGCCGGCGGCCCTCCTACGAGTGCATCCGCGGATCAGCAGGTTGCGGCGTCGACGTCGGCGACGGTAGTGGTGTTGTCCACCGTCACGTTGCCGATTGCCTCTCCGTCGAGGTCGTCATGCAGCCAGTCCGGGTCGAGCGACGTGACCAGCTTGACGCTCGCCGCCGGAGCCGTGTTCGGGTTGGGCTGAGACGCTACGAATGCCTCATAGGCGGTCGCAACCGTCGCCTTCGACGTCTTGCATGCCGACGTAGCGCCCTTGTCCGTGATGCCCCGGACGGAGAAGACCACGATCGCGGCGAGCACGCCGAGGATGATGATGACGATGAGGAGCTCGATGAGAGTGAAGCCGCGGTCGTCGCGGCGGGCCGCCGAAAGGCGGTCAGTGAGTCGGCGCATGCCAAAGCCTCCGGAAGGAGAGAGGGTTGATGAGAAAGGAGCAGCCCCCGAGCGCTGACGTCTAGGAAACGCCCGCGCGAACGCGGCGTCACGACAATGGAATTTTCTTTACTTTGAGCGTGAAAACCCCCGAAATATTGGGGATATCCACCCCCTGATCCGATGGTTCGCTGCGGTGGCACCGGTCGGTGTGCACAATGCCGCGGCGAGGCGGCGCGGGGTGTCGAGGTCGGCGCCAGTGCGCGCCGAGCGGTATCGCCGACCGCACCCCGGGTACCTCGGGATCACCGGGCCGAAGGGGGATGCGGTGAGCGAGACGAGCGACTCCGGACATGCCGTCGAGGTCCCCCTGCTGGCGGGGCGCTACCGCCTGGACGAGGTCATCGGGCGGGGCGGGATGTCCGAGGTCTTCCGAGCGACCGACGTCCGCCTCAGCCGTCCGGTGGCGGTCAAGGTGCTGTTCGACGGGGGCGGGGCGCACGACCAGGAACGCTTCGTCGACGAGGTCCGCACCCTCGCCCGGCTGTCCCACACCGGCCTGGTCACCGTGTACGACGCCGGGCTCCGGCCGGCCGCCGTCGAGGTGCCGACCGGGCCCGAGGCGAGCCAGGTCGACCGGCCGTTCCTGGTCATGGAGCTCGTCGAGGGTCCCACGCTCGCCGACTGCATCGCCGAGGGACCGCTCCCCCTCGATCGCGTCGGGGCGGTCGGCGCGCAGGTCGCGGAGGCGCTGGCCTACGTCCACGAGCACGGCGTCGTGCACCGCGACGTCAAGCCCGGCAACGTGCTGTGCGGCGACCAGCAGCACGTCAAGCTCGCCGACTTCGGGATCGCGCGCCTGCTCGACAGCGCGGTCCCGCACACCCGGCCCGGCCATGCGGTGGGCACGGCGGCGTACGTCGCACCCGAGCAGGTGCAGGGCGATCCCGTCGACGGGGCTGCCGACGTGTACTCGCTCGGGTTGGTGCTCCTGGAGGCGATCACCGGACGTCGCGAGTACGGCGGCACGTCGGTCGAGGCGGCGGTGGCCCGCCTGGCCCGGCGACCCGACGTACCGACCGACCTGCCGCCACCATGGAGCGAGCTCATCGTCGCCATGACCGACCTCGATCCCCGACGCCGCCCGTCCGCCGCCGCCGTCGCCGAGCACCTGCGCGCCGGGCTCAGCGCTCCCACACCGATGGCGACCGAGAGCCTGCCGGACGCCGTCGTGGCGCCCATCCTGGCGACGGACGTGCCGACGGACCTGCCGACGGACCTGCCAACGGAGGAGATGGCGCCGCCGACGTCGGCCCGCCGGACCCGACGGATGCCGCCGGCGCCACCACCAGCCCCACCGCCCCCGGGCCCGACCACGACCGCCGCCCGCGGCACCCGAAACGCGGGACCGGCGCGCCGGCTGCCCACCCACGTCCTCGGCGTGGCGGGCGCGCTGCTGGCGCTGGTGGTGCTCCTGGTCGTCATCGCGATCGTCGCCGACGAGCCCGAGCGGTCCACGATCCCCGCCAACACCCCGGCCGACCTCGAGGAGCCGCTGCAGCAGCTGCACGACGCCATCGACGACAACGACGCCCCTCCCGCGCTCGCCGACCACCTGGCCGCCGTCGACGACGCGATCGCAGCCGGCGACCTCACCGCCGTCCGCACAGCCGTCGAGGAGCTCGTCGCGAGCACGGCCGTCGGGTTCACGAACGACGGCGTCGACGAGGAGACGACGGTCGACGTGTTCGAGGCCTCCCGTGAGCTGCTGGCCGAGGTCCCCGCGGCTCCGCGGGAGCCGGCCGTCCTCGACTGAGCGACGTGACGACACCCGGCCGGGGCGCGTCTCGACACGCCCTCGGCCAGGCCCTCGGGCTACTCGACGACCTCTGCAGGGCGGCGCAGCGCCCGGTCCACGACGAACGGCAGGTGCCGGATCGCGACGGCGGCGAGCCGGCTGTCCCGACCCGGTACGACGAGGAAGCCGCGCCGCCGCTGGAGCGCCCGCACCAGCGTGGCGGCCACCGCCTCCGGGCTGAGGGTGGCGACGTTCTCCTCGGCGGCGAGCACCTCGGCGGGCTTGTGACGGTTCTCCTCGTCGAAGCCCGGGGTGCGGGTGTTCGGCGGGCACAGGACCAGCACCCGCAGGCCGTAGGGGCGGACCTCTCGGCGCAGCGCCTCGGAGAACCCGATCACGCCGAACTTCGTCGCGCTGTAGACGGTGTAGCCGAACACGCCGGCCAGGCCGGCCATCGAGGAGGTCGTCACGATCGTCCCGGTCCCGGCTCCTCGCAGGTGCGGGAGCACCGCACGGCACACGTTGATGGTGCCGAGCAGGTTGGTGGCGACCATGCCGCTCACGTCCTCGGCGGGCAGGTCCTCGAGGTAGCCGGGGCGGGCGTAGCCCGCGGTCGTCACCACCAGGTCCGGTACGCCGACCTCGGCGACCAGCGCGTCGACCACGGCACCGGTCGCTGCCGTGTCGGTCACGTCCACCACCCGCGCGAGCGCCCCGGGTCCCAGCCGGGCCAGCGCCGCGTCCAGCTTGGCGGCCGACCGCGACAGCACGACCACCCGCCTCCCGGAGGCGACCAGCCGCTCCGCGACCGCGAGGCCGATCCCCTCCGAGCCACCGAACACGAACGCGAGACCAGCCATGCGGACAGACTGGCAGACGGACCGCGGGTCACAGCCCGACGTGCTCCTCGAACACCAGCACGGTCTGCGTCGCGACCACCTCGGGCAGCGACTGGATCCGCTCCAGCACCAGCTCGCGCAGGTGCTCGGCGTCGCGGGCGCGCACCAGGATCACGCAGTCGAAGTCGCCGGCGACCAGCGCGACGTGCGCGGCCTCCTCCATCGCCCACACCTTGGTCCGGAACGACTTCCACGTGTTCTGCTTGATCCGGACGTGGATGTACGCCGGCAGTCCGAGGCCCAGCGCCGCGTGGTCGACGTCGATGGTGAAGCCCCGGATCACGCCGCTCTCGACGAGCCGTTTGACCCGCGCGTAGGCACCGGCCCGGCTGATCCCCAGCCGCTCGGCGACCTCCCGGATCGAGGTCCGGGAGTCCGCGCGCAGAATGTCCAGGATTCCGCGGTCGACGCCGTCCATGCGAGACAGATTGCCACCGATCGGCAGTCAAGGACAGCCAGACGTCCAGGGCGACTCGCAATTGGGTGGACCACGTCACAGACTGCAGACATGTTCGAGGAAGGCCAGTACTTCGCGCCCGTGACCGCCGACGAGGACGGTTCGCTCAAGGTCCATCTCGGTGCCGACCACCCCGGGTTCGCCGACCCGGCGTACCGCGCCCGTCGCGACGCCCTCGCCACCCTCGCCAGCAGCTGGCGTCCCGGCGAGCCCTGCCCGACCGCGGAGTACACCGCCGAGGAGCACGAGGTCTGGCGCGTGGTCAGCGAGGCGCTGGTGACCAAGCACCGCGCGTACGGCTGCCGCGAGTTCCTCGACGGCAAGGAGTCCCTCGGCCTCCCGATCGACCGGATCCCCCAGCTCGCCGAGGTCAGCGAGTGGCTGGCGCCGCTCACCGGCTTCAGCTACCGGCCGGCCGCGGGCCTGGTGCCACTGCGAGAGTTCTACGGCGCCCTGGCCGACAAGGCGTTCTGGTCGACCCAGTACGTCCGCCACCACTCGGTGCCGCTCTACACGCCCGAGCCGGACGTGCTGCACGAGGTCGTCGGGCACGGCAACACCCTCGCCAACCCGCGCTTCACCGCGCTCTACGAGCTCGCGGGGCAGGCCTCGCGCCGCGTGGAGTCGACCGAGGCGCTGGAGTTCGTCAGCAAGGTCTTCTGGTTCACCCTCGAGTTCGGCGTGCTGTGGGAGTCCGGCGAGCTCAAGGCGTACGGCGCCGGCATCCTCTCCTCCCCCGGCGAGATCGAGGCGTTCCGCGGCATGAACATCCGCCCCCTCGACATCGCCGCGATGGGCACCCAGGTCTACGACATCACCGACTACCAGGACGTGCTCTACGTCGCGGACTCCTTCACCCAGCTCGAGGACGTCGTCGGCACCTTCTGGGCGGAGTGCAGCGACGACTCGATCGCCGAGATCCTGGCCCGCACCCCGGCCCACGCGTAGGCGAGCTCCATGGCTTGACTGTGACGCAGATCACAACGAGTGTGTGCACCGGACCATCACCCTTCCACACACGAAGTAGAGGTCGACCGTGCGCCACCTACCCACCGCGCTTGCCATCACCGCCCTGACCGCCGGACTGCTGACCGCAGGCCCACCGGCGAGCACCAGCCCCAGCCGGGACGACCGCGGCGGAGGCCTCGAGGTGTACGTCGTGGAGGCCTCACCCGGCGAGCTCGAGGCTCTCGAGGGCGTCGGCGTCGACACCCACCACGTCACCCACGAGGACGCGGGTCAGGGCAAGGTGCGCCTCGATGCCGTGATCACCGAAGCCCAGGCCGCGCAGCTGCGCAAGGGCGGTCTCGAGGTCACGGTGAAGAAGGTCAACGGCCGCAAGGCCTCCGAGGCGGCGCGTCTGCAGAACCTCGCCGGCTACGACGCCTACCGCTCCTACAGCGAGGACGGTGGCATCGAGGACGAGCTCCGCCAGACCGCGGCGGCGTACCCCGCGATCACCAAGCTGGTCACCCTCGGGAAGACCGTCAACGGCCAGGACATCCTCGCGCTCAAGGTCACGAAGAACGCCAAGGTCCTCAAGGACGGCAAGCGGCCCTCGGTCCTGTACGGCGGCGCACAGCACGCGCGCGAGTGGATCACCCCCGAGATGGTCCGCCGGCTGATGCACCACTACCTCGACAGCTACGGCACCGACCCCGAGATCACGAGTCTCGTCGACACCACCGAGCTGTGGTTCCTGCCCGTCTCCAACCCCGACGGCTACGACTTCACCTTCACCGAGGACAACCGCCTGTGGCGCAAGAACCTGCGCGACAACAACGGCGACGGCACGATCACGCCCGGGGACGGCGTCGACCCCAACCGCAACTTCGCGGTCAAGTGGGGCTGGGACAACGAGGGCTCCTCGGACGAACCGGCCAGCGAGACCTACCGCGGCACCGGCCCGGGCTCGGAGCCGGAGACCAAGGCGCTCGACGCGCTCATGAGCCGCGTCGGGTTCGAGTTCTACATCAACTACCACTCCGCGGCCGAGCTCCTCCTCTACGGCATCGGCTGGCAGGTGAGCACCCCCTCGCCCGACGACGTGATCTACGAGGCGATGGTGGGCGACGACGCCAACCCGGCGGTCCCGGGCTACGACCCGGACATCTCCGCGGAGCTGTACACCACCAACGGCGACACGGACACCCACGCCCAGGTCGCCCACGGCACGCTCGGCTTCACGCCGGAGATGACCACCTGCGAGACCGTGTCCGACTCCATCCCCGACGACGAGTGGGAGGCCGAGGACTGCCTGTCCGGCTTCAACTTCCCCGACGACGAGGAGCTGATCCAGGCCGAGTTCGAGAAGAACATCCCGTTCGCCCTCTCGGTGGCCAAGTCGGCCCACGACCCCGACGACCCGGTCTCGGTCGTCATGGACGACGGCACGCCGCGCACCGCGGCCGACCTGGTCTCCGACCCCTTCGCGGTGTCCCACGGCACCACCCAGCCCGTTGCGGTGACCGCGAAGAAGGCGATCAAGGACCTGCGCCTGAACTACTCCGTCAACGGCGGGCCGGCCAGGTCGGTCAAGACGTCGCTGTGGACGGGCGGCGAGCGGTACGGCGACACCCACCACGACTACTACGGCGAGTTCCGCGGCACGGTCACCGGCACCGCGTCGGGCGACTCGGTCGAGGTCTGGTTCACCGGGTCCAAGCCCGGCAAGGGCCCGGTCAGCAGCGAGCCGTTCACCTACACGGTGGCCGACGACATCGGCGGTGACGTGCTGATCCTCGCCGCGGAGGACGTCACCGGCATCAGCCCGGCCCAGGGTGTCACCAGCGCGAAGTACGCCGACGACTACGCCGCGGCCCTGACCGCCGCCGGCCACACCTCCGACGTGTACGACGTGGACGTCAACGGCCGCGTCGCACCGCACCACCTCGGCGTGCTCTCCCACTACGACGCGATCGTCTGGGAGTCGGGCGACGACATCATCACCCGCGCCGCCGGGCAGCCCGGCGGCACGGCCGCCAAGCTGGCCCAGGACCTCGAGCTCACGGTCCGCGACTACCTCAACGAGGGCGGCAAGGCGCTGGTCACCGGCCAGTACAACCAGTTCGGTCAGGGCACCGGGCCCGCGTACTTCTACTCGCCGACGGCGCCGCCGGAGTGCACGGTCCGGGCCAACCCCTGCCTGCCGCTGGAGAACGACTTCCTGCAGTACTGGCTGGGCGCCTACAACTACGTCAGCGACGGCGGCACCGACCCCGACACGGGCAACCCGTTCCCGATCACGGGCGACGGCGGTGCGTTCGACGGCTTCACCGGCACCTTCAACGGTGGCGACAGCGCGGACAACCAGGGCCACACCGCGTCGTTGCTGACCACCTCGAGCTTCCTGCCCGAGGACGAGTTCCCGCAGTTCGCGAGCTCGGAGCCGATCGAGTGGGTCCGTCCCGGAGGCGCGCCCTTCGACCCGCACACCGGTGAGTGGTACATGTTCAGCCAGACGGCGGACCAGGGCTGGAAGCGGCTCAGCCGGACGGTCGACCTGACCGGCGCCACCTCGGGTGCCCTGACGTTCCAGATGTCGCACGACACCGAGGCGGACTGGGACTACGTGGTCGTCGAGGCCCGCGAGGTGGGCACCGAGAGCTGGACGACGTTGCCCGACGCCAACGGCCACACCGCCCAGGGCACCGGAGAGTCGTGCGCGGCCGGCTGGACGGCGATCCACCCGTTCGTGGCCCACTACCAGGGCGCGGACTGCTCCCCGACCGGCACCAGCGGGACCTGGCACGCCGCGACCGGCAGCAGCGGCGGGTGGCAGGAGTGGAACGTCGACCTGACGGCGTACGCCGGCAAGCAGGTCGAGCTGTCCATCTCCTACATCACCGACTGGGGCACCCAGGGTCTCGGCGTGTTCGTCGACGACACCCAGGTCGTCGTCGACGGCACGGTGAGCGCGGCGACGTCGTTCGAGGACGGCCTCGGCGGGTGGACCCCGTCCGCCCCGCCGGAGGGGTCGCGCGTCACCAACAACTGGGAGCGCAGCCAGACCGCCTTCCAGGAAGGTGCCGGCACCACCACCGAGGACACCGTCTTCACCGGCTTCGGTGTCGAGGGCCTCACGACGGCCGAGATGCGCAACGAGTTCGTCGCGGCGGCCATGGAGCACCTGCTGGACTGACCGCTCCACGAACGCCGACGCAGCAGGCCCCCGGCACCACGCCGGGGGCCTGGTGCGCGGCAGCGGCTGAACGTCAGCGACGCGCCGCCCAGGCGACCAGCTCGCGCGCCGGCCCCTCCGGCGGGTGCGGCCCGCCCTTCCACACCGCGTGCAGGCGGCGGGTGAGGTCGAGCCCGGTGACGGTGATCCGGACCAGCCGGCCGGTGGCGAGGTCGTCACGCACGGCATGGGCGCCGACCGCGGCCGGACCGGCTCCCGCGGCGACGGCGGCCCGGACGGCCGCCGTGCTCGAGAGCTCGAGGACGGGCGTCGCGCGCGGCAGGTCGGCGAGCGCACGCTCCAGCACGGTCCGGGTCCCCGATCCCGCCTCGCGGACGACGAGCGGCGTGGCCGCGAGCGTCTCGGCGCTCACCCGCCGGCGGGAGCGCAGCGACCACGGGTGCTGCGGGCCCACGACGACGAGCAGCTCGTCGGTGCCGACCAGGCGGCGGCGCAGGCCGCACGGCGCCTCGGGACCCTCGACGAAGCCCAGCGCCACGTCCCCCGACTCCACCAGCTCGGCCACCCGCGCACTGTTGGTCGCGGTCATCCGCACCTCGGTCGGCTGCTGCCCGCGCTGCACCTGGTGGGTGCGCAAACCGACCAACCAGCCGGGCAGCAGGTGCTCGGCGATGGTCAGGCTGGCAGCGATGTCGAGGTGGCCGCGCCGGTCGGCACGCAGGGCGGCGATGCCGGCGTCCAGCTCCTGGGCGGCGTCGAGCACCCGGTCGGCCCACTGCACCACCAGCTCGCCCGTCGGGGTCAGCTCCGAGCCGCGCTTGCTGCGCGCGACGAGCGGCTCCCCGACCAGCGCCTCCATGGTCCGTACCCGCGACGACGCGGCCTGCTGGGTGATGCCCAGCTCGGACGCGGCAGCCCCCAGCGATCCGGTCCGGGAGACGACGACGAGCAGCTCCAGCGCTCGCAGGTCGGGGACGTGGGGGCCGATCATGGTCACAAAGATACCTTGTGAGCACCCAACCACAACCTCGTTCTGTGAGCGGCCGCCGGTCGTACAGGATCGTCAGCATGACTCTCCGTGTAGCGATCGTGGGCGGCGGCCCCGCCGGCATCTACGCCGCCGACATCCTCACCAAGTCCGACGCCGACGTGTCGGTCGACATCCTCGAGCGGCTCCCCGCGCCCTTCGGCCTGGTTCGCTACGGCGTCGCGCCGGACCACCCGCGGATCAAGGAGATCATCAAGGCCCTGCAGCGGGTGATCGCCAAGCCGGAGGTGCGCTTCCTGGGCAACGTGGAGTACGGCGTCGACGTGAAGCTCGAGGACCTGCGCGAGTTCTACGACGCGGTGGTCGTCTCGACCGGCGCGATGGCCGACCGCGACCTCGGCATCCCCGGCGAGGAGCACTCGTTCGGCGCCGCCGACTTCGTGTCCTGGTACGACGCCCACCCGGACGTGCCCCAGACCTGGCCGCTGGACGCGACCAGCGTCGCCGTCCTCGGCGTCGGCAACGTCGCGCTCGACGTCGCCCGGGTGCTGGCCAAGACCGGCGACGAGATGCTGGTCACCGACATCCCGCCCCACGTCCATGCCGGCCTGAAGGCGAAGACGATCACCGACGTGCACGTGTTCGCGCGCCGCGGTCCGGCGTACGCGAAGTTCTCGCCGCTGGAGCTGCGCGAGCTCAACCACTCGCCCAACGTCGAGGTGATCGTGCACCCCGAGGGCTTCGACGTGGACGAGCACGGCATGGCCCACATCGCCGAGCACAAGTCGCAGAAGATGGTGCTCAACACCCTCACCAGCTGGGTCGGCGCCGACCCCGTCGGCAAGCCGCACCGGATCCACCTGCACTTCGCCGAGGCGCCGACGGAGATCCTCACCGACGCCGACGGCAACGTCACCACGCTGCGCACCGAGCGCACCCACTCCCCCCACGCCGACGGCAACGTCGAGGGCACCGGCGAGGTCACCGACTGGGACGTCCAGCAGGTCTACCGCGCGATCGGCTACCGCAGCACGGCGCTGCCCGGACTGCCCTTCGACGACCGCGCCGCCGTGATCCCGAACGACGGCGGGCGGGTCCTCGACCTCGACGGCACTCCCGTCCCCGGCACCTACGTGACCGGCTGGATCAAGCGCGGCCCGGTCGGCCTGATCGGCCACACGAAGAGCGACGCGGCCGAGACGGTCGGCCACCTGCTCGCCGAGACGCGGCAGACGGCGACCGCGCGTCGTACCGAGGACGTCGACGCCTACCTCGCCGAGCGCGGTGTCGACGTCGTCACCCACACCTCGTGGGAGCGGCTCGACGCGCACGAGGTCGCCTTGGGCGAGGCCGAGGGCCGGGCCCGGGTGAAGGTCGCGACCCGCGAGGAGATGCTGGCCGCCGGCCGGGGCTGACTGACACCCAGTCCTGGGCGGGGCCACAGCCGCCGCACAGGGATCGTCCGCAGCATCGGGGGCATGACCCGCCACCCCTTCGCCCTCGGCACCGCGGCCCTGCTGCTCGTCGCCACCGGCGCCGGCAGCGCCGCCGTCGCCGCCCGCCTGCTGGAGGACGACCCCGTGCCCGCGCCGGGCGCCACGTCGACCGAGGCCCCGCAGGCCCCGACGGCCCCGATGGCGCCGGGCCCGCCGAACCTCCGCCGGCAGTCGTACGTCCCCGAGCCCACGGCGCCGGACGCGAGCGACGCGACCGACGAGCAGTCGGTCGGCATCGTCCAGATCTCCTCGACACTGACCGCCGGCTCCGGAGCGGGCACCGGGCTGGTCCTCGACGCGGACGGCACGGTCGTGACCAACCACCACGTCGTCGAGGGCGCGACCGCGATCGAGGTCACCATGGTGAGCACCGGGGACACCTACACCGCGCGGTACGTCGGCGGGAACGCCGCCACCGACGTGGCCGTGCTGCAGCTGGAGGACGCGAGCGGCCTGACTCCGGTCGCGCTCTCCGACGAGCCCGCCGAGGTCGGCGACGAGATCACGGCCGTCGGCGACGCGGGCGGCGACGGCGGCGCCCTGACCGCCTCGCCGGGCACCGTCGCCGCGCTGCACGACGACATCACCGTCGAGAGCACCGACGGCTCCGCCGGCGGCACCGCCCTGACCGACCTGATCCGGATGGACGCCCATGTCGTCCCCGGTGACTCGGGCGGCGCCGTCCTCGACGCGGACGGCGAGGTGGTCGGCATGAACGTCGCTGCGTCCAGGGGCACCCGCGACGTCACCGGGTACGCGATCCCCATCGCCACCGTGAGGCAGGTCGTCGCCCAGGTCGAGGCAGGCGACACCAGCGACGGCGTCGAGCTCGGGTACGACGGCTACCTCGGCGTCGCTCTCGCCTCCTCGTCCTCCGCTCCTCGCGTCGCCGACGTCACCGAGGACAGCGCCGCCGCCTCCGCCGGGATCCGGGCGGGCGACACGATCACCCGGGTCGACGGCACCGCCGTCACCTCGACCGACGAGCTGCGCGCCGCGATCAGCGCCCATGACGCCGGCGACCGGGTCACCGTCACCTGGACCACGGCGGCCGGCGCGACCGAGTCCGCGACGGTCACCCTGGGCACGGCACCGGTGTCCTGATCGGCCGGCCGGCCCGTCAGGCCGGGTCCACGTGCCAGGCGTCGTAGGCGTAGACCCAGTCGGCGTCGGCCGACGACTTCAACCAGGTGTTGCCGCGTGAACCGACCTGGATCCGGCTGGTCCGCGGCAGGCGGGCGGTCTCGTAGGTCTTCAACGCCTGGCCGACGTCTCCCCCGCTCCCGGCGATCGTCCGGGTCAGCACCACCGCGTCCTCGATGGACATCGCGGCGCCCTGCGCCATGAACGGCATCATCGGGTGCGCGGCGTCGCCCAGCAGGGTGGCCCGACCGACGGACCACTGCGGGAGCGGGTCGCGGACGTAGAGCGCCGACTTGAGCACCGAGTCGCAGGCGTCGAGGAGCGCCCGCGCCTCGGGGTGGAACCGCTCGTACATCGCACGCAGCTCGACCACGTCGCCGGGGGTGGTCCAGGACTCCTCGGTCCACGACTCCTGCGGGGTGGTGGCGAAGATGAAGGTGTCCCGCCCGCGGTTGAGGGGGAACGTGACGATCTGGGTCTCCGGGTCCGGCCCCCACCACTTGGTGAACGCGTCGAGGTTGGGGACGTCGAGCCGGTCGGAGGGCACCACTGCGCGGAAGGCCACGACGCCGGTGAACTCCGGGCTCTCCTTGCCGAACAGGGCCGACCGCACGCTGGAGTGGATGCCGTCGGCGCCGACCACGACGTCGACCTCGGCGCTCGCACCGCCGTCGAAGCCCAGCCGCACCGGGCCCTCGGGGTCCTGCTCGAGCGAGGTGAGCCGGTGCCCGAGGCGGATGACCTCGGACGGCAGCTCTCGCTCCAGCGCCGAGAGCAGGTCGGCGCGGTGGATGGTGAGCTGCGGGGCGTCGTACTTCCGCTCGGCGGCGTCGCCCATCTCCAGCCGCGAGGTCTCCTCCCCCGTGTCCCAGGTCCGGCTGATCCGGTACGTCGGCCGCGCGGCCGTGTCCCGCACCGCCGCGCCGACGCCGCCACCGAGCCCGTCGAGCGCCCGGACCGCGTTGGGAGTCAGGTTGATGTCCGCCCCCACCCGGCCGAACTCGGGCGCCTGCTCGAAGACGGTGACCGCGATCCCCTGCGCGCGGAGCCCGATGGCGGCGGCCAGGCCACCGATCCCGCCTCCGACGATGCCGACGTGCATGCTCATGTCGCTGCCCTGCCCTTCCGTAGAACTCGTCAGTCCGCCCAGGCGATCGGCCCGGACGTCCCCAGATAGATGCTCTTCTGCCGCTGGTACGCGCGGATCGCGTCCAGGCCCTTCTCACGGGTGGATCCGCTGTCCTTGACGCCGCCGAACGGCGTGGCGATCGACAGCTGCTTGTAGGTGTTGACCCAGACCGTCCCGGCGTCGATCGCCCTGGCGATGCGCCAGGCACGCGCGAAGTCGCGGGTCCAGATCCCGCACGCCAGCCCGTAGGTCGTGTCATTGGCGGCCGCGACCAGCTCGTCCTCGTCGCGCCAGCGCAGCGCCACGAGCACGGGTCCGAAGATCTCCTCCCGCACGATCGGGGCGTCGGCGGGGAGCCCGTCGATCACGGTCGGGCGCAGGTAGCTGCCGGCCGCCAGCGCGGGGTCGGAGGGCCGTGCCCCGCCGGCGCGCAGGGTGCCGCCTGCAGCGAGGCCGTCGGCGATGAAGCGCTCGACGGAGGCGCGGTGCGAGTGCGTGATGAGCGGCCCGAGCTGGGTGCCCTCCGACCGGGGGTGCCCGACCCGCAGCGCGTCGGCGCGCTCTGCGATGCGGGCCACCACCTCGTCGTACACGCTGTCGTGGACGAACAGACGCGAGCCGGCGATGCACGACTGCCCCTGGGAGCTGAAGATGCCGTAGAGGATGCCGTTGACCGCGACGTCGAGGTCGGCGTCGGGGAGCACGATCGTCGGCGACTTCCCACCCAGCTCGAGCGAGGTCGTCTTGAGCAGTCGGGCGGCCGTGGCGGCCAGCTCACGCCCCGTGTCGGTCCCGCCGGTGAAGGACAGGTGGCCGATGCCGGGGTGCTCGACGATCGCCTGGCCGACCGTCCGGCCGGGGCCGGGCAGCACGCTGACCAGGCCCTCGGGGACACCGGCCTCGAGCAGCAGGGCGCCGAGCTCGAGCGCGAGCAGCGGCGTCCAGGCCGCGGGCTTGAGGACGACGGCGTTCCCCGCGGCCAGCGCGGGGGCGACCTTCTGGGCGTCCGAGGCGATCGGGCTGTTCCAGGGGGTGATCGCGCCGACCGCGCCGATCGGCTCGTGCACCGAGAAGCTCAGGTAGTCACCCCGCGACGGCGGGATCGCCCCCTCCCGGGTCTCGAGCAGCGCAGCGACGTAGCGGAAGGTCCCCGCGGCGCTGGCCACCAGTGCACGGGTCTCGGCGAGGGGCTTGCCGTTGTCACGACTCTGGAGAAGGGCGAGCTCCTCGCTGCGCGCCTCGACCAGGTCCGCGGTCCGGGCGAGGTACCGGGCACGTTGGTGCGGCAGCATCGTGCGCCATGCGGTGGCCGAGCGGGCAGCCTCGCCGCGCCGTACGGCCACGTCGACGTCGGCCGGTACGGCGCCGGCCAGCGTCGCGACGGTGCTGCCGTCGGCCGGGTCGGTCGCGACGATCTCGTCGCCTGCTCCCTCGACCCACTCGCCGGCGAGGAGGATCCGCCCCTCGGGGGCGAGACGGTCGCTCATGACGCTGCTCCCGGTACGTGGACGGGCGGGGTGAAGGGCCGCGGCATCGCCGGGTACGACGCCAGGTCGACCTCGACGACGACGGGGCCACCGATCGCGACGGCCTGCTCGAAGGTGGCGGCGACCGCACCGGGCTCCGCGATCCGCAGGTGGGCCAGACCCATCGAGCGGCACAGGGTCGCGTAGTCGGGAGTGAGCAGGTCGACGCCGGAGCGCGGGCTGCCCAGCGACTCCTGCATGTTGCGCAGCACGCCGTAGCCGCCGTCGTTGAACACCACGAGCACCAGCCACGGCGCCTCCTGCGCGAGCGTGGTCAGCTCGCCGAGGTGGACGGCCAGTCCGCCGTCGCCGACGATGCCGACGGTCGGCAGCCCGGGGCGGGCGAGCGCCGCTCCGATGGCCATGCCGAGGCCCTGGCCGATGCCGCCGCCTCGGGGGAAGACGTTGCTCCGGGGGTCGTGCATCTCGAGCAGGCGGTTGCCCCACGAGCTCGAGGCGATGGTGACGTCGCGGGCGACGACCGCCTCGCGCGGCAGCACCTTGCGCAGGGCGTCCGCGAACGCGGCGTGCTCACCCAGGCCGGCGCGCTGCGTCTCGCGGACCGCGGCACGGGTGACACGCACCCGCTCCGCCCAGGCCGGGCGCGGCGCGACGCCGGCCGCGACGAGGGCGTCGACGACGGCGTCGAGGAAGGCGGTGGCGTCGGCGACGACGCCGACGGCCACCGGGTAGACCCGGCCGACCGCGGCCGGATCGAGGTCGACCTGCACGTGCGTGGCGGGGACCACGAGACCGTAGTCCGCGGTCTCGTTGGACCGGAAGTGGGTGCCGATGCTGAGCAGCAGGTCGGCGTCCTCGAGCAGGCTGCGCCCGCCGGGGGTCGTGGCGTAGTTGCCGACGCACAGCTCGTGGTCCTCGGGCACCGCGCCGCGCCCCGAGTTGCTGGTGAACAGCGCCGCTCCCGTCAGCTCCACGAGCCGCCGCAGGGAGGCGCCGGCCCGGGCCACTCCCCCGCCGGCCCAGATCGCCGGCCGCTCGCTGCCGCGGAGCAGGCTGACCACCTCGGCGACCTTCACCGGGTCCGGCGCGGTGGGGGCGACGGGCGCGACGGGCTCGGGGAGCGCTGCCGGGACGGCGTACTGCAGGTCGATCGGCCACTCCACGCTCGCCGGGCCACCGGGGAGCGCGAGCGCCTGCTCGGCCGCCTCCTGCAGCAGCGCACCGGCCGAGGCGACGTCGGGCACCGTCACCGCGTGCTTCGAGACCGCGGCCAGCATGCCCAACTGGTCCTTGGTCTCGTGGATGAAGCCGCGCCCCGAGCCGAGGTGGGGCGTGTCCACCTGGCCCGTCACGTGCAGCACCGAGGTGCCGGCGCTCAGCGACTCGACGAGCGACCCGGCGGCGTTGCCCGCGCCGGTTCCCGTGCTCGTCAGCGCGCAGCCGAGCCCTCCGCGGGCCCGCGCGTAGCCGTCGGCCGCGTTGACCGCGGTCGCCTCGTGCCGGACAGGCACGAAGCGCAGGTCGCGGGCCACGGCCTCGACCAGGGGCAGGTTGTGGACGCTGACGATGCCGAAGACGGTGTCGACGTCGTAGCGGCGCAGCAGGTCGACGAGCAGGTCGCCTCCGGTGCGATCCTGTGCCGGGCTGGTCATGGGTGCTCCTCGGAAGGGGTGGATGGGTCAGAACAGGCCGCGGGACACGCCGCCGCAGACGTCGAGAGCCGCGCCCGTGACGTACGACGACCGCGGGGACAGCAGGAAGGCGATCGCCGACGCGACCTCCTCGGCCCGGCCGAAGCGGCCGAGAGCGATACCGCGGTCGGCGGCGATCTCCCGCTCCCAGGTCGCGTAGTCGCGGGTGTCGCCGGAGCCGTCGTAGCGGCGGCGCCACTGGCCGGTGTCGACCAGGCCCAGGCAGACCGAGTTCACCCGGACGCCGCGGGCGGCGTACTCCAGCGACATGGACTTGGTCAGGTTGAGCAGGCCGGCGCGGGCGGCGGACGTGGTGACCAGCCGCGGCTCGGGCTGCTTGGCCAGGACCGCGTTGACGTTGACGACGGACGCGACGGGTGACTTCTCGAGCCAGGGCAGCGCCGCGCCGAGGACGTGGAGCACGCTGCTGAGCTTGAGGTCGAGCTCGTCCAGGAAGTCGGCCGCGCCGACGTCGGCGAGACCCGCCATGCGGGACTGGCCGGCGTTGTTGACCACGCCGTCGATGCCGCCGAAGGCCCGGGTCGCGTCGTCGACGAGTGCCGCGACGGCGGCGGCGTCGCGGACGTCGCAGACCCTCGTGAGCAGCGTGTCCGGCGCCCCGAGCGCCGCGGCCGTCGCGTCGAGCGCGTCGGCCCGGCGCCCGCAAGTGACGACGCGCGCCCCCTCGGCGAGCAGCAGCCCGACGGTGGCGAGCCCGACGCCCGAGCTGCCCCCGGTGACGAGGTAGGTGCGCTCGCGCAGCCCCAGGTCCACGGGGTTCAGTCCCGGGTGACGCCGTGCATGGCCGACGTCTCGGGGTACGTCGGGACCTGCGGCTTCTGGGCGCCGATGACCACGCAGAAGAGCGCGTCGGTGTCGCCGTTGTTCTTCAGGCTGCGCGGGACGCCTGCGGGGACGACGATCATGTCGCGGTAGCCGAGGGTGCGCTTGACGACCTGGCCGTCGCGGTGGATGCCGACCTCGACCTCGCCCTCGAGGACGAAGAAGGCCTCCTCGGCGTCGTGGTGGGTGTGCTCGGGGCCCTCGGCCCCCGGGGGCAGCAGCATGTTGGAGAAGGTGAAGCCGCGGGACGCGATCGTGCGGCGGTCGTTCTCGTGGTTGCCGGTCGCGCCGGAGCCGACGTAGCGGATCTGGGCGCGCTTGAACTGGTCGCCGGCCTTGGCCTGGAAGCCGAGGGTGTCCCAGTCCTCGTGGCGCGTCGCCCGGGTCAGGATGAGGGAGTCGGTGAACTCGGCGAGGTCCTCGGCGGTGTCGTACTGCAGGGTCATGGGATCTTCCTTTCGTGGAGGTCGGTCACGGGCTGGGCCGCGGCCAGGAGGTCGGCTGCGCGGGTGAAGCCGCGCAACCAGGCGTTGACCAGGGCGGGACGCTCCTGGTTGGCGAGGTGGCCGGCGCCCGGGACGAGCACCAGCGCGGAGCCGGGGAGCAACGCGGCGATCTCGCGGGCGCGGTCCGGCCCGGTGACCCGGTCCTCGGCGCCGGCCATCACCAGCGTGGGCACGGTGACCCGGCCCAGGTCGCCGGAGAGGTCGGTGGCGGCCATGACCTCGGCGGCGCAGGCATAGCCCGGAGGACGTACGGCGGCCGCCATCGTCGCGACGACGTGCTCGACGAGCGCGGGGTCGGCGTCGGGGGCCAGCAGCCGGGGGCCGCGCTGCCGGGCGAAGCCGGCGGCGCCGAGCCGGGTCAGCTCACCGGACCGCCCGCGCATCTGGGCGGCCCGGTCCGGGTCGGCGCCGGAGCCGAGGCTGGCCCCGATGACGGTGAGGCTGCGGACCAGGCCCGGCCGGACCGCAGCCGTGCGCAGGGCGAGGACGCCGCCCCAGGAGACGCCGACGAGGTGGACGGGGTCGTCACCGAACCGGTCCCGCGCGAGGGCGGCGACCTGGTCGACGTACCCGTCGAGGTCGAGGGTCGTGTCGGGGTCGGCGGACGCGGCGTACCCGGGGGCGTCCCAGGCCACCATCCGCAGCTCGTCCGCGAGCGCGGAGAGCTGGTGGCCGAACGCGCGCGAGGAGGACCCGATGCCGTGCAGCAGCAGCGTCGGCGCGCCCGTGCCCGCCTCTCGGAAGGCCAGCACCTAGACCACCCCGCTGGGGCGGCCGACGAGGGCGGCCAGGGAGCGGAGCACCGCGTGCGGGACGACGCCACTGGTGCGAGGGTTCTGCGGCGAGGGCAGGTTCTCGATCTCGAACGAGTAGCGGCCGGCCGCACCCTCGGCCACCACCCGGTGGCACGTCAGCTCGGCTGCGGGGTCCGCGACCAGGCGGACGTCGACCAGGTCGAAGTCACCGACCACCCAGCCCAGCGTGGCGGCGACGTTGAGCGAGCGGGGGAACAGGCGGGTCGCCTCGCGGGCGTTGCCGCGGAAGACCTCGACCGGCTCGGTCGCGACCCGGAGCAGGTCGGCGTCGTGGTCGTCCATCCACGGCTGCACCAGCGTGGTCGGCAGCTTCGTCGTGGTGACCTCGACCCGGGTCAGCGGACCCTGGGCGGCCGCCGAGGAGAGGATGTCGAGGCCGCCGATCGCCCCCGCGGTGAGCAGGAAGCGGCCCGGGCCGGCCGCGCGGACGGCCCCGGCCAGCTCGGGATCGGCCAATGCGCCCACCGAGGTGATGAGCAGGTCGATCCCGCGCTCGAGGATCCCGACGGCACTCTGCGCGATGACCGCCTGGCCCGCGCACTCGACGACCACGTCGGCCTGGTCGAGCGCGGCCTCGAGCCGCATCTGGGGCACCCCCAGGTCGCCCACGGGCTGGGGGTCGACGACCGCGACGGGGACGACGTCGGGCACGTCACCGCGCAGCAGGGCGGCGATCACGCTCGCGCCGATCGCACCGCCTCCGATGACGACTGCCCGGACCGGGGTGTCCGGCGCGGCCCTCATGACGCCACCACCGGATCCGCCAGCGCTCCGCGGTCCTCGACGCCGGCCATGTGCGTGCGCACGTCGGTCGACGGAGGACCCGCGGTCCCCCACAGGTCGGAGAGCTCCGGGACCCGGCGCCACACCCGGCACAGCCACTGGTCCTCGACGACCTGCGCGACGTCCGAGGTGTACTCGCACACCAGCCCCGCCGGATCGGCGAAGTAGGAGAAGGTGTTGTTGCCGGGGCCGTGGCGCCCCGGCCCCCACAGCGGAGTGATGCCGTGGTGCTTGAGCGAGCCGATCCCGCGCATGAAGTGGTCCATCGACGCCATCTCGTAGGCGACGTGGTTGACCGAGGTCCACGCGGCCTGGTTGAACGCGATGCTGTGGTGGTCGGTGTTGCAGCGCAGGAACGCCATCTGGTGCTCCGACCAGTCGGAGACCCGCATCCCGAGGACCTGCGTGTAGAAGGTGACGGCGCGGTCGATGTCGACGGTGTTGAGCACGACGTGCGTCACGCCGATCGGGACCGGCAGGTCGCGGCTGCGGGGCGTCACCGAGTGGACGTCGCAGCTGAGCTCGATCCGGCGGCCCTCGGGGTCGACGAGGACCAGGCCGTAGCCGGCTCCGGCGTCGTCGAGCGGACCGGGCTCGCGCAGCAGCGGCACGCCCTGGCCGACGAGCCGGCGGGCGGCCTCGTCGACCTCGGCGGGCGTCCGCACCGCGAAGCTGATCCGGCCCAGCGCGTTGCGCTCGGACCGGCTGAGCTGGAGGACGTGGTGGTCCGGGCCGGAGCCGCGCAGCCACGTGTCGTCGGCGTCCCTCTCGACGACCGACAGGCCCCACACCTCGGAGTAGAAGTCGCTGCAGGCGGTCACGTCCGGGACACCGAGCTGGACGGACCGCAGCGAGTGCAGTCGTACGACGGGCTGGTTCATGACTCCTCTTTTCCTTAGGACTTAATCTTTAAGTGCTTACTTACTTACTGTCAAGCATGTTGCCTGGAAGAAGTCGGTCGATCGTGGCTAGCATCCGCGTCATGGCTCCCCAGGACGCTGAGGCGACGGCGACGACCGGCGTGCTCTCCGACGTCGACCGGTTCGTGCAGCAGTGGCGCGAGCAGCGCCCCGACCTCGACCCGTCGCCGATCGCCCTCTTCGGGCGCGTGCACCGCATCTACCTGCGCTACCAGGCGGTCATCGCGAAGTCGTTCGACGACTACGGCCTCAACCCGGCGTCCTTCGACGTGCTCGCCGCCCTGCGCCGCGCCGGCGAGCCCTACCGGATGTCCGGCACGGAGCTGGCCGCCGAGTCGCTGCTGTCCTCGGCCGGCATCACCTTCCGGCTCGACAAGCTCGAGCAGGCCGGCCTGATCACCCGGGTCCGCGACACCGAGGACCGCCGGGTCGTCCACTCGCAGCTGACGCCGGAGGGCCTCGCGCTCATCGACCAGGCGATCGCGACGCACCTGGCCAACGAGCACCGGCTGCTGGCCGGCATCGATGCCGACGACGCCGACCAGCTCGCCGCGCTCCTGCAGCGGCTCGAGGACTCGATCCTCGCCGCGCAGGAGTGACGGCGCCGGCGCCCTCACACCTGCCCTGCCCCGATCCTGGTGCCGATCTGTCCGGCCACAGCGCGCAGGTGGGCGACGCTGTCGAGCACGAACCGCTCACGCTCCTCGTCGTCCGCCGGCTCGGCCAGCGAGCTGAGCGAGCGCCGCTCACCGCGGGCGACGGCGTCCTCGTAGCCGCGGGCCAGCCGCACCAGCTCGGCGAGCTCGACGGTCGTCATGTCCGGCTGCCCGGCGTGCCACAGCGGGTCATGGATCGGGATCGGCAGCTGGAAGCGTCGTCCCATGATGCCCTCGATCGACAGTGCCTTGCGGGGCGCGTCGAGCAGCGCGGTCATCAGTGCCGGCCAGTCGATGACGCCTTGTCCGCACGGTGCCAGCACCCGGCACAGGCCCTGGTCGGTGAAGAACAGCGCACCGTCGCGCACATGCGTCTGCCGGGTGTACGGCGCCACCCGGCGCGCCGCCGCCACCGGGTCCTCCCCGCGGATCAGCACGTTGGCCGTGTCGAAGGTGATCCCGAAGGCGTCCGGACCGCCCTCCTCGACCAGGCGGACCAGCTCGAAGGTGGTGATCTCCTCGTGCGTCTCGATGTTGAGGTGCGACCCGTGCTCCCGCAGCACCGGGGCGATCTGGGCCATCACCTTGGCGGTGGCCCGCAGCTGGTCGTCCCAGGTGACGTCCGTGCGGTAGCGGTCGCAGGCGAGCCGGCCGGAGAGGTCGAACTTGTAGTTCGCCGTCGCGGCCCAGATCTCGTGGATCCCGGCGGCCGCGCAGGCCGCCACGATCCGCTCGATGCCGGCCAGGTAGTCGCCGTCGCCGAGGGCCCGGATCTCCGGCGCCTCCGGGGCCGCGAAGGGGTTGATCTTCGCGGCCCCGACCTCGAGGTACAGGCCGAGGTCGTCAGCCTGCTCCCGCAGCGCGCGGAGCTCGCCGACGTCCAGCGTCGGGCTGAGCTCGAGGGCCGACCGGAAGAACACGCCTTCCAGCCCGGTCTTCGCCGCCTTCTCCAGCAGCCAGCGCGCATCGGTGCCCGCGGGCGCCGGGAACTTCGAGCTGTCCGTCCCGATCCGGAAGCCGAGGTCACTCGTCATCGAGGACGTCCTCGCCCTCACCGGACAGGTCCACGAGACCGCGCCGGAACACGTTGTGCGGGTCGTACTCCCGCTTCACGGCGACCAACCGGTCGTACTTGTCGCCGTACGCGTAGCGCGCCGCACTCTCGTCGCCGGCCACGCTGGTGAAGTTGATGTAGGTCCCGTTCTTGTACGGGTCCATCTCGGCGTCGAAGCCCGACACCCAGTCCATCAGCTCCGGGGCCTCGGACGGGAACTCCCACTCCGCGCCGGCGCTCGCCATGAACTTGGCCGACGTGCGGTCGCTGGTCGAGGTGGCCATGGGGTCGACCCGCGCCGCCTGCCCGCCGCGGGGGTAGAGCTGGTAGGGGCAGGCGAAGTGCGGCGCGATCGTCGAGCGGGCCTGCAGCGGCCGGCCCGGGTAGGCGTCCGACCACTTGAGGACGGTGTCGATGGCCTCGTCGGGGAACTCGCTGAGCATGCTGTTCTTCCAGTACCGGCGCACGCCGTAGCGGAAGTCGTCGTCGCAGGCGCGCTGCAACTCGACGTGCGGCACCTGATACTCGGTCTGCCAGACCGGCGAACCGGCGCCGATCATGCCGTCGGTGAGCCGGCGGCCCTCCTCCGCGTCGCCCCAGTGGATGGTCGCGACCGAGACCACCTGGCTGCCCCGGTACTTCGCGGGCACGACGGTCCAGAAGTCCGGGACCTCGACCGTGCGGGCGTAGGTGACGACGTTGTCCTCGGCGTCGTAGCTCCAGTCACGGAAGTGCTGCAGGACGCGCTTGCGGTCCTCGCCGACGTAGAACGCCTGGCGCACGTTGGCCTTCAGCGTGAAGGGGGTGTAGCGGAAGGTGAACTTCGTGGCGATGCCGTAGTTGTGGCCCGCGCCGCGCACCGCCCAGAACAGCTCGGGGTGCTCGTTCTCGTTGACCGTGAGGATCCGGCCGTCGGCGACGACGAACTCCACCTCGACGACGTGGTCGGTGGTCAGGCCGTACATCCGCGACAGGTAACCCGTGCCACCGCCGAGCGTGAGCCCCGCGACGCCGGTGTGCGAGACGGTCCCTGCCGGGACGACCACGCCGTGCTCGGCGCAGGCCCGGTCGAGGTCGCCGAGCCGGCAGCCGGCGCCGGCGGTGACGGTGCCCGCCACGTGGTCGAAGGAGACCTCCTTCATCGGGCCGGTGTCGAGCAGCACGGCACCGTCGATGACGGCGGTGCCGGCGAGGTTGTGGCCGCCGCCCCGGACGGTGACCTCGTAGCCGTTCGCCAGGGACCACGTCAGGGCGCGCGACACGTCCTGTGCGGTCCGGCAGGACACGATCGCCGCCGGGTTGCGGTCGATGTCGGCGTTCCAGACGTGACGCTCCAGGTCGTAGTGCCGCTCGCCCGGCAGGATCACGGGGCACTCGACGGCGCTCTTCAGGCCGGCGAGGTCCGCCCGGGTCGCGTTCGCGGTCGTGCTCATCAGATGTACTCCTTCGTCGGTTGGGTGTGTGCTCCGGCAGCGGCGACGCTGCGGAGGTGCCCGGCACTTCGGCGGAGGAATTCCTCCCGCGTGAACAGCCCGCCCGCCCGCAGCAGCGCTGCGTCGGGACGATCGAATGAGCGGACGTGGTGCTCGTAGGCACCGACGCAGTCGAGGACCGCGCCAAGCTCGAGGGGATCCAGGTCGGGGTGGGCGGCCCGCCAGCGCGGGTCGTCGTGCCAGACCTGCATCGCCGGCTGGTGGGGACCTGCCGGCTCGATGGAGAGATGGAGGCCGGGGTTCGCGTCGAGGAGCACGCCGAGCACCTGCGTCCAGTCGATGACGCCGTCCCCACAGGGCAGCAGGTAGCGGTCGGGCGCCTCGGGCCCCTCGACGAGGGCGACGTCACGCAGGTGGCACATCCGCGTGTACGGCGCCACCCGGCGAGCGGCCGCCTCGGCGGTCTCGCCGTGCACGTAGACGTTCGCGCTGTCGAAGGTGATGCCGAGGACGTCCGGACCGACGGCCTCGACCAGGCGCACGACGTCGTACGTCGTGACCTCCTCGTGGGTCTCCAGGTTGAGGTGCGACCCGCAGGCACGCAGGACCGGGGCCAGCTGCCGCAGGAGGCCCTCGGTCGCGGCCATCTGGTCGGCCCAGGGCGCGTCACGCCGGTAGCGGTCGTTCTTGTGCAGCCCGGGCAGGCCGGCCTGGAAGTTGCCGGTGGCGGTCCACAGCTCGTGACAGCCGATCGCGGCCGCGGCCTCGATCATCCGCTCCATGCCGGCCACGTAGCTGCCCTCGCCGAGCCTGCGGATCTCGGGCAGCTCGGCGGTCATGTAGGGGTTGACCTTGCCGACGCCCAGCTCGAGGTAGAGGCCCAGGCCCGCGGCCGCGTCGGCGACCTCGCGCAGCAGTCCGGCGTCGAGGGTCGGCGAGAGCTCGTAGAGGGTGCGCACGACGACACCGTCCAGCCCGAGAGCCGCCGTGTCGGCGAGCACCTGGGGCCAGGGCACGTCGACGGCGCCCTTGAGGGCACGGTGCGGCGACGGGAGCTTGACGTCGGCGCCGACCCGCGGGCTCACGCCGACCTCCGCTCGGCAGCCGCCGCGGCACGCCGCGCGCGGTCCCGGTCCGGGTCGGGGATCGGGATCGCGGCCAGCAGGCTCTTCGTGTACTCGTGCTGCGGTCGGTCGAAGACGTCGGCACACGGGCCGTTCTCGACGACCACACCCCGCTGCATGACCATCACGTCGTGGCACAGGTGACGCACCAGCGCGAGGTCGTGGGCGACGAACACCACCGCCAGGCCGAGCTGCTGCTGCATCTCGAGCAGCAGGTTGACCACCTGCGCCTGCACCGACACGTCGAGCGCGGACACCGGCTCGTCGCAGACGAGCACCCGCGGACCCACGGCGAGCGCGCGGGCGATGGCGATCCGCTGTCGCTGGCCCCCGGAGAACGAGCGCGGGTAGCGGTCGAGCACGGTGGCGTCGAGGCCGACGAGCTCGAGCACCTCGACCACGCGGGCGCGTCGCGCCTGCCGGGACTCGGCCATCTTGTGGATGTCCAGGCCCTCGCCGACGATCATCTCCACGGTCATCCGCGGGTTGAGGCTGGAGTAGGGGTCCTGGAAGACCATCTGGACCTCGCGCCGGAACCGGCGCTGTGTCTCGCGGTTCGCGCCGACGAGAGGTACGCCGTCGAAGAGCACCCGGCCGGCGTCGGCCCGCTCCAGCCCGACGACGCACCTCAGGGTCGTCGACTTGCCGCTGCCGGACTCACCGACGATGCCGAGGATGGCCCCGGGCGCGACGCTGAAGCTGACGTCGTCGACGGCCCGCGTCGTGGTGCGGCGAGACCCGAAGGAGCGGGTCAGGCCCTGTGCCTCGAGGATCGGTGTCCCGGTCGTGGGGTGAGTCATCGGTTCCCCTCCCCCGCGAGTACGAGCGGGTGGTGGCAGGCGACGTCGGCGGTGCCGATGCGTCGGGGGTCGGGTCGGTCCTCGGTGCAGTCGGCCTCGGCCCGGGCACAGCGCGGGTGGAACGCGCACCCGCCCGGCCGCGAGGTCGGCTGGGCCGGGCTGCCGGCGATCGGTGCGAGCGCACCGTCACGGTCGACCCGGGGCACCGAGGCGAGCAGGCCCGAGGTGTAGGGGTGGCGCGGGGACCGGTACAGCTCGCCCACCGGTCCGCACTCGACGCCGCGGCCGGCGTACATCACGGCGACCCGGTCGGCGAAGCCCGCGACGAGCCCGAGGTCGTGGGTGATCAGGACGACGCCCATGCCCAGCTCGGTGACCAGCGAGTCGATCAGTGAGAGCACCTGCTCCTGCACCCGTACGTCGAGCGCGGTCGTCGGCTCGTCGGCGATGAGCAGGTCGGGGTGGGCGACGATCGCCATCGCGAGGCAGACCCGCTGGCGCATGCCGCCGGAGAACTCGTGCGGGTAGGCGCGCATCCGGCGCTCCGCGTCGGGGATGCCCAGCCGGTCGAGGGTCTCCACGGCCCGCTTGCGGGCCTCGGTCTTGCCGACACCGTGGACCCGCAGCGACTCCATGACCTGGCTGCCGATCGAGCGGACCGGGTTGAGGGTGGTCATCGGGTCCTGCAGCATCAGTCCGATCCGGCGGCCCCGCTGGGCGCGCATCTCGCGGTCGTCCAGCGCGAGCAGGTCGGTGCCGTCGAGCCGCACCTGGCCGCTCACCGAGGCCCGGTGGTCCAGTCGCAGCAGGGCCCGCGCGGTGACGGACTTGCCCGAGCCGGACTCGCCCACGAGGGCGACCCGCTCGCCGCGGGCGACCGTGAGGTCGAACCCGGAGACGATCTCCACGGGGCCGGTCGCGCTCGGGTAGCTGACCGTCAGGCCGCTCACCTCGAGCAGCGGGCGGGGCGTGAGGTCCTCGCCCGGGGCCGGGACGGGTACCTCCACGTTGAGGCTCACGATGTCGGGACCTTTCATGCCAGCGTCGCGTCGGGGTGGTTGCGGTTGCGCAGCGAGTCGCCGCTGAGGGCGAAGGCGAGCGCGGTGATGGTGATGAGCAGGCCGGGGACCACGGAGATCCACCAGGCGCTGGTGAGGTAGCGCGAGCCCGTCTCGACCATGGCGCCCCACTCCGCGCTCGGCGGCTGTGCGCCGGCACCGACGAAGGAGAGGCCGGCCATGATCAGCGTCGCGCCGCCGATCTCCAAGGTGGCCTGGACGTAGACGCCGTCGAGCGAGTTGGGCAGGACGTGACGCAGCATCAGCCGCCAGCGGCTCGCACCGAGGACGCGGGCCGCCTCGACGTACGGCGAGGTGATGACCGTGCGCATCTCGGCCCGCGCGATCCGCGCGAAGCCCGGCCACCAGGCCACGACCATCGCGATCACCGCGGACCGCAGGCTGGGGCCCAGCGCGACGGCCACGCCGAGCGCCATCACCATCACCGGGAGGGACAGTGTGATGTCGCAGAACCGCATCACGATGTCGTCGACCCAGCGCCCTCCGATGGTGGCGATCGAGGCCACGAGGATGCCGATCAGCGCGGCTCCGGCGACGGCCATCAGCGCGCCCAGGATGGACGCCCGGGCCCCGGCGAGCGCGCGGCTCAGCACGTCGCGTCCGAGGCCGTCGGTGCCGAGGAGGTGCTCCCCCGACGGCGCCTGGAGGGCCTTGGCCAGGTCGACCGAGTAAGGGTCGTGCGGCGTGAGCAGGGGGCCGAGGACCGCGAGGGCGAGCAGGACGACGACCGTGCCGTAGGCGATCCGGTCGAGCCACGGCACCCGACGGCGGGTACGGCGTACCCGCGGCACGGCGTGGGCGGCGGCAGCGGTGGTCATGCGGAGGCCCTCCGGGTCTCGAGGAGGCGGACACGCGGGTCCGCGGCGAGCTGGACGAGGTCGACCGCGAGGCCGACGAAGGTGACGATCACGCCGACCACGAGCACCATGCCGATGACGGCGAAGGTGTCCTGTTGGGCGACCGCCTGGGTCAGGTAGCTGCCGAAGCCCGGACGGCTGAACACGGTCTCGACCATCACCGCGCCGCCCATCATCCAGCCGACCTGCAGGCCGACGAGCGTGCTGACCGGTGCGATCGCGTTGCGCAGGCCGTGCTGGAGCAGGACCGTGCGCTCCCGGGCGCCCTTGGCCCGGGCCGCCGTGACATGGTCGGCCTCGAGCGCCGTGATCATCGAGCCACGGACCACGCGGATCACGAAGGACATGAACGGGATGGCGAGCACGGCGGCCGGCAGCACCAGGTGGGCCAAGGCGTCGGAGAAGGCGGTGAGGTCGCCTGCGAGCAGGCTGTCGATCGTCAGGAACCCGGTGCGGCGCGGCGTCTCGACCCCGAGGGTCGAGACGCCCGAGATCGGCACCAGGCCGAGCTTCCTGCCGATGAGGGTCTGGGCGATCATCGCCAGCCAGAAGGTCGGGAGGGCACCGCAGAAGATCGCCGCGAGCCGGACCGAGTTGTCGGTGCGCGTCCGGTGGCGGGCCGCCGCCCACACCCCGAGCGGGACGCCGCAGGTCAGGTTGATGACCATGGCCAGACCGACCAGCTCGACGGTGTAGGGGATCAGCTGCTGCAGGTCGCCGAGCACCGGCTGGAAGGTGAAGATCGACGTGCCCAGGTCGCCGTGGAGCAGCCGCCCCAGGTAGTTGACGTACTGCTGGAGGACCGACTCGTCGAGTCCCAGCCGCTGGCGCACGACCTCCACCTGCTCGGGAGTGGCCGTGACGCCAGCGGCTGCCTGCGCCTCGTCGCCCGGGATCGCCTTGATCAGGAGGAAGACGATGGTGACGACCCCCCACAGCGTCGTGACCAGCAGCGCGAGACGCCGCGCGAGGTACCGGGCGAGAAGCGAAGGTGCCATCAGTCGATCAGTCCTCGATCTGGTAGGTGTGCGGCATGTAGCCGGTGTGTGCGGGATAGAGCTCGACCCCCGTCACGGTCGTCGGTACGACGACCGTGGTCACCTCGTCCGCGACGGGCATCGATGCCGAGTCGTCGTTCAGCTGCTGCTGGACCTGCTGGTAGAGCTCGCAGCGCGCGGCGGCGTCGCCGGTCGTGTTCGCCTCGTCGAGGAGCTTGTCGACGGCCGGGTTGCCGTACTGCCCGAAGTTGGTCGACGTCTCGCGGAACTTCGAGTGGTAGCGGGTGGTGAGCAGGCTTCCGACGTCGGGCGTGGGCGGGTTGTCCCAGATGACGGCCATGTCCGGCGTCGTCCCGACGGAGCCGAGCGACTCGATGTAGGTCGGGTAGTCGACCGTCTTCAGCTTCACCGTCACGCCCAGGTCGCGCAGCGTCGACTGCAGCGCGGTCGCGGCGTCGGCCTGCTCGGCGAAGATCGACTGGTAGGCGAGGGTCAGCTCCTTGCCGCTCGCGGCGAGGCCGGAGAGCAGCTCACGGGCCCGGTCGAGGTCCTGCGCGAAGGGCTCGATGTCGGGTCGGCAGTCCATGACCGCCGGCGCGACGCCCGTGGCCACCGCGCCGTGGCCGCCGAGGATGGTGTCGACATGGGCCTGGTAGTCATAGGCGAGCCGGATCCCCTCGCGCACCTCGGGGTCGTCGAAGGGCGGCCGCTGCATGTTGAAGTAGACGTAGAGGCCCTGCGCCTTCGCCAGCTCCACCGACGTGAAGTGGTCCTGCTCGAGGACGGCGGACAGGTCCTGCGGCTCGATGCCGTCGGCGACGTCGATGTTGCCGGCGAGCATCTCCTCCCGCTGCGTCGAGCTCTCCGGGATCAGCCGGTAGACGATCTTGTCGGGCGCCGCCTCGTTGACCTCGCCGGTGAAGTCGTCGTACTTCTCGAACAGGATCTGGCGGTTGGGCTTGAAGTCCTCGAGCGTGTAGGGGCCGCTGCCCGCCTCGTTGGAGGCGAGCCAGGACTGGCCCTGGTCGGACCCGGCGTTCTTCTCCACCAGGGCGGAGTTGACGATGTAGACCTTCGCGAGGCCGCCGAGGAAGAGCGACGACGGGCTGGAGAGGTTGATCCTCACCTCGGTCGGGCTGACCACCTCGGCGGAGGCGTAGTCGGAGAGGAACTGCGCGACCCCGACCCCCAGCGACTTCGCCCGGTCGAAGGTGTACTTGACGTCCTCGGCGGTCACGGGAGCGCCGTCGTGGAACTTCGCACCCTCGCGCAGCGTGAAGGTCACCGAGCGCGCGTCCTCCGACACAGTCCACTCCGTGGCCAGGCGGCCCTGGAGGGTGCCGTCGGGGTCGTAGTCGACGAGCGACTCGTACATCGGCACCACCGACTGGTCGACCGTGCTGTTGTCGGCCAGCACCGGGTCGATGTTGGGCACCGTGCCGTCCACACCGAAGGTGAGGGTCGTGTCGCCGGCAGCACCCGAGCCGCTGGGATCGGCAGCACAGGCGGTGGCAGTCCCCAGCGCGAGGGTCGCGAGACCGAGCCCGACCGCCCTCTTCGTCCGAAAGGTTCTCACTCCGTGCTCCTTCTGTCTGTGTCCGCCTGTGAGCCAACTCACCCGGCGTGTATACATAGAACAGCACAGATGCTCCGAGCGACACAAGGTTTTGATCTAACTTTCTAAGCACTTAAATATCGATTCCCGCCTTGCTACGGTGATTCCGCCCGCAACCGAGCATCCATAGGCGCTCGACCCACCACCGCATCCAAGTCGGTTTGGTATACGAGGAGACACCATGACGACCGAGTTCCCCACCCTCACGACCGCCGAGCGCGACCGGCGCTACGCCGCGGTCCGCTCCCTCATGGACCGGGCGGGCCTCGACGCCGTCCTGGTCTCGGGACAGGGCCGCGACCAGCTCGACCGCTACCTCACCAACGAGGGCACCCGCAGCTACTGCGTGCTCCCCCGCCACGGCGACCCGGTGTCGGTCGTCCCCACCGGCAACATCACGCTGGGCAGGTACGACGAGCCGGGTGGCCGCTACGAGCGCTGGGTCACCGACCAGCGGCTGACCCGTCCCGGGCACCAGCTCGGCGACGTGCTCGCCGACCTCGGCCTCACCGCGGCCACCATCGGCGTGGTCGGCCTGCGCAGCCGGGCGCCGGCGAGCGTCGCCGGCACCATCCCGTTCGGGACCTGGCAGCGGGTGCTCGATCGCCTCCCGGACGCGACCTTCGTCGACCTGCACGCGGAGTTCGAGCAGCTGATGCTGGTCCACAGCGAGGCGGAGCTCGCCATGATCCGCCACTCCGCGGCGATCGGCGAGACCGCCTGCGCGGCGATGATCGAGGTCGCCGGTGCCGGGGTCCGGGAGTCGGAGATCTCCGCAGCCGGGATGCACGCGGTCACCGCTGCCGGTGGCCTGTGGCTCAACGGCCCCCAGCGCAGCGGAGCCGAGCGCCTGGGCTGGGCCGGCCCCGACTGGCCGTGGATGGGCGGCGGCTCACGGGTCCTGGAGAAGGGCGACGTGTACGGCGCCGAGCTGTTCACCCTCTACGGCGGCTTCGAGTCCCAGCAGCAGGTGGAGATCTCGATCGGGCAGCCCGACGACGTCCACCGGCGCCTCGAGGAGGTCGCGGTCGAGGCCTACACGCGAGGCGTCGAGTACCTCCACGTCGGCGGCACCTTCGCCGAGCTGTGCGAGGTGATGGAACGGCCACTGCGCGCGGCGGGTGCGTGGAACATGGGGCCGGTGGTGCAGACCGTCTCCCCCGTCATCTACAACGGTGCGACGCATGTCGGGCTGGACCTCCAGGCCGGCCTGGCCGGCGTACCCCTTCCCCCCACCACCCCACGCGACGGAGACTTCGTGATCGAGCCGGGAATCGCCTTCGCCTTCGAGCCCAACGCCTGCCTGGACCGGGCCCGGGTGAGCATCGGCGGCACGGTGCTCGTCACCGAGAGCGGCGTCGAGGAGCTCAACTCCCTGTGCCTCCGGGTGAACGTGGTCTAGGCGATGCTGGACATCCACCACCCCGACGGGGACGACGAGCTCACCGAGGACCTGCTCGTCGACCGGATCTACGCCGACCTCGTGGAGCGCATCGTCTCCGGCACCATCGCCCCGGGCGAGCGCCTGCGCGAGACCCACGTCGCCGAGATGCTCGACGTGTCCCGGGTCCCCGTGCGCGAGGCACTGCGCCGCCTCGAGTTCGACGGTCTGGTCGAGATCAGGCCACGTCGCGGCGCGACCGTGCGCCAGCTGACGATCGCGGACGTCGAGGAGCTCTTCGACGTCCGCGAGGCGCTCGAGGTCCTGGTCGCCCGGCTGGCCGCGCGACACATCGACGAGCACGGCATCGCCCTGCTCGAGCAGGCGCTCGAGCGGTCCGGCGACGCCCACCGGACCGGCGACGAGCGGCACATCGCGGCGGCCACCTCCCAGTTCCACGAGGTGATGCTCGAGCTGACCGGCAGCAGCCTGCTCAAGGCGCTGATGCGCGTGGTCTCCGGACGCGTGCACTGGTTGTTCCGGCTCACCACCTTCCGCGGCGACCACGGCCACGGCGCCGAGCACGAGGCGCTCCTCGACGCGATCCGCAACGGCGACGAGGAGATCGCCGCCGCGCTCGCCTACGCCCACGTCGCCCGCGGACGGCGGCCGACCCTGGAGGCCCTCGCCCCTATGTTGGACGGGTGAGCCGCCCGACGATCCTCCGCGTGCCCCCACTCAGCCCGCAGCTGCACGACACCGTCGGTGAGCGGTACGACGCCGTCGACCCCGCCGACCTCGCCACCCGTGCAGCCGACGTGGTCGGCATCGTGTCCAGCAACGCGGGCCGGGTCGGCGGCGACCTGATCGCGTCGCTGCCCAACCTGGGCGTGATCGCCAACCACGGCGTCGGCTACGACAACATCGACGTGTCGGCCGCCCTGGCCCGCGGCATCGCCGTGAGCAACACGCCCGAGGTGCTCGACGACGCCGTCGCCGAGACGGCGATCGCGCTGCTGCTCGCCGTACGCCGGGAGGTGGTCCTCGCCGACCGGTTCGTCCGTGAGGGCCGATGGCCGGACGCGCAGTACCCGCTCACGGCCCAGGTCGCCGGTAGCCACGTGGGCATCCTCGGTCTGGGCCGGATCGGGCAGGCCGTGGCGACCCGGCTGGTGGCCCTCGGCTGCACGGTGAGCTACCACAACCGGCACCGGGTCGACGACGTTCCCTACGCCTACGCAGCCTCGCCGGTCGAGCTCGCCGCGGCGGTCGACAGCCTCGTCGTGGTGGTGCCGGGCGGCGCCAGCACCGATGCGCTGGTCGACCGGGAGGTGCTCGACGCCCTCGGCCCGGACGGGGTGCTGGTCAACGTCGCCCGCGGCTCGGTCGTCGACCAGCCCGCCCTGGTCGCCGCGCTGCAGGACGGCCGGCTCGGTGGCGCCGGGCTCGACGTCTATGCCGACGAGCCGAACGTGCCGGCCGAGCTCACCGCCCTCGACAACGTCGTCCTGCTCCCCCACGTCGCCTCGGGCACCCACCTCACCCGGGCGGCGATGCGCGACCTGACCCTGGCCAACCTCGCCTCCTGGCTGGACGACGGCACGCTGCGCACGCCGATCCCGGAGATGTCTGCTCAGTAGGCGCCTTGTGGAGTCGTTCACCCGCGCGTGGTGCTGGCAGATGACTCCACAAGCCGGGTCACGACACGTCCGGACAGCGGGGACACCGCCGCACCGAACCCGTCCAGCCGCGCCGGCGCAGGATCCGCCCGATCAGGGCCGCGGTCCGACATGGAGTGCGGAACACCATGCCGTAGGTGACCCGCGCGGTCTCGGCATCCTGATGGGCCTTCTCCGCCAAGTCGCGCATGGCATCGGTGTCGTGGGCCGCCGCAGTGTCGTGCGTGGTCCGGCCGTCCATCTCCACGACGAGCCCGAAGGCGTCGTACCTGACGTCCTGCTCGGTACGCCGGCCGGTCGCGGTGCTCGCCGCCTGGCGTCGTCCTCGGGGCAGTCCGTGGGCGCGCTCGACGAGGTGGAGGTATCCCCGCTCGAGGACCGAGCACGCGCCGCTGCGGACGTCCTCCAGCATCCCCAGGATCACCCGGCGTCCAGCGACTCGTTCCCGAGAACCGTGGCCGCGATCGCGTCAGGCGTCGTCCGCCGCGCGAAGCAGGCGCGGGCCAGAACGGCGTAGGCCTCGGGCAGGTCCCCGGACACGGTGAGGCGCGACATCAGGTCGACCACGGCGTGCTCCAGCTGCAGGCGGGGTGGCTCGGCTCCCTGACGGAGGCGGTCGGTCAGGTGCCTGACCTGGCGGATCCGCACGCCCGCCGGTGCCTTGACCTTCCGCCCGTGCTCGACGGCCACGGTGATCGGCGCGCCCGTCTCCCACGGCAGGGCCGCGGCGTCGGCGAGCGCTGCCGGCCACGCGGCGAGGACCGCGACCCACTCACGCTGCGCCCGCACCAGGGGCCCGGAGTGCGCGACGTACACCCCCGGGTGCACGACGGTCAGCTCGCGGCGCCGGATCATCCGGTCGATGTCGGCATCGCTCGCCCCGGCCGCGAGCAGCTGGAAGCGTGCGACGACGCCCGACTGCACGTACTCCAGCAGGTACGCGATCCCGGGCTCGCCGAGGTCGAACCGGGCTGCCACAGCCCGAGGATTCCCGCCCGGCGCACGCACCGCATCCGTCGGTGCGCGTCCTGTGGAGAACCCTCAGTAGCTGAACGACGTGGCACCCTCGTCGCCGATCCACTGCCACATCGGGATGGTGCCGCCGAGCTCGGCACCCTTGATCAGGTTCTCCGGGTCGAGTGCCTTGGCGTTGAAGCACAGCGGGCAGACCAGGTAGGTGCCGCCGGCGGCGAGGTAGCGCTCGATCAGCTCGGGGATGGACGGGCAGCCCTCGCAGGAGCGCCCGACCGCGACGCCGGGGACGGCGAGACGCACGGCCTCCTTGGTCAGGAACATCAGGGTGGGGCGGCCCTGCTCGGCCGCTCCGAGCGCGACCAGGAACGCCACGGTGACCCGCTCGGGGTCCTCGAGCCCGGTGGCCAGGCTGACCACTGCCTTGTTCGACATCGTCGTCTCCTTCGTCGGTACGGCGGGTGTTCGCCGATGCCTCCGACGCTAGGAATCCGGGGGCCCGCGGGCATCGGTGCCGACGCGCAACGGCAGCGTCGCGGGACCCGCCGACGCGTACGCGTCAGCCGCGCGGATCGAGCCCGAGCACGCGGCACACCGCGGCGGCGCGCGCCGTACGGCCGGACAGGCCGAGCTTGAGGTAGACGTTCTGGAGGTGCCGCTCGACCGTGCGCACGCTCAGTGTGAGCCGCTCGGCGATGGCGGTGTTGTCGAGGCCCTCGGCGGCCAGGAGCAGGATCTCGCGCTCCCGGGCCGACAGTCCCTCGACCGGTACGACGACCCGGTCCGCCCCCACGAAGGCCGCCACCTCGGCGCGGAACACCGGCCAGGCCGGCTCGTCGGCGAGCAGCACGTGGTTGCGGGAGTCGAGCATGACCAGGCGGGCGTCGGGGATCGCGGATGCGAGGCGCGGGCCCCAGCCGGGCGCGACCCGGTCGCCCTCGGCGTGCAGGACCAGCGTGGGTGCGGTGATCCCGGGCAGCAGGTCGCGCACGTCGACGGCGTGGCGCGCGATCCGGCTGCACACGGCGTTCTCGGTGTTGGTCGAGGTGCGCTGCAGCTCGTCCATCCAGGCCATCTGCTGCTCGGTCGCGTCGGGGATGAAGGCGTTGGTGAACACGCGCCGGAACAGGGGGTCGGGTCGCGCCCACCCGGCGCGGATCATCGCGCGGAAGGCTTCCTCCGCGGCCTCGTCCTCCTGCTGGATGCCGCCACCGGCCATGCCGCCGTACAGCACGAGCCGGGTCACCCGTTCGGGGTGCGCCCTCGCGTAGGCGATCGCGACCGGCGCGCCGCCGGACATCCCCATCACCGCGAACCGCTCGAGCCCGGCGGCCTCCACCAGCGCCTCCAGGTCGGTCAGCCGGCGCTCGAGCGAGAAGTCGGCGACCTCCCACTCGGAGAGCCCGAAGCCGCGCTCGTCGTACCGGACCACGGTCGCGACCGCCCCGAGGTCGTCGAGGAAGTGCCGCCAGACCGGGCTCTGCCAGTCGTGCTGCAGGTGGCTGAGCCAGCACGACACGATGAGCAGCGGCGGCCCCGAGCCGTGGCGCGCCCACGCGATCCGCACGCCGTCGTCGGCGCGGCAGAAGCGGACCTCCTGGGTCCCGGCGCTCGCCACGATTCGCAGCGTACGCCGCGACAGCCGCCTGCGGGGCTTCATCCGCCAACCCCAACCCGACCCCGGAATCTTGGCCGGGACGACAGCCCGCAGGACCGTGCGGTTATCGATGCTGGGCAGCATGCACCAGCAGGCACCCGACCGCGCCCTCCCGTCGCTCGACGCGATGGTCGCCGACCTCGAGGCGCTCGTGACCTGCGAGTCGCCGTCGGAGGACCTCGAGGCGGTGGCCCGGAGCGCGGAGGTCGTCGCCGCGCTCGGCACCCGCCTGCTCGGTGTCGCGCCGGAGCGGATCGTGCTGGACGGCTGGACCCACCTGCGCTGGCGGTTCGGCACCGGGCGCAGGGTGCTGGTGCTCGGCCACCACGACACGGTGTGGCCGATCGGCTCACTCGCGTCGCACCCCTTCACCCTCACCGAGGGCGTGCTGCGCGGGCCGGGCTGCTTCGACATGAAGGCCGGCCTCGTGATGGCGCTGCACGCCCTCGCCGCGCTCGACGACCGCGACGGGGTCACCCTGCTCGTCACCGGTGACGAGGAGATCGGCTCGCCCTCGTCACGCCGCCTGATCGAGCACGAGGCGCGCGGCTGCGCAGGGGCGCTCGTGCTCGAGGCCGCCGGTCCGGGTGGGGCGTTGAAGACCGAGCGCAAGGGCGTCTCCCGCTACGACGTCCTGGTGACCGGCCGCGCCGCGCACGCCGGACTGGAGCCGGAGCGCGGCGTCAACGCGACCATCGAGGTCGCCCACCAGGTGCACGCGGTGGCGGCGATCGCCGACCCCGAGCGGGGTACGACGGTCACGCCGACCCGTCTCGACGCGGGCACCACGATCAACACCGTCCCGGCCGCGGCCGGGTTCGGGGTCGACGTACGCGTGCGCGACCAGGACGAGCAGGACCGGGTGCACGCGGCCATGCACGCACTGCGCCCGGTGCTCCCGGGCGCCGACGTCGAGGTGCTCGGCGGCCCGAACCGGCCGCCGCTGACCCCCGCCGCGACCCGCGACCTCTACGCGCGCGCCGCCGTGCTCGCCCGCGAACTCGGCCTGGGTCGGGTCACCTCGGTCTCCGTCGGCGGCGCCTCCGACGGCAACTACACCGCCGGCGTCGGCACTCCGACCCTCGACGGCCTCGGTGCCGTCGGCGGCGGCGCTCACGCCGACGACGAGCACGTGCTGGTCGCCGAGCTGCCCGGCCGCACCCGGCTGCTGGCCGCCCTCGTCGCGGACCTGCTGGCCGAGGGCCGTCGATGACGGCGTGGACCGACGCCGACAAGGCTGCGGCGAGCGCGGGCGTCACGATCCGCACCCTCGACGACATCGCCGACCTCGAGGACGTGCGCCGTCTCTACGAGCGCATCTGGCGCACCGGCGCGACCAGCCCGCCCGTCACCGCGGACCTGCTCCGGGCGATGGCGAAGGCGGGGAGCTACGTCAGCGGTGCGTACGACGGCGACGAGCTCGTCGGCGCCTGCTTCGGCTTCTTCTCCGCTCCCGCCCGCGACGCCCTGCACAGCCACATCGCCGGCGTGGCGGGGCGGATGGCCGGCCGGCACGTCGGTCTCGCCCTCAAGCTGCACCAGCGCGCGTGGACGCTCGACGAGGGAGCCGGTGCGATCACCTGGACCTACGACCCGCTGATCCGCCGCAACTCCTGGTTCAACCTCGGCAAGCTCGCAGCCGACGTCGTCGAGTACCTCCCCGACTTCTACGGGCCGATGGACGACGACATCAACCGCACCGGCCCGACCGACCGGGTGCTGGTCCGCTGGCCGCTGACGACACCCGACGTCGTCGCCGCCTGCGCCGGGACGCCCCGCGTCGTCGACGGCGGGCGGCTGCGCGCGGACGGCGCGGTCGTCGCGCTGGAGGCCTCGGCCGCAGGTGGGCCGATCGTGCGGCCGGCGTACGGACGCACGGTGCTGGTCGGCGTACCCGCGGACGTCGAGCGGCTGCGCGAGCAGGACCCCGCGCTGGCCACCGCCTGGCGCGAGGCGCTGCGGGAGGTGCTCGGCGGGCTGCTCGCCGGCGGGGCGCGGGTGCGGGGGTTCGAGCGATCGGGTTGGTACGTCGTGGAGAGGCAGGAAGTGCAGTGAAGCTGACCGGTGTGGAGCTCCGGACCGTCGAGGTGCCCCTGGTGGCGCCGTTCCGGACGTCCTTCGGGACCGAGACGGTACGCCGGGCGCTGCTCGTGCGCGCCGTCACCGACGACGCCGAGGGCTGGGGCGAGTGTGGTGCCGGGACGGGCCCGTTCTACTCCTCGGAGTACACCGCGGAGGCCGCCGACGTGCTGGAGCGGTTCCTGGTGCCGATGGTCGCGGCCGTCGACGACCTCGACGCCCACCGCGTGGCGCCTGCCGTCGACTCGGTGCGCGGCCACCGGATGGCCAAGGCGGCGTTGGAGACGGCGATCCTGGACGCCGACCTGCGAGCGCGGGGCGTCTCGTTCGCCTACGCGCTCGGCGCGGTCCGCGACACGGTGCCGTGCGGCGTCTCGGTCGGCATCACCGAGTCGATCCCGGCGCTGCTGGAGGTGGTCGAGGGCTACCTCGCCGACGGCTACCTGCGGATCAAGCTCAAGATCGAGCCCGGCTGGGACGTCGAGCCGGTGCGCGCCGTGCGCGAGCGGTTCGGCGACGTCCTGCTGCAGGTCGACGCCAACACCGCCTACCGCCGCGAGGACGCCCGGCACCTCGCCCGTCTCGACGACTTCGACCTGCTGCTGCTCGAGCAGCCGCTGCCCGAGGACGACCTGCTCGGGCACGCCGAGCTCGCCGGCCGGATCCGTACGCCGATCTGCCTCGACGAGTCGATCGTCTCCGCCCGGGCCGCGGCCGACGCGCTCACGCTGGGCGCCTGCTCGGTCGTCAACATCAAGCCGGGCCGGGTCGGCGGCTACCTGGAGGCGCGCCGCATCCACGACGTGGCGAGCGCCCACGGGGTCCCGGTCTGGTGCGGCGGCATGCTGGAGACCGGCCTCGGCCGGGCCGCCAACCTGGCGCTCGCGGCGCTGCCCGGGTTCGCCCTGCCCGGCGACACCTCGGCCTCCGAGCGCTACTACGCCACCGACCTGACCGAGCCGTTCGTGCTGGAGGACGGTCACCTCAGGGTGCCGACCGGTCCCGGCCTGGGAGTCAGCCCGCTCCCCGACGTCCTCGACGAGGTGACCGTCGAACGCCACTGGATCCCTGTCTGACCCGACCAACATCTGGCACGATTTCGTCGTGCCGGACGAACGACGCCCCCACCGCCCGCGGCTAGCGTCGGGTGGGTGGTGACCGTGGCCGACCTCCCCCGTGCCGGGCTCGCGCGTGTCGTCGAGGAGCTCGGCAGCACGCTGCTCGAGGTCGTCTGCGGCGAGGTGCAGCGCCCCGAGGAGATCGGCGGCGTCGTCATCGACGACCCCCTCGACGAGCCGGAGCTGCCCGAGCACGCCCTCGTCCTCGGCATCGGGGTGCACGAGCCCGCGGCGATCATCGACGCCGTCGAACGGCTCGGCGCGCAGGGCGCGATCGGCCTCGTCGTCCGGGCCCCCGTGGAGGTGACCGACGAGCTCGCCGCGGCCGCGCGGCGTACCGGCGTCACGGTGCTGGCGCTGGCCCGCGGCGCCGCCTGGACGCACCTGGCCGGGATGATCCGCACCCTCACCAGCGACGGTCCCCAGCTCGACCCCGAGCCGCTCGGCCGTACCGGGGCGGGCCTGCGCCAGGTGGTCGGCTACCAGTCCGGGCTGGACGACCTCTTCGCCGTCGCCAACGCGATCGCCGCGCTCGTCGACGCGCCGGTGACGATCGAGGACCGCAGCTCACGGCTGCTCGCGTTCTCCAGCCGCCAGGAGGACGCGGACACCTGGCGGGTGCAGACGATCCTGCGCCGGCAGGTGCCCGAGGAGTACACCCGGCAGCTGGAGGAGCAGGGCGTCTTCCAGGAGATCTACCGCTCCCACCGGCCGGTCTGGGTGCCGCCGCTGTCCGACGACGAGCCCGCCGGCAGCGGGCGGGCGGCGATCGCCATCCGCGCCGGGGACGAGATCCTCGGCACCATCTGGGCGGTCGTCAACGAGCCGATGGACGAGGCCCGCGGACAGGCGCTGTACGACGCCTCGAAGCTGGTCGCCATGCACCTGGTGTGGGCGCGGGCCGACGCCGACGTCGAGCGCCGGCTGCGCGCGGACCTGCTCAGCACCGCCCTGGAGAGCGGTCCGCGGACGCCGGAGACGCTGCGCCGGCTGGGGTTGAAGGACGAGCCGGCCGTCGTGCTCGCGCTCACGGTCGTCGGTGCAGGCACCGAGAGCCCGCTGCCCGCGCAGCTCGCCGTGGAGCGCAAGCGGGTCGCCGACGCGTTCGCGCTGCACCTGACCGCCGTCCACCCGCGCAGCGCCGCCGGCCTGGTCGGCGACGTCGCCTACGGCATCCTGCCCGTCGCGCGTGGTCGCCAGGACGCCGAGGAGCGGGCCGCCGAGATCGCCGCCGACTTCCTCTCCCGGGTCGACTCCCGGCTGCGTCCGCTCGTCGGGGTCGGCCCGCTCGCGCCCGGCAGCGCCTCCCTCAAGCGCTCCCGCACCGGCGCCGACCGCGCCCTGCGCGTGCTCCGCTCGCGCCCCGGCGAGCAGGTCGCCCGGCTCGACGACGTCCACCTCGAGGCGCTGCTCCTCGAGCTCGCCGACCGGGTGCCGCGCGGCGACATCCCCAGCGGTGCCGTCGCGCGGATCGTCGCCTACGACCAGGAGCACCAGAGCAGCCTGGTCGACACCCTCCGGGCCTGGCTGGACGCCTTCGGCGACGTCGCCATCGCCTCCGCGGCGATGTACGTCCACGCCAACACCTTCCGGTACCGCCTGCGCCGCGCCGCCGAGGTCGGCCGCCTCGACCTCACCGACCCGAACGCCCGGCTCGCGGCGATGCTGCAGCTGCGGCTGATGGACCTCACCGCTCCGGACTGAGCCCGAGTCCCGGCAGGACGTCATTCGTTCCGTGGGCGATCGCCCACGGAACGAATGACGTCACGTCGCCAAGCCCAGCTCGCGGACCAGGAAGCCCAGCCACTCGACGTCCTGGGTGACGACCACCTCGGGACTCGTGGCCGCGCCGTGACCGGCGTCCTCGAAGACGTGCAGCAGGATCGGGGCGTCGCCCTGCTGGGCGGCCTGGAGCCGGGCCACGAACTTGCGGGCGTGCCAGGGGCGGCAACGGGGGTCGGTGGCGCCTGCCTGGACGTACACCGCGGGGAACACCCCGGGGCGCACCAGCTCGTACGGCGAGCGGCCGATCATGCGGCGTACGTCGACCGGGTCGTCCGGATCGCCCCACGCCTTGCGGATCACGAAGTCGAGGTACGGGTCGCGCATCCCGGCGACCAGGTCGAGCAGGGGTGCGCGCGGCACGACGGCGCGCCACAGGTCGGGGCGCGTGGTGACGGCGACGCCGCACATCAGGCCGCCGTCGGAGCCGCCGGTGAGGGCGAGACGGTCGGGCGTCGTGCGGCCGCTCTCGATCAGGTGCTCGGCGACCGCGACCAGGTCGTCGTCGCGGACGTGCTTGGTCTCCCGGTGCGCAGCGAGGTACCAGTCGCGGCCGAGCTCACCGCCGCCGCGCAGGTACGCCTGGACGACGGTGCCGCCAGCGGCGACGAAGGCCGCCAGGTCGGGCTGGTACGACGGCAGCGTGGGAACGTTCGCCGCCCCGTACGCCGTGACCAGGGTCGGCGCCGGCCCGTCGGCCGATCCTGCGGGGCGGATGACGTGGAAGGGGACCGGCGTCCCGTCGGCGGCCGGGGCCGCGCCCTCCTCGACCATCGCGTCGAGCATGACCACCGGCGCGAGCAGGGTCTCGACGGAGTCCACGCCGGGGCGGTGCCGGTGCACGCTCCACGAGGTGGTGGGGGTCGAGAAGGCGAAGAGGAAGTCGGGGACGGGCGTGCCGACGGCGAGGCCGGTGAGCGCGAAGAAGGGCGCCGCGACCGCGCCCTCGCCGGGCAGCGGCACCTCGCCGGCCACCGCTCCCGAGGCCGCCAGGACGCGCACTCGGGCGAAGGTCCGGTCGAGCTCGGAGAGGTAGAGGTGCTCCCCGACCGGTGTCACCGAGCGCAGCACGGTGGGCCCCTCGGGAACCAGCTCCTCCCAGCAGGACGCGTCGTCGGGCGTCGCCGCGTCGAGCGGGATCGCGACGACCCGGCCGCGCGCGGCGCCGACGTCGGTGACGGCGACGTACCGGTCGCCGACGACGTGTCCGGCGACGGTGCCGGTGCAGGTGGTGACGAACGGCCGCCACTCCCCTTCCGGCGAGGCCAGGTCCCGCACGGCGACCGGGACCGGGCTCCCCACCCGGTGCGCGGCGACCAGCCAGCGGCCGTCGGGCGAGGGCTGCACGAGGGTGTACTCCCGCGAACCCGCGGGCACCGGCACCGGCTCGACCACCGTCGTGCCGGTCGCCAGGGAGTGGTGGAAGGTGGCCTGGACGAACTCCTCGGGACTCCCGGTCAGTGCGAAGAACCAGAATCCCGCGCTGTCCGCGGCCCAGGAGACCCCGCCGGTCCAGGCACTGTGCAGCACCTGCGACGGCGCAGGCAGCGGGGCGCCGGAGGCGAGGTCGACCAGACGGATCGTGTTGTGCTCGCTGCCGTCGGTGCACACGCCGACGGCGAGCACCCGCCCGTCGGGCGAGGGCGCGAGCCAGGACAGCACCGCACCGTCCTCCAGAACGACGACGGCATCGCCCGGACCGTAGGGCTCCTCGGCCACCACGACGGACGAGCCGTCCGGCCGGAACCAGCGCCCCGCCGCGTGCCGCGGCAGCACCGGACGCGCGCCGGCGTCGTACTGCTCGACGAGGGCGCGCAGCGCCGTACGGTCCTGCCCGCCGAGGATCGCGCCGGTCGCGACCTCGGCCTGCCGCCGCTGCCAGGCGTGGACCTCGTCGTCCTCCGCCTCGAGCCAGCGGTACGGGTCGGGCACGGAGACCCCGGCCTGCACCGCGTGGACGTCGACCGTCCGGGCCGGCGGGTACGGCGCGGCGAGCTCGCGCTCCAGCCGCTCGAAGGCGCCCGGCACGCGGTGCACCTCGCCGAGGTCGAGCACCAGGTCGAAGGCCCGCTCGTCCGCGACCGGGCCCGGGACGCCCTCCTCCAGGGCGACCGCCCAGTCGAACGGACGGGCCGAGCGGTCGGTGATCCGGACCGCGGGGCCGGAGGTGAAGGTCGTGCCGATCGCGACGTAGCCGTCCCCGAGGGCGTCGGCGAGCAGGCCGCCCAGGGTCGGCGTCCCGTCGTACGGCGTGCGCTGGACGTGACCGTCGTGGGCGCTCACCAGCACCCGCTCCTCGCGCTCCAGCACCCACCGCACGGTGTCCGCCATGAAGACATCGCGCTCCTGCCCGTCCGCGAAGGCGAGGACCGAGGCAGCGAGCCGCTCCGCGACGGGGTCACCCGTCGCGCGACCGCGTTCGGCCAGCTCCCGCAGCTCGGCGCGGCGGCGCTCCTGCTCGGCCGCGTCCAGCCCGGCCCAACGGACAGCCGCCTCCACCCGCCCTCCCAGGTCGCTGCGTCGCAGCAGGTCCGGATCCCCCGCCCGTGCGGGGATCCGGGCCAGCAGCTTGCGGACGGCCGTGCCCGGCGAGGTGGATCCACCGGAGACGTCCATCCCGTGCACCCGTATCCCGCCACGGGCCCGCAGCCACGACAGCTGCCGGTGCACGGCCTCCGCGTTGCCGAACCCGTAGGAGATCGCGTCGCGCGCGACCTCCGCGACCGTGCCCGGACCGCCGCGAACCCACGCGTCCAGCGCGAGCCCCTCGGCGAAGCCGGACTCCAGCACCAGCGCGGTGAACCCGAGCTCCTCGACCAGCATCCGGAGCACCCGGTCGCGCAGCTCGTGCAGCTCGGTGACGTTGTGCGCCGCCTCGCCCAGGGCGACCACGCGAGCGCCGGTCACGGCCTCGCGCAGTCTCCCCAGGCTCGGCGTCGTCATCACTTGGTGAGGTACCACAGCTCCGGGCTGTACAGGAAGCTCAGCAGCGACTGGAAGGACTCCTCCGGACCGGACAGCGTGTCCTTCCAGACCACCAGGGTGTGCGGGATCGGGAAGAAGAGCACCGGCAGGTCCTCGGAGATGGTCGTGATCTCCTTCGCCAGCACCGCCGGGTCCGCCCCGAAGGTGGACTCGTCGATCAGCTGGTCGACGTCCTCGTTGGAGTAGCTGCCGAGGTTGAAGCTGCCCGTCGTGTTGAACACCGTGTTGCTGCTCGGGTAGCCGGCCGCGAGGTAGAGCGGGCCGTAGTCCTGCATCGCCCACTCGTTCTTGGTGGCGGGCGCGAAGCTGTTGCCGTAGTTGGCGTACATGTAGTTCAGCGACTTGGTCACGACCTTGACCTCGATGCCGAGCTTCTTGGCCTCGGAGACGAAGGCGACGTCACGCGCGCCGACGTACGCCGGCGTGTTGGCCGAGGCGAGCGTGAAGCTGATCCTCGCCCCCTGCGGGATGTCCGCGCCGCACTGGTCCTCGGCGGTGCCCGGGTTCTCGCAGGTCGTGGTCCCGTTCGGCGCCACCTTCCAGCCGTGGTCGGTGAGCAGCGTCTTCGCCGCCTCCGGGTCGTACGGGTACGGCGCGTCGTCGCCGAACTCCGGCGGGTACGGCGAGTCCGCGCCCGCGGTGCTGTAGTTCTCCGAGGCGGCGCCGTTGTAGATGCCGCGGCTCTCGACGTAGCCCTCCTGGTCGATCAGGTGCTGCAGTGCCTGGCGCACGTAGGGCTGGGCGATGATCTTGTCGAAGTCGTCGACGGTGTTCTCGAAGTTGATGGTCAGCGCGTCGAAGCGGGCCGGCGCGGGGGCGCCGTACACGTGGTAGCCGTCCTTCTTGAGGGCGTCGATCTCGGTGACGTAGCTCGAGTCGAGGGTGCCGACGGTGAGCGTCCCGGCCTTGTACTGGTTGAGCACGGCGGAGGCCGAGGTGAACGCCTTGAAGTCGACCTGGTCGAGGCGCTGGTCGCCCGGGCCGCTGTACTCCTCGTTGGGCACGAGCGAGAACGAGCCCGTGGTGGAGTCGAACGACTTCAGCTTGAAGGGCCCGTTGACGACCTGCCACAGCGGGTTGGTGGCGAAGCCGGCCTGGTCCTCGGACTGCTTGGTCAGGTAGGTGTAGATCGCCTTCGCGTTCTTCGGGTCGGTGAAGTCCAGCTGCGGTCCGCCGGTCTCGGCGATCGCCCACTCCTGCGACGGCATGACGTAGAGCAGCGCCAGCATCGAGAGCAGGTAGGACTCGTTGTAGGCCGTCTCGAGGCTGAAGGTCACCGTGTCGTCGGCACTCGCCTCGGCGGAGACGCCGTCGGGGAACTGGCCCGGCGTGTAGAAGCTCCAGTTGCCCGGGCTCTTGTCGAGCGCGGCCTTCAGCAGGTCGAGGGAGAAGACCACGTCGTCGGCCGTGACCGCGCGCCCGTTGGACCACTGGTAGTCCTTGAGCCTCACGGTCACCGTCTTGCGGTCGTCGCTGACCTCGGGCAGCTCGGCGAGGCTCTGGTCGACGTTGACGACCTCGTCGCCCGCACCGCTCGGGCGGTAGAGAGCGCGCCACATCAGGCCGCGCGCGATGACGGTGCCATTGGCCGAGGCCGGCGGGTACGGGTAGATGTAGTTGGGGCTCAGGCCCGGCGTGAGCGCGACGGTGATGGTGCCGCCGTCCTGTGGCTCGCCGGTCTCGGCAGGGATGTCCTTGTACTTCTTCGCGACGTCCTTCGTCGATGCTCCTTCACTGGAGCACCCCGAGACGAGGAGGGCGACCACCGCGACCAGGGTCGCGCCGAGGCGACCGGTTCGCTGTCCACGCAGGTGGGTCATGTCTTCTTCTCCGCAGTGTGGGTGGGGTCTTGCTGTTCGGATGAGGCTGCACCAGCCGCGCAGGGCCCGGTTCGTCCGTGCCGACGATTCCTCGTCGACGGGTCGGTGGGGCCGGACAGGCCGCCCTGGTGGGGGTTCTGAGGTCAGTCGGCCTTGCGCCCGACGGCGTCGCGGAGAGCGTCGGCGAGCAGGTTGAGGGCGAGCACGGTGAGCACGATGAACCCGCCGACCGGGTAGATCAGCCACCAGTAGTCGGCCGAGATGTAGGTGACGCCACTGGCCAGCTGGCTGCCCCAGTCGGTGGTCGGATAGCTGAGCCCGAAGCCGAGGAAGCCGAGCGCCGCGACCACGAGCACCGCGTCGGCCACCTGGAAGGTGACGTTGACGATGATGACGCCCATCGCGTTGGGGATCAGGTGGGCGAAGATGATCCGCCGTCGCGAGGCGCCCATCACCCGGGCCGCCAGCACGTACTCGCGCACCCGCAGGGTCAGCACCTCGCCGCGGACCAGTCGTGCGGAGATCAGCCACGAGAAGGCGCCGATCACCAGGGCCAGCGTCCACGCGTTGGCGTGGAAGCGGGCCGACAGGATGAGCACGAAGAACAGGAACGGCACCGACAGCAGGACATCGACCAGCCGCATCAGGAAGCCGTCGACGACGCCGCCGGCGAGGCCGGCCACGGCGCCGTACACGGTGCCGAAGGTGGTGGCGAACAGGGCCGCCAGCAGGCCGATCTGCAGCGACACCTGGCCGCCCTCCATCAGCCGGCCGAGGACGTCGAAGCCGTTGGTGTCGGTGCCGAGGGGATGCCCCGGTCCGGGCGGGAGGGCCGCGTCGAGCAGGTTGACGTCGGTCTGGTTGGTCTTCCAGAACAGCGGCCCGAGGTAGCAGAAGGCGACCACGAGCAGGAGCAGTCCGCCGCCGGCCAGGCCGAGGGGGTGGTGCCGCATCCGTCGTACGGCGGCCCGGAAGCCGGCCGGCGCGGGCGGCAGCTGCACGGTCTCGGGGGTGGTGGGCGCGGCGGTCATGAGGCCAGCTCGATCCTGCGGTCGGCCATGGCGACCGCGATGTCGGCGATGAAGTTGCCCACGACGGTCAGCACGCCGCCGATGAGGGTGTAGGCGAGGAGCACCGGGTAGTCCTCGCGGTGCAGGCTGTTGAGGAACAGCAGTCCGAGCCCGGAGTAGTTGAACAGCGACTCGACGATCAGGTTGCCGGCCAGCAGCAGCGGGATCATCGTGCCCACCAGGGTGATCAGCGGCAGGCAGGCGTTGCGCAGCAGGTGCCGGGTGAGCACCAGGCGCTCGGGCAGGCCCTTGGCGCGCGCGACCCGGATGTAGTCCTGGCCGAGCTGGTCGAGCGCCGAGGAACGCTGGTACTGGCTGAAGATCGCGATGCTCGTGACCGCGATGGTGATCACGGGCAGCGCCATCGAGCGTGGGTCGGTGAACACCACCCACGGTGAGTGCGACTGCGAGGCCTCCGCGGGGAACAGGTCGAGCTGCTGGCTGAACACGGCGATCAGGACCAGGCCGAGGAGGAACGCCGGCGTCGCGTAGAGGACGTAGGCCAGGCCGGTCGCGGCCCGGTCGACCACGCTGTTGCGCTTGACCGCCTGCAGGATGCCGAGCGGGACGGCGACGAGGAGGGCCAGCACGAGCCCGGCCAGGGACAGCATCGCGCTGCGGCCGGCATTCTGCTGCAGCAGGGTGCCGACGTCCTGGTTGAGCTTGTAGGAGCGGCCGAGGTCACCCTGCAGCAGCTGGCCGAGGTAGCTGAAGTACTGCACCACGACCGGGCGGTCGAAGCCGTGCTCGTGGTTGAAGTCGGCGACCGCCTCCGGGCTCGCTCGCTGGCCCAGCACCACGCGCCCCGGGCTGTCGGAGACCAGGTGGAGCAGGAAGAACACCACGGCGGAGATGCCGAGGAGCACCAGGACGGAGACGACGAGCCGCTTGGCGACGTACCAGGCCATGTCAGGCACCTCCGGACTTGTTCTGCAGCGGGAAGTGGCAGGCCACCTGGTGGGTGGCGGTGACGTCCTCGAGGGCCGGCTCGACCTCGGCGCAGACCTCGGTGGCGAGCGGGCAGCGGGTGCGGAACCGGCAGCCGCTGGGCGGGTCCAGCGGGCTGGGCAGCTCGCCGCGCACCCGCTCGGCGCGCGGCGCCTGCCCCGTCGGCGACGCCTCGGGCACGGCGGCCAGCAGGCCTGCCGTGTAGGGATGCGCCGGCGCGGCGTACACCTCCTCGGCGGTGCCGGTCTCGACGAGCTTGCCGAGATACATCACGCCGACCCGGTCGGCGAGGTAGCGGACGACGGCGAGGTCGTGGGAGATGACGACGCTGCTCAGTCCGCGCTCGCGCTGGATCCGGCGCATCAGGTTGAGCACCTGCGAGCGGATCGACACGTCCAGCGCGCTGACCGGCTCGTCCGCGACGAGCACCGTCGGGTCGAGGGCGAGGGCGCGGGCGAGGGCGACGCGCTGGCGCTGGCCGCCGGACAGCTCGTGCGGGAACCGCTCGAGGACGGTGGCGGGCAGGCCGACGTCGGCGAGCAGGTCGCGGGCCGTGGCGGTGCGCTCGGCACGGGTGCCGATCCCCTGGATCGCGAGCGGCTCGCGCAGCACGGCGCCGATCCGCATCCGCGGGTCGAGGGCGGCGCTGGAGTCCTGGAACATCATCTGCAGCCGGGCGCGGTGGGGGCCGAGCTCGCGGGGCCTCATGGTCGTGACGGACCGGCCCTCGAAGACGACCTCCCCGGCGGTCGGCCGGTCGAGCGCGACGAGCATCCGGCCCAGCGAGGACTTGCCGCAGCCGGACTCCCCCACCAGGCCGAAGGTCTCGCCGGCGGCGACCTCGAAGCTGACGCCGGAGACCGCCTTGACGGTGCGCCTCGGACCGAACCAGCTGCCGTGGCCGGCGGGATACTCCCGGTGCAGGTCGACGACGCTCAGCCGCGGACCGGTCTCGGTCACGGCCGCCGGACGCGGCCGCTCGGCGATGCGGACCGCGGTGTGCCGGACCGGGCCGGAGGCCGGGTGCCAGCAGGAGTAGGCGTGCGCGCCCTCGGCGACGACCGGCGGCTGCTCGGTGCGGCACTCGTCGGTGGCCGCCGCGCAGCGCGGCGCGAAACGGCAGCCGGGCTGGGCGGCGGAGAGGTCCGGCGGCGCGCCGCCGATGCTGTACAGCTCCTCGCCACGGTCGTGGGTGAGCGACGGGATCGAGGCGAGGAGCGCCTGCGTGTAGCGGTGCCGGGTGCGCTCGAAGAGGTCGGCGGTCGGGCCGGTCTCGGCCAGCCGGCCGGCGTACATGACGCCGACACGGTCGGCGTGCCGGGCGATCACGCCCATGTCGTGGGTGACCAGGATCATCGCCATCCCGAGGCGGGAGCGCAGGTCGTCGAGCAGATCGAGGATCTCGGCCTGGATGGTGACGTCGAGGGCGGTGGTGGGCTCGTCGGCGATGACGACCTTCGGCTCGCAGACCAGCGCCATCGCGATCATCACCCGCTGCCGCATGCCGCCGGAGAGCTGGTGCGGATGGTCGTCCATCCGCTCGCCCGGGCGTGGGATGCCGACCAGGGCGAGCACCTCCTCGGCGCGCCGGCGGGCGGCACGCCTCGACAGGCCCAGGTGGAGGCGGGCGGGCTCGGCGACCTGGTCCCCGATCCGCCGGGTCGGGTTGAGCGCGGTCAGCGAGTCCTGGAAGACCATCGCGATGTCGTTGCCGCGGATCCCCCGGTACGTCGCGGGATCCAGGCCGACCAGCTCGGTGCCGCCGAAGTCGATCGAGCCCTGCGTGACGCGCCCGCCGGAGGGGAGCATGCCCATGATCGCCAGGCCCGTCATCGACTTGCCCGAGCCGGTCTCGCCGACGATGCCGAGGGTCTCGCCGCGGTGCAGGTCGAGGCTCACGCCGGACACGGGCCGCACGAGGCGCTCGCCGCGGCGGATCTCCACCGCCAGGTCGCGGACGCTCAGCACCCGGTCGGTCGCCACGGCGGGCTGGGGGATCACTGCGGTGCTCTCTGCCACGAAACGATGGTGCGATGCCGGTCACGCCCGGTGTTGGTGCGGGTCACCCGAGCTGGGGTGGGCCGTTCGTCGGCCGGGACGAACCCGCTCATCGCCGTGCGGGCCGGCCGAGCTCGGCGGTGTAGAGCCGGCGTACGTTCGCGCCGAGGACGGCGACGACGTCCTCCTCCGCCCAGCCGCGGCGCAGCAGCGCGTCGGTGACCAGCGGCAGGCCGGCGGGACCCTCGAGGCCGGGCAGGTACGCGTCGGCGGGGACGCCCTCGACGAACGCCACCTCGCAGCACGGTGGCGTCGTGTCGGCCAGGACCTCCTTGATGAAGTCGGGGCCGAGACCGACGTGGTCGATGCCGGCGACGGAGACCACGTGCTCGAGGTGGTCGACCAGCCGGTCGACCGAGTAGTCGGTGGCGTGCAGGTAGGGCGCGAAGAAGTTCACGCAGACCACGCCGCCCCCGGCCGCGATCCCCCGGAGATGTGCGTCGGTCAGGTTGCGGTGGTGGTCGAGGAGCGCGCGGGCCGAGGAGTGCGTGGCGATCACCGGGCGGCTCGCCAGCCCCAGGACGTGCTCGACGCCCGCGGCCCCGAGGTGGCTGACGTCGAAGAGCATGCCGAGCCGCTCCATCTCCGCCAGCGCCGCGACGCCCGCCTTCGTGAGCCGGCCCCCGGTGCCGTCCTCGCCGCTGCCGTCCGCCAGCGCCGTCCGTCCGAAGTGCGCGAGCGAGGCGACCCGGACGCCCAGCCGGAACAGGGTCTCCAGCAGCTCGACGTCCTCACCGATGCCCGGCGCGCTCTCCAGCGCGAGGACGAGCGCGATCCGGCCACGCTCGAGGGCGTCGTCGATGTCCGTGCCGTCGCGGCACAGCGCGACCTCGTCGGCGTTGCCCTCGGCGAGGCGGTGGGCGGCCTCGATCATCCGCAGGGTGCGGCGCAGCGCGCCCTCGGGCCGGTACGGGTCCTCGATGAACACCGGCAGGGTCTGGAGGTCGACACCCCCGGCCCGCAGCTGCGGCAGCCACTGCTCGCGGAAGAAGGCGGCCCAGCGCTCGACCGGCCGGGCGACGACCGCGCAGAGCAGGTCGTTGTGGGTGTCGGCGACGACCGAACGCCGGTGCAGCTCAGCAGGGGCGGTCATCGGGTCGCTCATCGGATCCTCCGGTCGGCTCGTCCGGTGTGCAGGTACGCCGCCCGCCCGGTTCCGTCGTCGCCGAGGAAGGCCACCGGCTGGTGCACCCCGCCCTCGGGCTGGAGCGGCCACAGGGTGTCGCCGCGCCAGGCGACCAGCTCGGTGCGGTACGGCGGCTCGTCGATCTCGGCCAGCACGCCGCGGGGCGTGCGGTCCAGCCACAGGCGTCCCTGCCCGTCGACGCCGACGACGGTCTCGCCGACCTCGGAGGCGTAGGTGCCGACGTACCGGGTGGGGTCGGGTGTCGCGCTCGTCGTGGGC
>JADCLI010000025.1 GCA_016803235.1 Pimelobacter simplex
CGCTGCGCGACGCTCGCACCTCAACCACCGGAGAACGCTGCGCGACGCTCGCACCTCGACCACCGGGGACGACGCCCGGCCCCGGCCACCGACGGAGTCAGCTGGCCTTCTTGGCCGCCTTCTTCGCGGCAGTCTTCTTCGCCGCGGTCTTCTTGGCCGCGGCCTTCTTCGCCGGAGCCTTCTTGGCAGCGGTCTTCTTGGCGGCTGCCTTCTTCGCAGGCTTCTCCTCGCTCTCACCACGCGAGGTCTTGGCTGCCTCGACCGAGCGCTGCAGCGCGGCCAGCAGGTCGACGACCTCGCCACCGGTCTTCGCCGAGGTCTCGGTGCGCTGCACCTCGCCGCCCTCGATCTTGGCCTTCACGACGGCCTGCACCGCGTCGGCGTAGTCGTCCTCGAACTCGGACGGGTCGAAGTCGCCGGCGAGCGTCTCGACGAGCATGTGGGCCATCTTGACCTCGGCGTCCTTGACCTCGCCGGTCTCGATGGAGAAGTCCGGCTTGCGGATCTCGTCGGGCCACATCATCGTCTGCAGCACGATCACGTCGTCGCGCACCCGCAGCACCGCGGTGGTGACGCGCTGGCGCAGCGCGACCGTCACGACCGCCATCCGGTCGGCGTCGAGCAGGGCCTGGCGGAGCAGGGCGTACGGCTTGGCGCCGGTGCCCTCCGGCTCGAGGTAGTAGGACTTCTCGAACAGCAGCGGGTCGATCTGGTCGCTCGGCACGAACTTCTCGACCGCGATCTCCCGCGACGAGGTCGTCGGCAGGTTGGCCATGTCCTCGTCGGTGAGGATGACCATCTCGCCGTCCTCGGTCTCGTAGCCCTTGGCGATGTCGGAGTACGGCACCTCCTCGCCGTCGATCGAGCACACCCGCTGGTACTTGATCCGGCCGCCGTCCTTGGCGTGGACCTGTCGGAACGACACGTCGTGGCTCTCGGTCGCGCTGTAGAGCTTGACCGGCACGCTGACGAGGCCGAAGGACACGGCCCCCTTCCAGATCGCACGCATGCCTTGAGCCTACGCGGTCCTGACAGGATGGGCGCGTGCCCGACCTCCGCCCGATGCTCGCCACCGCCGGCACACACGTGCCGCAGGGCGAGGAGTGGTGCCACGAGGTCAAGTGGGACGGCGTCCGCGCGCTCGCCGCGCTCGAGGGCGGCGCCGTCACGCTCACCAGCCGCAACGGCAACCGGATCACCCCGGCCTGGCCGGAGCTGGTCACCCCGCCGGCGGGCGTCCGCGACCTCGTCGTCGACGGCGAGATCATCGCGCTCAACGAGCGCGGGGTGCCCGACTTCCGGGTGCTCGCCGAGCGGATGCACGTGCGCAACGCGGCCACGGTCGCCCGCCTCGCGGCCCGGATCACGGCGACGTACATGGTCTTCGACCTGCTCCGCCTCGACGGCGAGGACATCTGCGCACTGCCCCTGCACGAGCGCCGGCGCCGGCTCGCCGACCTCGACCTGGGCCGGTCCGGCTGGCAGGTCCCGGTCGAGTACGACGACGGCGGCATGCTCCACGAGGCGACCCGGGCCCAGGGGCTGGAGGGCATCGTCAGCAAGCGCCGCGACTCGACGTACCGGCCGGGGGAGCGCAGCCACCACTGGCTGAAGTTCCCGCACCGCCACCGCGGCTCCTTCGTCGTCGGCGGATGGCGACCACAGACCGGCACCAAGGACCGACTGGGCGCGCTGCTGGTGGGGGAGCCGACCACCGCCGGCCTGGCCTACCGGGGGCGTGTCGGCAGTGGCGTCGGCCCGAAGCAGTCCCGCGCCCTCGCGGCGCTGCTGGCGCCGCTGGTCCGCCCGGCCAGCCCGTTCGCCGACGAGGTCCCGCGCGTCGACGCGGACGGCACCGTCTGGGTCGAGCCGGTCGTCGTCGTCGACGTCGACACCCACGGCGTCGGCTACGAGCGACTGCGCCAGCCGTCGTACCAGGGCGTGCGCACCGACCTGACCCCCGAGGACCTGTGATGCCGAGGAAGGCCGAGCACCCCCAGACCGAGGTCCACGTCGACGTCGAGGGCCGCACCCTGCGGCTGACCAACCTGGAGAAGGTGCTCTACCCGAGCACCGGGACCACCAAGGGCGAGGTGCTGGACTACTACGTGCGCGTCGCGCCCGCGCTGCTGCCGCACCTCGCCGGGCGGCCGGTCACCCGGATCCGCTGGCCGCACGGCGTCGGCGACATGAGCTTCTTCGAGAAGAACGCGCCCCGCGGCACCCCGAGCTGGGTGCGCACCGCGGAGGTGCCCACCACGGGCAGTCGTGGCCCCAGCCGGCACGGCGACACCCTCGTCTTCCCGATCATCGAGGACCTCCCGACCCTGGTCTGGGCGGTCAACCTCGCCGCCCTCGAGCTCCACGTCCACCAGTGGACCGTCGACGCCGACGACGAGCCCGTCGGCGCCGACCGACTCGTCATCGACCTCGACCCGGGCGAGCCCGCGGGGCTCCACGAGTGCTGCCAGGTCGCGCTGCTGGTGCAGGAGGCGCTCGCCGAGCGCGACCTCGACGCCGTCGCGGTCACCAGCGGCAGCAAGGGCCTGCACCTCTACGCCCCGCTCGCCGAGCCGCGGCCGTCGAGCGAGACCAGCGAGCTGGCCAAGGAGATCGCCGAGGAGCTCCAGGCCGCCCGCCCCGAGCTGGTCACCGCCACCATGACCAAGGCCCGCCGACGCGGCAAGGTGTTCCTCGACTGGTCCCAGAACGCCGGCTCGAAGACCACCGTCGCGCCGTACTCCCTGCGCGGCACGCCACGCCCCCAGGTCGCCACCCCGGTCGGCTGGGACGAGGTCGCCGAGGGCGCGGAGGACCCGCTCGGGCTCGACCAGTTCACGCCGACGCAGGTGCTCGAGCGCGTCGACGAGTACGGCGACCTGTTCGCTTGAGCACCGCCGAGCAGGTCAGCCGAGCCGGCTTGATTCGACGCGCGGTCGCGGCCTCGTTCCTCGGCCGCGCGCTTGCTCAATCCGCCGACGCCCACGCGCCGCGTTCGTGCCTCACGCGTCGCTGCGTCGCCGCATCGGGTAGACGTCGAACTCGGTGACCGCGCCGGCCGGGTCCCCGCCCGAGCCGACCGCGTGCGCCACCTCGTCGGGGGCGACCGCGTGGTCGGCCTCGTCGAGCGTGGCGTCGATGAGCATCTGGAACTCCGCCGAGGGGTGGTCCACCCGCTGCGGGGTGGTGTCGATGCGCCAGCCCACCCGGCCGAGCTCGGTGAACAGGCCCATCAGGGTGGTGTTCTTCTCGGCGGCGATCCCCTCGAAGCCGTCCGCCGCCTCGATCAGGTAGACGGGCCGCAGGACGGCGAGCGCGGCAGCGTCGTACAGCGGCACCCACAGGCGCGCGTACTCGTAGGACCGCTTCGCGCTCACGGATCCAGTGTAGGGGCTGCGACCGAGGTCAGGCAGAGCGCAACGGCCGCACCGCGGCGGGGTCGACCACGTTCGCCAGGTCGACGGCGGCACCCAGCACCTGCCCGTTGGCCGCGATCGCGGGCGCGTCGACCACGTCGGCGACGATCGCGGTCACGTTGTCGCGGCTGCCGCCGTCGAGCGCCGCCAGCACCAGCCGGTCGACGGCCATGGACCGGCTGTCGAGGCCGAGCCCCAGCGCGATCGCGGCGGGGGAGAGGACGTCGGAGAGGCCGTCGCTGCACAGCAGCAGGCGGTCGCCGGGACGCAGCGCGAGCTGCAGCAGGTCCGGGTCGGGCGCGTGCTCGCCGTCGACGGCCTGCAGCACCACGTTGCGGTACGGCGACGCGGCGGCCTGCTCGGCCGTGAGCTGCCCGGCGTCGACCATCGACTGGACCAGCGTCTGGTCGTGGGAGATCTGGCTCAGCTCGCCGTCGCGCAGCAGGTAGGCGCGGGAGTCGCCGACATGGGCCAGCGCGGTGTGGATGCCGTCGGTCAGCACCGCCGTCAGCGTGGTCGCCATGCCCGTGCGGCGCGGGTCGGCAGCGATGCCGGCGGCGAGCTGCGCGTGCGCCTCGCGGGTCGCGGCGCCGAGCAGCCGGGCGGGCTCGTGGCCGGGATGGGCCAGGGCGCGGGCGCTGACGACGTACGTCGTGGTGGCCGCCGCGACCTCGCCGGCCTCCGCACCGCCGACGCCGTCGGCCACGCAGAGCAGGTACGGGCCGGCGAAGCCGGCGTCCTCGTTGTCGGTGCGCACCCGACCGGTGTCGCTGCGCGCGGCGAAGCGGAACTGGAGCACGTGCTCACCTCCCGGGTCGTGCCTGTTCCAACGCCCGGGAGGGGCCGTGGAGTTCCCGGGGAGCGTCAGCTCCGGGTTTCGAGGCGACGTCGCAAGCTCAGTCGTACCTCGGCCAACGACTTCTTCCGCTCCTTCGCTCCGCTCAGGAGCGGAAGCCGACCTGGCCTGCCGTGCTGCGACCGATCTCGACGTAGGCCAGCTTGGCGGCGGGGACGACGGTGACCTTGCCCTTGGTGTCGGTCAGCGTGATCACACCGTCGGCGGCCGCGATGGCGTCAGCGACCAGCTTGGCGACGGCCTCGTTGGTCTCGTCGGTCTCGATGACCAGCTCACGGGCGGTGTTCTGCACACCGATCTTGACCTCGACGGTCATGGTCACACTCCTCGTTCGTGGGGACGCCAGCCTAGCCAGAGGCTGGTCGGTCAGTGCTCGTCGGTCTTCGGGTAGCCCCGGATGCCGCGCCACGCGAGGCCCGCCACCAGGGCGGTTGCCTCGTCGCGGCCCAGGCCGGCCATGGCGCCGTCGTTCTCGGTGAGCCAGAACCGGGCGCTGACCTGCGCCATTCCCACCAGGGACACGGCGAGCAGCTGGGAGGCTGCGGCCGGGAGGTTGGTGTCGTCCTCGATGACGTTGGCGATCATCGCCGCGCACTCGGTCGTCACCCGGTCGACGTGCCCGCGCACCGCAGGCTCGTTGGTCAGGTCGGACTCGAACACCAGGCGGAAGGCGCCGGTGTCGTGGCCGACGTAGGCGTAGAAGGCGTCGATCGCCGCCGCGACGCGCTGCTTGTTGTCCTGGGTGGACTCCAGCGCGCGCCGGCAGTTGGCGATGATCGAGTCGCACGCGGCGTCGAGGATCGCGAGGTAGAGCTCGAGCTTGCCGGGGAAGTGCTGGTAGAGCACCGGCTTCGACACCCCCGCCCGCTCGGCGATGTCGTCCATCGCCGCCGCGTGGTAGCCCTGGGCCACGAAGACCTCCAGGGCAGCGGACAGCAGCTGAGCGCGTCGCTCGCGCCGCGGGAGTCGTACGCCGCGCGGCCGCGGCTCGTCCAGGTCGAACTGCTCGGTCACCACGGACACGAGACTACTCGCTGGTAGCCCGGGTCCGGATGGCGGGACGTGGCGCTCGTCCCTTGGACCGGACAGGGACGATGGCAGGGTCGAGGGAACACCCGGGGCCGACACAGTGTTGCGCCCTGGACCCCCATCCACCTGCAGTACTCGAGGAGCAACACCGTGAGCTTTCCCGCGCTGGTCGAGCCGGCCGCCGAGCTGACCATCGACGAGGTCCGCCGCTACAGCCGCCACCTGATCATCCCCGACGTCGCGATGGACGGTCAGAAGCGCCTCAAGAACGCGAAGGTGCTCGTGATCGGTGCGGGCGGCCTCGGCAGCCCGGCGCTGCTCTACCTGGCCGCGGCCGGCGTCGGCACGCTCGGCATCGCCGAGTTCGACGAGGTCGACGAGTCCAACCTGCAGCGCCAGGTCATCCACGGGATGTCCGACCTCGGCAAGGCCAAGGGCCTCTCCGCGAAGGAGTCGATCCACGAGATCAACCCGCTGATCGAGGTCGTCCTCCACGAGGAGCGCCTCGACAACGACAACGTGATGGACGTCTTCCGGGGCTACGACCTGATCGTCGACGGCACCGACAACTTCGCCACGCGCTACATGGTCAACGACGCGGCGTACTTCCTCGGGATCCCCTACGTGTGGGGCTCGATCTACCGCTTCGACGGCCAGGCCTCGGTCTTCGCGCCGACCATGGCCGACGACGCCCCCTGCTACCGCTGCCTCTACCCGGAGCCGCCGCCGCCGGGCATGGTCCCCTCGTGCGCCGAGGGCGGCGTGCTGGGCGTGCTGTGCGCGTCCATCGGCTCGATCCAGGTCAACGAGGCGATCAAGCTGCTGATCGGCGCCGGTGACCCGGCCATCGGCAAGCTCGTCATCTACGACGCACTCGAGCTGGAGTGGCGCAAGCTCAAGGTCCGCAAGGACCCCAACTGCGCGCTGTGCGGCGAGAACCCCACTGTCACCGGCCTGATCGACTACGACGCGTTCTGCGGTGCGATCTCCGAGGAGGCCGCCGACGCCGCCGTCGACGCCACCATCTCGGTCAGCCAGCTCGCCTCGATGATCAAGGAGAAGGAGGAGGGCAGCCGCGACTTCGTCCTGGTCGACGTGCGTGAGCCCGCCGAGGCCGAGATCAACCACATCCCCGGCGCGGTCCTCATCCCCAAGGGCGACTTCCTCAACGGCACCGCCCTGTCCCAGCTGCCGCCGGTCGACTCCGGCAAGCAGGTCGTCCTGCACTGCAAGAGCGGCGTCCGCTCTGCCGAGTGCCTGGCGATCGTCAAGGGTGCCGGGTACGACGACGCGGTCCACGTGGGCGGCGGCGTGGTGGCCTGGGTCAACCAGATCGACCCGAGCCAGCCCAGCTACTGAGCAGTCGGAAGGGCCCCGCGATCCCGCTGGATCGCGGGGCCCTTCCTCGTCCCCGGTGGTTCAGGCCGCCCTCACGGGTTGCTGACCTGGACGTCGATGGACCGGTCGGCGTTCTCGGCGGTGACCGTCGCGGTCACGCCGACCCCGGCGACCTTCACCGAGTTCCACGGGTTGGCGGGCGTCCAGTACCGGTTCGGGTCCGAGTCGTCGAAGGGCTCGCGCCGGTTGGACGGGCTGGTTCCGTCGGGGTAGGTCAGCGAGTCCGGCCGGACGTCGACCGGCAGTGCGTAGCCCTCGCCCTCATGGGTGATCGTGTTGTTGTCGGCGTACGCCTGGTCGACCAGCCAGACCAGCATGCCGGTCTGGTACGGGAAGTGCTCCACTCAGTCGGGCCGGGTGACGCCCTCGGAGAACTGGTACGGCCCGGTCCGCAGGGTCGCGTCGTAGCCGACGTACTGCCGGTTCTCGAGCAGGTAGTAGCGGCCCGTCGTCTTGGTCTCCGTGCCCGTCGAGACCTTGAACCCGTCGACGCTCCAGCCGTTGTCGCCGTTCTCGGCGCCGTCGGCGAAGGTCGCCTTGTCGTTGGTGAGCGTGATGTCGTCGATGAACGCACCGGCCTCGTCGACGCCGCCGTCGGTGGCGTAGCGGAAGCGGAACAGCGACGCCGCCCCGTTGGCCCCGTAGGCCCACCTGTGGGCGGCCCAGCCGGAGCTCCCGGTGATCGCGTCGAGCGTCGTCCAGGAGGCGCCGTCGTCGAGTGAGTACTCGGCGTACAGGTAGTCGTAGTCCGTCTCGATCTGGTTCCAGACCTTGGCGCCGACGGTGATCCGTGAGCCCGCCGGGACCTGCCGGGTCAGGGTGGTGACCAGGTTGTCGCCACGACCGGAGTACCAGGCGTGCTCGCCGGTCGCCGCGGCGGTGTATGTCGTCGTGGTGGTCTTGTCCGGCAGGTCGACCTTGACCGCCTGGTCCTGCCCGACGGCCGTCTCCTGCGACGGGCTGAGCCGGTAGGAGCCGCTGTGCCCTGCGCTCACCTCGGAGTGGTCGAGCCACCCGAGGAAGAGCTTCTCCTCCGGGCCCATCAGGCCCGGGGTGGTGCCGATGTCGCTGAGCCCGTGGCCCAGCCAGGAGCCGGAGGACATCAGGGTCCAAAAGCCCGTGCCGTTCTCGCCGTTGGCGGTGTCGTAGTAGTCCGGCAGCTCGAGGTCGTGGCCGTATTCGTGGGCGAACACGCCCAGGCCGCCGTTCTCCGGCTCGACGGCGTTGTCGCCGTAGCTCGCGGCGTTGCCGGGCACGGTCACCCAGTCCTCGGTGGTCACGCTGACGTCGTACCGGCCGCCGGAGACCTGGCGGTAGTAGTCGCGGAACGACTCGCCGTCACCCATGAACATCTCGTCGTAGTGCGCCTTGTCGAAGTCCGGCACCCAGTACGTCGAGTTGTCGACCGAGCGGTCCGGCTCCGGGATCTCGTTGTCCGGCGCAGTGACGTAGCCCACACGAAGATCATGGTGGCGCGCAAGGCCTACGGCGGAAGTTCGCCGCCGTTCGCGGCTTTCGCGCTCGGGGGCGTGACCGCGACGCCGCGTCGTCGTTGTCCCTGGCACGCGGCCTCGCCGTCGCGTCGCACCAATCGGAGGGCGTCCGGGACCGCGAACCCGGGCTGCACCGAGGGAGCACCGGGAGCCCCGTTCGGCCGGACGGGGCTCTCTGCTCGTCCGGGCCCCGGGGTGTCCGAGGGGCACGGCATGATCGGCCCCGTGGACGAGGGGTACGTCGAGCGGGTGCTCGAGCTGGTCGAGCAGGTCCCGCCGGGCCGGGTGACGACGTACGGCGCCGTGGCGGCCGTCGCGGGAGGCGGACCCCGCCAGGTGGGGTCGGTGATGGCGAGGTACGGCGGCCCGGTGCCGTGGTGGCGGGTCGTGCGTGCCGACGGCACGCTCCCGCCGAGCCACGACGACCGGGCCCGCGAGCTCTACCTCGCCGAGGGAACGCCGCTGCGCAGCAGCAACGGCGCCCTCGACATGCGCCGGGCCTTCTGGGACCCGGCGACCGGGGACTAGCCCCGGCGGATCCCGTGGATCAGGCGAGCGCCGCGACGGCGGCGTCGTAGTCGGGCTCGGTCGCGATCTCGGGAACGAGCTGCGAGTGGAGCACCGTGCCGTCGGCGTCGAGCACGACGATCGAGCGGGCGAAGAGGCCCTCGAGCTTGCCGTCGGTCATCTTGACGCCGTAGTCCTCGCCGAAGGAGGAGCGGAAGGCGGAGCCGACCTGGACGTTCTCGATGCCCTCGGCGCCGCAGAACCGGTTGAGCGCCGGCGGCAGGTCCTGGGACACGTTGATGACGGCGGTGTTCTCGAGACCTGCGGCGAGCTCGTTGAACTTCCGCACGCTCGCGGCGCACACGCCGGTGTCGATGCTTGGGAAGATGTTGAGGACCGTGCGCTGGCCCTCCGGGAGCGTCACGGAGGCGAAGTCCGCGCCGACCAGGGAGACCGACGGGGCGGCGGAGCCGACGGCGGGCAGGTCGCCGACGGTGTTGACGGGGTTGCCCCCGAGTGCAGTGGTAGCCATACGCCTTGTCTAGCAGGTCGCCACGAGCCGTCCTTCACCCGTCCGTCATCGGAGCCGACCGAGGAAGCCGACCGCCTGGCGCACGTCGAGGAGGCGGCGCTCCCAGGTGATGCCGACGACGGTCAGCAGCGCCCCCGCGAGGCCGATCCAGACCCACTTCGGGAACTCCCCGGCGTAGGGCCCCAGCTCGCGCAGCACGACCGTGGCGCCGACGGTCGCGCCGACCACCAGCGGCGCGCTCCAGCGCATCGCCGCTCCGGCGATGGTGAGGACCAGGCACGCGGCGCCCAGCGCCAGCGCACGCAGCGACACGGGGTCGGCGAGCACCCACAGCAACGAGGGGAGCGTCGCGAGCAGCAGGCCCGGGAGCAGCGCCTCGATCGTGCCGACCGCGGCCGAGCGCTGCAGCCGCCAGGCGCCGAGGCCGAGCAGGCCGACGGCGAGGGGCAGCGTGTACGGCTCCGGCGCGGTCACGTCGAGATCGGCCAGGCGGACCCAGCTCGCCAGCAGGAGCAGGACCGTCCCGGCGACGGCACAGCCGCGGCGGGTCTCGTGGAGCAGGGCGGTCGCGCCGAGCAGGAAGCCGGCGACCGTCAGCCACAGTGCGGCGTAGCCACCCGTGTCGGCGACGGTCACGAGCGAGACCGGGAGGGCGAGTGCCGCCACCACGATCGCCGGGACCTCGATCTCGAGCCGGGGCAGGGCGAGGGCGAGGACGCCGACGGCGAGGAGCACCGGCACCGACAGCCAGGCGAGGTCGTTCGCGACCACCATGCTGGCGCTGGCCGTGGTCAGGCCGACGGCGGCCGGGGTGCTGAGCCCTGCGACGACACGGGTCGCCGGCTGCCGTCCGAGGACCGCCAGCGCGACCAGGGCGGCGGCGAGCGGCGCGAGGGTCGCGACGACCAGGCCCTCGCTCGGCAGGGCGCCCAGGCCGACGCCGGCAGTGGTGACCGCACCGGCGACCGCCCAGGCGGTCGCCTCGGTGCCCGTGGTGAGGCGGGCGCCAGCGACCGCACCGAGCGCGACGAGAGCGAGCACGGCGAGCGGGGCGGCCAGCGGGACGTCGTACGACGCGACGGTGGTGGCGGCGCCGGCGCCGGCCACCAGGCCGGCGACCCGGCACCAGGCGGGCAGCGTGCGTCGGGTCCGGTCGCGGTCGACCAGCGCGATGCCGGCGAGCACGGCCAGCAGGGAGGGCACCAGCAGCAGCGGCTCGGTGGTCGCGTCGGGCGACGTCAGCCGGACGCCGAACGGGTGGTCGAACACCTCGCCGACCCGACTCCAGCGGTCGAGCGCGACACCGGTGGTCACGGCCGCCAGCGCCAGGAGCACCAGGCTCCCGGCGCCCGCGGGCGCGACGGCGACGACCCGGGCCGGGCGGGGGAGCACACCCACGGCGAGCACCCAGGCGGCCGTCGTACCGAGGGCGACGAGGCCGACGGTGCGCGCGTCGGTGTCGACGCACGGCAGGGTCAGCACGACGGTGACGAGCATGGCCGCGCCGCTCGCACCGGCGAGCAGGAGCTCACGGTGCCGGGCGACGGCACCGGGCAGGAGCAGGGCGGCGCCACTGACCAGCAGCGACCAGCCGGTGCCGTCCACCCAGAGCTGGCGGAGGTCGGGCGTGACGAGGGACTCGACGAAGGCGCCGCCGGCGGTGCCGAGCCAGGCGATCGCGGCCGCGGCGGCGGCGCTCCACAGCAGGACCAGGGCGTCGGTGCGACGCGCCAGCACGACGACGGCGACCCCCACCGCCGTCACGACGTGGCCCGCGACGAGCCGGTGCTCGGTCGCGCCGACCGCGCCGGCGTAGCCGATGACGAGGCCGAGACCGGCGATCACCTGCGGCGCGACGAGGCGCGGCTGACCGGACACCCGGACCAGGCCGAGGACGACGCCGGCCAGTGCGACCACGCCTCCCGCGGCGCTGGTGACGGCGGCGGCGCCGGCATCACCGAACCAACCGGCCGCGCCTGCCCCGACGACGTCGAGGGCGAGCATGCCGAGCGCCACCACGACCAGCGACTCCCCGGCGATCCGCAGCCCGACCCGGTGCAGCAGCAGCGCGGCCGCGCCCGTGGCCAGGGTGAGCCCGCCCAGCACCGCGGTGCGCCCACCGACGCCGAGGCTCGACCACGACACCGCCAGGAAGATGACGGCCGCCACGAGCAGGCAGAACGCCCCGAGCCCGAGGAGAATCTTCGGGACCGAGGCGAACGAGACGCCGGCGGGGCTGGGCGGGGAGAGCGGGGGCGCCGGGTACGACGGCAGCCCGGCCGACGTCGCACCCCTGGCCGGCACGCGGGCTGCAGGCGGGGCGAGCGGTCCGCCCAGGCTGCTGGCCGCCGCGGCGGCCGGGGCGGCGGGGGCGACGGGCACCGTGTGGAAGGCGTCGCTGGCGGTGCGGAGCCGGCCCAGGACCCCGTCGGCCCGCTGCAGCGTCGCGAACAGCTCGACGGCGAGCGGGTGGCGGACCAGCAGCGAGCAGGTCGGGCAGACGGGCGCACCGGCCGGCAGGGAGGCGCGGCAGTCGGGGCACAGGGACGGGTCGGCGTAGCGCATGGGTTCATTGCGCCATGCCGCGTACTCGTCCGGCAGCAGGCGGCCACTCAGTGCGCGCTGAGTGCCGGTACTCATCCCCGTCCGTCCCTCCACAGCTCTCCGCACCGCCTGGGGAGGACGAGCACCTGGCTGTGGACAAACGGGCCATGAGGTGTGGACGACACGCCGAGCGCCGGTGGATGACGAACAACCCCCGAAAAAACCGGCGTGAACCCCTTGCGACGCGTCGACGGACGGGCGTAGAACTTCACCCACGCACTCCTCCGGGAGAGCGGGATCAGCCGGAAGGCACCGATCCAGCCGGCCAGGCCGAGACCTTCGGGTCGGAGCGAGGCGGCCCCTCACGGGGACGCCGGCCGCGCGAGCCGGGTGACGAGGTTCGCAGGATCGCAGCAGCCGGGTGGTCGACCGGGAGCGTCACCAGTACCGGTCAACCCGAAGGGCCCTTGTGACTCATACTCACGAGGGCCCTTCACCTTTCTCCGGGCAGACTGGGGCGCATGGCCGACCGCCCCGACCTCGCCGTCCAGCTCGACCTGCAGCCGCACCCCGAGGGCGGGTGGTACCGGCAGACGTGGGCGTCGCCGGTGAGCGTGACCCTGCCGGACGGCCGGGTCCGGCCGACCGCGACGCTCATCTACTTCCTGCTCCCGGCGGGAGAGTCCTCGGCCTGGCACCGGGTCTCCTCCGACGAGGTCTGGCTGGCCCACGAGGGCACGGTCACGGTCGAGCTCGGGGGATCGGGGGACAGCCCGGACGAGGCAGCGCCGCGGAGGATGGTGGTGGGGCCGGGGAGCGGGCAGGGGCTCGTGGAGGCCGGCGTGTGGCAGCGGACGGTGGTCTCGGGCGACGACGCGCTGGTCAGCTGCCTGGTGTCGCCGGGCTTCGACTTCGCGGACTTCGAGCTCGCCTGACACCTGCCCTGCACAGCCCCGACCCACCCTCCGGGATTGTGTCGGGCGGGGGTGGTTGAGTGGCGCCCGTGGAATCCTCGACCGCTCCGACCAGCTACCGCTTCGCCCCGGCGCCTCCGGCCGCGGCGGTGCCGGTGCTCGACGAGCACCAGCGCCAGGTCGTCGACCACCCGGGCGGCCCGCTGCTCGTCCTGGCCGGGCCGGGGACCGGGAAGACGACGACCCTGGTGGAGGCGATCGTCGACCGGATCGAGCGCCGCGGGGCACGACCCGACCAGGTGCTCGCGCTGACCTTCTCCCGCAAGGCGGCCGACCAGCTGCGCGACCGGGTGACCGCGCGCCTGGGACGCACCACCGGCACCCAGCTCAGCTCGACGTTCCACTCCTTCGCCTACGCCCTGGTCCGCCGCTACGCCCCGGCCAGCCTCTACGAGGCGCCGCTGCGCCTCCTCTCCGCGCCTGAGCAGGACGTCGTCCTGCGCGAGCTTCTCGCCGACCACCCGGAGTCCGTGCGCTGGCCCGACCGGTTCCGGCAGGCGACGGCGACCCGCGGCTTTGCCCGCGAGGTGCACGCCGTGCTCGGCCGGGCACGCGAGAAGGGGCTCGACGGCGAGGATCTCCTCCGCCTCGGCCAGGAGGAGGGCATCGACGAGTTCGTGGCCGCGGGCCTCTTCCTCGAGCAGTACCTCACCTCGCTCGACTCGCTGGGCGCGACCGACTACGCCGACCTGATCCGGCGTGCCCGCATCGAAGCCGAGGCCAACCGGGCCGAGCTGCGCGAGCAGTTCCGGCACGTGTTCGTCGACGAGTACCAGGACACCGACCCCGGGCAGGTCGCCCTGCTGCGGGCGATCGCCGGCGACGGCCGTGACCTGGTCGTCGTGGGCGACCCGCACCAGTCCATCTACGCGTTCCGCGGCGCCGAGGTGCGCGGGATCCTCGACTTCCCGACCGAGTTCCCCCAGATCGACGGCAGCCCGGCCGACGTGGTCGCGCTCCAGGCGACCCGACGGTTCGGGGCCGGACTACTGGAGCCGGCGCAGCGGATCGCCGCGCGGCTCCCGCTGCAGGGGTCCATCCCGGCGTCGGTGCGCGCGGAGTTCCTCGCGCCGCGGGCGGAGTCCGCGGTCCCGGGCACGGTCGACGTCCGCACCTTCGACACCGAGCGGGCCGAGGTCGAGCACCTCGCCGACCTGCTGCGCCGTGCCCACCTCGAGGACGGTGTCGCCTGGGACGACATGGCGGTGCTGGTGCGCTCGGGGCGCGCCTCGCTGCCGGCGCTGCGCCGTGGGCTCGCTGCCGCAGGCGTCCCGGTCGACGTCGCGCGCGACGAGATCCCGCTCGTCCAGGAGCCCGCCGTGGCGTCCCTGCTGGCGGCCCTGCGCGCCGTCGCCCGGCCCCGGGACGAGGGCGTCGAGGACCTGCTCACCGGACCGCTCGGCGGGCTCGACGCCACCGAGGTCCGGGCACTGACCCGCCGGCTGCGCGCCGAGTCCCCGGACCGGCCGGCCCGCGAGCTGCTCCGCGAAGCTGTCTTCGATCCCTCGCTGACCGCCCTCGGGGCCCGGATGTCCGCGGCACGCGAGCAGCTCGCCGAGGGGGCAGGCTCCGAGACCCTGCTGTGGACCCTGTGGCACGGCTCGCCCTGGCAGGAACGCCTCACCGCGGCGGTGGCCCGGGGCGGTCACGCGGCCCGGCTCGCCCACCGCGACCTCGACGCGCTCTGCGCCCTGTTCGAGGTCGTCGCTCGTGCCGAGGAGCAGCGCGACCACACCAGCGTCGACGCCTTCCTCGACACGCTCCTCGCCCAGGAGATCCCGGGGGACACCCTGGCCGAGCGCGGCGTGCGCGGCGCGTCCGTCCGGTTGCTGACCGCGCACCGCGCGAAGGGCTTGGAGTGGGAGCTGGTCGTGGTCGCCCACGTCCAGGACCAGGGCTGGCCCGACCTCCGGCTGCGCGGCTCGCTGCTCGGAGCCGACCGGATCGGTGCCGACGGCCTGCTCGCACCGCCGACCCGGGGTGCTCTCCTCGCCGAGGAGCGCCGGCTCTTCTACGTCGCGGTCACCCGCGCCCGCGCCCGGCTGGTGGTCACGGCCGTGCGCTCGGCCGACCCCGACGGCGAGCAGCCGTCGCGATTCCTCGACGAGCTGGTGCCCGTCGAGCCGGAGGAGGCCGACGCCCGGCACGTGGTCGGGCGGCCGAAGCGGCCGCTGTCCCTGGCCGGCCTGGTGGCCGAGCTGCGCCGCGTCGTCGCCGACCCCGGGAGTCCCGAGCCGCTCCGCGCGTCGGCAGCCGAGCGGCTGCGCCTCCTCGCGGGTGCCGAGGTCGGCGGACGGCCGGTGGCGCCGTACGCCGACCCGTCGTCGTGGTGGGGCCTGCGATCGGCCACCCGCAGCGTCGTCCCCGTGCGTCCCGAGGAGAAGCCGGTCGCCCTGTCCGCGAGCGCGCTGTCCGGGTTGCTCGAGTGCCCGGCCAAGTGGTTCCTGGAGCGCGAGGCGGGCGGAGCGCGGGTCAGCTCGACCAACCAGGGCTTCGGCACGATCGTCCACGCGCTCGCCGACCGGATCCACAAGGGTGAGGTGTTGCCCGAGCTCGACGTCTTGATGGAGCACGTCGACGAGGTGTGGGACCGGATGGAGTTCCGGACCCCGTGGAGCGCCAGCCGGGAGCGGCAGGCGATCCAGGACTGCCTGCGGAGGTTCCTCGCGTGGCACGACCAGCCCGGCTCGCGGACCGTCGTCGCGACCGAGCAGAAGCTGCGCGCCACCGTCTCGCTCGCCGATGGGACGAGCGTGACGCTGACCGGTGAGGCCGACCGGCTCGAGCTCGACGAGGCCGGCAACGTCGTCGTGGTCGACCTCAAGACGGGCAAATACGGTCCGTCGAAGACCGAGATCGCCGAGCACCCACAGCTCGGGCTCTACCAGCTGGCCGTTGCCAGCGGTGCCGCCGCTGACGTGCCCGGCGTCCCGCCGGGGGCCGGGGCGGGGGGCGCCGAGCTCATCCAGCTGCGGCTGGGCAAGGAGCTCCCACGGGTGGACTCGCAGGGCAAGCCGGAGCTGATCGAGCAGCAGCTGGCCCGCGCGGTGGCCGCCGTCCGCGCCGAGGAGTTCGTGGCCCGACCGTCGGCCAGCCCGCAGAACGGCCACTGCCGCTACTGCTCCTTCCAGGCGATCTGCCCCGCCTTCTCGACCGGATCGGTGCTGTCATGAAGTACTCCACCCCCGAGCAGCTGCGCGACCTGATGGGGGTCGACTGGACCTTCAGCGACGAGCAGTTCGCGGCCGTCACCGCCGATCTGGCCCCCGGCGTCGTCATCGCCGGCGCCGGGTCCGGCAAGACCGCCGTGATGGCTGCCCGGGTGCTGTGGCTCGTCGCCAACGAGCTGGTCCGGCCCGACCAGGTCCTCGGCCTGACGTTCACCACCAAGGCGACCGGCGAGCTCCAGCACCGCGTCCGGGAGTCGTTGCAGCGGGCCGGCCTGATCGGGGCCGCCCGCTCGGTCGAGGACGACGACGAGCCGACCGTGTCGACGTACCACTCCTACGCCTCCAACCTGCTGCGGGAGCACGGGCTGCGCATCGGGCACGAGCCGGACACCCGGCTGATCGCCGACGCCCAGCGCTTCCAGCTCGCGGCCCGCGCGATCAGCCGGTACGACGGCCCGGTCGAGCTGCTCAGCGACCACCCGGACACGGTGATCAACGCGCTGCTGGCGCTCGACGCGGAGATGTCGGAGCACCTGTGCACCGCCGACCGCGTCCGCGAGCAGGACCGGCGCGACCGGGCGGCGTTCGCCGCCGAGCTGGAGACCAGCCGGGCCAAGGCCGCGCTGCAGAAGGCGATCGACGCGATCGACAAGCGCAGCGAGCTGCTGACCCTGGTCGAGGGCTACCGCTCGCTGAAGGCGGAGCTGGGCCTGATGGACTTCTCCGACCAGATCGCCCTCGTCGCCCGGCTGGCCGACGAGCACCCCGAGGTCGGTGCGGCCGAGCGGGAGACGCACCGCGTGGTCCTGCTCGACGAGTACCAGGACACGTCGGTCGCGCAGGCGCTGATGCTGCGCCGTCTCTACGGCGACGGACACCCCGTGATGGCCGTCGGCGACCCCAACCAGGCGATCTACGGCTGGCGCGGGGCGTCGGTCTCCAACATCCTCCAGTTCCACCATGAGTTCGCCCACGGCGGTCGCCCGGCGGCGACGTACCAGCTGGCCACCAACCGCCGCTCGGACCGCCGCATCCTCGACGTCGCCAACCACCTCGCCCGCCCCCTGCTCGAGGCGAGCCCGAGCGTCGTGGAGCTGAAGGCGAAGCCGGACGCCGGGGACGGCGAGGTCCGGGCACGGGTCCACAACACCTACGACGAGGAGCTCGCCTGGCTCGGCACCGAGGTCGCCGCGGCCCACGACGCCGGGACGTCCTGGGGCCAGATCGGCGTCCTGGTGCGGGACAACCGCCACGCCGCCGACGTGTTCGACGCTCTGACCGCGGTGGAGATCCCGGTCGAGATCGTCGGTCTCAAGGGCCTGCTGCGGCTGCCCGAGGTGTCCGAGGTGCTGGCCTGCCTGACCCTCGTCAACGACGTGACCGCCAACGCGGCCCTCCTCACGCTGCTCACCGGGCCGCGCTGGCAGATCGGGCTGCGTGACCTCGCGCTGCTCGGCTCCCGGGCCGGCGAGCTCGCCGGTGGCCGGCCCGAGCGTCCCGACGCCCTGCGCGAGCAGCTCGTCCAGGCCGTCGCGACCGGCGACCCGATCGAGGTCGCCGCGTTGTGCGACGCGCTGGAGTCGCCCGGTGAGGCCGACTACTCACCCGAGGCGCTCGAGCGGTTCGCCCTGCTCGCCGCCGAGCTGCGCCGGCTGCGGACCGCGGTCGGGGAGCCGGTCCTCGACCTGGTCCGGCGGATCATCGACGTCACCGGGATCGACGTCGAGCTCGCCTCGTCGGTCAGCCCGGCAGCGGCGGCGCGGCGCGACAACCTCGACCTCTTCGTGAAGGCGGTCTCGGAGTTCACCGGCATCGACGGACGCACCGACCTCGGTGCACTGCTGGCCTGGCTGGAGGCCGAGGACGACACCGGCCAGGGCCTCGACGTCGCCGTGCCGAGCGAGGCCGACTCGGTGAAGCTGCTGACCGTGCACCGGTCCAAGGGCTTGGAGTGGGACGTCGTGTTCATCCCCGGCGTCAGCGAGAAGAAGTTCCCGGTGACGACGCTGCGACCGACGGCGCTCTCGACGCCCGGCGTGCTCCCGACCGCCCTGCGCGGCGACGCCCGTGACATGCCGGTGCTGCGCGACCACAGCACTGACGGGCTCAAGGCGTACGACGAGGAGCGCCGTCGCCACCAGAGGCTCGAGGAGCTGCGCCTCGGGTACGTCGGCTGGACCCGGGCCCGGCACCGGCTCGTGGTGTCGAGCTGGCGCTACCGGCCGGGCCTGAAGAAGGGCGTCGGTCCCTCGCCGTACCTCGTCGCGACCCGCGAGGCGATGGAGCAGTGGGGCGGTGTGCCCGACGCCTGGCTGGAGGAGCCGGGCGACGAGCCGTCGCCGTACGCCAGCCTCGACCCGGATCTGGCGTGGCCGATCAGCCACCACACGGCCGAGGTCGAGCGCCGGTTCGCCGCGGCCGCCGCGGTGCGTGCGGCGGGGCCGCCCCGGCCGTCCGAGGACCCGGTGGTGCAGCGCTGGGACGACGAGATCCAGCGTCTGCTGGAAGAGGCGCGGACCGAGCGCTCGCTGCAGGCCGAGGTGCCGCTCCCGTCCTCGCTGTCGGCGACCGCGCTCGGCCGGTTGCGCGACGACCCCGAGGGCTTCGCGCGCGACCTGGCCCGACCGATGCCCCGTCAGCCGGCGCCGGCGGCGCGGTTCGGCACCCGGTTCCACGCCTGGGTCGAGGCCCGGTTCGGGCAGCAGGGGCTCTTCGACCCCGACGAGCTGGCGGGGCGGGCCGACGCCGGGATCGACGACGAGGCGGACCTCAAGGAGCTGGTCGGCCAGTTCGAGGCCGGGCCGTTCGGCAGCCGGGTGCCCCACGCCGTCGAGGCTCCCTTCGCGCTGGTCCTCGGAGTGGGGGAGGGCCAGCGGCAGGTGGTGCGGGGCCGGATCGACGCGGTGTACGCCGAGCCCGACGGCTCGTTCCTCGTCGTCGACTGGAAGACCAGCTCGCGCCAGGACGCCGACCCGCTCCAGCTCGCGCTCTACCGGCTGGCGTGGGCCGAGCTGCAGGGGATCGACCCGGAGCAGGTCCGGGCCGGGTTCTTCTACGTGCGCACCGGCGAGCTCGTCGTGCACGAGGACCTGCCGGGCAGGCAGGAGGTCGAGAAGGTCCTGGGCTGAGCCGTGGCTAGGCTCGCATCGTGACGTTCCCGCACGAGTCCCTGTCCGCCGATCCGCACGACCGCCTGGGACTGCTCCGCACGGACGACGCGTGGCTCGACGAGCGGTGGTCCGACCCGACGGGCCGGGTGCTGGTGATCGCCGGGACCCGGGTGCGGCCCGGGCCCGAGGGCCTGGAGTGGGTGTCGCCGGCGGAGGCGCCGGACGGTGTCCGCGTGCTGCTCGGGGAGCGGGGCGGCGTGACGTGGTGGGCGGTGATCGTGCCGGGCGAGGTCGCGAAGTCCGAGCCGGATCGCTGGTTGCCGCTGCGCGGGCTGCTGCCGTTCCTCGACGGGGAGCGGGTCAGCCAGGCACCGCTGGTCTTCCACGCGATCGGGCTGGCGGAGTGGCACTGGGCGCACCGGTTCTGCCCACGCTGCGGTGGCAGGCTGGTGGCGCGGGCGGCGGGCCACGAGCTGATGTGCTCCGACTGCGGCAAGCCGCAGTTCCCTCGCTCGGACCCGGCCGTCATCATGCTGATCTCCGCCGGGGAGCCGGGCGCGCCCGACGAGCGCTGCCTGCTCGGGCGCAACCACAACTGGCCCACGGGACGCTTCTCGACCCTGGCCGGGTTCTGCGAGCCGGGGGAGTCGCTCGAGGACGCGGTGCGCCGCGAGGTGCTCGAGGAGACCGGGGTCGTCGTCGGCGAGGTCAGCTACTTCGGCAACCAGCCGTGGCCGCTCCCGTCGAGCCTGATGCTCGGCTTCCACGGCCGGGCCGTGTCGGAGCAGATCCGGCTCGACGACGCCGACGTCGAGGACGCGCGGTGGTTCACCCGCGAGGAGATGCTCCGCCAGACCGAGGCGGGGACCCTGGTGCTGCCGGGCAGCGGCGTCTCGATCAGCCGCTCGCTCGTGGAGGACTGGTACGGCGGCGCGCTCCCCGGGAGCTGGTGACCCGGCAGCCGGTGCCCCGGCGTCGCGGGTCGCCGGTCAGGCGCTCAGCGCCTCGAGCTTCTCCTTGACCTGGGCGACGCTCGGGTTGGTGTGCGCGGTGCCGTCGGAGTAGACCAGGGTCGGCACGGTCTGGTTGCCGTTGTTGGCGGACTCGACGATCGCGGCCGCCTCGGGCTGCTGCTCGATGTCGACGATCTCGTAGGCGATGCCCTCGCGGTCCAGCTGGCTCTTCAGGCGGTGGCAGTAGCCGCACCAGGGGGTCGTGTACATCGTGAAGGTCATCGGGGGCGCTCTCTCTCCGGTGGGGGTTCGCCTCCACCCAACCACGGCGGGTACGCGCTTGTTCCGCCGGACGGGGCCAGCCCTCCCCGTCCACAGGCCGCGCGAGGTCGGTGAGCCCGTGTCGGGGGCTGCGTCTAGGTTGGTTTCCCCACCCGGAACCATCCCGACGCAGCCCCCGAAGGAGCGCCCCCGCCGATGTCCGAGTCCATCGAACGGCTCCTCTCCGCGCTCGACCCCGAGCAGCGGCAGGTCGCGGAGACGCTGCGGGGACCGGTCCGGGTGCTGGCGGGTGCCGGGACGGGCAAGACGCGGGCGATCACCCACCGGATCGCCCACGGTGTGATGTCCGGCGTCTATGCGCCGACCGAGGTGCTGGCGGTCACGTTCACCACCCGTGCCGCCGGCGAGCTGCGGCAGCGGCTGCGCCAGCTGGGCGCGCCCAGCGTGCAGGCGCGGACCTTCCACAGCGCGGCGCTGCGCCAGCTGCGCTACTTCTGGCCCCACGTCCACGGCACCGAGCTGCCGACGCTGACCGAGTCCAAGATCCCGATGCTGGCCGCCGCCTGCCGCCACCTCGGCATCCGCGCCGAGCAGGCCCTGCTGCGCGACCTGGCCTCCGAGATCGAGTGGGCCAAGGTGAGCAACGTCGGCGCCGACGACTACCCGCGGGTCGCACCCGCCAAGGGGCGGTCGGTCGCCGACCAGACGCCGGAGGCGATCGGCCGGGTGATCGACGCCTACGAGCTGGTCAAGCGCGACCAGGGGCGGATGGACATGGAGGACGTCCTGCTGCTCACCGCCGGCGTGCTCGCCTCCGACGAGCGCGTCGCGGCGCAGGTGCGACGGCAGTACAAGTGGTTCGTCGTCGACGAGTTCCAGGACGTCTCGCCGCTCCAGTCCGCGCTGCTGGACCTGTGGCTCGGCGGGCGCGACGAGCTGTGCGTGGTCGGCGACCCGGCGCAGACGATCTACAGCTTCGCCGGTGCCGACGCCGACTACCTGCGCGACTTCCCGAAGCGCTACCCGGGCACCACCTCGATCGAGCTGGTCCGCAACTACCGTTCCACGCCCCAGGTGGTCGAGACGGCCAACACCCTGCTCGCCGGCACGCCCAGCGCCGGGGTCGACCTGCGCTCGCAGCAGAAGCCCGGCTCGGCGGTGCGCTTCCAGGGCGAGCCCGACGAGGTGGCCGAGGCGCGCAGCGTCGCCGACCGGATCCTGCGACTGCAGCGTGCCGGGACGCCGTACGGCGAGATGGCGGTCCTGTTCCGCATCAACGCCCAGTCCGAGACCTTCGAGGATGCGCTCGCCGACCGGGGGATCCCCTACATCGTGCGCGGGGCTGCCCGCTTCTTCGAGCGGCGCGAGGTGCTCGAGGCGGTGACCCGGCTGCGGGGCGCGGCCCGGTCGGGGGAGAGCGACGGCAGCCCGTGGCTCGAGGTGGTCAAGGACGTCCTCGGCGCCATGGGCTGGACCGCCGAGCCGCCGACCTCGCGCGGCCAGGTCCGCGACCGCTGGGAGTCCTTCCAGGCGCTCGCCGACCAGGCCGACGAGTTCGCCACCGAGCGCGGCATCGAGGCGTCGATCGCCACCTTCGTCGAGGAGCTCGACCGTCGCGCGACCGAGCAGCACGCCCCGACCGCCGACGGCGTCACCCTGGCCACCTTCCACGCCGCCAAGGGCCTGGAGTGGGACGCGGTGTTCTGCTGCGGCGTCCAGGACGGCACGGTGCCGATCGTGTACGCCGAGCAGGGCGGCGCCCGCCCCGACGCGGTCGAGGAGGAGCGCCGGCTGCTCTACGTCGGCGTGACCCGCGCCCGTCGCGAGCTGATGGTGTCGTGGGCGGCGGCCCGCAACCCGGGCCAGGCGCCGCGCCGCCAGCCGTCGCGGTTCATCGTGCCGATGCTGCCCGCCAGCCAGCAGCCGCAACAGACCCGCGCCCGCTCCAAGGTCGCCCGCTGCCGCGACTGCCTCCAGCCGCTGACCACGGCCGCGGAGAAGAAGCGGGGCCGCTGCGCCCACCACCCGGTCCGCTACGACGAGGCGCTGTTCGAGCGGCTCAAGGCGTGGCGCCTGGAGACCGCGCGCGAGGCCGGCGAGGACGGCAAGCCGCTGCCGGCGTACGTCGTGTTCACCGACGCCACCCTCGAGCTGATCGCCGAGCACAAGCCGGCCACGATGGCCGCGCTGGCGAAGGTCAACGGCGTGGGGCCGAGCAAGATCGAGCGCTACGGCGACGCGGTGCTCGCGCTGGTCGCCGAGGGGGCTTGAGCACCCGTCGTGGGCAGGGTTTGAAAAAACCTCGAAAAAACATCGATAAATGATTTGCGCGGCCCGTTGACGGGCCATTACGGTCGTCAGGCAAGTTCCACTGCGCATCACAGCCCTGACAAGGCTGGCGCCCGCACGCACCGAAGGAGGTGGCCCTGATGGAGAACATGACGAACCCGGTCTTCCCGGTGATGACGTCCGCTTGGCAGCCCACGCTGTCCGCGACCCTCGGCTGCGCCACCTCTGCCCTCGCGACCCTCGAGGTCCAGGGCATCGCCGCGCGTCCGGCCACGCTTCCGACCGCCTTTGCGCCGTCCACCGTCGTGGCCACCGATGTCGCCAAGCGGGAGCGCATTGCCGGCACGGACCACCGCGGCACCAACGCCGCCTTCGTCCCGGGTGTCCACGCCTGGAGCCCACCGATCTGACCCAGCTCAGCTCGGCAGCCTCCAGGCCGCGGAACCCGAATCAGACCGGGATCCGCGGCCTTCGTACTTCTCAGACCGAGATACGCGAAGTCCGGATCCCCACCCGAAATGACAACGCGATCAGGTCAGAAGTTGAGGAGGTGAAAAGCAGATGACGACCAGTGTTCTCGAGCCGACGCTGGACGAGCTGCTGCCGTGCCGGCTGAACGACGCGGAGCTGTGGTTCGCAGAGTCCCCGTCGGACGTCGAGGCCGCGAAGGCGCTGTGCCTGGACTGCCCGGTCCAGAGCATGTGCCTGTCCGGCGCCCTGGAGCGGCGCGAGCCGTGGGGCGTCTGGGGCGGCGAGCTGTTCCTGGCCGGCGTGGTGATCCCGCGCAAGCGGCCCCGGGGCCGCCCGCGCAAGGACGCCGCGGCGTAGTCCACCCACCCACGCAATCCCTGTCACCACCACACACCCTGGAGCTTGAGATGTCGCAGTACATGAACGAAGACCTGGCGCGGGCCCACATGGCCATGCGCCTGGGAGAGGCGCAGCAGCTGCGCGCGGCCAGCAGGATGGCCCGCGCCCGCCGCTTGAGCCGCAAGGCCGAGCGTGCAGCGCAGCAGGCTCGTCTCGCCCTCGCTCGCGCACTCTGAGTCCGCACCGCGGACCAGCGAGACCGGAATTCTTCGAGGCCTCCTCGAAGGGCACCTGATCGCGGGTGAGAAGGAAGGGCCGGACCGACTGATCGTCGGGCCGGCCCTTCCGGCATTTCTGCGTAGGCTGGACGCGTGAGCGTCACCTGCGACTTCTGTGGCCGCCAGGTCGAGGGCGAGAGGCCCCCGCTGACCTGGACGACGGCCGTCGAGCGGGGCCGGGTGCGCCGCTACTGCGACGAGTGCTCGCGCACCCACCTGCGCTCGATGGAGGCCAAGCTCGACAGCGAGTGGTGGTAGCCCGCCCTCGGGGCCGTCCGCGCGGGGTCAGGGCAGGTCGAGGAAGCCGTCCCAGGCGCAGCCGCACCACGGGTGCCGTCCCCACTGGGTGAGGACCGGCGCGCCGACCGGGCCGAGGTCGACGGTCGCCGACCACGTGCTGGGCTCCTCGCCCTCCACGAAGCGGGTCAGGTCGCGCACCGCCCAGGCGAGGGCGAGTCGGTCGAGGACCGGGTCGCGCGGCGGCGGTCGCTGCGCGCTCTGGCGTGCGGCCTGGGCGAGGAGCAGGGGCAGCCGCTGGTCGTGCAGCGACTCGTGGGCGTCGACGCAGCGCAGGCAGGCGGTGCGGCCGGGACCGACGAACGGGCCGATCCGCACGCCCCTCGCGTCGCCGCTGACCGGTAGGTGGGGCACCGAAGCGCGCACCAGTGGGTCCAGTCGCTCGCGGGCGAGCGGGCCGTCGGTGACGACCAGGTGGACGGGGGCGTCCTGCGGCGTCGTGGCCACGGCGAGCCCGGCGGCCGACAGCAGCGGGGCGAGGAGCGTGCGCGCGCCCGCCGGGGCGTCGAGGGCGATCGGGATGGCGGCGTGGACCGCCTGGCGGCGTACGGCGTCGGGGCCGGCCTGGGCGAGCAGGTGAGGCGACACCTGCGGCGCGGCGGGGACGGCGAGCCCGGCCTCCACGAGGCGGGCCAGCGCCCGGGCCGCCTCGGCGGGCAGGTCGGGGCCCGGACCGTCCCCCGCGGGATCGGCGAGGTCGTCGAGCAGGCGCCGGACGTCCGGGACGTCGGGCAGCCGCAGGCAGGGACCCACCAGGCCGACCTGGAGCACGCCGGGGGAGCGGCTCAGCACCGGGGTGCCGGGGCGCAGCAGGAGGGGTGGGGACGCCATGGCGGCAGGGTGGCACGCCGGCCGCGGTCCGTGCGGTGTTCCTCCACAGGCGCCGGGAAAACACGCCACGGGCGGCTCCACCGCAGTGGAGCCGCCCGTGAAAGTCGGCTGGGTGCCTGGGATCAGGCCTTGCCGAGGATGCGGTTGAGGTTGGTGCCGCAGACGGGGCAGACGGCCTTGGCCATCCGGGTGCCCTTCTCGTTCACCTTGACCTCGCCCTCTGCCTCGCGCTTCTCCTTGCACTTGACGCAGTAGAACTCGCCGCTCCAGGTCTCCGCCATGACGGCCTCCTTGCTCATCTTTGTTCGTTCGGTCGTCGCGACGGGGACATGGGGGGAAGCCCGCCGGGGTCCGGAGCAGCACTCCGGACCTCCCTGACCCTACGGCACGCCAGTGCGGAGTCGCAGTAGCGTGCCCCGCATGTCTGAATCCGCTGTGAACCGGCCCACGCCGCCGTCCCTGACGCACCTGCGCCTCGAACGGCCCTCGGAGGGGGTCGCGCTGCTGGTCCTGGACCAGCCCGAGCTGCGCAACGCGATGAGCGACGAGATGACCGAGTCGTGGGTCCGGGCGGTCGACCACCTCTCCGGCGACCCGAGCGTGCGGGCCGTCGTGGTGACCGGCGAGGGCAAGGGGTTCTGCTCCGGCGGCAACCTGTCCTGGCTGGCCTCGGAGCCGGACGCCACGGTCGACGACCTGCGCTCCCGGATGCTGCCGTTCTACCGCGCCTGGCTCTCGATCCGGCGCCTGGAGGTGCCGACCATCGCCGCGATCAACGGCGCGGCCATCGGCGCGGGGCTGTGCATGGCGCTGGCCTGCGACCTGCGGTACGCCGCCCGCGGGGCCCGGATGGGCGTGCCGTTCACGAAGCTGGGGATCCACCCGGGCATGGCCGGCACCCACCTGCTGCCCGACGTGGTCGGCCCGGCGGCGGCCAGGGACCTCTTCCTGACCGGCCGCCTCGTCGACGCCGACGAGGCACTCGGCCTCGGCCTGGTCTCGCGGGTGTGGGAGCCGGAGGAGTTCCTCGGCGGAGTCCTGGCGGCCGCCGCGGACGTGGCGGCCGCGGCGCCGATCGCCACCCGGCTCACCAAGCGGGCGTTGCAGCACGGGCACGCGAGCATCGAGACCGCACTGGAGTGGGAGGGCCTGGCCCAGCCGGTCACGCTGGCGACCGCGGACCTGCTCGAGGGGATCCGGGCCGCCCAGGAGAAGCGGCCGCCGGTCTTCACCGGGCGCTGACCGGCCGAGACGTGAAGAGACCCCCGGTGCCGCGGCCTCTCGCTTGCCTTCCCCTTGCGAGCGAGGTGCTGCGGCCCCGAGGGGCCTCGTCGGGGACGAACCTAGGCACCGGGACGGGCATGGTCAATCCGGGTGTCGATCGAGCTGTGGACAGAGCTGTGGAGAAACCTGTGGATGGCGCAGGCGTGCCGTGGATGGACGGGGGACAACCCGGGACCTGTCTGTGGAGGAACCTTTGGCAAGATCGGCCCCGTGGGCGTCGTACCACCGGGTGACCAGCAAGGATGGTCCCCACAGGCTCATCCACGGCCTGTGGACAGACAATTCTCGAGGACGGAGCAGGGCGTGAGCGAGCAGGAGTACGACGGCACGCCGGTGGCCGCGCTGCGCCGCATCGCGTTCCTGCTGGAGCGCGGGCGGGCCGACAGCTACAAGGTCAAGGCCTACCGCGGCGCGGCCGCCGCGATCTTGGCGTTGGACGCCGACGACGTGGCGGCCCGGGCCGCGGCCGGCACGCTGACCGAGCTGCCCGGGGTCGGTGCCAGCACCGCCCGGGTGATCGCCCAGGCGGCGGCGGGGCGGCGACCCGACAAGCTCGCCGAGGTCGAGGAGCAGTACGGCGCCCCGCTGACCGCCGACGGAGCCGGGACCGGCCTCCGGTCGCGGCTGCGCGGCGACCTGCACTCGCACTCGGACTGGTCCGACGGCGGCTCGCCCATCGAGGAGATGGCGATGACGGCCATGGAGCTCGGCCACGACTACCTCGTGCTGACCGACCACTCACCGCGGCTCAAGGTCGCCCGCGGGCTCTCGGCGGAGCGGCTGGCCCGCCAGCTGGCGGTCGTCGAGGCGGTCAACGCCCACCTCGACGGCGGTTTCCGGCTGCTCAAGGGGATCGAGGTCGACATCCTCGACGACGGCTCCCTCGACCAGACCGAGGAGATGCTGGCCCGGCTCGACGTCCGGGTCGCCAGCGTGCACTCCAAGCTCGCGATGGACCCCGAGCCGCTCACCCGGCGGATGGTGGCGGCGATACGCAACCCGTTCACCAACGTCCTCGGCCACTGCACGGGCCGGCTGGTGACCGGCAGCCGCGGCACGCGCGCGGAGTCCCGGTTCGACGCGCGCGCGGTGTTCGAGGCGTGCGCGGAGGAGGGCGTGGCGGTCGAGATCAACTCCCGGCCGGAGCGCCGCGACCCGCCGACCCGGCTGTTGGAGCTGGCCCGCGACATCGGCTGTGTGTTCGCGATCGACAGCGACGCCCACGCTCCCGGGCAGCTCGACTACCCGCTGCTCGGCTGCGAGCGCGCCGAGGCGGCCGGCATCGACGCCGACCGGATCGTCAACACCTGGCCTGTCGAGCGGCTCCTGGAGTGGGCCACGCCCTGAGTCAGAGTCCGCCGGCGGGCGGCTACTGCGCGCCGCCCCAGCGGCGCGCTCGCTGCGTTGCGGACGCTCGAAGGGCGGACCAGCACGTCGTCGCGCCCACGCCTTGCGATCACACCCCTGGGGCGGCGCTCGCTACGCCACCCCGCCGGTGGACTCAGGCTAGGGTCGAGGCATGCCCACCCCGCGCGTGGAGGTACGACGGTCGGATCGTCGTCGGCGTACCGTCACGGCCTACCGCGAGGGCGAGACCATCGTCGTGCTGATGCCCGACAACCTCTCGGTCACCGAGGAGCGGGCCTGGGTCTCGAAGATGGTCGCCCGGGTGCAGCGCAAGGAGCTGCGCGCTGCGACCCCGCGGCGCTGGGACGACGAGGACCTGATGCAGCGCGCGCGCGAGCTGAGCGACGAGTACCTCGGCGGGATCGCGGTGCCGGAGTCGGTCCGCTGGGTCGGCAACCAGCGCGCCCGCTGGGGGTCGTGCACGCCGAAGGACCGCACGATCCGGCTCTCCGAGCGACTGCAGCGGATGCCGGAGTGGGTCATCGACTACGTGATCGTCCACGAGCTCGCGCACCTCATCGAGCCGCACCACGACGAGAAGTTCTGGGGCTGGGTCGCGCTGTACCCGGCGGCCGAGAAGGCCAAGGGCTACCTCGCCGGCTGGTCCGACGCCGCCCGGATCGACCGTCCGCCCTCGGAGCAGGTCATGCCGGGCGAGGACGTCGACTGAGCCGTCAGACCAGGAGGGCGCGGGCCCGGGCGATCAGCGCGTGCATCGCCGGCTCGAGCTCGGGCAGGCCGTCGACCGGCCACCAGCGCACCGCGAGCGACTCATCGCTCACCACGGCCGTCGCGTCCACCGGTGCGGCGGCGACGTAGCGCACGTCGAGGTGGTTGACGTCGCCGCGCTCACCGCAGAAGGGCACCGTGTGCAGGTCGAGCTGCACCGGGTCGGGATGGAAGGCCAGCTCGCGCAGCCCGCTCTCCTCGTGCGCCTCGCGCAGCGCGACCGCGGCGAGGGTCGCGTCGCCGTCCTCGCAGTGCCCGCCGAAGTGGAACCAGCGACCGGCCTTGCGGTGCAGGTTGAGCAGCACCCGCTCGCCGGTCGCGTCGATGACGAGGGTGCCGGCCGTGACGTGGTCGGGGTACGACGTGCGCCGCATCCCGTCCGGTGTCGACGCCAGGTGGGCGACGTAGCGCTCGCGCAGCGCCTCCTCGGCGGCGTCGGGCGCGCGCCAGCCGGCCAGGACGCCCAAGGCGTCCTCGTGGAGGGTCACTCGGCGTCGCTGTCGGTGCCGCTGTCGGTGCCGCCCTCGGCGGGCCCCTCGAGCAGCTTGCGCAGCTCGGCGTCGAACTCGTCCTCGGTGAGCGCCTCCGGCTGGGTGGCCTCGTCGCGGAAGGACAGCGGGTCGTCGAGGTCGGCGGCGGTCGGCAGCAGGTCGGGGTGCATCCACACGCCGTCGCGCGCCTCCTGGCCGGAGCGGGTGCGCAGGCCGCCCCACAGCGTGGAGGCGTCGCGCAGCCGGCGCGGGCGCAGCTCGAGGCCGACCAGCGCGGCGAAGGTCTGCTCGGCCGGGCCGCCGGCCGCGCGGCGACGGCGGACCGCCTCGCGCAGCTTGGCCGCGGCGGGCATCCGCTCGGCCGTGGCCTGGCCGACGACCTCGTCGACCCAGCCCTCGACCAGCGCGAGCGCGATCTCGAGCCGGGACAGCGCGGCGGTCTGCGCCTCCGTCTGCGGCGGGTCGAACAGGCCGCCCTCGAGCAGGCCCTGCATCGCCTCGACGTTCGTCGGGTCGATGCCGCGCAGCTGCTTCTGGACCTGGTCCTGGATCTGCTGGGCGTTGATCTCGAGGCCGCGGGCGTAGTCGGTCACCGCACCGATGAGGTGCTCGCGCAGCCACGGCACGTGGGCGAACAGCCGCTGGTGGGCCGCCTCGCGCAGCGCGAGGTAGAGCACCACGTCGTCCTCGGTCACGTCGAGGCCCTCGGCGAAGGCGCGGACGTTGGTCATCACCAGCGCGGCCTTGCCGGGGGCGCCGAGGGGGAGGCCGATGTCGGAGGCGGTGAGCACCTCGCCGGCCAGTGCGCCGAGGCCCTGGCCGATCTGCATCGCCATCATCCCGCCGACCGCCTGGCCGATGATGCCGACCAGCGGGCCGGCCGCGGCCTTCATCTCCTCGGGCAGGCCGCTGGACAGGCCGGTCACGGAGCGGGCCGCCACCGGCTCGACGAGCACCTGCCACACCGGCTGGGTCTCGACCAGCCACTCGGCGCGGCTCCACGCGGCCGTCGTACCGACACCGGAGGGGAAGCCGGTCGCGGTGTCGAGCCAGTGGTCGGCGAGCCGGATGGCGTCGGCGACGCGGTCGCGGTCGCGCTGGGTGGGGGAGGGGTCCGGCTCCTGGGCGACGGCCTTGCGCGCCACGTCGTTGGCGGCGTTCCAGTTCAGCGGGCCGTCGTGGGGCTGCATCAGCGACTGGAGCTGCTGGAAGAAGGCCATCCCGCCGCCCGCCCCGCCGGGGAAGGCGCCGCCGGGGAAGGCGCCGCCGAGCGCGCCGAAGATCTGCTCGAACGGCGTGCCCTTGAACGGGTTCGGCTGGTCGTCACCCGGGTTGCCGGGGTTGTCGGTCATGGAGCCAAAACTACGCCCGATCGCCAACCGGCGGTGTGGGGGACGACCCTGAGCGGACCCCTAGAGTGGCCGCATGACGAACCCCGCCGTGCGCCTCGTGGCGATCTCGGACCAGCCGCTCCAGGTGAGCGAGGTGCTCGACAGCCTCGATGACGCCGCGTCCGGCGGACTGGTGCTCTTCGTCGGCCGGGTCCGCGACCACGACCACGGACAGGGCGTCACCGGGCTGTCGTACTCCGCGCACCCCTCCGCGCTCGACCGGCTGCGCGAGGTCTGCGAGCGGATCGCCGACGCGCACGACGTGACCGCCGTCGCCGCCGTGCACCGCGTGGGCGACCTCGAGATCGGCGACCTCGCGGTGGTCGTCGCGACCACGGCCGGGCACCGCGGGTCGTCGTTCGACGCCAGCCGGGCTCTGATCGACACGCTCAAGGCCGAGGTGCCGATCTGGAAGCACCAGCGGTTCAGCGACGGATCCGACGAGTGGGTGGGGAGTCCGTAGCGTGTCCTGACCGGACGGCGACCGGGCCCGACCTACCCTCGTGGGGTGGAGATCCTGCTCTGGCTGCTGCCGGCCGCCGTGCTCACCCTCGCCTCGATGGCGTGGGTCGCGTGGTGGGGCCGCGAGGGCCGGGGCGAGGTCGACCGCGAGACGGCAGCGCGCCGTCTCGGCGAGGCGCTGACCCGCGAGCAGCACTCCCGGCCCGGGTACGGCGCCCCCGGCCGGGCACCCGAGCGGCACTCCGGGGTCGCGCTGCGGGCCTCGCAGGTGCGGCCGTCGGTCGTCGCCGGCGAGGGGGCCCAGGAGGCGGCCCAGGAGCCGGTCGCAGAGGTCGCCGATCAGCCGACGGCCGGGGCGCAGGACACGACGGGCGACCGGCGCGCATCCTGATTGGACACGTCTGACAAGGTAGGCGCCATGAGCCAGCGCCTGATCGCCGCGTGCATCGCGGCCCCGTTGGTGCTGATCCTCGGCGGCATCGCGCTGGTGGTGCCGCTTCCGTACGCGTCGTACAGCCCCGGGCCGACGTACGACATCCTCGGCAAGGACTCCGACGAGGCCGAGGTCGTCCAGGTCGACGGGCACGACGCGTACTACGACAAGGGCCAGATCCGGTTCACCACCGTCGTCGCGTCGTCCTACGGCCAGAGGCTCTCGCTGGGCGAGGCGCTGTCGCGCTGGATCGACCCCGACAAGGCGATCCTCCCGTACGACGTGGTCCACCCGCCGGAGACGTCGCAGGCCGACGAGAAGGCCGAGAGCGCGGTCCAGATGACGACGTCGCAGGACGTCGCGAAGGCCGTCGCGCTCACCGAGCTCGGCTACGACGTCCCGACCGCCGTGCAGGTCGCGATGGTCGACGAGGAGGGCCCGGCCAAGGACAAGCTGCTCGTGCGCGACGTCTTCAAGGAGGTCGACGGCGAGCCGGTCACCGACCCCGACCAGATCGTCAAGGCGGTGCGCGAGCACGCCGACGGCTCGCTCGTGGAGTTCCGGATCCTGCGCGACAAGCGGGAGCTGACGGTACGGCTCAAGCCCGAGGAGATCGAGGGCAAGCCGCGGGTCGGTGTCTCGCTCGGCATGGGCTACGAGTTCCCGTTCGCCATCAACCTGCGCGTCGACCCGCAGGTCGGCGGCCCGAGTGCCGGGCTGATGTTCTCACTGGCCATCTACGACACGCTCACCCCTGGCTCGATGACCGGCGGCGCCACCATCGCCGGCACCGGCGAGCTCGCCCCCGACGGCAAGGTCGGGCCGATCGGCGGCATCGAGCAGAAGATCGCCGGGGCCGAGGCCGCCGGCGCCGAGCTGTTCTTCGTCCCGAAGGACAACTGCGCCGACGTCCAGGACCTCCACCCCGACCTGCGCCTGGTGAAGGCGACCACGATGCACGAGGCCCGCCTCGCGCTGGACAAGTGGGTCGGCGACCACGACGCCGCCCTGCCGAGCTGCTGACGGACCGGACGACGGAGCAAGAATGGACTACGACCTGGACGTCGACCCGGCCCTGGCCGCCGCGGTGCTCGAGATCGAGGGGCACCACGCCCGTGCGGGCTGGGACCAGCCCGCACGGCTCTATGCCCTCGTCGACACCGCGCAGCTGGTGGCCCAGGAGCCGACGCTCGCCGCCCAGCTCGGCCTGGACGCCCCCGCGGAGCAGGGCTCGCTGACGCCCGTCGAGCAGGAGGACCTCCCGCCCGGCCAGCAGCTGGAGGAGGTGCTCCCCGGCATCCAGTGGCCCGCCGTGGTCACCGGCTGCGCCGCGGTGGTCGAGCGGCTCGTGCTGCCGCCCGCCGCGGACGGCCAGGTGCCCGACGACCCGGCCGCGGCCGCGGAGTTCGCCCGCGAGCACCCTGACGCCGAGGAGGTCCGCATCGTCGCGGGCGTGACCCGGCACGGTGCGAGCTACTGCGCACTGCGGATGCGCAGCCAGGACGAGGACATGGCCGTGATGGGCGGCAACGACCTGGTGCCGGGGCTGCTGGAGCTCCTGCACGCCACCCTGCTCGACGACGCGGAGGACGAGACCGATGAGTGAGCTCTTCGACGAGGAGCCGGAGCGCCCCGCGCCCGAGCGGACCGGCCGTCGTACCCGTGCGCTGGTGATCACCGGTGTGGTGCTCATCGTCGGGTTCTTCCTGCTGAGCGCCTTCGCGGGCCTCTACACCGACCGGCTCTGGTACAAGGAGGTCGGCTTCGGTGGCGTCTTCAGCACGATGCTGTGGACCCGGGTCGGGCTGTTCCTCTCGTTCGGCGCGGTGATGGGCGGCGTCGTCGCCCTCAACATGTACCTCGCCTTCCGGTTCCGGCCGCTGTTCCTCATGGCCGGACCCGACGGCGTCGACCGCTATCGCGACGCCGTCACCCCGATCCGCGGCTGGCTGCTCGCCGGCGTCGGCGTGGTCGTCGGCATCTTCGCCGGCACCTCGGCGATCGGGCAGTGGCGCACCTTCCTGCTGTGGCGCAACGCCGAGGAGTGGGGGAGCAAGGACGCCTACTTCAAGAAGGACATCGGCTTCTACGTCTTCGACCTGCCGTGGTGGAACTTCGTCATCGACTTCGTGATGGCGGTGGCGATCGTGTCGCTGATCGCCACGGCGATCGTCCACTACCTGTACGGCGGCATCCGGCTGCAGGTCGCCCACGACCGCCTCACCCCGGCCGCCCAGGTCCAGCTCTCCGTGCTGCTCGGCGCGTTCGTGCTGATGAAGTCGGTCGACTACTACCTCGACCGCTACGACCTCGTCGCCGACGACCACCGGCTCTTCACCGGCATGAACTACGCCGGCGAGAACGCGATGCTGCCCGCGCGCAACATCCTCGTCGGGGTCGCGCTGATCTGCGCGGTGCTCTTCTTCCTCAACGTGTGGCGCAAGACCTGGCAGCTGCCGTCGGTCGGCCTCGCACTGCTGGCGCTCTCCGCCGTGCTGCTCGGCATGATCTGGCCTGCCATCGTGCAGAACTTCCAGGTCAAGCCCTCCGAGGCCGACAAGGAGAACCCCTACATCAAGGCCAACATCGAGGCCACCCGCGAGGCCTACGGCCTCAGCGACGTCGCGACCGAGGACTTCCCCGGGGCGCCCACCGGGACACCCGAGCCCGACGCCGCGCAGGCCGTGCTCGGCCAGCTGACCGCGGCTCCGGTCGTCGATCCCCAGCAGGTGCGCGACACCTTCCAGCAGCGCCAGCAGATCCGGTCGTACTACTCGGTGCCGAAGGTGCTCGACGTCGACCACTACGAGATCAACGGCAAGAGCGAGCCGCTCGTGCTGGGCGCGCGCGAGCTCGACCAGTCCGGCATCGACGCGTCCGACCAGAACTGGTCGAACCTGCACACCGTCTACACCCACGGCGAGGGCCTGATCGCGGCGTACGCCAACCAGGTCGCTCCCGGCGACGAGGTCAACGGCCGCATCGTGTGGGCCGAGGGCATCGGCAGCGGGTCCAGCGGACGGACCGACCTCACCGACGCCAGCAAGTTCGAGACCCGCCTCTACTACGGCGAGCTGAGCCCGTCGTACTCCATCGTCGGGAAGGCCAGCGCGAAGGACGCCAGCGTCGAGCTCGGCCTCGCCGACGCCGGCAACTCGCCCGACGTGCAGCGCACGACGTACGACGGCGAGGGGGGCGTGCCGATCGGCAGCACGTTCAACCAGCTGATGTACGCCATCAAATTCGGCGAGCCGAACTTCCTGCTCTCCGGCCGGGTCAACGACAACTCGAAGGTGCTCTACAACCGCACGCCCACCGAGCGGGTCGAGAAGGTCGCGCCGTGGCTGACCGTCGACGGTGACCCCTACCCGGCCGTCGTGGACGGCAAGATCGTGTGGATCCTCGACGGCTACACGACCACCGACCGCTACCCGAACGCGCAGCGCGAGTCCTTCGCCGCGATGATCGACGACTCGCTGCAGCAGGACACCGGGCTGCAGACGATCCCCACCGACGAGATCAACTACATGCGCTCGGCGGTCAAGGCCACCGTCGACGCCTACGACGGTACGGTCACGCTCTACCAGTGGGACGAGAGCGACCCGATCCTCAAGACGTGGATGAAGGCCTTCCCCGGCGCCGTCGAGCCGCGCTCCGCGATCGAGGACGAGCTGCTCGAGCACATCCGCTACCCCGAGGACCTGTTCAAGGTGCAGCGCTACCAGATGGCGCGCTACCACGTGACCGACGCGGGCGACTTCTACCAGGGCAACAACCGCTGGCAGGTCCCCGAGGACCCGAACGCCTCGCGTGAGGTGTTCCAGCCGCCGTACCGGCTCTTCGCGACGGGCGCGGCCGACTCGGTCGACAGCGACTGGTCGCTGACCTCGGTGTTCGTGCCGTACCGCAAGGGCACCGTGGCGTCGTACCTCCAGGTGAACTCGGACGCGACGAAGCCGAACTTCGGCAAGCTGCGCCTGCTCGAGATGACCGACCAGAACTCGCCGGGCCCCGGCCAGGTCGTCAACGAGATGAAGCAGGACGAGCAGGTCATCGACACGCTGCGCGACCTCAACGTGCAGCGCGACACGCCGCCGCGCTACGGCAACCTGCTGACCCTGCCGGTCGAGGGCGGCCTGATCTACATCGAGCCGATCTACGTGGTGCGGACCTCGGGCTCGTCGAGCTTCCCGATCCTGCAATACGTCATCGTGAAGTACGGCGAGAACGTGGGCATCGGCGAGACGCTGCCGGCCGCCCTCGGCGACGCGTTCAACGTGGACCTCGAGACGGGACAGCCGACGGGCGAGCCGCCGGAGCCGGGCACGCCGGAGACTCCCGAGACCCCGGAGGAGCCCGCGGGCACGCTGGACGAGCAGATCGCGGCCGCGCTGCGTGACGCCGACGAAGCGTTCAAGGCGGCGACCGATGCCCAGAAGGCGGGGGACACCGTCACCTGGGCCGAACAGCTCAAGATCGCCCAGGACGCGGTCGAGGAGGCCGTGAAGCTCGCCGACCAGCGTGACAAGGAGGCCGGGGGGAGCCCCGAGAACGAGGCCGAGGGGGCCGAGCAGCAGTAGCTGCGGGATCATCGCCGCATGCTGTTGACCCTCGACCTCGTCGGGATCTTCGTCTTCGCGATCTCCGGCGGGCTGGTGGCCGTGCGCAACCGCCTCGACATCCTCGGGGTCGTGGTGCTCGCGATGGCCACCGGCCTCGGCGGCGGGGTGATCCGCGACGTCGTGATCGGCGCCGTGCCGCCGCCGGCGGTGGCCGACTGGCGCTACCTGCTCGTCCCGGTCGTCGCCGGCCTGGTCGCCTTCTGGCTGCACCCCGCCGTCGGCCGGCTGGAGCGCGAGATCAACGTCTTCGACGCCTTCGGGCTCGGTCTGTTCTGCGTCGCCGGCGCCCTCAAGGCCCAGGAGTTCGGGCTCGGCCCGGCTCCCTCCGCCGCCCTGGGCATGGTCACCGGCGTCGGTGGCGGCATCATCCGCGACCTCCTCGCCGGACGGGTCCCCGTCATCTTCCGCACCGGCGAGCTGTACGCCATCCCCGCCCTCGCCGGAGCCGCGATCGCGGCGACCGGCGCCGAGCTCGGCGTCGCCCACGGCGTGATCCTCGCCCCGGCGGCACTAGTCACGATCGGGTGGCGGCTGATCGCCGTTCGCCGGGGCTGGCGGGCGCCCGTTCCCCGCCTGGGACCGCCGTCGTCGGCACCATGAACGCCCCGATTTGGTGCGGTTTGGGGTGATGCCCTAACGTTGGGTTCACCGACGCGGGGTGGAGCAGCTCGGTAGCTCGCTGGGCTCATAACCCAGAGGTCGCAGGTTCAAATCCTGCCCCCGCTACCAGATCAGGCCCGGGATTCAGCGTGAATCCCGGGCCTGAAAGTTTTTGAGAATTGATCCATCCACCACAAACCCTCCTTTCGGGAGGTAAGTTCGCGCAGCCCGACCCGCCCTTCGCGCGGGCGTGGCGGCGCCGCCGAGAGTGGGTGATGACGAACTCACTCATCCGCCTCGAAGAACTCCCACTGCCTGACCCCACGGTCGCCCTCACGGCGGCCGACGCCGAACGAATCGCGACGGCGATCGAAGCCGAGCTCGCGCCCTCGACGCGCGAGACGTATGCGTGCGGCTGGCGCCAATGGGAACGCTGGTGCCAAGGGAGGGGCATGACTCCCTTGCCGGCCCAACCGGAAGCGCTCGCAGCCTTCCTCGCCGAGCGCGCCGAAGCCGGACTCCACTTCGCGACTCTCGATGCCTACTGCTCGGGCATCGCGCACCGGCACGGCCAGGAGGGGCTGCCCGACCCGACGGCCCATGTCGTCGTGCGCCGGGTGCGGCGCGGGCTGCGGCGGATCATGGGCGTCGCGCCCCGCAGACAGGCTCACCCGCTGACGGTCGCCGAACTCGGGCAGATCGTCGCGTCCATCGACGCTGGCACGGCCATCGGCAAACGCGACCGCGCCATCCTCCTCGTTGGGTACGCCTCCGCGATGCGGCCCGGCGAGATCTCGGCACTCAACATCGACGACGTTCTTCGCAAGCCGACCGGGGTCCTGCTCGCGATTCGCCGGTCCAAGACCGATCAGGAGGCCCGTGGCCAACTCGTCGGCATCGCTCGCGGCGAGAACGCGCTCACTGACCCGATCCGAGCGCTCGACGACTGGCTGAAGGTTCGGCCAACCGGACAAGGCGCGCTCTTCACCCGAGTCTTCTACCGGAACCACCCCACGGCCGAACGGATCGGACCCCGCGCGATCAGCCGCACGGTCCAGGAGCGTGCGGATGCTGCCGGCTTCGACGGCATCCCCGTGTCAGGCCACTCCCTTCGCGCCGGCCATGCGACGACCGCGGCGGTCAACGGCGCCTCGATCGACCGCATCGCCGCTCAGACACGTCATCGTGATCTCGGCACGCTGCTCAACCACTACATCCGGCCGGCCGAGGCGATGATGACGACGACGAGCCGTGACCTCGGGCTCTGAGTACGCACAGTGCGAGGCTCAACTGAGACCTTGCCGCGCAGACTGCTCGATAGTCTCCGTTCATGGGCGTGAGCACGGGGCAGGAGGAAGACCTGCCCGAGTCGATAGTCGTCGAGTTGCGCCGCACGGCTGCTGAGTTGTTGGGGGACGTGTCGTCGTACGCCGACGACATGCTCGACTACATCGTCGAGCGGATTCCTGAGGCCAGCGCCGATGACGAACTCCGTGGCCTGACACTCGGGTCGTGCTCCTCGAACCTTGAGGCAGCGCTGTCGATGGTGCGGCACGGCATCGACGTGAGCGCGGCGTCAGCACCGGTCACTGCGCTGGAGCATGCGCGCGCGATGGCGGCCCGCGGTTACAGCGTCGACGTGATGCTGCGCTTCTACCGCATGGGCCACGCCTACTTCACCGAGCGCATGCTGGCCGGAATCACCGAGTTCGTGCCGGACCCTGTCCTCGCGGTCGAGGTCGTGGACAGCCTGCAGCGCTACGCGTTCGCGTACGTCGACCGCATCTCCAGCGAGGTCGCTGCCGAGTACGTCGCTGAGCTCGACCGGATCCAGACTCGTGCCCGGGCGGCCCGCACGGATGCGGTGCGCGCATTGATCGCCGGCGGGCGAGTCGACCTCCGCCGCGCGGAGCGCACCTTGTCCCACCGGCTCACCGGATGGCAGACGGCCTTCGTCTGCTGGACCGATCGCGACGACGTCGACCTGATGCGCCTCGGGGCAGCCGTCGGTGCCCAGCTCGGTTCGCCTCATCCGCTGCTCGTCCCGGACGGTGCTCGCGCCCTGTGGGGGTGGGTCTCCACGCCCGGGGCTCCTGGTGTCGTCGAGGCCAACCTCGGACCTCTGGTCGAGCAGGTCCCGGACACGGTCCGGGTCACCCTAGGCACGCCCGCACAGGGCGCCGCAGGCTTCCGGGACTCCCATGTCCAGGCGCAGCGCGGCCGGCGGATCGTCGAGATGGGTGGGCGCAGAACACCAGTCACGGCGTACGCCGATATCGCGCTCGTGGACACGATGAGCGGCGACTTGGACCTGGCCCGGTCCTTCGTCGCCGCCGAGCTCGGCGCCCTTGCGGTCATGGGTCAGCGGGAGGAAGAGGAACGACGGGCCATGCTCGCGGTACTTGATGCGCAGGGCGGACTGGCTGCAGCTGCCGAGGCGCTGGGCGTGCATCGCAACACTGTGCTGCAGCGGATGCGGCGAGCCGAGGAACGACGCGGGCGTGCTGCGACCGAGCGTGTTGCCGAGCTGCACGCTGCGTTGCGCCTGGCTCAGGTCCTCGGTCCGGTGGTGCTCGCGTCAGCGCCAGGCGAGCCCTGATCGCGATGTGCTGCGCGCACATGGGCATGGGCTCGGTACCCCTCGCGGCGCCGGTTCGTGATTCGTACGTTTCGGGGTATGTCAGCAACTACGGAGCAACCCGCCGCCTCTCGTCACGCGCTCCCTGACCCGGGCGAGAAGGTTCCGACGATCTCGTGGCCCATCGTGGCCATCTTCTGCGGAGCCATCGCACTCTTCGGCTTCTCCACGTGGGCAGCGTTGAACGACGCGCTCGCGGCGCCGGTGACGATCCTGCTCAGCGGAACCGCGATCTTCGTGTTGTTCACCGTGCTGCACGACGCGGCGCATTACTCGATCAGTACGCACCGTTGGGTCAACGTGGCCTTCGGCCGGGTCGCGATGCTGTTCGTGTCTTCGCTGATCTCGTTCAAGTCGTTCGCGTTCATCCACATCGAGCACCACCGCAACACCAACGACGATGACGGCAGCGACCCGGACCATTTCGTCAGCGGTGCTCCGTGGTGGCAGGTGCCGTTCCGGTTCCCGCTGATGGACGTTCCCTACCTGACCTTCCTGGTGCGCAACGTGAAGCGTCGGCCCCGGGCAGAGGTGGTGGAGACGTCGGTGCTGATGGCTGCGAGTGTCGCCGTGATCGTCGCGTGCGCGCTCACCGGTCACCTGTGGACGCTGGCTCTGCTCTACCTGATCCCCGAGCGGGTCGCCATGTTCGTCCTGGCCTGGTGGTTCGACTGGTTGCCGCACCACGACCTTGAGGACACCCAGCAGGAGAACCGCTATCGCGCCACCCGCAACCGCGTCGGCTCCGAGTGGATCCTCACGCCGCTGCTGCTCTCGCAGAACTACCACCTGGTGCACCACCTGCACCCTTCGATCCCGTTCTACCGCTACGTGGCGGCGTGGCGGCGCAACGAGGACGCCTACCTCGAACGCGACGCCGCGATCGGCACCGTGTTCGGCCAGCAGTTGGACCCGAGTGAGTACCGCGAGTGGAAGCGGCTGAACGGCAAACTGGCCCGCCTCCTCCCGGTGCGGATGCCGCAGCGGTCCTCGGCCCGAGCCGCGGAGTTCCATCCGGTCCCCGTCGCTGCCGTTGACCGGCTGACCGCTGACAGCGTGCTGATCCGCTTCGACATGCCGGACCATCTGCGCGACAAGTTCGCTTTCGAACCCGGCCAGCACATCACGGTCCGCACCGATCTCGGCGGAGAAGGTGTACGTCGCAACTACTCCATCTGCTCCGCAGCCACCTCCGACACCCTGGAGATCGCCGTGAAGCACATCCCCGACGGCGCCTTCTCCACGTTCGCGATGGAGCAGCTCCAGGTCGGCGACACGCTCGAACTGATGACGCCGACCGGCTCCTTCGGCACGCCGCTCGATCCGCTCGCGAGGAAGACCTACGTCGCCATCGCCGCCGGTAGCGGCATCACGCCGATCTTTTCGATCGTGCAGACGACGCTCGCCATCGAGACCGAGAGCGAGTTCACTCTCTTTTACGGCAACCGAGACGCCGACAGCACGATGTTCCGGCACGAGCTCGACGATCTCGAGTCCCGTTACGCCGACCGGTTCCGGATCGTCCGCTTTCATTCACGCGACCCGCGCCATCCCGAGCACCTGCGGGGTCGGATCGACCGCATCAAGCTCGAGGGCTGGCTGCCCGACCGCGTGGACGAGTACTTCCTGTGCGGACCGGTCGACATGGTCACGGACCTGCGGGACCTGCTCCTCGAACGGGGGGCCGAGCCCGGCCGAGTGCACGTGGAGCTCTTCCACGGCTACCAGAAGCCCAGGGTCGCCGAGGGGTTTACCCCCGCGGCGGTGTCCGTGACCCTGCGCGGCCGTCATCACGAGGTCTCGCTAACGGCTGGCGACACGGTCCTGGAGTCCGCGCTGAAGTCCGGGCTGGACGCGCCGTACGCTTGTCTCGGCGGCGCCTGTGGCACCTGCAAGGCGAAGGTGTTGCTGGGGTCGGTCGCGATGGAGCAGAACTTTGCCCTGTCTGCTGCTGACGTCGAAGCCGGCCACGTGCTCACCTGCCAGTCCCACCCGATCACCCCGTCGGTCGCGGTCGACTACGACGTCTGAGTCGTCATGCGCACACTCACGGGAAAGGTCGCGATCGTCACCGGCGCTTCGATGGGGATCGGCGCGGCGATCGCCGAGGAGCTTGCACGCGAGGGTGCGCAGGTGGCGCTGGTGGCACGGGGACGCGAGGCGCTGGAGGCCGAGGCGGCCAAGATCGGCGCATCGGCAAGCGCGTATCCGTGTGACATGAGCGATCCGGAGGCGATCGACGCGATGGTCGCCGCCGTGGAGCGCGACCTTGGACCGGTGGCCGTCCTCGTCAACAATGTCGGCGCGGGAACGTTCAAGCCGCTGCAGCAGATCGAGCAGCGGGAGATCTCGATGACCATCGATCTGCCGTTTGGTGCAGCGATGCATGCCAGCCGGGCAGTCCTTCCGACCATGATCGGCCGCCGCGAGGGGCACATCGTCAACATGACCAGCCCCTCGGGCTACTTCCCACTGCCGTTCATGGTTCCTTACACCGCCACCCGGCACGCCATCGTCGGTCTTTCCACCAGCCTTCGCGAGGAGGTCGGCCGCTACGGCATCGGCGTCTCGCTCGTATGTCCTTCGGAGGTCAACACCGGCTACTTCGAACGCAACGACGCCGACATGGGCTGGTATCCCCGCATGTCGAGCTGGTTCCCCGTGCTCGAACCCGAGGAGGTGGCGCGTCGTACCGTTCGGGCCATCAAACGGAATCAGCGCGAGGCGATCTTCCCCTGGCAGTTGGCGCTCGTCACGTGTTTCCACCGCCGCTTCCCGGTCATCGGCCTGGGGCTCCTCAAGGCGCTCGGGTTGTTCCGCCCCCGCCTCACTCCGCCGGCCTGAAGAATCCAAGGAGGACCATGGAGATCGCAGGACTCGGTTTCGCCGGTATCGCGGCGCTCGTGCACGTGTACATCTTCTACCTGGAGTCGATCGCGTGGACCAGCGAGCGCGCACGCAAGATCTTCGGAACCGGCACAGTCAACGAAGCGGCCGCACAGCGCGAGCTGGCGTTCAACCAGGGCTTCTACAACCTGTTCCTCGCCATCGTGGTCTTCACGGGGCTCGTCGTGTACTTGCTCGGCCATGCGGAGGTCGGCGCGACGCTCGTGTTCGCGGGCGCCGGTTCCATGGTCGCGGCCGCGACTGTGCTGATCCTCTCCAGCCCCGACAAGGCCGCAGCCGCGCTGAAGCAGGGCGTCATCCCGCTCGTCGGCTTGGTCCTGCTCGCGACTTCGCTTGCGCGCTGACGCAAGCGGGCTGGGATTCGCTAACCCTCCACGAACCCTCCGGATTCATTCGGCGCCAGCAGGAATCGATCGGCTACAGTCGCACGTGTTCGAGACAGCGAACCCCGCACTGTTGAGCGTGATTCGGCTGTTTCCCGCAACGTTCGGTAGCAACGGGCAAGCCCCCGAGTTTGTCCAGAGGTCGCAGGTTCAAATCCTGCCCCCGCTACAAAGTTCAGGCTCGGTTCCTTCGGGAACCGAGCCTGAAAGCATTTGAAGACTTGAACCGGTCATCAGAAAGTCAGGCTTATGTGACCTCGCCCCTGGGCGGCCAGGCCGTGACGCACAGGCCCTGGCGGTGGCACCGTCGCGCAGGCCGCTACAACGCGGCCATGACAACACTCATGAACGATGCGCCGGTTCCCGCCGACACCCTCGAACTGCCCGCTGGGCTCACCGAGATCGACGCGGTCCGGATCGCCGATGCGCTCGCCGCTGCCCGCGCCGACTCCACTCGCCACGTCTACGCCCTCGTCTGGGATCAGTGGGCACGCTGGTGCGCCGCTCGAGACATCCCGGCGCTCCCCGGTGACCCGCTCGCCCTGTGCGCCTACCTGACCGAACGCGCCGAAGCAGGAAAGGCAACAGGGACTCTCGACATGGCCTGCACTGCTATCCGGCACGTCCACCGCATGACGGGTGCCGAGGACCCCGTCGCCTCCGAGACCGTCCGCCAAGTACGCCGCGGACTGATGCGCACCTACGGCGCTGCACCCCGCCGCCTCGCACGACCGCTCACCGTCGCCGAGATCCGCCAGATCCTCAACTCCATCGACCGCACCACGCCCATCGGGATCCGTGACGCCGCAATGATCCTGCTCGGCTACGCATCCGCCATGCGCCGCGCCGAGATCGTCGCCCTCGCCCTGGCCGACATCGAGCACAAACCCGCCGGACTCCTCCTCCACATCCGCCAGTCGAAGATGGACCAGGAAGGCCACGGCCAAGTCGTCGCCGTCGCCCACGGACAACACGCGACGACCGACCCAGTCGCAGCCCTCGCGGCCTGGCGCGCCCTGCGAGGGGAGACACCCGGCGCCCTCTTCACTCGGATCTGGGCGACAACGGTCAGCGCCGAACCGCTGTCGGGTCACGTCGTCGCCCGCATGCTCCGCGCCCGCGCCGTCGCGGCCGGACTCGACGGCACCCGAATCACCGCCCACTCGCTGCGCGCCGGCCACGCCACCGCTGCAGCCCTGGCCGGTGTCCCGCTCGACCGGATCGCCGCCCAGACCCGGCACAAGGACCTCACCGTGCTCGTCAATCGCTACATCCGCCCGATGGAAGCCCTCACCGCCACCTCCAGCAAAGACCTCGGACTCTAAGGAGGGCGGAGGTCAGCGCAGTTCGCGGCTCAGCTCGCTGATGAACTCATCGGCCATCGACAACTGGGTGGCGAGCTTAGCCCGGCGCTCTGCCGCGTCGGTCAGGATCGCGGCCAGCCGTTCGCGTGCCCCCGCGTGGTGGCGCTCGCCGGCATCGGGGTCGCGCAGCGCCTCGATGTCGCGCATGGCCTCACTCATCTGCTCGAGGGTGAAGCCGAGGGGCTTCATCCGTCGGATGACCAGGATCTTCTCGACGTCCGCGTCGGTGTACAGGCGAAACCCGCCTTCTGTACGCCCCGACGGTTGCAGTAGCCCGACCTCTTCCCAGTGCCGCAGGCTGCGCAGCGACAGTTCGGTGCGGGCGGCGACCTCGCCGATCTGCATGACATCCGGCACCGCGACCACGGACGGCGGGGGAGTGGGCTCGCTGGTCACTGGTGGGCTCTCTCAGGTCGATCGGATTTCAACTCTCACGTTACGTGAGGTTAGGGTGGTGGCAGACTTCCGCCGGCGAGGACGCCGGCACGCGCCCCACATGGTGCGCACCATCTCCACCCAGATCCAAGTCGATCGCGCCCTTCCGTGCTGTGTCGGGCGCTGCCGCCTGCTTCCATGAACGGAGCCCTCTTGAGTACCACTGTGACTCACGCGCCCGAACCCACCGTGCGTGCCGCCCTGCGATCGCCGAAACTGCTGCGCACTGAGGTCCTCGCCGGCCTCGTCGTTGCGCTCGCGCTGATCCCGGAAGCGATCTCGTTCTCGATCATCGCCGGGGTCGACCCACGCGTCGGGCTCTTCGCCTCCTTCACTATGGCTGTCGCCATCTCCTTCCTCGGCGGCCGCCCGGCGATGATCTCCGCGGCGACCGGAGCCATAGCCCTGGTCATTGCACCCGTGATGCGCGACTACGGCTACGACTTCCTTATCGCCACCGTGCTGCTGGGCGGCCTGATCCAGGTCGGGCTCGCAGCGGCCGGAGTGGCGAAGCTGATGCGGTTCATCCCGCGCTCGGTGATGGTCGGCTTCGTCAACGCGCTGGCGATCCTTATCTTCGAGGCCCAGATCGACCACATGCTCGACGTGCCCTGGGCCGTCTACCCGATGATCGCGATCGCCATCGCTGTCATCGTCGGTTTCCCCCGCGTCAACAAGGTCATCCCCGCTCCGCTGGTGGCCATCGTCGCGCTCACCGCGTTCACGATCATCGGCGCGATCAACGTCCCGAACGTCGGCGACGAGGGCGAACTGCCCGACAGCCTCCCGGCCTGGTTCTTTCCTGATGTCCCCTTCAACCTCGACACTCTGGAAGTCATCGCGCCGTACGCACTAGCGATGGCTCTGGTCGGGATTCTCGAGTCGCTGCTGACGGCCAAGCTGGTCGACGACATCACCGACACCCACTCCGACAAGACTCGCGAGGCCCTCGGTCAGGGCGCCGCGAACGTGATCACCGGCTTCTTCGGCGGCATGGGCGGCTGCGCCATGATCGGCCAGACCATGATCAATGTGAAGGTCTCCGGTGCGCGGACCCGCATCTCCACGTTCCTCGCCGGAGTCTTCCTGCTGATCCTGGTCGTCGGCTTCGGCGACGTCGTCGCCGTGATCCCGATGGCCGCGCTGGTCGCGGTGATGATCATGGTCTCGGTCGGCACCTTCGACTGGCACAGCATCCAGCCCAAGACTCTGCGCCGGATGCCCAAGTCCGAGACAACGGTGATGGTCTCCACCGTGCTGGTCACCGTCCTCACCCACAACCTCGCGATCGGCGTCGGCGTCGGCGTCCTGGTCGCAATGACCCTGTTCGCCCGCCGGGTCGCGCACCTGACCGAGACCCACCGCGAGCTCGTCGAGGACGAGCACGGCGCGAAGGCGGTCTATCGGGTCACCGGCGAGCTGTTCTTCGCCTCCAGCAACGATCTCTACACCCAGTTCGAGTACGCCGATGACCCAGACCGCGTCGTCATCGACCTGTCTGACTCACACGTCTGGGACGCCTCCACCGTCGCGGCGCTCGACGCCATCACCACGAAGTACGAGCGCAAGGGCAAGACCGTCGAGATCACCGGCCTCAACGAAGCCAGCGCCGAGAGACACGGCCGGCTCACCGGCGAGTTGCCGTCGCACTAGTAGGTGGATGTCGAGTCGGTCGAGTTGGGGACTGGTCGGTGCGAGACTGTCGTCATGACGGACGGTGACGTGGATCCGCGCTACTCGCTGGCCAACGAGCGGACGTTCCTCGCTTGGATCCGCACGTCGCTCGGCTTGCTGGCGGTGTCCGCAGGGCTGGTCGCTATCGACCTGCCCTGGCCCGCTTTCGCCGAACGTGGACTTGCGGTGCTCGTTGCTGCCGCAGCAGCGGCGTCAGCGTGGATCGCCTGGGATCGCTGGCAGAAGGTGGAAGCAGCGATCCTGGATGGGCGGCCCGCACCACCGCCGCGCGCCCACGTGATCCTTGCCGTCGTTATCGGCGTCGTGTCGATGGCGGTTATCGTCCTAATCCTCGTCTGAGTCGGAGCGGGTCATGAACATCCACATCAACCGCTCGATGTAACCGCATGTACGGGCCAGAGTGGGTCTCGGATTCAACACGTCATCAGAAGATCTCAGACGCCTCCACTGTCGCCGCGCTCGACGCCATAACCACCAAGTACGAACGCAAAGGCAAAACCGTCGAGATCACCGGCCTCAACGAAGCCAGCGCCGAGCGCCACGGCCGACTCAGCGGCGAACTGCCGTCGCACTAGTTCGACCGCGGAAGGCCAGGAGGACCCGGCCGCCGGGTAGGAGTACGCGCGTGGCTATCGAGTGGAGCGCCGCTCTGGTCCGTGGGTCTCGTACATCCGCAGCGCGACGACCAGGCCCGAGGCTGCGGTGATGGCCGCGACGATCCAGATGGCCGGACGGATCCCCCAGGCATCCGCCAGTACTCCGGTCAGCAGTGCGCCAACGGCGAAGCCGAGGTCGCGCCAGAAGCGGTAGACGCCGACAGCCCGGGCGCGCCAGGCGGGGTGGGCAACATCGCCAATCACGGCAAGCAGGGTCGGGTAGACCAGCGCCGTGCCCATGCCCAAGGCGGTAGCCGCGGCGGCCCAGGCGCCGAACGTGTCGACCGCTGCGATCGCGCCAAGCGCAGCCGCCTGGATGAGCATTCCGGCGGCGATCAGGTTCTTGCGTCCCCAGCGATCCGACAGACCACCGGTGACCAGTTGGCCGAGTCCCCAGACCGCGGGGTAGATCGCGACGAGCACGCCGGTCTGGGTCAGGCTCAGGCCCGCTGTGGTGAAGAGAACGGGGAACAGACCCCAGGCCAGGCCGTCGTTGAGGTTGTTGACCAGCCCGGCCTGGGTCGCGGATGAGAGGGCGGGCTCACGGATGCTGGTCTGCACGAAGACCTCGCGCGGCGTCAGTTCTCGTTCGACTGGCAGGAGGCTTGCCTCGTGCACCGCATGGTCACGGGTCTCCCGCACGGCCAGGGTGGAGAGCCCCAGTCCGAGAGCGGCGTAGGCGAGTCCGATCAGGAACGGCTCGGGCCGAAGGCCGCTGTTGGCCGCGATGTACCCGGTCAGCAGCGCGGTGCCCGCGACCGCGAGGTAGCCAGAGGACTCGTTGAAGCCGAGCGCCAGCCCACGCCGTTCGGGGCCGACGAGGTCGATCTTCATGATCACAGTCGTTGACCAGGTGAGGCCCTGACTGATCCCCAGCAGCACGTTGGCCGCGACGATGAGCCACCACTGTTGGGCCCAGATCAGCAGCAACGGAACGGGGATCGCGATCAGCCATCCGGCCACCAGCACCGGCTTGCGACCGTAGCGCTCCGACCATGCCCCGGCGACGTAGTTCGTGGCCGCCTTGGCCAGCCCGAACGCGAGGATGTACGTCAGAGCAGCGGCGTAGGAGGCCAACCCGAAGACATCGGTGGCCAGCAGCGGGAGCACGGTGCGTTCCTGGCCGAGCATGCCGCCGACGAGTCCGTTGACGGCGACGAGCAGGCTGAACTGGGCGAGGTTGGGCCGGAGCCCGAGTACAGGCTGGGAGGTCGACTGGCCGGTCATGGACCCTGATCGAGCTCGAGGTCCAGTGCGCCTGCGACGTCGTCTGGTCCGCCATCGAGGACCCTGACGTCCGCTGCTCCGGCGCGGGCCAGCAGGCTGGCCGCGCTCATCGCTCGTTCGCCGTGCCCGCACATGACGACGACCGGGCCATCGGCGTACGCCGTCGCGTGCTCGGCGACGTCGCCGAGCTCCAGGTGGGCGGCCCCCGGCAGGTGTCCCGAGGCGTACTCACCCTCCTGCCGGATGTCGAGAACCCGCACGCCGGACACATCGGCGGGGGAGACGAGGTCGATCGCCGCGGTCGGCAGACCGGCGGCGGCCCACGCATCAATGCCACCCGCGATCTCGCCCACGATGTTGTCGTAGCCGATCTTGAGGGCCTGCCACAGGACCTCCCCGGCGTCCTGTCCCTGCTCGCGGAGTACAACGAGTGGCCGGTCGTGGGGCGCGAGCCAGCCGAGCCAGGACGCGAAGGCAGTCCGAAGGGGGATCGACAATGCGCGGGCCGGATGCGCGCGGGCGAACGCCGCCAACGGCCGTACATCGACGACCTCAGCGCCTGCTGTGACGAGGTCTCGGACGGCTTCGGGTAGCAGCGGCTCGAGCACCGGGTCGTTGGTAAGCACGTCCGGTCCGCGTCGGTTGGCCTCACCCAGGCGATGGAAGTAGGGCGGGTGGCTGCCGAGCGACCCGAGGAGCAGCCTCGCAAAGGTGTCCTCGTCGGGTGCGCGCAGGAGTTCGTTTGCGGCGAGCTCGTCGCCGATCGTGGTAACCGTGCCCACCGGTGCCGCCGCGGTGGAGCAGAACGAGCCGCCACCGTGGGTGGGCCAGAGGGCGGTGGCCGGATCGAGCACGGCAAGCCGGTGCAGGGAGCGGTACTGCGCTCGGGCGAGCTCCTCGGTCCGTTCGGGGGCCACGAGGTCGACGCGGGCCGCCGAGCCCGCGATCAGGGAGCCGCCGCTGAAGACGCCGATCTCGCGAGACCCGTCGAGCAACAGGAAGGCCAGGTGCTCGTCGGTGTGACCCGGGGTGCAGATCGCGCGCAGGGTGAGTCCGCCGAGGTCGACCTCCTCGCCGTCCTCAAGGCCGCGGTGCGAGAACTCCCGGCCACCGGCTCGCGATGCGAGCACCTGGGCGCCGTCGGAGGCGGCGAGCTGGACCGCGCCCGAGAGGAAGTCGGCGTGGAGATGGGTGTCGGCGGCGTACGCGACCTGCAGGCCCCTGGCCCGGGCGGCGATGCGAAGCGAGCGGAGGTCGCGGCTCGCGTCGACGGCCAAGGCGCGGCCGTCGCCGAGGTCGAGGAGGTACGCCGAGTTGCCGAGTCCGGCGTCCGCGATGACGGAGACGAGCGGGTCACCCACGGGAGCCCGCGGCTTCGACGGCAGCCTTCAGTGCCGCGAGGGATGTCGGCACCTCGATCTGGGCGAGCTGGCGCTGCCGAATCCGGCCCAGCAGCACCTGCCGCCAGAAGGTCTGCGGGTTGAGGGTCCACGTCACGGTGACCTCGCATCCTCCTGGTGCCTCGGTGACGGTCCAGGTCCACTCAGCGTAGGACGGGTTCCCGTCGTCGGTGGCGGAGCGGTAGCTGAAGCGCCGGGCGTCGCGGTCGAGTGCGATCAGGCGCGAGCGGCTCGACCAGGTCTGCCCCAGGGCGGACATCTCCACGACCCACTCGTCACCGACCATCAGCGTGGCGGGCGCGTCAAGGATGCGGGTGATCGCCGCATTCCAGCTGGGCAGTGCGTGCACGTCGATGATCATGCGCAGGGCCGCATCAGGTTCGACGTCGAGGTGCCGGGTCAGGCTGGTGGTCTTCAACTCAGTCTCCGTCCACTCGTCAGGGCTTGGTTGCCAGGAGCGAGATGCTCTTGACGCCATAGGTTCGGCTTGCACCGCGGGCCTGGTCGGACAGGAACTCGTACGGGTTGGTCCGGACCTCGCGGATGACGAGCCCGGCGCCTTCGATCGCTGCCAGGTATCTCTCCTCCTGGGGAGCGCCGCCGATGCAGGAGGCCCACAGGTCGACGTTGCAGACGATCGCCTCGGTGAGCGGCTCCTCGGTGACGATGTCGGCGATCGCCAGACGTCCACCCGGCTTGAGAACGCGGGCCGCTTCGACGAACACTGCCTGCTTGTCCGGCACCAGGTTGATCACGCCGTTGGAGATCACACAGTCCATGGCGGCATCGGGGAGTGGCAGTTGCTCGATCCGTCCCTCGCGGAACTCGACGTGCGTGGTGCCGGAGTCATTCGCGAGGCCGCGCGCTTTGGCCAACTGCTCGATGGTGAAGTCGATGCCGGTGACCCGACCGGTGGCCCCGACGAGGCCAGCGGCGTAGAGGGCGTCCATGCCCGAGCCGCTCCCGAGGTCCACCACCCTTTCTCCGGGCTGCAGGTCGGCCAGGTCGAAGAAGTGTCCGACGCCTGCGAAGGAGTCCACGGCTTGCGAGGGGACCGCGGCGAGCCGGGTGGCGTCGTACCCGAGGCGAAGCGCGAGTTCGCGCCCCAGCTCGAAGTGGAAGTCCCCGGTCGGCTCCTGAGCCACCAATCGGTACATGTCCTTGACTTTGGTTTCGAGCGCCTGGACGTCCAGCGTGCTGGGCATGGCCACCACCTCAGTTCTATTCAATGGAATGCTTGAATAGAACACCTGCTGCTAGGCTCTTGTCAAGAAAGTTCTTGAATATGTGAACGGAGGTCCCGTCCATGGCGGATCACGCAGGCAAGGCAGCGCTGTACGACGCGCTCGCCGAATCCGCGAAGGCGTTGGCCAACGGCCGCCGCGCTGAGCTGATCGACGTACTCACGCAGGGCGAGCGATCCGTCGAGGACCTTGCGCTGGAGATCGACCAGACCGTCGCGAACACCTCCCAGCATCTGCAGCGGCTGCTCCGGGCGGGCTTGGTTCGCACGCGCCGCGACGGCACCCGCATCTTCTACGAGCTCTCGAGCCCGGTCGTCTCCACGCTGTGGCACACGATGCGACGGGTTGCCGAAGAGCACGTCGATGGACTCGAGCAGCTGGCTGCCGCGTACGTCGGCGACCGGTCGGGACTCGACACGATGACCAGGGACGAGCTTCGAGAGCGACTGCGGGATGGCGATGTCGTGGTCCTCGACGTGCGGCCGTCCGCGGAGTACGCGGCCGGCCACATCCGCGGGGCGTTGTCAGTGCCTATCGGCGACCTGCGCGCCCGGCTGCAGGACATCGACAGCGGCGCCCGGGTCGTCGCCTATTGCCGCGGCTCCTACTGCGTGTATGCCGACGAAGCCGTGCGACTCCTGGCCGAAGCCGGCCGCGACGCCGCGCGATTGGAGGACGGGTTTCCCGAATGGGCTTCGGCTCGCCTGCCCGTCGCGCGCGGGATGTGAGTTCGCGCCCTCGGCAGCAAACTATTCAAGAAAACTCTTGACAAGTGGGTCGACTGCGGCCTACACCTTGTTCAAGGAAAGACTTGAATATGCCGAGGAGGCAGTCATGACGACAACAGCGAACCCGAACAAGACACTGTGGGAAAAGGGCGACTTCACCCGGGTCGCCGAGACCATGCGCGCCAGCGGAGATGCTCTGGTCGCCCGCCTCGGCATCACCCCGGGACTGAAGGTTCTTGACGTTGGTTGTGGCGACGGCACCACTGCGATTCCTGAGGCCCGGCTCGGTGCCGATGTCATCGGCGTCGACATTGCCGGCAACCTCGTGGCCGCAGGCACTCGCCGTGCCGAAGTTGAGGGCTTGACTAACTGTCGCTTCCAGGAGGGCGACGCCTCACACCTCGACGACCTTGCCGACGACACGTTCGACCTCGTCGTGAGCATCTTCGGAGCGATGTTCGCACCGCGTCCGTTCGACGTGGCCAAGGAGTTGGTGCGGGTGACCCGTGCCGGCGGACGCATCGTCATGGGCAACTGGATCCCAGGGGACCCGACCCTAGTCGCCCAGCTCCTCAAGATCTCCGGCTCCTACTCACCGCCTCCGCCGGAGGGCTTCATCAGCCCGGTGACCTGGGGAGTGGAGGAGAACGTGATCGATCGGTTCGGCCAGGCCGGCATTCCAGCAGACAAGATCAGCTTCTCGCGCGAGACCTACGCCTTCGAATACTCGGGACCCCCCACGGAACTGCTCGCCGTGTTCCGCGAGTACTACGGCCCCACCATGAACGCCTTCGCCGCAGCGGCGGCGAATGACCAGACCGAGCAGCTCCAGAAGGAGCTGGAGGAACTCTTCACCAGCCAGAACATGAGCTCGGACCTAGAGAGGACCTCTGTCCCGGCCACGTTCCTCCAGGTCGCCGTCAACGTCTGACGAGGCACATCGGTCGGCACCGACGACCAGGGGTCGCCCGCTGGGCTTGGAGATCCGGAACAGGTCGTCGGCCTGGCCGACGCGACCAACCGGGATTCGACACGTCATCGAATAGTCATCTGAAACGACGGGCAAGCGTCCCGAGACGTTCCGATACAGTTGAAGCCGTCCGATGGGGAACCTCCTCAACAACCCGAGGTTTTCCAGAGGGACCCGAAGTTTGAGGTAGCGGGATCAGGCCCTCCGACCTTGCCCAGAGGTCGCAGGTTCAAATCCTGCCCCCGCTACCAAGGTTCAGGCCCGGAGATCCACGGATCTCCGGGCCTGAACGCCTTTTGGCGATCGACATGCAGGCCACTCACGGGGCCAAGCACCCGGGACGAGCCTCGAGCGGCGCCACCACATCGCCTTGCCCGCTCCTCCCATTCGTTCAAGATCCCGCGTGGCCGCCGCTGCGAGGCTTCAACGCATGAAGCTGCTGGACGACAACACCCACGCAATCGACCTACTGACCACCCCGTTGCACCTCGGGCTCGGCTCCCGGGCTCGGCAGGTCGACGGATTCGCCTTCGACCCTGCCGTCGTGCGCGAGTACGCCGAAGCCGTCGCCGAGGACGGCGCCGAGGGACGGATCGTGGTCGTCATCGACGAGGAGGGGCCCGGCGACCACTGGGAGCGCCACCCGGCCGGTGACGAGGTCATCGTGTGCCTCAGCGGCACGGTCAGCGTCGTTCGTGAGGCTGGCGAGCGGACGGAGCAGGTCGTGCTGCGCCAGGGTGAGGCCACCGTCAACCCGGCCGGTGTCTGGCATGCGGTCGACGCAGCGGGGCCCGCGCGGCTGTTGACGATCACACCCGGGCTGGGCACCGAGCACCGGCGCAGGTGAGCGTGGCGCAACCGGTGCTACGCCGGGAGCACCTCGCCGCGCCGCCAGGTCGTGGGCGCGCGACCGGTGAACTCGCGCCACTCCCGCACGAGATGCGCCTGGTCGGCGTACCCGGCGGTCGCCGCCACCTCGGCCCACGACGGTGGTCCCACCGTCGTCGCCAGGCGATGGGCGTGCTCGAAGCGCAGCAGGCGGGCGATCTGCTTCGGGGTCATGCCGAGCTCCGCGCGGAAGCGGTCGCCCAGGTGCCGTCGACTCCATCCGAGCTCGGCTGCGAGGGCCCCGATCTGGACCTGGCCGCGGTGGAGCACGAGCCGGCGCCACGCCTCCGCGACCTCGGGCCGGATCGAGTGTCGCGGCTGGGCAGGGACTCCCCGCCGCCGGGCGAGGCGCGCCAGCATGGCGTCGAGCGTGCTGAAGCGTTCCGGCCAGGTGTCGGCGGCGTGCAGTCGTTCGACGAGCTCGTCGCCGTCCCGGCCGAGGACCTGGTCGAGGTGGACGACGTCGTGCGCCAGCGCCGCCGACGGCATGCCGAAGATCGTCCTCGCGCCGAGCGGGGTCAGCGAGAGGCGCACGCCGTGCTGGTTGCCGTCATGGCGGATCGCCACCGACCTCGACGTCAGGCCGCCGGCGATAGCGCCGAATCGTCCACTCCGGGGGACGGCTCCGTCCGCCTCGACGACGTCGAGCGGGTCGGACAGGCTGACGACGATCGTGAGCGAAGGCCCCGGCGTGCCGAGGTGGAGGCCCGGCGGGAACCCGCGGAGATCGAATCCGACGTACGAGGTGACGTAGGGCTGCAGCGCCGGCCGCGGACGTGCCTCCACCTGGACCGCAGTGCTCCTCACCTCGGTGATCGTACCGAGGCGGACGAGGGCCGCGGTCCGCATCCGACCAGTGCAGTGACCAGATCCAGAGGAAGGGCATGCCCATGACGATTCGCATCTCATGCGTGGGGGACAGCCTCACCCGCGCCCAGCACAGCGCGGACTATGTGAGCCTGCTGGGTGCCAGACATCGGCCCGGCGAGGTGAGCACGCAACGCTTCGGAGTCAACGGGGACTTCGCCCACAACCTGCTGCGAAGGCTCGACGACGTCGTAGCGGTCCCGGCCGACGTCGTCACCGTCCTGATCGGGACGAACGACGCCCGGGCGAGCCTGCCCGGCTATCCGGTCGACCAGGCGATGAGGAGGAAGGGGCTGCCGACCAGGCCGTCCGCGGCGTGGTTCCAGGACTGTCTCGGGCGGATCGTCGACCGGCTGCGCGCGGACACCGACGCGACCGTCGGGCTCGTGTCGCTACCCGTCCTCGGTCAGGACCTCACCGCCGCGCCGGCTCAGGCATCGAAGGAGTACAGCGGGCTGATCGCCGAGCTCGCCGGGAGCCGCGGGGTCAGCTACCTGCCGCTGCACGAGCGGCAGGTCGAGGAGATCGAACGGGAGAGTCCCGCCAGGATCCCGTACGAGGAGCTGACCGCCGTCCGGTATCTCCGCACCGTGTTCCAACGGAAGGTCCTGCGGCGGCACCTCGACGAGATCTCGAGGCGTCGCGGCCTCCTGCTGACGACCGACCACATCCATCAGAACGGCCGTGGCGCCGCCCTGATCGCGGAGGTCATCGGCCGGTGGATGGTGAGCGAGGCGGTGGACGATGGCGGCTGCCCACCATCCGCTCGGCCAGCCGGACGTTGAGGTTCGCGATGCCCTCGGCCCGGTCGAGGTGGTCGGGGGAGAACCAGCGGACGAGGTCGATGGCGAGGGAGAGCAACGCCCGGGCGGTGCCGGTGACGTCGTGGTCGGCCACGTCGAAGTCCCCGGAGGCGTTGCCGTCCTCGATGGCGTCGACGACGAGCTGCGACGTCTCGCGGCGCAGGGCCGCGATGGTCGATCGGTGCGGCTCGGTCAGGGCGCCGAACTCGTGCTGGACCACGCGCGCCAGCAGTGCGTTCTCGAGGTGCCACAGCGTGGAGGCGTGCACCATCGCCGTCAGCCGGTCGTGCGGGCAGGTCGCGGTGTCGCGCGCATCCAGCATGGCGCGGAGCGCGGCCTCGTGGCCACGCCGGCTGACGGCGAAGAGCAGGTCCTCCTTCGAGGAGTAGTGCACGTAGACGGCAGCGGGACTCCGGCCGGCACGGACGGCGATGTCGCGGGTGCTCGTGCCGCCGAAGCCGTGCTCCGAGAAGGCCGCGGCCGCGGCGTCGAGCACCCGCTGCTGGGCGGGGGTGTAGTCCTGCACCGTCACTCCTGCGGTGGGTCAGGTGCCGAGGCTGATGCCGCCGTCGACGTAGAGGGTCTGGCCGGTGACGTAGGAGGCCTCGTCGCTGGACAGGAAGGTGACCGCTGCGGCGATGTCCTCGGGGTGCCCGACCCGCTTGACCGGGTTGGCCTCGGCGTTGAGGCGGCGGAACTCCTCCACGTCCATCTTCAACCGGGCCGCGGTGGCGTCGGTCATCTCGGTCGCGATGAACCCCGGCGCGACCGCGTTGACGTTGATCCCGAACGGGCCCAGCTCGATGCCCAGGGTGCGGGTGAAGCCCTGGATGCCCATCTTCGCGGCCGAGTAGTTGGCCTGCCCGCGGTTGCCCAGCGCGGAGATCGAGGAGATGTTCACGACCTTGCCGTACTTCTGCTCCACGAAGTGCTTCTGCGCGGCCTTGGTCATCAAGAAGGCGCCCTTGAGGTGCACGCCCATGACCAGGTCCCAGTCCTCCTCGGTCATCTTGAACAGCAGGTTGTCGCGGGTGATGCCGGCGTTGTTGACCAGGACGTGGATCCCGCCGAGCTCGGTCACGACCCGCTCGATCGCGGCGTCGACGGAGGCGGCGTCGGAGACGTCGGCGCCCACGCCGACGGCCTGGGCGCCCTCGGTCAGGGGCAGCTTGGCGGCGGCCTCGGTGGCGGCGGTCTCGTCGAGGTCGACGATCGCGACCGACGCGCCCTCCTCGGCGTAGCGGGTGGCGGTGCCGAACCCGATCCCTCGTGCGGCTCCGGTGATGACGGCGACCCGCCCGTCGAAACGACCCATCGTGGCTTCTCCTTGTCCTGGTGGTGGTGCTGCTGCTGGTGGTTGGTCAGATGCGCTCGAGGATCAGGGCCATGCCCTGGCCGCCGCCGACGCACATGGTGATCAGGCCGGTGGTCTTGTCGTGCCAGTCGAGCGAGTTGAGCATCGTGGCCTGGAGTCGGGCGCCGGTCATGCCGAAGGGGTGGCCCACGGCGATCGCTCCGCCGTTGACGTTGAGGCGGTCGATCTCGATGCCGAGGTCCTGGTACGACGGGACGACCTGGGCCGCGAAGGCCTCGTTGATCTCGACCAGGTCGATGTCGCCGATCGTCATGCCGGCGTTCGCCAGCGCCTTGCGGGTGGCCTCGACGGGACCGAGGCCCATGATCTCCGGCGAGAGGCCGGACACGCCGGTGGACACGATGCGGGCGAGGGGAGTGACCCCGAGCTCGGCCGCCTTGGTGTCGGACATGACCACGACCGCGGCGGCGCCGTCGTTGAGGGCGCAGCAGTTGCCGGCGGTGACGACGCCGTTCTCGCGGAAGACCGGCTTGAGCTCGGCCAGGGCCTCGTAGGTGACGCCGGCGCGCGGGCCGTCGTCGGTGGACACGACGGTGCCGTCGGGGAGCGTGACCGGGGTAATCTCGCGGGCCCAGAAGCCGTCCTCGATGGCCTTCTCGGCGAGCAACTGGGAGCGGACGGCGAACTCGTCGAGCTCGCGCCGGCTCAGCCCGCGCAGGCTCGCGACGTTCTCGGCGGTCTGGCCCATCGCGATGTAGACGTCGGGCAGCAGGCCGTCCTCGCGGGGGTCGTGCCACGTCGTACCGGACGCGGCGGTCGCGGCCGTGCGGGTCTGCGCGTCGTCGAACAGCGGGTTGACGGTGTGGGGGATGTGGTCGGAGGTGCCCTTGGCGAACCGCGAGACCGTCTCGACGCCGGCCGAGACGAAGACGTCGCCCTCGCCTGCCTTGATGGCGTGGAACGCCATCCGCGTGGACTGGACCGAGGAGGAGCAGTAGCGGGTCACCGTCGTGCCGGGCACGAGGTCCCAGCCGTTGAGGACGCTGACGACCCGGCCCATGTTGTTGCCCGACTCGCCGCCCGGCAGGCCGCAGCCGAGGATCAGGTCGTCGATCTCGTTCGGGTCGAGGCCCTCGACCTTGTCGACGGCGGTCCGCGTGATGAACGCCGCGAGGTCGTCGGGACGCAGGTCCTTGAGGGATCCCTTGTTGGCCCGGCCGATCGGCGTACGGGCGGCGGACACGATGACGGCTTCGGGCACGGGTACTCCTCGGTGATAAGCGAACGCTTAGGTAAGCAGTCGCTCATGTTGCCATCCGCGTCGGTGGGTGTCCAGTGCCGCCGATCGAAAACCCTTTGCGCCGGTCGCGGCGGCCTCCGCACACTGGTGCACCGCGGCACCCGCCGCGGACCAGATCTCGAGGAGACCCGATGACGCGCACCGCGCAGCTGGAGAGGTGGGCCGGCAGGCTTGCCGCCTCCTTCGCGTGCCCGCACCGGGGACGCTGCGAGAACGAGCCTGCGGGACCTCTCGTGTAGTGCATCCGTGCACCCCACGAGAGCCGCCCGCTGCCGCCGCAGCCGGCGGCTCTCGTCGTTCCGGAACCCGGAGCGGCGACAACTGAAGACGTGCGACGTGGCGATGCCGGTGCGAAGGCGAGGGTTACTTCTCTCCAAGGAATCGACGGGTCGCGGGTTCGAGTCCCGCTGCCCGGCCTGGCCGGGTGTAGCTCAGCGGCAGAGCAGTCGGCAGACACCTTCGCCGCCCCGGTTCTCGGCACCGCCGCGTCGCGCCCTCGACCTTCGATCAGCCAGCCCCCCGGAAGGAGGGACACGAGATGAGCAAGTTCAACCTGCGCGGCAACCGACGCTCCGCGACCAGCGCAGTGGTCAGCACCGACCGCCCGACGGGCACGACGCACGAGGGCGCGCCGGGCTACGCGCGCGACACCAAGGGCGAGCTCTTCCTGCTCGCCGTCACCTCCTTCGTCGCGGAGGACACCTTCTACGAGGCGGCGGCCGAGCGCGACGCGCGGCTGCGGTCGCTCGTGGCGCGGGTCGCGGTCGAGGACGGTGACTGGACGCTGCGGCTCGTGCGCTGGCTGCGCACCGGCGTGCACCTGCGCTCGGTCGCCCTCGTGGTCGCGGCCGAGGCGGTCCGGGCCCGGCTCGACGCCGGGATCGAGGGCGGGAACCGGGCGATCGTGGACGCGGCGCTCGACCGGGCCGACGAGCCCGGTGAGCTCCTCGCCTACTGGGCGGGGCGCCACGGCCGGCGCCTCCCGAAGCCGGTCAAGCGGGGTGTCGCCGACGCGGTGGCGCGGCTCTACACCGAGCGCTCCCTGGTCAAGTACGACGGCCCGGCGCGTGACTACCGGTTCGGCGACGTGCTGGACCTGACCCACCCGACGCCGCGGGACGCGCGGCAGAGCGCGCTGTTCCGGCACGCGATCGACCGGCGTCACGGCCGGGACGGGGCGATCCCCGACGAGCTCGGGGTGCTGCAGGCGCGGCAGCGACTGCTGTCGGTGCCCGTGGAGCAGCGGCGAGCCGTCCTGGCGCACGGCGAGCTGGTGCTGGGGCCGGCCGCGATGACCTGGGAGCAGGTCGCCGGCTGGCTGCAGGGCCCGCTGGACGCCGCCGCGTGGGAGGCCGTGATCCCGTCGATGGGGTACATGGCGCTGCTCCGCAACCTGCGCAACTTCGACGCGACCGGTGTCGCGGACGACGTGGCGGCGGGGTTGGCGGCGCGCCTGGCCGACACCGGCGAGGTCGCCCGTTCGCGGCAGCTGCCGCTGCGGTTCCTGGCGGCGTACCGGACCGCGCCGTCGCTGCGCTGGGGCTGGGCGCTGGAGCGGGCGCTGCAGGCGAGCCTCGGCGCGGTGCCGTCGCTGCCGGGTCGGACGCTGGTCCTCGTGGACCGGTCCGGGTCGATGTTCACCCGGCTGTCCCGGCGTTCGGTGCTAAACCGCGCGGACGCCGCCGCTGTGTTCGGCGCGGCGCTCGCCGTGCGGGCGGCCGCGGCCGACCTGGTGGAGTTCGGCACCGACAGCCGGGCGGTCCGCGTGCGGCGCGGTGAGTCGGTGCTGTCCCTGGCCGGCCGGTTCGGCAACCTCGGCGGCACCAACACCGCGGACGCCGTACGCCGCCACTTCCGCGGCCACGACCGCGTCGTGATCGTCACCGACGAGCAGGCGTGGGCGGGCTGGCGGGGTGCGGAGCCGACCGCGGCGGTCCCGGCTCGGGTGCCGGTGTACACGTTCAACCTCGCCGGCCACCGCCACGGCCACGGCCCGTCGGGTGTCGGCAACCGACACACCTTCGCCGGGCTCACCGACCAGGGCTTCGCCGCGATCCCCCTCCTCGAGGCGGGGCGCGACCAGCACTGGCCGTTCTGAGCCGGCCGAGACGGTGGGTACGTCACTCCGGGCGTACCCACCGTCCTCCATCCCTCCGAGAGGCAGACTGATCCGCGTGCTCCTGACCGTCACGACCACCCACCGTCCGGCGACCGACCTCGGCCACCTGCTGCACAAGCACCCGGACCGGGTGCAGGCCTTCCCGCAGTCGTTCGGCACCGCGACGGTCTTCTACCCCGAGGCGGGCGAGGACCGGTGCACGGTCGCGCTGCTGCTCGACGTCGACCCGGTGCGACTGGCCCGGTCGCGAGGGAGGAAGTCGCCCGACTTCAGCCTCGCGCAGTACGTCAACGACCGCTCCTACGCGGCCTCGTCCCTGCTGGGCGTGGCGATGGCCGACGTCTTCAGCACGGCGCGCCGCGGCCGGTGCGCGTCCCGGCAGGAGCTCGCCGACTCCGCCATCCCGCTCGAGATCGCCATCCCGGTGCTGCCCTGCCGCGGCGGTCCCGACATCGCCCACCGGCTGTTCGGGCCCCTGGGCTGGAGCGTCGAGGCCGCGCCCGTCCCGCTCGACGACGCGCACGACGACTGGGGCGACTCGAGGTACGTCGACCTCCGGCTCACCGGGGTGGTCCGCCTGGCCGACGCGCTCAACCAGCTGCACGTGCTGCTGCCGGTCCTCGACGAGTCCAAGCACTACTGGCAGGGCCCCGACGAGGTCGACAAGCTGATGCGGTCGGGGGAGGGCTGGCTCGCCACCCACCCGGACGCAGCGCTGATCGCCCGTCGCTACCTCGGCCGCAGCGGCGGGATGACCCGCGCCGCGCTGGCACGGCTCGCGGAGCTCGGCGACGAAGTGGAGGCGGCCGTCGACCCCGCCGAGGACGACGACGTCCTCCAGCCCGCCGAGAGGCGCGTCCCGCTCAACACCCAGCGCCACGAGGCGGTCCACCAGGTCCTGCTCGACCTCGGCGCGCGGTCCGTGATCGACCTCGGCTGCGGGTCGGGCCGGTTCCTCGACCGCCTGGTGCGCACGCCGGCCTTCACGCGCATCGCCGGGGCGGACGTCTCGACCAGGTCGCTGCAGCACGCCGCGCGGCGCCTCCACCTCGACCGGATGAGTGAGCGGCAGGCCGAGCGCGTCCAGCTGTTCCAGGGCGCGCTGACCTACGAGGACGAGCGGTACGCCGGCTTCGACGCCGCCGTCCTCATGGAGGTCGTCGAGCACGTCGACCCGCCACGGCTCGAGGCGCTCGAGCACGTCGTCCTCGGCGTCGCAAGGCCCGGGGCGGTGGTCGTGACCACGCCCAACGGCGAGTACAACGTGCGCTACGAGGGGCTCGTCGGCATGAGGCACCCCGACCACCGCTTCGAGTGGACCCGCGCGGAGTTCGCTGCCTGGTCGGACCGCGTCGCCGCGGCGTACGGCTACACCGTGGAGCGGCGCGGGATCGGCGAGCTCGACGACACCCTCGGCACGCCGACCCAGCTGGCCGTCTTCACCCGCAAGGAGGGATCCGATGACTGACGCGACGACCGACCGGCGCCAGGTCACCGTCCCCGCCCGGGGCCTGGTCGTCCTGGTCGGGGTGTCGGGCAGCGGCAAGTCCACCTTCGCGCGCACCCACTTCAAGCCGACGGAGGTCGTCTCGAGCGACTTCTGCCGCGGCCTGGTCGCCGACGACGAGAACGACCAGTCCGCCACGTCCGACGCCTTCGACGTCCTGCACTACATCGTCGGCACCCGCCTGCGCCGCGGGCTCCTCACCGTCGTCGACGCCACCAACGTCCAGCAGTCGGCGCGTGCCGCGCTCGTCTCGCTCGCGAAGAGCCACGACGTGCTGGTCGACGCCGTCGTCCTCGACGTGCCCGAGTCGGTCGCGGTCGACCGCAACGAGCACCGGTCCGACCGCGACTTCGGCAGGCACGTGATCACCCGCCAGCACCGCGACCTCCAGCGGTCCCTCCGCCGCCTGGCCAAGGAGGGCTTCCGCCGGGTGCACGTGCTGCGCGGCGTCGCCGAGGCCGAGAGCGTGGAGGTCGTGCGCGAGCGGCCCTGGAACGACCGCAGCGAGGTCCACGGTCCCTTCGACATCATCGGCGACGTCCACGGGTGCGCGGCCGAGCTCCGCACCCTGCTCATCGAGCTCGGCTGGACGATCGCGTACGACGGCGACACCGCCGTCGGCGCGTCCCACCCCGAGGGCCGGCAGGCGGTCTTCGTCGGCGACCTCGTCGACCGCGGCCCGGACACCCCCGGTGTCCTGCGCCTGGTCATGGGCATGGTCGCCGCCGGCACCGCCCTGTGCGTCTCGGGCAACCACGAGGCCAAGCTGGTCCGCGCGCTGCGCGGCTCCCGGGTCACGGTCTCCCACGGCCTGGCCGAGTCGCTCGCCCAGCTCGAGGACGAGCCGGAGGACTTCCGCGCCCGGGCGCTGGCGTTCATGGACGGCCTGATCAGTCACTACGTCCTCGACGACGGCCGGCTCGTGGTCGCGCACGCCGGGCTCAAGGAGGCCTACCACGGCCGCACCTCGGGCCGAGTGCGCGCGTTCGCGCTCTACGGCGACACCACCGGCGAGACCGACGAGTACGGGCTCCCTGTCCGCTACCCGTGGGCACAGGAGTACCGCGGCCGGGCGATGGTCGTCTACGGCCACACGCCGGTCCCGGCGGCCGTGTGGGTCAACAACACCATCTGCCTCGACACCGGTGTGGTGTTCGGCGGCGAGCTCACCGCCCTGCGCTACCCCGAGCGGCAGGTCGTCTCGGTGCCCGCCGAGAAGCAGTGGTACGAACCGGTGCGACCGCTCGGCCCGGCCGAGGGCGACCGCGAGCCGTCGGTCCTGCGGATCGGCGACGTCACCGGCAGCCGGTGGCTGGAGACCACCCACGCCGGCAAGGTCAAGATCCCGGAGGAGAACGCCGCGGCCGCGCTCGAGGTGATGAGCCGCTTCGCCGTCGACCCGCGATGGCTGATCTACCTGCCGCCGACCATGTCCCCGGTGGCCACCTCGCGGCTCGACGGCTTCCTGGAGCACCCGGAGCAGGCCTTCGACGAGTACGCCGGCTGGGGCGTCACGCGCGTCGTGTGCGAGGAGAAGCACATGGGCTCGCGCGCCATCGCGGTGATCGCCAGGGACGCCGACACGGCCGAGCGCCGCTTCGGCGTCGGGGACGGCAGCACGGGTGCCGTGTTCACCCGGACCGGTCGCCCGTTCTTCGCCGACACCGACGAGCTCGTCGACCGCCTGCGCGAGTGCGCCGCGCCCCTGTTCGAGTCCCTCGACACCGACTGGCTCGCGCTCGACTGCGAGCTGCTGCCGTGGTCGGCCAAGGCGATCGACCTGATCAAGGCGCAGTACGCCTCGGTCGGTGCGGCCGCCCGCCGGGTCCTGCCCGAGGCGGGTGCCGTCCTCGCGCAGGCCGCGGCCCGCGGGCTCGACGTCGCCGACCTGGCCGCGAAGGTGGCCCGGCGCCTCGAGAACGCCGAGGCGTTCCGGGACGCCTATGCCGCCTACGTCCACCCCACACAGGGCCTCGACGGCGTCACGCTCGCGCCCTTCCAGGTCCTGGCCGCCGAGGGCCGCGCGACGGCCCTGACCGAGTCCCACGAGTGGCACCTCGCGGAGCTGGCCAGGCTGGAGGGCGACCTGATCACGCCCACCCGGCACCGGTTCGTCGACCTCTCCTCACCGGCCGAGCGGGACGCAGCCGTCGAGTGGTGGCTGGAGCTCACCGCCGCCGGCGGGGAGGGCATGGTCGTCAAGCCCGCCCACCTGACCGCCGGGCGCGTCCAGCCCGGCATCAAGGTGCGTGGACGCGAGTACCTGCGGATCATCTACGGCCCCGACTACACCGACGCGCTCGACGTACTGCGGGATCGTCACCTCGGCAAGAAGAGGCAGCTCGCCCTGCGCGAGCACGGCCTCGGCCTCGAGGCGCTCTCCGGGTTCGTCGGGCACGAGCCGCTGTGGAAGGTGCACCAGTCGGTGTTCGCGGTCCTCCCACTCGAGTCGGAGCCGGTCGACCCGCGGCTGTGAGGGCCGCACGGGTGGAGAAACCGGCCGCTGGACGGATCCCACAACGATTCGGCGACAAGCCTGTGGGATCCGCGCTGTCCCGGGGCGGCCGCGAGGTGGAAGGGTCGAGATCGTGCCAACGGTCTCGCGAATCGCCATCGTCAACCGCGGTGAAGCCGCCATGCGTCTCATCCACGCCGTGCGGGACCTCAATGCCCGGCACACGTCCGGGAGCGAGCAGATCCGCACGATCGCACTGCACACCGACGTCGACGCCGGCTCGGCCTTCGTCCGGGAGGCCGACGAGGCGTACCTGCTCGGCGCGGCAGCCGACCGTCCCTACCTCGACCTCGCCGTCCTCGAGCGGGCCCTGACCGAGAGCGGCGCGGACGCGGCCTGGGTCGGGTGGGGCTTCGTGGCCGAGGACCCGGCCTTCGCCGAGCTGTGCGCCCGGCTCGGCGTGACCTTCATCGGACCCAGCGCCGAGGCGATGCGCCGCCTCGGCGACAAGATCGGCTCGAAGCTGATCGCCGAGGAGGTCGGCGTACCGGTGGCCCCGTGGAGCCGTGGTGGCGTCGACAGCCTCGAGGCGGCCCTGGCCAGCGCGGACGCGATCGGCTACCCCCTCATGCTCAAGGCCACCGCCGGCGGCGGCGGTCGCGGCATCCGCAAGGTCACCTCCGCCGAGGAGCTCACCGACGCCTACCAGCGCACCCGCGACGAGGCCGAGCGCGCCTTCGGCAGCGGCGTGGTGTTCCTCGAGAAGCTGGTCACCGACGCCCGTCACGTGGAGGTCCAGGTGATCGCCGACGGCCAGGGCACCGCGTGGGCGATCGGCGTGCGCGACTGCTCCGTGCAGCGCCGCAACCAGAAGGTCATCGAGGAGTCGGCCTCGCCGCTGCTCGAGGACGCCCAGACCGCCGACCTCAAGGGCTCGGCCGAGCGGCTGGCCAACGCGGTCGGGTACGCCGGCGCGGGCACCGTGGAGTTCCTCTACCACCCGGGCACCCGCTCCTTCGCGTTCCTCGAGGTCAACACCCGCCTCCAGGTCGAGCACCCGATCACCGAGGAGGTGACCGGCACCGACCTCGTCGCGCTGCAGATCCAGGTCGCGCGCGGCATCCCGCTGACCGGCGAGCGGCCGGTCGAGCGCGGCCACGCGGTCGAGGCCCGGCTCAACGCCGAGGACCCGGACCGCGACTTCGCCCCCGCCCCCGGGCGGATCACCCGCCTCGAGCTGCCCGCCGGCCCCGGCATCCGAGTCGACACCGGAGTCGCCGAGGGCGACGTGATCCCCGCGGACTTCGACTCGATGATCGCCAAGGTCATCGCGTGGGGCACCGACCGCGAGCAGGCGCTGGCCCGGCTGCGCCGCGCGATGGGGGAGACGACCGTCGTCATCGAGGGCGGCGCCACCAACAAGAGCTTCATCCTCGACCTCCTCGACCAGGGCGAGGTCACCTCCGGCACGCCGGCCTGGGCCGACACCGGCTGGATCGACCGGGTCCGCGGCGAGGGCCGCCTCCAGTCGGCCCGGCACTCCGGTGTCGCGCTCGTCGCGGCTGCCATCGAGGCCTACGAGGAGGAGGAGCGCGCCGAGATCGCCCGCTTCCTCCAGTCCGCGCAGGGAGGGCGCCCCCAGGTCCAGCACGACCCGTCCCGCACGATCGAGCTCAAGCTCCGCGGTGCGACGTACGCCCTCACGGTGCGCCAGACCGGCCGGGCGCAGTACGACGTCACGGTCGCCGGCGGCCGGGACGAGCGGACCGTGACCGCGGTCCTCGACCGCATCGACGACGTCCACGGACGCCTGAGCGTGGACGGCCACCGCTACCGGCTGGTGACGGCCACCCACGGCACCGTCCACCTGGTCGAGGTCGACGACGTCATGCACCGCGTCAGCCGCGACGAGGGCGGCATGGTCCGCTCGCCCGCCCCTGCTCTGGTCGTCGCGACCCCGGTCGCGGTCGGCGATGAGGTCGCCGCGGGGCAGCCGGTGCTCGTGCTGGAGTCGATGAAGATGGAGACCGTGCTCCCCGCGCCGTTCGCCGGCCGGATCAAGGAGCTGCTGGTCCGGGTCGGCGGACAGGTCGAGACCGGCGCGCCGCTGGTGCGCCTGGACCCGACCGGCGACGCCGACGAGGCCGCCGCCGACGCGGGCCCGTCGAGCAGCGAGCTCGACCTGCCGACCTCGCGCCGCGCCAGCGTCGCCACCGACTGCCTTCCGGCGCTCGCCGGCCAGCTCCTCGGCTACGACGTCGCGCCCGACCAGCGCGGTGCGCTGCTCGCCGGGCACCTCGCCACGCGTGAGCCCGGCGCGCTGCGCGCCGAGATGGACCTGCTCGCGCTGTTCGCCGACTTCGCCGAGCTCAGCCGCAACCGCCCGGCCGGCGACGAGCGGCACACCGAGCTGCGCGTGCACAGCTCGCGCGAGTACTTCCACACCTACCTGCGCAGCCTCGACCCGGACCGCGGCGCGCTCCCGGACCACTTCCGCGACAAGCTGCTGCGGGTGCTCGCCCACTACGGCATCACCGACCTCGAGCGCACGCCCGAGCTCGAGCAGGCGGTGTTCCGGATCTTCCTGGCCCAGCAGCACCCCTCCGACGTCGACATCGCCGTCGGCGTGCTGCAGCGCTGGCTGAGCACGCCCCCGCCGCCCCCGGCCGAGGAGCAGGCCGAGGCCCGGGCGCTGCTCGAGCGCCTGGTGCGGGCCACCCAGCTCCGGTTCGCGGTCGTCGGCGACCTGGCCCGCTCGGTCCGGTTCGCCTGGTTCGACCAGCCGCTGGTGGACGACGAGCGCCGCGCGGTGCTCAACGGGGTCGCCGCCGAGGTCGCCGCACTGGCGGAACCCGGGGCCGACGCCGCTCCGGACCGCGACGCCCGGATCGACGCGCTCACCGCGATCCCCGAGCAGCTGGTCGGGTTCCTGCGCGACCGCCTGGTCGACGGCCTGCCCGAGCGCGAGCCGCTGCTGGAGGTGCTGATCCGGCGGCACTACCTCGAGTACGACCTGCACGACCTGACCGTCTCCGGCCCCGGCGAGTACGCCGGCCGCCCGGTCGTGCACGCCGAGTACGCCACCGACGACAAGGGCGCGACCCGGGTCGTCTCGACGATCGGCGACGTGACCGAGCTGGCCGACCCTGCCAGCGCCCTCGGCACCGCGATCACCCACGCACTGGCCGCCGACCACGACGACGTCGTCGAGATCTACCTGCGCTGGCCCGACGCGCCCGCCGACCCGGACCGCGCCTCGGCCGAGGTCGCCAAGATGCTCGCCGGCCAGGACTTCGCCGCCCGTGCCCGCCGCGTCTCGGTCGCCGTCTGCCCGGCCGCGCCGCAGCCGGTCGACTACTTCACCTTCCGCCCCGACGAGGCCGGCGACGGGAGCCTCGTCGAGGACACCCTGATCCGCGGCATGCACCCGATGGTCGGTCGCCGGCTCAACCTGGGCCGCCTCTCCGAGTTCGACGTGACCCGGCTCGCCGCACCGGACGACGTGCTCCTCTACGAGTGCGTCGCCCGCACCAACCCGGCCGACCGGCGACTGGTCGCCGCCGCGCAGGTGCGCCAGCTGGCCGTCGTACGTGACGACGAGGGACGGGTGATCGCGCTGCCGCACGCCGAGCGCGCGGTCGAGAACTGCCTCGAGGCGATCCGCCGGGTCCGGACGGCGCGGGGCCGCGAGGGCACCAAGCTCGACGTCAACCACGTGTGGGTGACCGTGTGGCCGGTCGTCGAGGCCGACCTCGACCAGCTGACCGCGCTGCAGGGCAAGATCACCCCGCTCAGCGAGGGCGCCGGCATCGAGGAGGTGCTCGCCGAGGGCCGGGTCGCCAGCCCCGACGGCGGTGCGCCCACCCCGCTGGCGATCCGCTTCCACGCCAAGCCCGGCGCCGGGGTCGTCGCCGACATCGTGTCCCCGCCGACGGAGCCGCTCGCCCCGCTCGACGAGTACGCCGGCAAGGTGCTCCGTGCCCGTCGTCGTGGCCTGGTCTACCCCTACGAGCTCCAGCCGGTCCTCGCCGGTGGCGGCACCGTGGTCGAGCACGACCTCGACGACTCCGGTGCGCTGGTGCCGGTCGACCGCGCACCCGGGCAGAACAAGGCCGGCATCATCGTCGCCGTCGTCTCGACCCCGACCCCGCTGCACCCCGAGGGCGTCACCCGCGTGGTGCTCTGCGGCGACCCGCTGATGTCACTCGGCGCGGTCTCCGAGGCCGAGTGCTCGCGGATCATCGCGGCCATCGACCTCGCCGAGCGCCTCGGCGTACCGGTCGAGTGGTTCGCGGTCTCCGCCGGTGCCCGGATCTCGATGGAGAGCGGCACCGAGAACATGGACTGGGTGGCCGCCGCCCTGCGCCGGATCGTGCAGTTCACCCAGGCCGGGGGCGAGATCAACATCGTCGTCGCGGGGATCAACGTCGGCGCCCAGCCGTACTGGAACGCCGAGGCCACGATGCTGATGCACACCAAGGGCATCCTCGTGATGACCCCCGACAGCGCGATGGTGCTCACCGGCAAGCAGTCGCTCGACTTCTCCGGTGGTGTCTCCGCCGAGGACAACCACGGCATCGGCGGCTACGACCGGGTGATGGGCCCCAACGGCCAGGCGCAGTACTGGGTGCCCGACCTGGCCGGGGCGTTCGGCGTGCTGATGGCGCACTACGACCACACCTACGTCGCACCGGGGGAGACCGGTCCGCGGCGCGCGCCCTCGACCGACCCGGTCGACCGCGACGTGACGACCTTCCCGCACCCGGGCACGGACTTCGCGACCCTCGGCGAGGTCTTCTCGGCCGAGCACAACCCGGACCGCAAGAAGCCGTTCGACATCCGCACCGTGATGCGGGCACTGGCCGATGCCGACCACGAGATGCTCGAGCGCTGGGCGGGCATGGCGGACGCCGACACGGCCGTCGTCGTCGACACCCGGATCGGTGGCTACCCGGTCAGCCTGGTCGGCATCGAGTCCAAGCCCGTGCCGCGCGCCGGCTTCCCTCCCACCGACGGCCCCGACACCTACACGGCGGGCACCCTGTTCCCTCGGTCGTCGAAGAAGGTCGCGCGCGCGATCAACGCGGCCTCCGGCAACCGGCCGCTCGTCGTGCTCGCGAACCTGTCCGGCTTCGACGGCTCCCCGGAGTCGATGCGCAACCTCCAGCTGGAGTACGGCGCCGAGATCGGCCGCGCGATCGTGAACTTCGAGGGACCGATCGTGTTCTGCGTGATCTCGCGCTACCACGGCGGTGCGTTCGTGGTGTTCTCCAAGCAGCTGAACCCGGCGATGACCGTGCTCGCGATCGAGGGCTCCTACGCCTCGGTCCTCGGTGGCGCCCCCGCGGCGGCCGTGGTGTTCGCCGCCGAGGTCGCCAAGCGGGCCGCGGCCGACCCGCAGGTCGCCGCGCTCCAGGAGCGGATCGACCACGCGGAGGACGGTGAGCGCGGCGCCCTGGTCGTCGAGCTCGCCGAGCTGCGCGCGCAGCTGCGGGCCGACAAGATCGCCGAGGTCGCCGCCGAGTTCGACGGCGTCCACGACATCCACCGCGCGGTCGAGGTCGGCTCGGTCGACGAGGTCATCGCGGCGAGCGACCTGCGACCGAAGGTGATCAACGCGATCGAGCAGGGCTGGCGGGGCTGATCCGCCGGCGCTGCGGGCGCTGCCCGCACGGCCCGGCGCCCGGCCCCAGGCAAAGTTTTCCGAGCGCCGGGTCAAATCCTTCGCGAACCGTTTGACGGCGCACGCCACGGGTGGGACGTTCCCTGACGACAGTGGCTGGCGGTCTCCCTCCGTCACTCTCGGGACTGGAGCCAAGAATGGGGTCTTGGTATGTCCGGTACTCATCGACGCCTCACGCGTCGGACACGCCTGGCGAGGGGCGCAACCGCCGCACTGGCAGGGGTCCTGGCGGCCGTCGGGATGGTCGCGGTCGTCGCGTCGCCGGCGTCGGCCGCGGTCACCGCCGCCCCCAACACCGCCGCGGGCGCGACCACGATCGCGACGGCCATGTCGGCGGCCGGCTTCCAGCGAACGGGGGCCAGCTACGCGACCGTCCCGGCGTCGGGCAGCACTCCGAACGGGACGTCGAACACGGCGATCGGCGGCTTCCCGTCGCCGTCCGGGCCCTTCGGGATCCTGACGACCGGACGGGTCACCAACGTGCTGGGCGCGCAGAGCGTCGAGTCGGACATCCGGATCAACGACAACCTCACCGTGCGCGGCAACTCGGCCCGCGACGCGACGGTGCTGAAGATCGACTTCACCGCCCCAGCCGGCACGAACTGCCTGAGCATGGACTTCAAGTTCCTGACCGAGGAATTCCCCGAGTGGGTGGGACAGCAGTTCAACGACGCCTTCGTCGCCGAGCTCGACAGCTCGACCTGGACGGCCAACCAAAGCGGCAGCACGGCGACGATCACCGCGCCGAACAACTTCGCGAAGGACGCGTCGGGCAACGTCGTCAGCATCAACAGCACCGGCATCGGCGGTCTCACCGCGGCCAACGCCGCCGGCACCGTGTACGACGGCGCCACGACCCTGTTGCGCGCGAACACCCAGGTCACGCCGGGCACCCACGCGCTCTACCTCTCGATCTTCGACCAGGGCGACGCACGGCTCGACTCCGCGGTCTTCGTCAACAACCTGCGCACGAGCTTCGTGCCGAACCCCGCCGTGAACTGCGTGCCTGGCGCCCAGCCGGTGACCACGAACCTGACCCTGACCCCGGCCACGGACGCCTCGCCGGTCGGCACCCAGCACTCGGTGACGGCGAAGCTGAGGGACTCCAACGGCGTGGCCATCGCCAACGGGCCGGTGACCTTCACGGTGACCGGCGCCAACAGCGCGAGCGGTGTCGTGTCGACCAACCCGGCGGGCAACGCCACCTTCACCTACACCGGCAGCCTCGCCGGCACCGACCAGATCAGTGCCTGCTACCTGCCCGTGACCACGTGCCTGGCGACCGCGTCGGCGACCGAGGTCTGGAACCCGCCGGTCGTCGTGACGGCCGATCCGAGGACGAAGGTCTACGGCACGGCGGATCCGTCGTTCACCTACACGGTCTCGGGCGGCACGCTGACGACCCCCGCCACCTGCGGCGTGGCCGGGTCACACACCGACGTCGGCAGCTACCCGATCACCTGCTCAGGCGGCGCTGCGGGCCCGGACCAGGACGTCACCTACGTCGCCGGGCAGCTCACCGTGACGCCGGCGACGGTCACGGTCAACGCCGAGAACAAGGTCCGGCAGTACGGCGAGCCGGACCCGGCCTTCACGTACACCACGACCGGACTGGTCGGCTCGGACACGCTGAGCACGCAGCCGAGCTGCGACGTCGCCGGAGCCCACGGCGACGTCGGCAGCTACCCGATCACCTGCTCCGGCGCGGCGGCCAGCGACAACTACACGATCGCCTACACCCCGGGAACGCTCGCCGTCGGCAAGGCGCTGGTGACCGTCACAGCGACCAGCAGGACCAAGACCTACGGCCAGTCCGACCCGTCGTTCCCGTTCACCACCAGCGGGCTGGTCGGCTCCGACACGCTGACCGCGCAGCCGACCTGCGAGGTCAGCGGGCCGCACGGCGACGCCGGGACCTACCCGATCAGCTGCGTGGGAGCGAGCGCCGGCGACAACTACGACGTGGCGTACGTCGACGGCACACTCACGGTCAGCCGCGCCGAGATCGTCGTCACCGCGGTCCCGCAGAGCAAGGTCTACGGCACCGCCGACCCGGCGTTCACCGCCACCGTGGCCGGCCTCGAGGGCGGCGACACACTGGTCACGCAGCCGACCTGCTCGGTGGCGGGCGCCCACAGCGACGTCGGCAGCTACGACATCATCTGCGCCGGCGCCGACGCGGGCCCCAACTACACCGTCCGCTACGAGACCGGGACGCTGCAGGTCACCAAGGCGACCGCGACGGTGGTGGCCGACAACCAGACCAAGGTCTACGGCACCGCGGACCCGGCGTACACCTTCGACGTGCAGGGCCTCGTCGGCGCCGACACGCTCACCACCCCGGCGACCTGCACGGTCAGCGGGGCGCACGCCGCCGTCGGGACCTACCCGATCGTCTGCTCGGGCGCCGACCCCGGCGGCAACTACGACATCGCCTACGTCGACGGCACCCTGACCGTCACGAGGGCGACGGTCGTGATCACGGCCGAGCCGAGGTCGAAGGCCTACGGCGCCGCCGACCCCGGCTTCACCTTCACGGTGTCCGGGCTGGTCGGCGACGACGAGCTGGTCAGCCCGCCGACCTGTGGGGTCGCCGGGACGCACGACGACGCCGGGAGCTACCCCATCGCCTGCTCGGGCGCGGATGCCGGCGACGACTACGACGTCCAGTACGTCGATGCCACACTGACGGTCACCCCGAAGAGCGTCGTGGTCACCGCGGGGAACGCGACCAAGGTGTACGGCCAGGACGACCCGTCCTTCACCTACTCCGTCGCGGGTCTCACCGGCGGCGACGAGCTCGTCGACGAGCCGACCTGCGACGTCGCCGGGCCCCACCACGACGTGGGGGGCTACCCGATCACCTGCTCGGGCGCCGGCGCGGGGTCCAACTACGCGATCGGCTACGCCGACGGCCTGCTGAGGGTGACGCCGCGGACGCTGGTCATCACGGCCGACGACGCCACCAAGACCTACGGCGAGCCCGACCCCGCCTTCGGGTACTCGGTCGACGGCCTGGTCGGCTCCGACGCCCTCGCCGACGAGCCGGTCTGCGAGCCGCGGATCGCTCACGACGACGCCGGCAGCTACCCGATCCTGTGCAGCGACGCCGATGCCGGCGACAACTACACGATCGCGTACCACCCGGGTGAGCTCGACGTGCTCCCTGCCGAGGTCGTGGTCAGCGCCGACAACCAGTCGATCACCTACGGCGACGACACCCCGGCGTTCACCTGGTCGGTGGCGGGGATCGACGCGGCCGACCTGGTGACCGACCCGACCTGCACGGTCGCCGGGGCCCACACGGCGGCGGGCTCGTACGCCATCGAGTGCTCCGGCGCCGACGCCGGGCCGAACCACACGGTCTCCTACCGGCCGGGGACGCTGAGCGTCGGTCGCAAGGTCGTCACGGTGGGTGCCGACAGCCAGGTGACCGTCTTCGGTGACGACGAGCCCGCGTTCACGTGGACCACCGAGGGGCTGGTCGGTTCCGACGAGCTCACCACCGACCCGAGCTGTGGCGTCAGCGGCGCCCACAGCGACGTCGGCAGCTACCCGATCACCTGCACCGGCGCCGACGCCGGCGACGACTACACCGTCGAGTACGCCGGCGGCACCCTCACGGTGACCGCGAAGCCCGGCGTCGTGGTGGCCGACGACCAGCAGGTCACCTTCGGCGACGCCGACCCGGTGTTCACCTACCAGGTCTCGGGCCTGAACGGCTCCGACCAGCTGGTCACCCCGGCGACCTGCAGCGTCGACGGGCCGCACGGTGACGTCGGGACCTACCCGATCACCTGCACCGGTGGCAGCGCCGGTGACAACTACACGCTGTCCTCCGAGGCGGGCTCGCTCGTCGTCGTACCGGCGGCCGTGACGGTCACCGCCGACAACAGGTCGAAGACCTACGGCACGCCCGACCCGGCCGTCACCCACCAGGTCGACGGGCTGCTGGGCGACGACGAGCTGATCGCCGAGCCGACCTGCGACGTGGCCGGGCCGCACGCGGCGGCAGGGGAGTACGCCATCACCTGCTCCGGTGCGGACGCGGGCACCAACTACGAGGTCACCCACGTCGACGGCACCCTCGAGGTCACACCGGCTCTGCTGACGGTGAGCGCCGACGACAGGTCCACGGTGTACGGCGCCGGCGACCCGTCGTACACCTTCGAGGTCGCCGGCCTGGTCGGCGACGACGAGCTGCTCACCGCGCCGACCTGCACCGTGGCGGGCGCCCACGTGGACGTCGGGACCTACGCCATCGCCTGCTCGGGCGCCGACGCCGGCTCGAACTACGCGATCGCCCACGAGGACGGCACGCTGACGGTCACCCCGGCCACCCTGACGGTCACGGCCGACGACAGGACGAAGGTCCAGGGCGACCCGCTGCCGACCTTCACGGCCACGTTCACCGGGTTCGTCAACGGCGACGACCGAGACGACGTCGACGGGACTCCGGCTCTCTCGACCTCGGCCACGGCCAGCAGCCCGGCCGGGACGTACCCGATCACCGCCGGGATGGGCACGCTCTCCTCGACGAACTACACCTTCGCCTTCGTGGCGGGCACGCTGACGGTCACCTCGCAGCCGCCGACCGCCAGCATCGCCACGCCGCCCGACGGTGCGGTCTACTTCCAGGGCCAGGCAGTGCAGGCCGACTACGCCTGTGCCGACCCGGACGGCACGGTGACCAGCTGCACCGGAACCGTCCCCGACGGCGCGGCGGTCGACACGGCCACGACGGGCACGAAGACCTTCGCCGTGACCGCGACCGACAACAACGGCCTCACCGGGACGGCGTCGACGTCGTACCGGGTCGTCCCGGTGGACGGCGTCTGCCGGGGTACGGCGGTCTCCCTGCTCGGCATCACCTTGGGCGACGCCAATGCGGCGACCAGCCCGTGTGCCACGCGGACGGACCGGATCCTGCGGGCGAACGTCACGATCACCCCCGCCCTCCTGCTCCTCCCCGCCCAGTCGGTCAAGGCGGACGTGATCGAGGGGTCGACCGAGCGGACCACGGGCGGGTCCAGGGCGTCGGCGGAGGTCGCGGGGGCGACGATCACCGTCGCCGGCGCGACGATCAAGGTCGACGGGCTCACCAGCGCTGCGTCCTCACAGCTGTCCGGCTGCGGCGCCGCAGCCGCGACGAGTGGCCAGTCGAAGGTCGCAGGCCTGACGATCAACGGGATCCCGGTGGTGCCGGCGGGCGGGCTCAGCACCCCGCTCAAGGTCGACGTCGGCCTGGTCACGGTCGCGCTCAACGAGCAGGTCCGCTCCGGCAACACCGTGACCCAGACGGCCCTGCGGATCAAGGTCCTCGGCACGGAGATCGTCCTCGGCCGGTCGATCGCGGGAGCGACCTGCGGAGGCTGACCACCACCATTCCCCACGACGAAGGCTCCCCGACCGGCCCGGTCGGGGAGCCTCTCGTCGTCCGGGGGCGATGTGTCGACCGGGGCGGAGAGAGGTTCAGGCGGCGCGAGGTCGGGCTGGTCGGTAGGTGATCCCCGCGGCCTGCAGTCTGTCGAGGGTGCGTCGGGGTGGTGGGGTCCAGACGGGTTGTCGGGTGTCGTGGTCGATGTGGACGGCCCAGGGGGTGTGGTGGACGAGTGTGTGGTGGTGTCGGCAGAGCATGATGAGGTTGTCGAGGCTGGTGGTGCCGCCGTCGGACCAGTGGACGATGTGGTGGGCGTCGCACGCCATCGGCATTGCTGTTCTGGCCCTCACGTCAACGCCGATCGGACGTACGCTGGGCCGGGAGGTGGCGGCGATGGCCGATCCGCTGGGCGACATCATCGGTGACTACCGGGCGTTCGCGGCGCAGCAGCGCGACCGCCTGCTCGACCGGGGCATCGACATCTCGCCGTACGGCCTGAGCCACCTCGCCTACCGCGTACCGGAGTGGGACCAGTTCCTGCACGTGCGGGACCGGATCGAGCGGCACGCGGTCGCGACCAGCGAGAACGTCTGGAACGGCAGGCCGATCGCGCTGATCGTCCCGGTCGAGCCGCTCGAGGTCCTCGACGGCAAGCAGGTCCCGCTGATCGAGCTCATCCCGCCGGTGCACCAGCGCGTCTACAAGATGGGGCTGGAGCACCTCGGGGTGGTTGTCGTTGACGGCTTCGACGAGTTCGTCGAGGCCCACAAGCCGGTGCTGACGGGGCAGCAGTTCCAGGGCCCGAACAGCAACCCCGATCCGGTCTACATCCTGTTCGAGGACTTCACCCACGTGAAGTTCTATCGGCGCTCACTGCGCGATTCCGTCGAGCTCGACTCGGGCGCCTTCGCGGCCGGGTTCCACCACGTCGACGACTGGGTGCCCCAGCGGCTCGTGACCGCCACCGGCCCCCACCCGCTGCCGCGCTGAGCGGCGGGAGCCGGCGCGCGGGCCCGAACGGACGATCGTGTGGCTCCGAATGACCATGCTCGCGCCGTCCCCGCGGCCCCTGCGGCGGGGGCGTGGAGAGCCGATCATGGAGGTGCCGCCTACTCGGGGCGGTCTCGGCATGGGAGCAGCAGAAATGAAGTCGATCAGTCCTCGGGCAGCCCGGATCGCAACCGTGGCGGCGACGCCCGTCGCCATCATCGCCGCAGCCGGCATGGTGTGGCAGTCGTCGAACGCCGCCTTCAGCGGACAGACCCGCAACTCGGGCAACAACTGGTCGGCCGGCGCGGTCGCGCTGACCGACGACGACGCCGGAGCCGCTCGGTTCCAGGTGGAGAACATGGTGCCCGGCCAGACCGGCACGAAGTGCATCAAGGTCACCGCCAACACCAGCGTCCCCGGCGTCGTGAAGGGGTACGCCGTCAACCCGGTCCGCTCCGTGCACGGACTGGAGAACCGGATCACCGTCAGCATGGAGGCGGGCACGGGAGGTAGCTTCGGCAGCTGCGACGGGTTCCAGCTCGAGGAGACCGTGGTGCCGACGATCAAGCTCGGCCAGATGATGGCGGTCGACACCTTTGACGAGGGCGTCGGCGGCTGGGACGTGTCCGCAGGGACGAGCAGCCGCACCTACCGGCTCACCTGGACCTTCGACACCAGCGGCATGACGCAGAACGAGATCGACCAGCTGCAGGGCGACAAGACCGGAGTCGACATGCAGTGGGAGCTGCAGTCCTCCTGATCGCAGCGCCAGGGAGCGGAGCAGCGAGATGACGACGTGGACCGTCGTCGTCGCCCAGGTCGCCGCGCGCGCCTACCTCTCCTTCCTCGTCACCCTGGCCGTGGTGGCGGTGGCCCCCGCGGTCGCCGGGTGGCAGGAGTTCGTCGTCGACAGCGCGTCGATGACGCCGGGGATCGAGGTCGGCGACGTGGTCGTCGCGCGGGCGATGGACCCCGACGAGCAGGTCGAGCCCGGCCGGGTGTTCGTGTTCGCGGACCCGGCCCGGCCCGAGGCCCCCCGGCTGCTGGTCCACCGGGTGGTCGAACGCGCCCCCTCCGGTGGCTGGGTGACGAAGGGCGACGCCAACGCGGCGCCCGACGTCGAGCCGGTCCCGCGGGAGTCCTTCCGTGCGCGGGCGCGGATCCTGGTACCGCTCGTCGGGCTGCCGTCGTACTGGTGGCGGGCGGGCGACGCCGTCGCCCTCGTCGCCTGGGCCGGCCTGACCTTCGCGGCGGTCGTCGTGCTGCTCGCCGTCCCGATCGCACCGGGAGGACGACGACGGCGTACGACGCGCCGCGCGCTGGGCGTCCTCGCCGGCGCCGGTGTCGTGGTGCTGCTCGTGGCGGTGGCCGCCTCGGCCAGCGCGTTCGCCGGGTTCACCGCGACCACGCGCAACCCCGGGAGCAGCTGGGCGATGAGCGCCTCGACCCAGCAGCGCTACAACGCCGCGGTCGTCGACGACAACCCCTATGTCTACTACCTCCTCGACGAGACCGGTGGCGGCGCGGCGGCCGACGCCTCGGACCACGGGCGGGTGGGCATCCTGAGCGACATCGCCGGCTACCGCGCACCGGGGGCGCTGCCGAACAACTTCGGCTACGCCCTGAGCCTGGGCGCCGGCGGCCGGATCGTCTCGGGCGGCTGGTCGCTCAGCGACCCGACCACCTACACCCTCGAGCTGTGGTTCCGCACGACCTCGCGCGCGGGTGGCAAGCTCATCGGATTCGAGTCCGGCCAAGGAGACTGGTCGGTCCTCCACGACCGTCATGTGACGATGCGCACGGACGGCCGCCTCGTGTACGGCGACTGGAACGCGGTGCAGGTCCGCACCATCACCTCGCCGACCGCCTACAACGACGGCCGCTGGCACCACCTCGCCCTCACTGCGGTGGCGAGCGGCAACCAGCAGCTCAGCACGATGTACGTCGACGGCGTACCTGTCGTGGCCGGGACGACCACCCGCACGGGCGCCTACAGCGGCTGGTGGCGCGTGGGTCACGGCAAGGTCCGCACACCCCTCGGGCTGACGACCGAGGCCGGGTTCGACGGCGCCGTCGACCAGGTCGCCGTCTACCGCGCCGCGCTGTCCGCGGTGCGGGTGCAGGCGCACTACGCCGCTCGCTAGGTGTTCTGACCACGGACGTTAGGTACGGCGGGTCGGCTGGACCATGACGAATACCT
>JADCLI010000026.1 GCA_016803235.1 Pimelobacter simplex
GCTCCCGCCCCGGCTGCTGAGGCTCCCGCCCCGGCGGCCCCGGCGGCTCCGGCGGCTCCGGCGCACGCCAGTGACACGACCGACGGCCCCGGCTACGTGACCCCGCTGGTCCGCAAGCTCGCCGCCCAGCACGGCGTCGACCTCGGCCAGGTCAACGGCTCGGGCGTGGGTGGCCGGATCCGCAAGCAGGACGTCCTCGACGCCGCCGCGTCGAAGGCCCCCGCAGCCGCCGCTGCCACCGCTGCGCCCGCGTCGTCGGCTGCCGCTCCGGCCACCCCGTCGCCGCTGCGCGGCCAGACGGTCAAGGTCAGCCGGCTGCGCAAGATCATCGCCGAGCGGATGGTGGAGTCGCTGCACGTCTCCGCCCAGCTCACCCAGGTGGTCGAGGTCGACGTCACCAACATCGCCCGGCTGCGCGAGAGCGTGAAGGCGGAGTTCCTGGCGCGCGAGGGCGTCAAGCTGACGTACCTGCCCTTCTTCACCAAGGCGGCGATCGACACCCTCAAGCAGCACCCGGCGCTCAACGCCAACCTCGACCTGGAGAAGGGCGAGATCACCTACTACGACCGCGAGAACGTCGCGTTCGCCGTCGACACCGACAAGGGTCTGCTGACCCCGGTCGTCAAGGACGCCGGCGACCTGTCGATCTCCGGTCTGGCCAAGAAGATCTCCGACGTCGCCGAGCGCACCCGGACCAACAAGATCGGTCCCGACGAGCTCTCCGGCGGTACCTTCACCATCACCAACCTCGGCAGCTTCGGCGCACTGTGGGACACCCCGATCATCAACCAGCCGCAGGTCGCCATCCTCGGCCCCGGTGCCGTGGTCAAGCGTCCCGTGGTCATCGACGACGAGGACCTCGGTGAGACGATCGCGGTGCGTCACATGGTCTACTTCGCGCTGACCTACGACCACCGCGTGGTCGACGGCGCCGACGCCGGCCGCTTCCTGCGCGACCTCAAGAAGCGCCTCGAGGCCGGTCAGTTCGAGGTCTGAGCGAGTGGCCATGCACGTCGTGGTGGCCGGCTCGTCCGGCTTCCTCGGCCGCCGGCTCGTCACCGAGCTGCGCGGCCGGGGCCACGACGTGACCTGCCTGGTCCGTCGTGACCCGACACCGGACCGGTCCGGGCACGAGTCCCGCTGGGACCCGCAGGCCGGCGTCGTCGACGCCGGGCTCGTCCGGTCCGCCGACGTCGTCGTCAACCTCGCCGGCTCACCGCTCGTCGGCAACCCCCACTCCGGGAAGTGGGCGGGCGAGGTGATGGCCAGCCGCCGCGCCACCACCGGACTGCTCGCGACCACCATCGCCGCAGCCCCGAGCCCGCCGGCGCTGGTCAACGCCTCCGGCGTCAGCTGGTACGGCGACCACGGCCCGGCCGAGCTGACCGAGGCCTCCGACACCCGGGGCCACGCCCTGCTCACGAAGGTCGCCCGCGAGTGGGAGGCAGCCACCCAGCCCGCGGCCGGGGCCGGCGCGCGGGTGGTGCGCCTGCGCACCGCACCCGTGCAGGACCGCGGCAACCCGCCCCTGCAGCAGCAGCGCCTCCAGTTCCTCGCCGGTCTCGGCGGCCGTCTGGGCAGCGGTCGTCAGTACTACCCCCTCATCTCGCTGCGCGACTGGGTCGGCGCGGCGGCGTTCCTGGTCGAGCACCCGACGGCGTCGGGGCCGTTCAACCTGTGTGCGCCGGTCACCCCGACCAACGCCGAGTTCACCCGGACGCTGGCGCGGCTGGTCCACCGGCCGGCCGTGCTGCCCGCGCCGGCGGCCGCGATCCGGCTGGCGGCCGGACCGATGGCCGACGAGGTGCTCGGCTCGCTCAACCTGCGCCCGGCCGCACTGCTCGAGCTCGGCTACGGCTTCGCCGACCCCGACGTCGAGTCCGTGCTCGCGACCGGGTTGCGCGGCTCCGCAGCCTGAGCGGAGGCGAGCAGCCAGGCCTCGTCCGCGCGGGCGAACACCAGCCGCCGGGTCGACGGTCCGTCGCGCGGCAGCGCCGCCCGCTCCCCCGACCCGGGCCGCACCCCCACGGCGCCCGACAGCCGGTCGGTCACGACCAGCACGATCCGCCGGTCGGTGCGACGCCGCAGCTCGACGGCCAGCACCTGCATCGCCATGCCCTCCACCCGCAGGCCCCGCCGCAGCCAGGCACGCAGCATCGCGACGTCGCGCTCGCCCGCCGGCGAGCCACGGACGTAGAGCTCCCGGAGCGCGGCCACGTCACCCTCCGCCCACGCCCGCGCACGCGAGCGGTCCCAGTCACGGAGCACGGCCAGCGAGGCCACGGCACGGGCCACGCCGACCCGCCCAGCGGCCGGAGCGACGACGGCACGGGGGCCGGCTGGCGTCGTACCGGACGGAGAGGGGGCGCCCACGCGCAGCAGCAGGCCGGCGACCACCGCGACGACCGTGAGGACGACCGCGGCGGTGCCGAGGAGGACGGCCCGAGGGCCCGAGAACCGCATGGGACGATCCTGGACCCGAGCTCCGACAGGTGCGGGAGTTCATCCACAGGCCCCGGAGTAGGCTCGACGCCGTGACGCTGACCTTCCGCGAGGACGGACTCGGACCGGACTTCATCGACTACGTCACGGCATGGGACCTGCAGCGCGAGCTGCACGCCCAGGTCGTCGCCGGCGAGCTGACCGACACCGTCCTCCTCGTCGAGCACCCCCCGGTCTTCACCGCCAGCCGCCGTACCGAGGCGCACGAGCGTCCCGCCGATCCCGGCGGCGCGCCGGTCATCGAGGTCGACCGGGGCGGGAAGATCACCTTCCACGGCCCCGGCCAGCTGGTCGGCTACCCGATCGTGCGGCTGCCGGACCACGTGAAGGTCCTCGACTACGTCCGTCGCCTCGAGGAGGCGATCATCGCCGTGTGCGCCGAGCTCGGTGTGACGACCGCACGCATCCCCGGCCGCACCGGCGTGTGGCTCAAGGCCGACGAGAAGGGCGGCGAGCGCAAGATCGCCGCCATCGGCATCCGGGTCCGCAACGGCGTCGCGATGCACGGCTTCGCCCTCAACTGCGACGTCGACCTGAGCTGGTACGACCGGTTCGTCCCGTGCGGCATCTCCGACGCCGGCGTCACCTCGCTGAGCGCCGAGCTCGGTAGGGACGTGCCGGTCCGCGAGATCGTCCCGTCAATGCGACGCCACCTGGCCGAGCTGCTGGAGTGGAAGGACTACGTGCTCACGCCCGACTACGAGCCGCGGCCGGACCCGGCGAAGGTGGCCGTGCCGGTCGTCAGCTATCCCCGAGTAGGCTGATCCGGTGAGTGCGACACCCGAGGGGCGCAAGCTCCTCCGCTTGGAGGTCCGCAACGCGGAGACCCCGATCGAGCGCAAGCCGTCATGGATCCGGACCAAGGCGACGATGGGTCCGGAGTACCGGTCACTGAAGAGCCTGGTGAAGTCCGAGGGACTCCACACCGTGTGCGAGGAAGCCGGCTGTCCCAACATCTTCGAGTGCTGGGAGGACAAGGAAGCCACCTTCCTCATCGGCGGCGACCAGTGCACCCGACGCTGCGACTTCTGCCAGATCGACACCGGCAAACCCCAACCCCTCGACCGCGACGAACCCCGCCGCGTCGCCGAGTCGGTCCAGACCATGGGCCTGAAGTACGCCACCATCACCGGCGTCGCCCGCGACGACCTGCCCGACGGCGGCGCCTGGCTCTACGCCGAGACCGTCCGCGCCATCCACGAGCTCAACCCCGACACCGGCGTGGAGAACCTGGTCCCCGACTTCAACGGCGACCCCGACCTCCTCGCCGAGGTCTTCGAGTCCCGACCCGAGGTCCTCGCCCACAACGTCGAGACCGTGCCACGGATCTTCAAGCGGATCCGCCCCGCCTTCCGCTACGACCGCTCCCTCGACGTCCTCACCCAGGCCCGCGCGTTCGGACTGGTCACCAAGTCCAACCTCATCCTCGGCATGGGCGAGACCCGCGAGGAGGTCTCCCAGGCCCTGCGCGACCTCCACCAGGCCGGGTGCGAGCTGGTCACCATCACCCAGTACCTGCGCCCCAGCGTTCGCCACCACCCCGTCGAGCGGTGGGTCAAGCCCGAGGAGTTCGTCGAGCTCGCCACCGAGGCCGAGGAGATCGGCTTCGCCGGTGTCCTGTCCGGGCCCCTCGTGCGTTCGTCGTACCGGGCGGGTCGTCTGTATCGTCAGGCGATGGCCGCGCGGGACGCCCGCGCCGAAGCAACTGCCTGAGGAGACCGCAGCACCCCATGTCGAACACGCCTCTCGACCCGTCCACGATGAGCCGCCGCCGGCAGATCCTCGAGACCTACAAGATGTCCCGGGAGGTCGACCCGGCCATCCGCTGGTGGATGCTCGGCTCGTTCCTGGTCTTCGGCGGCCTCGGCCTGGCGCTGTTCCGGCTGGTCCTACCCCACAACGACTCGGTCTTCAGCTGGATCCTCGCCGGCGTCGCCACCTTCCTCATCGGCCTGCTCGCCGTGATGATCGTCTTCGGCCGTCGCGCGCAGAAGGCCGCGTTCGCCCGCCTCGACGGCCAGCTCGGCGCCGCCGCCCGTGCGCTCACCATGCTGCGCCGCGGCTGGGTGATCGAGGAGGTCGTCGGGTTCACCAAGCAGCAGGACATGGTCCACCGCGTCGTCGGTCCTCCGGGCATCGTCCTCGTCGGCGAGGGCAACCCGGCGCGGCTCAAGGCGCTCATGGTCAGCGAGCACAAGAAGCACGAGCGGGTCGCGGGCGACTACCCGGTCCACGACATCGTGGTCGGCAAGGACGAGGGCCAGGTCCCGCTCAACAAGCTGGTGCGCCACGTCCAGAAGCTCGGCCGCCAGGTCAAGCCGGCCGAGATCACCGAGATCCGCCAACGCCTGCGCGCCCTGGACGCCCAGCGCCCGAAGGTCCCGCTCCCCCGCGGCCCGGTGCCCACCTCGATGAAGGGGATGCGCGGGAATCTCCGCGGTCGCTGAGCTTCTCCTCCACAGCTCGTCACCTGCCGGTGGCGCCTGTCGCCCGGATCGGGATAGCGTCTCGAACGCGTCCCCGGTCCGGGCGCTGCAATTCTCGGGAGGACCCATGCGTACGTCGATCCGCGCCGCCGTCGCGGCGATGGTGCTGCTGCTCCTCGCCTCCGGCTGCTCCGATGGCGACCCGTCGCCGCGGGACCCGTCGTCGACGTGGAGCCCGACAGGGAAGATGGAGACGCCCACCTCCGCCGCGCCGGACCCGGTCGAGCCGGACCTGCCCGCCGCGGCCAAGGAGGCGACCGAGGCCGGGGCGCGGGCGTTCATCGAGTACTACTGGGAGCTGATCAACTACGCGCAGGTCACCGGGGACGTGAAGGCGCTCAAGGGCGTGTCGGGGCCCAACTGCGAGGGCTGCAACGCAGGTATCGACGGCATCCGCAACCTTTATCGCGGTGGCGGACATGCCACGGGTGGGGCGTATGACACGACAGTCAAGAGCCTCGCCAAGGTCCCCTTCGACGCCCCGGCGGCGCTGGCATACAAGGCTCGAGTTCTGGTCCGGAACAAAGAACAAGCCGTGGTGAACGCAGACGGTTCGCTCGAGACCCTGGCCCCCGCAACCAATGCCATCGTGGTGTATCTGCTGTGGGTGGACGAGCGCTGGCGGACCGACGTCTTGGTCGTGAAGTCATGAGACTCGCCGCTGCGCTCGTCTCCTTGGTTGTCTGGTCCGGCCTCGGCGGGGTCGCAGCCGCAGATGATCGGACCTCTGGCGGCACGTCGTCCGACGGCATCTTCGTGAACTCCGTGAAGAAGCACCAAACTTCACCCGGCGACGGCCCCACAAGGAACGACTCCGATGCTTCGGGCCCGGAGATCAGGTTGGGTGACGCGGCATGCGGGACCGCCGATGCCGCTGCCGCGGCCGCTGGCGTTGTCTACTGTCCTGGGCCGACAGCCGAACCCGCAGTCATCACCGTCGCCGACGTCCAGAAGGCCTTCGCCGAGCTCAAGCTTCCCGCCGGCACCCTCGTCATCCAACCACCCGACGGCCTCACCCTGGTCAACTTCAAGACCAACTTCTACACGACCAGCACCACCCCGATCACGACGACGGTCACGCTCCTCGACCAACCCGTCACCCTTGAGGCCACCCCCGCCACCTACACCTGGCACTTCGGCGACGGCGACACCACCAGCACCACCGAGCCCGGTGCCGCCTACCCCGACCTCACCATCACCCACGACTACCAGCGCAAGGGCGACTACCTGCCCAGCCTCTCGACCACCTACACCGGCCGCTACCGGATCGCCGACGGCCCCTGGCAGAGCATCCCCGGCACCGTCACCATCGACGGCCCGACCCAATCGCTCCGCGCGATCGAGGCCCAGCCCAACCTCGTCGGTTACAACTAGGCCACGTATTCGAGCAGAAGCTGGGTGACCATCACATCGGCGCGCGTGGGCTCGTCACCAGGCGATGGACTGGTGATGCGTCTCGTGCCGGTCGGGTCGACCAGGTAGTGGGCCCCGTAGGGATCGCGCCAGACCACGATCCCGGGGAACGGATGTCGCACCTGCCATCCCGCGTGGGTCTTGATCCGGTGGTGGGTCCGCGTCAACGGCCCCAGGTTGTCGACGCTCGTCGCACCGCCCTCGGCGTAGGGCTGCGCGTGGTCCAGGTCCATCCGCCGCGTGAGGTTGGCCGCGTAGGGGAACACGTCGGCGGGGTGGATCAGCCGCACCGCCTCCCGGAGCCGAGCAGGGATCTCGTAGGCGTCGACCGGCGCCATGCCCGCCACGTCCAGCACCGGCGTGACCTGCACCCGCGCGGCCGTGTCGGCCAGCATCTCCATCACCCGACCGACCGTGACCGGGCCATGGCCCTCGAGCCGGGCGATCGGCGAGTCCGCGTACAGGTGCAGGTAGGCCTTCACCCGCACCTTCACCGGCCCCACCGACAGGTCGGGCCGACCGGCCGGGTTGAGCAGCATCGCGGCCGCGGCAACCCGCCGGTCGTTGACCAGTGCATCGGGCATCGCGTCCCTCAGCTTGTCCGCCACGGCCGTCACGGCGGCATCCATGCCGGCGATCGTCACCGCGTCGGCCTTGATCGTGAAGGACGCCATGCCGTGCTTGTTGACCCGCGACGTGCGGGCGCAGCGCGCCTTCGCGGCGGCTTCCTCACGGGCACGAGCCAGCTCGGGCGCGGCGGCCGCGACCTTGCCCTCCACCAGCAGCTCGAAGCGTGACCACGCCAACCGGCCGTCCGCCGCCTCGAGGACCTCGGTGTCGACCCACCCGGCCTCCTCGGGAGTCAGGTCGCGGGTCGCGGCAGCCACCCAACGCGCGTGCGGCACCCGCACGGTGCCGGCCACGACGCCGGCCCACAACCCGGGCAGGCGCAGGACCAGGTCGACGGCGTCTGCGATCAGCCGACGGGCGCCGTACGGGCTGGTCTGGATCCGTGCGCCGAACGCAGCAGCCGCGTGCTCGGTGATCAAGGGCGTCCCGATCCCTCCGGCGCGGCGGGCACGCGCCCGCCCGCGGCGATCGCCTGGCGCCAACCGGTCCGGGTGGTGCAGCACAGCCCACTGGTACGCCGCCTGCAGCACCTGCCGCTCGGCCTCGGCCCGGGCAGCATGAGCAGCCTCGACGAAGTCGAGAACCCCTGCTGCCGGCAGACCCGTCAGGTCCGCCACCGCCCGATCGGTGACCATGCCTCACCCCACCACGGGGGTCCGACACAACCCCCGGGGAGCTACTTGCTCAGCGCACGCAGCGTCGCGAAGGTGACGGTCGACGTACCGGCGAACAGGTCGTGCAGGCCCCGGCCGTCGGGACGGAACACGAGCGGCGGGATGACGAGCGCGACGAGGACCTGGCGGCCGATGGCCTTGACCGGGCTGAGCCGGCGCAGGTGCCCGTCGGCGGGGACGACGCACAGGCCGGTGAGCAGCTTGCCGGCCGAGCCGCCGCCCAGCCAGGTGAGCAGCCCGGACTCGACGACGAAGACGAGGAGGACGGCGACGGAGGCGAACGAGCCGGGCTTCGAGTACTCGTCGAGCCCGAAGATCACGATGACGACCAGGGTGCTCAGCAGCCAGTCCACGAGCAGGGCGAGGATCCGGCGACCCCAGGAAGCGTTCTCGATCACGCGTCAACGCTATCCGGACACCCGGTGAACCTGTTACACGGCCGAAACATTCGGGCAACCCTGGGAAATCTGGGGCCCCTACCGTCGACGGAGTCGCCGTGCGCGACGGCATCTGCTGAGACCACCAGGGAGTTCACATGACTTCGAACCCGACCCGCTTGGGCGCGATCCGCAACATCGAGGCGAACGAGGCGCCGGCGGCGTTCTTCGACGTCGACGAGAAGACGGGCGCCATCTACGGCGAGAACGTCTTCTCCCTCTCGGTGATGCAGAAGCGCCTGCCGAAGTCGGTGTTCAAGTCCGTCGCCGCGACCATCCAGAAGGGCGAGAAGCTCGACCCCGCCGTCGCCGACATCGTCGCCTCCGCGATGAAGGACTGGGCGATGGAGAAGGGCGTGACGCACTACGCGCACGTGTTCTACCCGCTCACCGGCCTCACCGCCGAGAAGCACGACTCGTTCATGGAGCCGGTCGGCGACGGTACGGCGGTGTGGGAGTTCTCCGGCAAGACCCTGGTCCAGGGCGAGCCCGACGCCAGCTCCTTCCCCAACGGTGGCATCCGGGCGACCTTCGAGGCGCGTGGGTACACCGGCTGGGACGTGCAGTCGCCGGCGTACATCCTCGAGAACCCCAACGGCAACACCCTGTGCATCCCGACGATCTTCGTCTCGATGACCGGTGAGGCGCTCGACCACAAGACCCCGCTGCTGCGCTCGCAGAACGCGATGTCGGAGCAGGCCAAGCGCGTGCTGGCGCTGTTCGGCCACAAGGACATCGACAACGTCGTGTCCTACTGCGGCCCCGAGCAGGAGTACTTCCTGGTCGACACCGCCTTCGTGAACTCGCGCCCCGACCTGCTCAACGCCGGCCGCACCCTGTTCGGCGCGAAGCCGCCGAAGGGCCAGGAGTTCGACGACCACTACTTCGGTGCCATCCCGGAGCGGGTGCTGGGCTTCATGCACGACACCGAGCGCGCGCTGTTCAAGCTCGGCGTCCCGGCGAAGACCCGCCACAACGAGGTCGCGCCCGGCCAGTTCGAGATCGCGCCGGTCTTCGAGCGCGCCAACCTCGCCTCGGACCACCAGCAGCTGATCATGTCGACCTTCAAGTCGATCGCGAAGACGCACGGCTTCGAGTGCCTCTTCCACGAGAAGCCGTTCGCGGGCGTCAACGGCTCCGGCAAGCACGTGAACTTCTCGTTCGGCAACGGCAACCAGGGCAACTTCCTCAACCCGGGCGACAACCCCCACGACAACGCGCAGTTCCTCGTCTTCTGCGCCGCGGTCATCCGCGCGGTCCACCTGTACGGCGGCCTGCTCCGCCTCTCCATCGCCAGCGCCGGCAACGACCACCGCCTCGGCGCCAACGAGGCCCCGCCGGCCATCATCTCGATCTTCCTCGGCGACCAGCTGCAGGACGTCTTCGAGCAGATCGCCAAGGGCGGCGCCACCTCGTCGAAGCAGAAGGGCGTCCTCTCCGTGGGCGTCGACACGCTGCCCGACCTGACCAAGGACGCCGGCGACCGCAACCGCACCTCGCCGATGGCCTTCACCGGCAACCGCTTCGAGTTCCGCGCCGCGGGCTCGAACCAGACCGTGGCAGCCCCGATGGTCGTGATCAACACGATCATGGCCGAGGCGCTCGACTACCTCGCCACCGAGCTCGAGACCGCCGTCAACGCCGGCGCCGAGTTCAACGACGCCGTCCAGTCGGTGCTCGCGAAGGTCATGGAGCAGCACGGCGCGGTGGTCTTCAACGGCAACGGCTACTCCGAGGAGTGGCACGCCGAGGCCGAGCAGCGGGGCCTCAAGAACCTGCGCACGACCGTCGACGCGCTCCCGGAGTACCAGACGCCGGAGGCCAAGAAGCTGTTCTCGACGTACGGCGTCTTCAGCGAGGCCGAGCTCGAGTCCCGCTTCGAGGTCGGTGTCGAGCAGTACGTCATGACGATCAACGTCGAGGCGAACCTGACCGAGGAGATCGCCCGGACGACGATCCTCCCGGCCGCGGTCCGCTACCAGACCGAGCTCGCCACCAACGTGGCCTCGCTCAAGGCGGCCGGCGTGGACGCCGACACGACCGACCTGCTCGCCGTCACCGAGCTGGTGACCGCGCTGCGCACCGGCATCGCGAGCCTCGTCGCCGCGCAGGCCGGCGCCGAGGAGCACCACGGGCTCGAGGAGGCGGCGTACTACCGCGACGCCGTCCTGCCCGCGATGCTCGCCGTCCGCGAGGCCGCCGACTCCCTCGAGGCCGTCGTCGCCGACGACCTCTGGTCGCTGCCGACGTACCAGGAGATGCTCTTCATCCGCTGATCCAGCGCTGCACGAGCTGCCCCGTCCCCGCCAGGGGCCGGGGCAGTTCGGCGTGCCCGCGTTGTTAACACGGACGAAACAAAGCGGTACTGCGTCGGCAACAGGTCATTGGGTAGGTTGCCGGGTGAGCGGGTGCCGGCCACATCGCCGTACCGGTGCCCCGATCGCCCATGGACCGATGGCTGGGCCGCGGCGCCGCAGCCGAGGAGGACCGAATGTTCAACAACAGCGAAGAGCTGCTCAAGTACATCAAGGACGAGGGCGTCGAGATGATCGACGTCCGCTTCTGCGACCTGCCGGGTGTGATGCAGCACTTCACCGTGCCGGCCTCGTCCTTCGACCAGTCCGTGTTCGACGACGGCCTGGGCTTCGACGGCTCCTCGATCCGCGGCTTCCAGGCGATCAACGAGTCGGACATGTCGCTCTTCCCCGACCCGACCACGGCGTACATCGACCCCTTCCGGAAGTCGAAGACGCTCAACGTCAACTTCTTCATCCACGACCCGATCACGGGCGAGGCGTACTCCCGCGACCCGCGCAACATCGCGAAGAAGGCGCTGGCCTACCTCTCCTCCACCGGCATCGCGGACACGGCGTTCTTCGCGCCGGAGGCCGAGTTCTACATCTTCGACAACGTGCGGTACTCCACCGGCGTCAACGAGGGCTACTACCACATCGACTCCGTCGAGGGCTGGTGGAACTCCGGCAAGGCCGACGAGACCAACCGCGGCTACAAGACCCGCCTCAAGGGCGGGTACTTCCCCGTCGAGCCGTACGACCACTACAGCGACCTGCGCGCCGACATGGTCAAGAACCTCGAGGCCTGCGGCCTCCAGGTCGAGCGCGCCCACCACGAGGTCGGCACCGCGGGCCAGGCGGAGATCAACTACCGCTTCGACACGCTGCTCAGGGCCGCGGACGACGTGATGAAGTTCAAGTACCTCATCAAGAACACCGCCTGGGAGCAGGGCAAGTCCGTCACCTTCATGCCGAAGCCGATCTTCGGCGACAACGGCTCGGGCATGCACGTCCACCAGTCGCTGTGGAAGGACGGCTCGCCGCTGTTCTACGACGAGACCGGGTACGGCGGCCTGTCCGACATGGCCCGCTGGTACATCGGCGGCATCCTCGAGCACGCGCCCGCGCTGCTCGCCTTCACCAACCCCACGGTGAACTCCTACCACCGCCTGGTCCCGGGCTACGAGGCCCCGATCTCACTGGTGTACTCCTCGCGCAACCGCTCCGCCTCGGTCCGCATCCCGATCACCGGCAGCAACCCCAAGGCCAAGCGCATCGAGACCCGATTCCCCGACCCGTCGGCGAACCCCTACCTCGCCTTCTCGGCCCTGATGCTCGCCGGCCTCGACGGGATCCAGAACAAGACCGAGCCGGCCGCGCCGATCGACAAGGACATCTACGAGCTCCCGCCGGACGAGATGGCCGAGATCGCCCAGGTGCCCACCTCGCTGGGGGCCGTCCTCGACGCGCTCGAGGCCGACCACGACTTCCTCACCGTCGGCAACGTGTTCACGCCCGACCTGATCGAGACGTGGACGTCGTACAAGCGGGAGAACGAGATCGCGCCCGTGCAGCTGCGGCCGCACCCGCACGAGTTCGAGCTGTACTACGACATCTGACCTAGATATAGGAGTAGAGCTCGAACTCAGACTCCGAAGGTCGTCAGAAACGGCGGCTGACCTGCAGAGACACTCTGCGGCGTCAGCCGCCGTTGGCATTCGGGGTGCAACGGGGGCGCAGGATCTGACGAGCCACAGCCGCGCCGCTGACACATGTGAGTCGTCCACTCGAACTGGCGGGCGGCGCTGTCCCGCAGATGCCCAGGGCGCGTGGCCACACGGAAGCGCGCCGCGATCTTCTCGTCCTCGCCATTTCGTCGGAGGTTCCAACTACCTTGCCGCACATGGGTTGGCTGGTTCTCATTCTGATCATCGGCATCGCCGTCTATCTGGCGACGAAGAAGCAATCGTCAGCGCAGTCACCAGAGGTCCGAGCGGGACGACATGCCTCACAGCACCGACCGGACAGCAGGACCATACGCCAAGCGCACAGCACTGGATCGGCGTCCAACGGTGCGCGACCGCGATCCGGCAGAACGCCGACGTACACCCGTGAGCGCACAGCTCCGAACACGGGCGATCCGAGGCCATGGAACTCCGAAGGTCGCGAGATTCCTTTCGCGGAGCCTGGCCTCCACGGCCCGCTCTTTCATTACGGTGGCACGTCGCTGCGTCACGGCTCCGAGCACGACGGACCCTTCGCCGTCATCGACTTCGAAACGACGGGACTGTCGCCGAAGCGCCACCGCATTGTCGAAGTCGCGGTCGCCCGCGTCGACGCCAAGGGCCGCATTGAGGACGAGTTTGCGACCTTGGTCAATCCCCAAGGACGCGACGTCGGGCCGACGTTCATCCACGGGATCACCAACGCACATGTCAAACAGGCACCCACGTTCGCTGAGGTCGCGCCCGAGTTGCTGAGCCGGATGAGCGGAGCCGTCGTCGTGGCGCACAACGCGACCTTCGAGGAAGCCTTCCTGTCCGCGGAACTGCGCCGAGCAGGCATCGGCGTCGCGACGATTCCAGCCCTGTGCACCCTTTGGCTGGGACGGCAAACGTTCTCCACTCCGAACCACAAGCTCGGCACGATCGCCCGCGCTGCTGGTGTACCGCTTGTCGACAAGCACGCCGCACTGGGTGACGTGCGCGCTGTAGCGGCCCTACTGCCGCAGATGACCAGCAAGCTCCGCTCCCCTGTTCGCTACAACGGCGGCCCGATCATGTGGAGCCCGGCCGGTCCGCTCGGACAGCTTCCCCTGGTGACGCGCGCCGTGTCCCTGCGCAAGGGCACTGACGGCTGGATGCACTCGCTGGTGGCGCGACTGCCATCGAGCGGCCTCGCGCCGAACGATGCGGCTACAGAGGCGTACCTCGACGCGCTCTCCGAGGCGCTCGCTGACGGGCGAATCACGGGCGATGAAGCGAAGACGCTTGCGCATCTCGCGGGCTCGGCTGGCATGGGCGGCGAGCAGGTCAGCGCGCTAAACAAGCGGTTCCTCGACGGATTGAAAATCGCGGCGCTCGATGACGATGTGCTCACTACGGCGGAGATTCGCCAACTCACGACCGCAGCGAAGGCACTGAGTCTTCCCGACTACTTCGGCGAACTTCGGCCGACACCTGCTCCGGCACAGGAGCCGCGTGCCGCCGTGGTGCCGAGCGACGGCACAACGGCCAGCAATTCGATGGAAGCCCGGGCCGAACGTGGTACCCAAGCTCTTGAGTTGCAGCGGTCGGGCTCATCTCGCAGCGAAATCGCCGTCGCGCTCGGTGTCAGTCAAGACACGGTGAAGGCCCTGCTGCGGGACGCGAAGTTCTACGAGAATCCGGAGTCAGACCCATCGCGCCTCGGACTCGCGCGCCATGCGCGGCAAGCACGCAATTCGGGCATCACAAAGGACGTCTTCCAAAACGACCGTGGCATCAGCTCCGGCAAGAGCACCGAGGCATGGCGCGACGCCGCGATGCTCAGCGAGTCGTTGTGACTCAACGACCTCGCTGGCCCGGGCTCACGAGCAGAGCACCCGCAGGGCCGCCTCGGCAGCGACGCGTTGCGGTGCTGAGAGGTGCTGCCACTCGCGGGCACCACCCGGAAGGTTGCGCGCCAGGCTCGCGAGCCTCGCGGTGTCCGAGCCGGCGAACTGCTCGCGTTCGGCGAACGGATCGTCGATCGCCGCGAGCAAGACCACGGCGTCCAGCAGATGACGCTCCCGATCGCGGGTGTCGGTCTGGTGCGCTGCAGCCTTGAGGATGAGCGCGCCGAAGGACGACGGGACACTTACCGTCGTCGCACGGCCGGGCACGATCTCAAGCCGAGCGTTGATGGTGCGCCGCAGAGCCTGCGTGCCGCCCTCGATGGCCACCATGTCCCTGCCGCGCAGCCGTTCACGCACTCTAGGTGCCGCGTGGTCGGCGACGAGAACATCGACGACGTCTGTCGCTGAGGCGACAAGGTCCACAGTTGAGCCACCGCGCCTGAAACGGTGCGCGGTGTTGTTCCGGTCGTCGATCGACGGAGTCAGCCGGTAGCCCAGCGATTCGAGCGCTGACGCGGTCAGGGCGGCTACACCGCGTGTGGTCTCGACGTGGAGGACGATGTCGACGTCATTCGTGGGCCTGATCGCATCGATGCCTCGATGGATCGCATGCAATTGCGTCATCAGCCCGCCGACGAGCGTCCACCTCTGGTGAGGCAGCACCGCCTCGATCTCGGCCACATTCGGCCAGGGGTCGCCCCAACCTCCAGGCGGGGTCGGGACCTCGATGATCGGCCGGTCAGCCACGCAACGCCTCCAGGAACTCTTCGAGCGCTCGTACTCCTGCGCCGCGCTCGCGGACATCGAGCGACTCCGCGAGGTCGAGCGCCGCAACGGCATCGGCCGTTCTGACGAGGTTCGCGACGACCTCCATGTCCATCGTCGTGACACGCAACGTGAACGAGCCGGCGCCATCGGCGACGAGTCCGTGACCACGCACGACCTCATCGACTACGTCAGCAGCCACGTACGCGTCCACGACGTTGACGTCGGCCAGGCCCAAGCGCCGCACGGCCAGGTGGGTGCTGACGGTCGCCGCACGAACCCGGCTCACCGCGCTGGGATGACCGGCGTACCTCCGGACGACCGCGCGATCGCGCGCACGCGCGACCAGTCCCTCAACGGAGACTTCCCGGAGCCGGCGGCGAAGGCGCGACCGCTGGCTCTCCCCCAGCCAGGAGGCATCCATGCCGGATAGCAGGGCAACGGCTCCCCACGCAGTCGCCTCCGACCACGCTCTCGTGCGCCCGCCGCGCCTCACGGCAAGGAGACGGTCGACCGAAGATGCGTCGACGTACCCTCGAGCAACCTGGTCGAGTTCGCCGCTTGCCACCAGGTGCTGGACCTGGCGCGTCGAGACGCCGAGCCGGTCGGCGGCTTCGGAGACACCGAGTATGGACACGACAGACAGTTTCGCCTATGCGAAGTTATCTATCAAGTCGTCTTCCAGCGCTTCGCGACGTTGTGCGTACCGCCTGCACCCCACGCGTCACCAGGACGCCGTTTGCGCAGGTCAGCCGCACGACAACATCAGTTCTACGACATCTGAGTCGTGAGCGGACCTGACCGGTCTGGTTCGGTCAGTCGATGGCCCCGGGGGTCTTTCCCGGGGCCATCGACAGTTTTGAGACGAGAGTGTTCGAGGCGACAGGCTGACCGGCGTCATTCCGGCTCCCTTCTGTTGTCAACCGGTCGGGCGTAGCGTCTGTGTTGCGGGTCCGGGAAGTGGCCGATCCGAAGTGTCGATGAGCGGGTGTGAGTCGGCCGCGCTGGATTCTTGAGACGCCCCGCAGTGCCCTCCCGGACCCGTACCAACCTCGCGCCTGACAGCCACCTCGGCGTCCTCGACGAGTTGGCGGTAGATCGCGTCAGAGATCCGTCGCTTCAGGCACCTGATGGCCTCGAGTGACTTCTTGCCCGCAGCTCGCTTGCGTCGGTAGTAGACGCGGCCGTCGGTGTCGAGACGGATCTGACTGATCGCGGCGACGTGGATCATGTGATTGGCCCGTCGATTCCCCGCTCGCGAGAGTCGGTGGCGGTTCTGCTCACCAGAGGACGCGTCGAGCGGCGCGGTGCCGGTCCAGGACGCGAACCGGTTGCGATCAGCGAAGCGGTTGACGTCGCCGACGTCGGCCAGGATTCGGGCTGCGACAACTGGGCCGACGCCGTGGATGTCCATGAGTCGCGAGCCGCGGGCGAGCACGATCGTCTTCAGCTCGGCGGTGGCCTTCTTGATCTTGGCCTCGACCGCGATCAGCTCAGCGAGCTCTTCAGCCGCGATCCAGCGTCGGGTCTTGCCGGCGATGTCGCGCGGCCGGACGGAGGCAAGCATCGTCTTGGCCTGACCGGTGGTGATGTCGCGTCTGGCTTGTCCAGGAAGGAGTTCGGCCAACAGCGCCTGCAATCGATCCACGGTCTGGACCCGCCGACGGGTGAGAGCTTCGCGGCGGTCACAGAGCATCCGCAACGCCTCGAGTTCGCCATCTACGCGAAGGACTCACAGGGTCTTGGTGCGGACCGCGACCACTGCCACTGAGTGGGCGTCGCGGGCGTCGGTCTTGCGGTCGTGACCGGTGTCGAAGCCCCGGACGCGCGCGGCGAGCTTGGCGGGCACGCCGACCACTCGTTCGCCGTCTTCGAGCAGTCGTTGTGCGAGTGGACGGCCCGTGCCGTTGCTGCCTTCGACGGCCCAGACTCGCTCAGGCCAGGTCTTCGCGTACTTTCGCATCGCGGCGTAGCCGGCCTTGTCGGTGGTGAACCGGCCTGAGCCGAGCAGATTCTCCTGGTGGTCGACGACCTCGATGGTGACCGACAGCTTGTGGGGATCTACCCCGATGACGACGTGCTCCACTTCCTTACTCCCGCCTGTGCTCGTTCCTCATGGACGGCGAGGTGGGCAGTGCTACTACGAGCTGGGCAGTCCCTTCTTGAGCCACGCCTCGTCACGATGACCGGCGGGCCGCAGACCGATAGCGAGCCACACCAGAACCACCGGTGGGCAGCCGCATAGAGAGCCGCCCGCCGATCACCTGGACCGAGTCTGGCCAGACACCGGTCCTACGGGAATCGTCTAGTAGCCGCGATTGACGGCGCCTGTCATCAGGCGGGACGACGACGCCAGAACACGTCGTGCCAGCAGGTCACGACACCGAACGGGTACCGGTTGCCACGGCCCGCGGCGTCGATGCCCATGACGGGCCGCCGACGAGCGGCCACCCCTCGTCAAGAAGAGCACTTCGCAGCGCCCGGCCCCGCGTATATTGCGCCCGATGTACGACGCGGACGAGCGGCACCCGGTGGGCCCTCGGTGGTCCGGCGTAGGCCGGCTGCGTCCCGGTCTGCTCGAGATCGAGGGCCCGATGGGGAGCCTGCCGCGACATGCCCACCACTCCGTCCAGGTGGCCGTGGCGAGTGAGGGAGCGTTCGTCATCGAGGACGAGCGCGGGCGCCGGCGGCGTACGACCGCGGCGATCGTGCCTGCCGACCAGCCACACGCGTTCGACGCAACCGGGGCGTGGGGCGTGGTGGCACACGTGGAGCCGCAGTCGTCACTGGGGACCGAGCTGGCCGCGCTCGTCGACGCCCCGGCCGACGCCGGCTCCTGGCAGGAAGCGGGGGTCGCCCTGACGAGCGGGCACGACGCGTACGCAGGCGGGCGGCTGCGCTCCCCCGGCGCGAGCAGCGCCGCCTCACTTCATCCGGGCGTGGCCGCCGCACAGGCTCGGCTCCGGACGGGGCTGGACAGCGGCCCGGTCCGGCTGCGGGACGTCGCCGCGGCCGTCCACCTGTCCGAGAGCCGGCTGTCGCACCTCTTCGCCCAGGACCTCGGCATCACCTTCCGGGCCTACGTCCGGTGGCTCCGGCTGCTGCGAGCGACCGCGGCGGTCGCGGAGGGGCGCTCGCTCACCGACGCGGCCCACGCGGCGGGGTTCACGGACAGCTCCCACCTCACGAGGACGTGCCGCCGGGCGTTCGGTGGCCCGCCGACCGCGTTCAGCACGATCCGGTGGGAGATCGTGGCGACGTAGCAGGTTCGTCCAATCACCGGACGGTCTGAGCGGGGAGGCTCGAGCGGACCGGAAAGGGACGCTCGTGACCGACTCACCCACCTTCGACTCGTTCGCGCCCGCGAACGACGGACCGCGGCTCTCCGTACACCGCTGGGAGCCCAGCGGGCCACCTCGCGCCAGCGTCGTGGTCCTGCACGGCCTCGGCGAGCACGGCGCCCGCTACGACCGCACAGCCCGCTCGTTCACCGCGGCCGGCTTCTCGATGCTCGCCATGGACCACGAGGGCTTCGGCCGGTCCGAGGGACGCCGCGGCGACGTCCGCTACCCGCCGACGGCGCGGGCGGTCGACCAGCTCCTCGCCCGCGAGCGGGAACGGACCGGCGGCGCGCCGGTCGTGCTGTACGGGCACAGCCTCGGCGGGCTCTACGCCTTCCTGTACGCCGCGGACCGGCCGGGGGCGGACCTGGCCGCGGTGGTGGTGACCGGTCCCGCGTTCGACTCGGAGCTGCGCAGGCAGCGGCTCAAGGTGGCCGTGCTCCGGACGCTCGGCCGGGTCCTGCCCACGCTGACGGTGTCGAACGGGCTGCGCTTCGAGCAGGTCAACCGCGACCCCGCCGTCGTCGCCGAGCGGTACGCCGATCCCCTGGTGCACGACCGAGCGACCGCACGGTTCGCGATCGACGTCCTGGCTCAGATGGATCGCGTGCCGTCGGCCGCAGCCCGCGTGGGCGTGCCGGTGCTCGTGGTGCACGGAGACGCCGACCTGGTCAACCCGGTCTCCGCCAGCCGCGCGGTGGTCGGCCTCGTCCCGTCCGCGACGCTGAAGACCTGCCCGGGCGTCCACCACGGCGTGGAGGACGAGCCCGAGGGGCCTGCGATCCTCACCGAGGTCGTCGCCTGGGTCGAACGGAATCTCGGAACCGATGAGAAGTGACACCGGCTGGGGTCTGATTGCGGTATGAGACCGCTCCGGTACGCCATCAACGTCACCCTCGACGGCTGCTGCCACCACGAGGCCGGGATCCCGCCCGACGAGGAGTCCATGCAGTACTGGACCGACGAGATCGCGCGCGCCGACGCCCTGCTCTTCGGCCGGGTGACCTACGAGATGATGGAGGCGGCGTGGCGCCGGCCCGACTCGGGCGCCTGGCCCGACTGGATGAGCGCGTGGGAGGTCCCGTTCGCCGAGGCCATCGACCGCGCCCCGAAGCACGTCGTGTCGAGCACCCTGGACAGCGTCGACTGGAACGCCGAGCTGGTCGACGGCGACCTGGCGCAGGCGGTCCGGCGACTGAAGGAGGAGCCGGGCGAGGGCAGTGTGTTCGTCGGTGGGGTGACCCTCCCGCTCGCGCTGGCGGACCTGGGCCTGATCGACGAGTACGTCTTCCTCGTCCAGCCGGTCGTGGCGGGACACGGGCCGACCCTGCTCGCCGGCCTGCGCGAGCGCATCCGGCTCGACCTCGTCGAGCGTCAGGAGTTCCGGTCGGGTGCGATCGCCCTGCGGTACCGGTCCGCCTAGCCCTTGAGCGTCTGCGAGGGGAGCTCCTGGTACGTCGCCCGGTAGGCCTGCGCGAAGCGGCCGAGGTGGAAGAAGCCCCAGCGGGCGGCGACGTCGGTGACCGAGACCGTCGCCGGGTCGGCGGCGAGGAGGTCGGCGCGGGCGCGGGCCATGCGGGCCGAGCGCAGGCGCTCGAGGGGGGTCATGCCGAGCTCGCGCTGGAAGGCCTCCTGGAGGGTGCGGGCGGAGACGCCGGCGTGGCGGGCCAGCTCGGCGAGGCGCCAGGCGCGCTCGGGCTCGGCCTCCATGAGGTCGACGACCGAGCGGACGACGCGTGGGCAGGAGGTCTCGGGCGGGGCGACGACGTGGCGGTTGTTGGGCTGGGCGGAGAGCAGGCCGGCGATCAGGGTCTGCTCGAAGTGGGTGGAGGCGAGCGGTGAGCGGAACAGGGCTCCCCCGGCCTCGATGTCGTCGAGGGCGAGGTGGACCAGCCGCAGCCAGGCGCGGGTGGCTGGGGTCTCGAGGTCCATCGCGGCGTTGAAGACGACGGGGGCCGGGGCGTCGCCGTCGGCGGCGAGCTCCTCGACGGCGTGGCGGCGCAGGTAGACCAGGAGCTGTTCGCAGCGATCGCTCCACACCATGTCGACGGCCTCGGTGGGCGAGCCGACGGAGGCCCGGCTGCGGGAGGAGGCCACGACCTGCTCCCCCACCCGCACCCGGGCCGTGCCCTGGAGCGGGATCTGGACGAGGAAGAAGTCGTCGAAGGTGCCCGGCGTGATCCGGACCTCGTCGCCGTAGCGCAGGTAGTTGAGGCTGACGTTCGCGCCGATCGCGGCCGAGCTGTGCAGCATGTCGAGACGACCGTCGCGGCGGGTCAGCTCGAGCCGGTGCGCACAGAAGCGCTCGCCGACCTCCCGGCGCGCCTGGTCGATGTCCGCCGTCTCGATCTGACGGTGCTCGGCGAGCAGTGTCCTGGTCACCTCGGCTCCTGTCGTTCGTGCTGCACCACCCATTGGCGCACCATCGCGGCCACATGTCAACGACCGAACGATCGTCATTGCTCCGAAATGTGTGTCGGAGCCCGGCGCCCGGGCGATCCGTCGCGGTTCGCGGACGTCGCCCGCGCATTCCGGATAGTGCGCCCCGGCGCGGATGCCTACGTTCCCGACATCGCGATGTGACCTGCATCGCACAGCCTACGGGGCGGAGGACCCAACCATGACCGACCTGACCGATCCGACCGATCTGACCGGTCGCACCGCGATCGTCACCGGCGGCGCGACGTTGCTGGCGCACGGTGTCGTGAGCGCACTCGCCCGGGCCGGGGCGCGCGTCGTCGTGGCCGACATCGACGAGGACGGCGGCCGGGCCGCCGAGAAGCTGGGCGACGAGGTCGTCTTCATGCACACCGACGTGACCGACGACGGGTCGGTCGCCGACCTGGTGTCCGGCGCGGTCGAGCGCTTCGGCGGCATCGACATCGTGGTGAACCTCGCGGCGACCTATCTCGACGAGGGGTTCGCGACGGCCCGGGCGGACTGGCTCCGCGCGCTCGACGTCAACGTGGTCTCGATGGTCGAGGTCGTCCGCGCGGCCCACCCGCACCTGAAGGCCAGCGAGCACGCGGCGGTCGTCAACTTCACCTCGATCTCCAGCAAGGTCGCGCAGACCGGCCGCTGGGTGTACCCCGCCTCGAAGGCGGCGATCGTGTCGCTGACCCGCTCGATGGCGATGGACCTGGCCCCCGACGGCATCCGGGTCAACTCCGTCAGCCCCGGCTGGACCTGGTCGAAGATCATGGACGACCTCTCCGGGGGCAACCGGGAGAGGACCGACGCCGTGGCCGCCCCCTTCCACCTGACCGGCCGGGTCGGCGACGGCGCCGAGGTCGGCGCGGTGGTCGCCTTCCTGGTCTCCGACGCCGCGTCGGTCGTCACCGGCGCCGACTGGGCCGCCGACGGCGGCTACTCCGCCCTCGGCCCCGAGCGGGCCGTCCCCGCCATCCCCCAGCTCTCCGAGTGAGGACACCGTCATGAAGATCGCGATCGTCGGAGCCGGGTTCGCCGGCATCTCCTCCGCCAAGGTCCTGCGCCAGCTCGGTCACGACGTGACCGTCCTCGAGAAGACCCCCGACATCGGCGGCGTCTGGAGCCGCACCCGCCGCTACCCCGGCCTGAAGACGCAGAACAACAAGGGCACCTACTGCCTGTCCGACAAGAAGATGCCGCGCGACTACCCCGAGTGGCCCAGCGGCGAGCAGGTGGCGGCCTACCTGGCGTCGTACGCCGACGAGTTCGGCGTCACGCCGCATGTCCGGCTGAACACCGAGGTGGAGCACGCCGCACCGACGCCCGGTGGCGGCTGGGACGTCACGACGGCCCGGGGCACCGAGCACTACGACCACCTCGTGCTGGCCAGCGGGATCTTCTCCCGGCCGTTCGTGCCGCCGGTCGAGGGCGTCGAGGAGCTCGAGCAGGCCGGAGGCCGCTACCTGCCGTCGAGCGAGTTCCACAGCATGGACCAGGTGCGCGGCAAGCACACCGTGGTCCTCGGCTACGGCAAGTCCGCCTGCGACATCACCGTGGAGATCGCCAAGGAGGCGGCCTCGACCTCGGTCGTCGCCCGCGAGCTGCTGTGGAAGATGCCGCGCAAGGTCAGCGGCGTCGTCAACTACAAGTACCTGATGCTGACCCGGCTCGGCGAGGGACTCTTCCGCTACCGCTCGGTCAACGGCGCGGAGCGGCTGCTCCACGCCAAGGACTCGATGATGGCCAACAACATGCTCGGCACCGTCGAGAACGTCACCACCAAGCAGCTCAGGCTCGAGAGGCTCGGGCTCGTCCCGCAGGGCACCTTCGCCGACATCGCCAAGTCCACGGTCTCGCTGGCCACCGAGGGCTTCTTCGAGGGCGTCTCCACGGGCGCGATCCGGGTCCACCGTGACACCGTGATCAGCCGCTTCCTCGAGAAGGACGGCAAGCCCCACGCCGAGCTGGCCAACGGCCAGGTGATCCGCGCCGACGTGGTGATCGCCGCGACCGGGTGGACCCAGGACATCCCGTTCCTGCCGCAGGAGGTGCTCGACCAGCTGCTCGACGAGAACGGTGACTTCCTGCTCTACCGGCAGATCCACCCGATCAACGTGCCGGACCTGAGCTTCGCCGGCTACAACTCGTCCTTCTTCTCGCCGCTCTCGGCCGAGGTGTCGGCGATCTGGATCGGCTCCCGCCTCGGCGGCCACCACCAGCTGCCCTCGCGCGAGGAGATGCTGGCGCAGACCCGTGAGCGCCTGGCGTGGATGCGCGAGCGCACCGGCGGGCTGCACGCGCGAGGCACCAACATCATCCCGTTCTCCATGCACAACGTGGACGAGGTGCTCTCCGACGTCGGCCTCGACGTGCCGCGCCGCACCAAGGCGAAGCAGTGGCTGATGCCGGTCAAGCCGGCCGACTACCGGCGGATCACGCCGAGGCTGGCCCGGCGGATGGGCGTCGGCAGCCGATGAGGGACACCTACGACGTCGTCGTGATCGGCTCCGGCGTCAACGGGCTGGTCGCCGCGGCCGAGCTCGCCGGCGCCGGGCGGAGGGTGGCGCTGGTCGAGGAGCGGGACCGGCTCGGCGGCTTCATCGCCTCCGACGAGCTCACCGAGCCGGGCTTCGTCCACGATACCTTCAGCTCGTGGCACCCGCTGTTCCAGGCCGGAGGCGCGTACGCCGACCTCGGCGCCGACCTGCACCGGCTCGGCCTGACCTACCGCAACGCCGACGGTCCGGTCACCGCGTCGGTCTCCGAACGCGGCACCGTGATCGCGCACCGCGACCCGGACCGGACGGCGGCCGGCTTCGCGCACGACGCCGACCGGGCGTCGTACATCACGATGCTGGGCGACCTCGGCCGGTGGGCCCCGCACGTGTTCGGCACGCTCGGGTCCGAGCTGCGCACCCGCGACCTGGCCCGGCTCGGGCTGGGCGCGGTGCGCGGCCTGGGCCGTGACGGGCTGACCGAGCTGGCGCGGGTCGCGACGCAGAGCGGGCGCGGCCTGACCCGGGAGCGCTTCGTCGGCACCGAGGTGGACCAGCTCTGGTCGCCCTGGCTGCTGCACGCCGGCCTGGCTCCGGACCAGGCGACCGGCGGCCTGATGCTGCCGGTCATGGCCTTCACCATGCACGAGATCGGGCTACCGATCGTCGAGGGCGGCGCCGCGAACTTCGTCGCCGCCTTCGCGGCCCTGCTCGAGGAGCGCGGGGTCGATGTCCTGCTCGCCACGCCCGCGAAGGCCATCGCCGTGCGCTCCGGCCGCGCGGTCGGCGTCGAGACCGGCGCCGGCCACCTGCGGGCCTCGGCGGTGCTCGCGTCCACCTCGACCGCCCGCCTGTACGACGGCCTGCTCCCGCCCGCCGCCGTCGGCGACCCCGGTCGCCGGGCCGTCGCGCGCCACCGCCCCGGCCGGGCCGCGGCGCAGGTCCACCTCGCCCTCGACGCCCCGCTGCGCTGGGACGACAGCCGTCTCGAGGAGGTCCCCCTCGTCCACGTCAGCAACGGCTCGGACAGCACGGCGATCGCGTGTGCGCAGGCCGAGGCCGGCCTGCTGCCCGCCGAGCCGACCGTGGTCGTCGGCCAGCAGTGCGTCCTCGACCCGACGCGCGCGCCGGACGGCCGGGCGACGCTGTGGATCCAGCTGCAGGAGCTCCCGTGGCGGCCGGTCGGCGACGCCGCCGGCGAGCTCGACACGACGGAGGGCTGGACCCCCGCCCTGGCCGACGCGTACGCCGACCGCGTGATCGCCCGCATCGAGCGGTTCGCCCCCGGGCTGGCCGGCAGCGTGATCGCTCGCCACGTGATCGACCCGACGGGGCTGGCCTCGGCCAACGCCAACGCGGTGAACGGCGACCCCTACGGAGGCGCGGCGGAGCTCGACCAGTCGCTGCTGTGGCGGCCGGGGACGGGCACGGGCCACCGGACCGGCGTGCCCAACGTCTTCCACATCGGGGCGTTCACGCACCCGGGCCCGGGCCTGGGCGGCGGCTCCGGCCACCTGGTCGCCCAGCAGCTGATCAGCCGGCAGGGACGAGGACGACGTCGCCGGAGCTGAGCGACCACTGCCGCGAGGCCTCGCTGACGATGTCGGCGAGGCCTCGTCCGGCTGTGTGCAGGAGGTCCAGGTCCCCCGTCTCGTCGCGGCTGACCACCCAGGGACCGAGCGCGACGCGCCCGTCCTCGAGGACCGCCTCCGTCGCACCGAGCAAGTGCTCGACCGCGCGGTCGACGGCGACCTCCCGGGTGGGGCTGCCGATGACCACGGCGAGCATCCTCCGCCCACCCGGGAGGTCCGTGCCGGTGTCGTGGACGTCCGGCCGATCGAGCTGGGCGACCCGCCCGTCGTCCACGACCAGCACCCGGCCGGGAGCCGGGAGCGGCGCGAGGAGGGTGACGTCCTCGAGCCGGTGCTGCGGCGTCAGCCCGCAGGCCGACATCGCGAGATCCATGACGGTCTCGCTGCGCAGCGCCTCCGACGCGTCGGCGTACGGCAGCGAGGGGTCGTCGCTGAGGTCGACGACGCCGTCGCCCTCGACGAGACCCCAGCCGACGCCGCCGGCGTGGCGGAAGGTGGTGATCCTCATGTCACTCCAGGGTGGTGCCGGCCTCGGCGCCCTCGAGGAACACGTTGGGCTTGAGGAAGAAGGCGATGAGCAGGGCGCCGTTCGGGGCGTGGGCGCGGTGCTGGTTGCCCTTGGGACGCCAGGAGAAGTTGCCCGGCGTGGTCTCGCCCTCCTCGTCGACGATGCTCCCCTCGAGCACGTAGGTCTGCTCGATCTCGACGTGCTCGTGGAGCGGCAGGACGGCGCCCGGCTCCCAGCGGAACAGCGCGGTCAGCAGTCCGGTCTCGGGCTCGCGCAGGAGCACCTTCATGTCGATGCCCGGGAAGCCGGTGGGCTTCCACGGCAGCTCGTCGACCTGGACGTAGCGCGAGGCGAGCGGCGGCAGGGCGTTGAGGTCGTCCGCGTAGGGAGTCATGGCAGGCATGGCGTTCTCCTTCGTTGCTGGTCGGTGTGGGGGTCAGCTGGCGGGGCGGACGAGGCGCTCGTCGGGGATCACGGCGACGCCGACGATCTCGATGAGCGCCTCGGGCTGCCACAGGCCGGTGGTGCCGATGCCGGCCATGGCCGGGTAGACGGGGCCCGCGAGCTCGCGCCAGACGGCACCGATCTCGCGGCCGTGGGCCTGGTAGTCGGGGATGTCGGTCAGGTAGATCGTGATCGACACGAGGTCCTCGGGGACGCCGCCGGCGGCGCGCAGGGTGGTGAGGACGTTGCCGAACGCCTGGCGGAACTGCTCGACGATGCCGCCGGGGACGATCTTCATGTCGGCGTCGAGCGCGGTCTGGCCGCCGAGGTGGAGGGTGTTGCCGCTGAGCGTCCCGTGCGAGTAGCCGCTGGGCGCGGGCAGCTCCGCCGGGTTGACGGCGACGGGCGTGAGGTCCGGGGCGAGCCCGGGAGTGAGGTCGGTGGTCATGCGATCCAGCCTAGGCTCTCTATTGACATGAACGCAACGTTCGTGCCAAAAATGACATATGCGAATCGCCACGGTGACCACCCCGTCGGACAGCGCCACCTGCGCCGCCATCGAGATCGACGGTCGCTGGCACGCGCTGCCCGCTGCCGACCTGAGCGAGCTCCTCGCGTCGGGCGCGGAGCCCGCCCCCGGCCCGGAGCTCCCGGACGCGCGGCCCGTCCTGCCGCTGCCGCGTCCCGGCAAGGTGATCTGCTGCGGGCTCAACTACGGCGACCACATCGCCGAGACCGGGCGAGAGACGCCGGCGTACCCGACCCTCTTCGCGAAGTACGCCGACACGCTGCTCGCCCCCGGTGCGGACATCGTGCTGCCGGCCCTCGACGACCTCGAGCTCGACTGGGAGGCCGAGCTCGCCGTGGTGGTGGGCGCCGAGCTGCGCCGGGCGACGCGGGCCCAGGCCGAGGACGCGATCGCGGGCTACACGATCGCCAACGACATCTCGGTGCGGGCCTGGCAGCGCCGGACGCTGCAGTGGTTCCAGGGCAAGGCGTGGGACGCCACCACTCCCCTGGGCCCGGTCGTGGTCACCCCCGACGAGATCGACCCGACCGCCGGGGTCGAGGTGATCTGCCGGGTCAACGGCGTCGAGCGCCAGCGGGGCAACACCAAGACGCTGGTCTTCGACAGCGCCGCGCTGCTGGCCTACATCTCCACGTTCACCGTGCTCCGCCCCGGCGACGTCGTCCTGACCGGCACGCCCGGCGGCGTCGGCATGGGCATGGAGCCCCCCACCTACTTGCGTGACGGCGACGTCGTCGAGACCGAGATCCCCGGCATCGGCCTGCTCGTCAACACCGTCCGCATCGCCTGACCACCCCCGATCGAAGGACTCCCATGGCACCGACCAGCTCGATCCTCACCGACGCGATCACCCTCAAGGAGACCGACGCCGAGGTCTTCGACGTGGCGTTCACGGCGACCACCCAACCCTGCCCCTGGCCCAAGGCCTACGGCGGCGACATGGTCGCGCAGGCGGTCGTGGCCGCGGTGCGCACCGTGCCGTCGGCCGGGCCGGACGCCAAGTCGCTGCACTCGATGCACTCCTACTTCATGCGTCCCGTCGACATCGGCGCGGAGGTCCGCTACGAGGTCGAGGTGCTGCGCGACGGCCGCGGCTACAGCACCCGCCAGGTGCGCGCCTTCCAGAACGGCAAGGTCGTCTACGTCTGCATGGCGAGCTTCGCCGCCGGCGAGCCGAGCGGCTCGTTCCAGGCGACCCTGCCCGAAGGCCTCCCGGGCCCCGAGGAGCTGCCGAGCTCGGCGGCGTACCTCGCGGACCGGTCGGGCGGCACCATGACCGAGACCTCGAAGGCCTACTGGTCCGGGGGCCGCAGCTTCGACATGCGCCACGCGCCCGGCCCCGTCTACCTCACCGTGGAGGGCGAGCGGTCGCCGCACCAGGCGGTCTGGGTCAAGCCGTACGACGCCCTCCGTCCGGTCGAGGGGCTCACCGACGAGCAGCGCGACGTCGCGGCTCTCGCCTACGTCTGCGACTACACGATCCTCGAGCCGGCCCTGCGGGTGCTCGGCCTGGCCTGGGCCGACGAGGGCCTGGTGACCGCGAGCCTCGACCATGCGATGTGGTTCCACCGCCCGGTCCGGATGGACGGCTGGCTGCTCTACGTGCAGGAGGCGGTCTCGGTCGAGGACGGGCGCGGCTCGGCGATCGGCCGCTTCTTCACCCCGGACGGCCTGCTCGTCGCCACCGTGGTGCAGGAGGGCATGATCCGCGCGGCCGGAGCGGCGTCGTGAACGCGCTGAGCCCCAGCGGGCTGCGTGACAGCTTCGCGCGCGACCACCTGCCGCCGGCCGAGCTGTGGCCGACGATCGAGTTCACCACCCCGCTGCTGCAGTACCCCGAGCGGCTCAATGCGGCGGTCGAGCTGATCGACGCCGCGGTGGCGGCGCATGGCCGCGACCGGCCGGCACTGCGCACCCCCGACGGCACCGTGTGGACCTACGGCGAGCTGCTCGCGCGCGCCAACCAGGTCGCCCACGTCCTCGTCGACGACCTCGGGCTGGTCAGCGGCAACCGGGTGCTGCTGCGCTCCCCCAACAACCCCTGGACGGTCGCGGCCTGGCTCGGCGTGCTCAAGGCCGGCGGCATCGTGGTGACGACGATGGCCGCGCTGCGCGCGACCGAGCTCACCCCGATCGTCGAACGCACCCGGCCCGCGGTCGCGCTGGTCGACCACCGCTTCCTCGACGACGTGCACGTGGTGCGCGACCGCGCCGATCCCGAGCTCACCGTCGTGCCCTATGGCAGCGACGCACCCGACGACCTCACCCGACGGGTCCGCCCCAAGCCGGTCACCTTCACCGCCGTCGACACCGCTGCCGACGACGTGGCGCTGCTGGGCCCCACCTCGGGCACGACGGGCGTTCCGAAGCTCACCACCCACTTCCACCGCGACATCCTGTCGATCGACAACACCTTCGGCCGCAGCACGCTCCGTCTCGAGTCGACCGACCTGGTGGCCTGCACCGCACCGCTGGCGTTCACCTTCGGCCTCGGCATGCTCGTCGTCTTCACGCTGCGGGCGGGCGCCTGCGCGCTGCTCACCGAGACCGCGACGCCGGTCCAGCTCGCCGGGCTGATCGACGAGCACGGCGTCACAGCGCTGGCGACCGCGCCGACGGCGTACAAGCAGATCCTCAAGTCCGGCAGCATCGGCCACCTCAAGGGCCTGCGCGTCGCCGTCACGGCCGGCGAGCACATGCCGCAGGACACCTGGGAGGCGTTGCTGCGCGAGCTGGACCTGAAGGTCATCGACGGCATCGGCGCCACCGAGCTGCTGCACATCTTCATCTCGGCGAGTGGCGACGACGTCCGGCCCGGCGCGACCGGCAAGCCGGTGCCCGGCTACCGCGCGACCGTGCTGGACGCGGACGGCAACGAGGTCGGCCCCGGCGTCGAGGGCCGGCTCGCCGTGATCGGCCCGGTCGGCTGCCGCTACCTCGACGACCGCCGGCAGCGCGACTACGTCGTCAACGGGTGGAATGTCACCGGCGACACCTTCGTGCGCGACGAGGACGGCTACTTCTGGTACCGCTCGCGCACCGACGACATGATCGTCTCCTCCGGCTACAACATCGGCGGCCAGGAGGTCGAGGAGGCGCTCGGCACGCACCCGGACGTGGTCGAGGCAGGTGTCGTCGGCGTGCCCGACGCCGACCGGGGCGCCATCGTGTGCGCCTTCGTCGTGCTCCGCGAGGGCGTGAGCGGCGACGCCGCCAAGGTCGCCGAGCTCCAGCAGCACGTCAAGGGCCGCCTGGCGCCCTACAAGTACCCGCGCGAGGTCCGCTTCATCGACGCACTGCCGCGCAACACCAGTGGAAAGCTGCAGCACTTCAAGCTGCGCCAGCTCAGCGAATCGGAGAACCGAGCATGAAGATCGCGATCGTCGGCGGCGGGCCCGGTGGGCTCTACTTCGCCACCCTCATGAAGACCCTCGACCCCCGCCACGAGATCACGGTGTGGGAGCGCAACGCACCCGACGACACCTTCGGCTTCGGCGTGGTGTTCTCCGACGAGACCCTCGGCAGCATCGAGGGCGCCGACCAGGTCATCCACGACCGGATGGAGACCCGCTTCGCGCGCTGGACCGACATCGACGTCGAGTTCAACGGCACCCCCTTCACGGTGGGCGGCCAGGGCTTCGCGGCGATGTCGCGCAAGGAGCTGCTCCAGATCATGCAGGAGCGGGTCGCCGAGCTCGGCGTCACCGTGCACTACCGCACCGAGGCGCCCGACCCCGACCAGCTGCGGGCCGAGCACGACCTCGTGCTCGCCGCCGACGGCCTCAACTCCGCGGTCCGCACGAAGTACGCCGACGTCTTCCGCCCGACCCTGGACCGGCGCAACAACAAGTACATCTGGTTCGGCACCGACCTCGTCTTCGAGGCCTTCCAGTTCTTCGTCAAGCAGACCGAGTTCGGCACCATGCAGATCCACGGCTACCCGTACTCCGCGCACGGCTCGACCTTCATCGTCGAGATGCACGACGACGTGTGGCGCCGCGCCGGCCTCGACCGCACCGAGCACGAGATCTTCGGTCCCGGAGTCTCCGACGAGTACGCCGTGGAGCGGATCGCCGAGATCTTCGCCGACGAGCTGCAGGGGCACCGGATCCTGACCAACAACTCCAAGTGGCTCAACTTCCACACCGTCCGCAACGAGCGGTGGCACCACGACAACGTCGTGCTGCTCGGCGACGCGGCGCACACCGCCCACTTCTCCATCGGCTCCGGCACCAAGCTCGCCATGGAGGACGCACTCGCGCTGGCCGCCTGCCTGCACGAGCACCCGGACGTCGAGACCGCGCTGGCGGCGTACCAGACCGAGCGCAAGCCGGTCGTGGAGTCGACCCAGCGCGCGGCCCAGGCCTCGCTGGAGTGGTTCGAGAACATCGGCATGTACGCCGACCAGGACCCCGCCCAGTTCGTGTTCAACCTGCTCACCCGCTCGCGCCGGATCACCTTCGAGAACCTCAAGGAGCGCGACGCGGACTTCGCCGCCCTGATGGAGGCCGAGTTCGCCCGCAGCCAGGGCACCGGCGAGCCCGCGCCGGCCATGTTCCAGCCGGTCCGCATCGGCGAGCTCGAGCTGAAGAACCGGGTCATGCTCTCGCCGATGGACCAGTACTGCGCGGTCGACGGCGTCCCCACGGACTTCCACCTCGTGCACCTCGGCAGCAAGGCGCTCGGCGGCGCCGGCCTGGTGATGACCGAGATGACCTGCGTGTCCCCCGAGGGTCGGATCACGCCCGGCTGCCCGGGCATCTGGACCGACGAGCAGGCCGCGGCCTGGCGCCGGGTGACCGACTTCGTGCACGCCAACAGCACCGCGAGGATCGGCACCCAGCTCGGTCACTCGGGCCGCAAGGGCTCGACGAAGCTCATGTGGGAGGGGATGGACGAGCCGCTCGAGGACGGCAACTGGGAGGTCATCGGTCCCTCCCCCCTGCCGTACGGCGCCGGCTGCCACGTGCCGCGGGAGGCGACCCGGGCCGACCTCGACCGGGTGGTCGCCGACTTCGTCGCGGCCGCGCGGCGGGCGGTCGACGCGGGCTTCGACCTGGTCGAGGTGCACGCGGCCCACGGCTACCTGCTCTCCTCCTTCCTCTCCCCGGTGGCCAACCGCCGCACCGACGAGTACGGCGGATCCCTGGCGAACCGGCTCCGCTTCCCGATCGAGGTCTTCGAGGCGGTCCGCGCCGCCGTCCCCGCGCGGATCCCCGTGACCGTGCGCATCTCCGCCACCGACTGGATCCCCGACGGCAACACCGACGACGACGCCGTCGAGATCGCCCGGGCGTTCATCGCCGCCGGTGCCGCCGCGATCGACGTCTCGTCCGGACAGGTCGGCAAGGAGGAGCGGCCCGCGTTCGGCCGCTCCTACCAGACGCCCTTCGCCGACAAGATCCGTCACCTGGTGGCCGAGCCGGCCGGCGTGAAGGTGATCGCGGTCGGCGCCATCTCGTCGTACGACGACGTCAACTCGATCCTGCTCGCCGGGCGCGCCGACATCTGCGCGCTGGGCCGCACCCACCTCTACGACCCGAGCTGGACACTGCACGCCGCCGCCGAGCAGGAGTACGTCGGCCCCGCCGCCGACTGGCCCGTGCAGTGGGCCGCCGGCCGGCGCCGGCCGCCGACCTCGCGCACCGACAAGGTCCCGCCGCGGCTGCAGCTGCTGCGCGAGGGCGAGACCGACGGCGTGCACCTGCGGTGGACACCGGCCCCCTCGCTCGTCACCTCCTGAGCGCCGCGAGAATGGGCGCCATGGACGAGTGCTCACGGCCCAGCGGCGTCTTCCGGACCCGCGTCGAGTGGATCGACACCGACGCGTCGGGGATCTACCACAACAGCACCGTCACCCGGTTCGTCGAGGCCGCCGAGGCCACGCTCATGCGCGAGCGTGGCCTGGGCGGCTACTTCGCCAGCGCGCCGCGGGTGCGCTTCGAGGCGGACTTCCTCGCTCCCCTGTTCTTCGGGCAGGAGGCGACGGCGACGGTGTCGCTCGCGGCGATCGGGACCTCGTCGATGACCTGGGAGTTCGAGGTCTGGGGTGAGGAGTTCGAGGGCCGGGCACGGACCCGGGCCGCGCGTGGTCGCTACGTCACGGTGCACATGGGCACCGGCCAGGTGGCGGCCACCGCGGCCGACGGCTCGCGGCGCAGCCTGCCCTGGCCCGCCGACTGGGTCGCGGCGCTCACTGGAAATGGCCCGTGCTGAGGGCAGAATGCCGAGCGTGAACAGCAAGGCCCCCCAACCGCGCACCACCGTCGTCACCTTCCTCGGCGCGGTGGTGCGACCGCTGGGCGGCTGGCTGCCGATCGCCGGTGCGGTGGACCTCCTGTCCGAGGTCGGCATCGATGCCCCGGGAGTGCGCACCGCCGTGTTCCGGCTCAAGAAGAACGGCTGGCTCGACTCGGTGGCCCAGCACGGGGCCCGCGGCTACGCGCTGACGCCGACGGCCGACGCGATCCTCGCCGCCGGCGACGAGATCATCTGGCACGCGCGGCGGCCCGCCGACCTCGCGGACGGCTGGTGCATCGTCCACTTCGGCGTGCCCGAGTCCAAGCGTGCCCAGCGCCACCAGCTGCGCGCCCACCTGGCGCACCTCGGCTTCGGCAACGCGGGCACCGCGCTGTGGATCGCACCCGCACGGATGCGGGAGGCCGCGGAGCGCGCGATCGCCGAGCTGGAGCTGTCCGAGCACGCGGCGATCTTCGTCGGCGGCTACCACGGCCCGCAGGACCTCACCGACCTGCTGTACAGCTCCTGGGACCTCGCCGCGATCGACCAGGGCTATCGCGACTTCGTCGACGCCTACGCGCCGCGGGTCGAGGAGCTGAGCGGCCTGAGGGGTGCGGCCGCGTTCGCGGCGTACCTGTCCCTCGTCGACACGTGGCGCAAGCTGCCCTTCCGCGACCCCGGCCTGCCGAGCGAGGTCCTCGACCCGAAGTGGTCGGCCCCCGAGGCGACGCGGCTGTTCGAGCGGCTCGTCGCCGCCCTGGAGAAGCCGGCGATCAAGCACGCGAAGACGCACTGGCCCCAGCCCTGAACCAGGGCGGGGGCCAGCGCGGCACGGGTTGGGGGTCAGAGGGCCTCGGGGCGCAGGCCCTTCTTGGCCAGGCGCGGCATGACCTCCTCGGCGAAGTACTCCAACTCGCCGATGTAGTCGACGAACGCCATGGTGATGCCGCCGAAGCCGGCCCTGGCGAACCGCTCGATCTCGTCGGCGACGTCGTCGGGCGAGCCGATCAGCGGGCACGTGCCGTGGCCCGCGGCGAAGCGGCCTCGGAAGTTCTCGAGCAGGTCCTTCGAGAACGACTGGGCGTGCAGGCCCTGCAGCCGCATCAGGTTGTCGACCGCGTCCCAGTCGGCGTTCTCGACCGCGTAGTAGTGGAGGTACTCCTCGGCCTCCTTGCGGGTCGGGCGGCACACCACGTGCGTGGGCGTGAGGACGCCGGCCGTGCGGCCGAGGGCGGCCGAGTTGGCCTGCAGCTCGGTGACGACGCCGGCGCCGTCCTCGGGGCCGCCGACGATGGTGAACACGAAGTCCGCGTTGCGCGCGGCGTACGCCTTGCCCTGGGGGGACGAGCCGGCGTTGAGGATCGGGAGACGGCCGGCGGCGGGCTTGGGCAGCGACTCGATCCCCTCGAGGTTCCAGAACCGGCCCGTGATGTCGTAGCGGCCGTCCGTGCTCCACAGCGTGGAGACGACGTCGATCCACTCCTGGGCCAGCTGGTAGCGGGAGTCGTGGTCCTGGGGCAGGTCGACACCCATCGCGACGTACTCCGGCTGGTTCCAGCCTGCGACGACGTTGACGCCGATGCGCCCGGGCGCCATCTGGTCGATCGTCGCGAGCTGCTTGGCGACGACCGCCGGATGGTTGAACGCCGTGTGGATGGTCGCGAAGACGTTGAGCCGCTCGGTGTGGGCGAGGATCGCGGTGGCCCACGGGACGGGCTCGAGCACGCCTTCGTGGAAGTTCGTGTCGCCGCCGTAGCCGATCCAGCGCGCGATCGGCAGCATGAAGTCGATGCCGGTGTCGTCGGCGAGCCGGGCGAGGGCGAGGTTGTCCTCCCACGACGCCGACCAGCGCTCGGGGATCGTGGTGACGGCGAGGCCGCCGGAGCAGTTGGACGAGAACAGGCCGAGGCGGAAGCGGTCGTTGTCGAGGATCGGGATGCTCATGGATTCTCCTGGTGGGGTGGGCGGGTCCGGCGCTGAAGCGTCAGCGCTGGAGGGTCAGGGGTACGGCGTGGGCGGCAGCGGTCAGCGCGACCACCTCGCCGATCAGGTAGGTGTGGTCCCCCACCGCGAACCGGTGGGTGACCCGGCACTCCAGACGCAGCGGTACGTCGACCGGCAGCAGCGGCATGCCGTCCAGGCCGGGCGCCCAGTCGAGGCCCGCGAACCGGTCGGAGGACGAGGCGGCGAAGCGCGTGACCAGGTCCGTCTGGTCGGCCGCGACGACGTGGACGACGTACCCTTCGGCTGCCAGCCACGCGTCGAGCTGGCTGGAGCGGTGGTCGATGCACCAGCCGACCAGCGCCGGCTCGAGCGAGGTGGCGTGGAAGCTGTTGACGGTCTTGCCCACCGGCCCGTCGGGACCGAGAGTGGTGACGACGGCGACGCCGGTGGGCCAGCGCGCCAGCTGGCCGCGCAGCACGGAGGGCGTCACGTCGAGTGTGGTCGGTGTCACACAGGTCATGCGAGCATGGTCGGACCGGCGTCCGGGTCGTCGCTATCCGGCTGGCGAGCGCCCTGTCCATTCCGCGCAGACATGTCATCATGGTGACGTTCGTTGACGAAACGCATCATCGGAACGCAGGAGGAGGCATGGCCCGGGTCCCCACGCCGCTCGGCTCGCACGGGGTGCTGCGCACCACCAACATCGACGACGCCCGGGCCTCGGTGGCGGCCTCGCTCGCGCCGCACGACCTCACGCCGGTCCGTGAGAGCGAGGGCTTCCGCGCGCTGCACAACGCCGCGCAGCTCCAGCGGCTGAGCTTCCACTACATCGACTACGGCACCGAGGTGGAGGTCACCGCCGACCGGCTCGACTTCCACCTCATCCAGATCCCGCTGCGCGGGCTCAGCCACATCACGGCCGGGTCCCAGGCCCTCTCCGTCACCGCCCGACGGGCCGCCGTGACCGCGCCCGACGAGCCGCTCCGCATGCGCTACTCGGCGGGCAACCCGCGGCTGATGGTCCGGATCACCCCGGACCTGCTGCGCGAGCGGCTCGAGGTCGCAGTGGCCGGCGGCCTCGTCGTCCCGCAGCGGGCCGGCGCGACCTTCGACATCACCCGCGGCGCCGGGCGCAGCTGGCGGGGGCTGGTGGACATGGTGATGACCGACCTGGAGCGCGAGGACGGGCTGGCCACCTCGCCCCTGGCCGCCGAGGCGCTGCAGGTGGCTGTCGTCGACGGCCTCCTGGTCTCACTCGCCGCCCCACCCGACGACGCGACCGGCGCGCGGGCGACGCCCGACCGGGTCGTCCGGCGGGCCGTGCAGCTGATCGAGGACCACTGCGCGGAGCCGCTGGGGACCCTCGACATCGCCGAGGCCGTGGGCGTCTCCATCCGCGCCCTCCAGGCCGGGTTCAAGGTGCACCTCGACACCACGCCGATGGCCTACGTCCGCCGGGCGCGCCTCGAGCGGGTACGCCGCGCGCTCGCGGACGGCACCGCCGGGTCGGTGACGGAGGCCGCCGCCGCGTGGGGCATCACGCACCTCGGCCGGCTCTCCGGCGACTACCGAGCGGCGTTCGGCGAGACCCCGAGCGAGACCCTCCAGCGCCATCGCTGAGCCCTCCCGACGTCCCCGGCACGATGTCAGCGCTTTCCGGCTGAGCCACGCGTTTTCCGGATAGATGGGGATGCCGAGCAGCGCCTACCGTCCTGCGACAACCCGGGTGTGACCCCGCTCACGACCCGCCGTCGTCCTTGAAAGGTTGCTGCCATGACCGCTGTTGACGCGCTCCTCGCCGGCCTCGCCTCCGGCGAGGTCGAGATCGTCGATCTCACCGCTCCGCTCTCCCCGGAGACGCCGATCCTCCAGCTCCCCGCTCCCTTCGCGAACACGATCCCGCTGTCGCTGGAGGTGGTCTCCGACTTCGACGAGGCCGGGCCGGTCTGGGGCTGGAACAACATCCACACCGGGGAGCACACCGGCACCCACCTGGACGCACCGGTGCACTGGGCGACCGGCCGCGAGGGCTACTCCGTCGACGCCGTCCCGCCGAGCCGCCTGGTCGGCCCGGCCGTCGTGCTCGACTTCACCGCCGAGGCGGCCGAGGACGCGGACTTCCTGCTCGAGCCGGAGCACCTCGACAAGCACGTCGCCAACCACGGCCCGATCCCCGAGGGCGCATGGCTCGTCCTGCGCACCGGCTGGAGCCGGTTCAACAAGGACGCCGCTGCCTTCGCCAACGCCGACGACGCCGGCCCCCACACCCCGGGCGTCTCCGCGGCCGGGGCGCAGTGGCTGGCGCAGTCGGCGATCACGGGCTTCGCGGTCGAGACCGTCGGCATCGACGCCGGCCAGGCCGGCGGCATGGAGCCGCCGTTCCCGGTGCACCACTTCCTGCTCGGCGCCAACAAGCTCGGGCTCACCCAGCTGCAGAACCTCGACCGGCTCCCGGCGTCCGGCGCGGTGATCATCGCCTCGCCGCTGCCGATCGTCGGAGGCACGGGCTCACCGGCCCGCGTCCTCGCGATCGTCCCCGCCTGACCCACCCGACCTCCAGGAAGGACCACGATGGCCGAGCGGTCGTTCGCCCACGAGGTGAAGAAGCTGCGCGCGGGAGAGGGCACCCGGTTCTCCGGCGAGGGCATCCTCGCGGTGACCAAGGCCCTGCTGCAGTCCGGCGTCGCGTACGTCGGCGGCTACCAGGGCGCGCCGATCTCCCACCTCATGGACGTGCTCGGCGACGCGCACGAGATCCTCGAGGAGCTCGACGTCTACTTCGAGAACAGCGCCTCGGAGGCGACGGCTGCCGCGATGCTCGCGGCGTCGGTGAACTACCCGCTGCGCGGGGCGATCACCTTCAAGTCGACCGTCGGCACCAACGTCGCCTCCGACGCCCTGGCCAACCTCGCCAGCGGCGGGGTGCGCGGCGGCGCGCTGATCATCGTCGGCGAGGACTACGGCGAGGGCTCCAGCATCATGCAGGAGCGCTCGCACGCGTTCGCGATGAAGTCGCAGATGTGGCTGCTCGACCCGCGCCCGAACATCGAGGCGATCGTCAACGCGGTGGAAACCGGCTTCGAGCTCTCCGAGGCCAGCAACACCCCGGTCATGCTCCAGCTCCGGCTGCGCTCGTGCCACCTCTACGGCAGCTTCACCGCCAAGGACAACGTCCGGCCCCCGATGACGGTCAAGGACGCCGTGGAGAACCCGGCCCGGCAGCTCGACCGGATCGTGCTGCCGCCGGCGAGCTTCCTCCACGAGAAGGAGAAGCTCGAGGACCGCTGGCCCGCGGCCGTCGACTTCATCCGCAACCGGGGCCTCAACGAGGTCCTCGGCGCCGGTACGGCGGACGTCGGGATCATCGTGCAGGGCGGTGTCTACAACACCCTCAACCGGGCGATGGAGCTGCTGGGCTGCTCCGACGCGTTCGGGAACACGCGCGTGCCGACGTACGTCATGAACGTGACCTACCCGGTCGTCGACTCCGAGATCCTGGACTTCTGCAAGGACAAGCGGGCGGTGCTGCTCGTCGAGGAGGGGCAGCCGGACTACATCGAGCAGAACCTCAACGCGATCCTGCGCCGGGCCGGCTCCGACGTGGTCCTGCACGGCAAGGACCTGCTGCCCGTCGGTGGCGAGTACACCGCGGCCGCCGTCACCACGGGCGTGCACGCCTTCCTCAGCCGGCACCTGCCCGGCAGCGTGGACGGCAGCCCGGCGCTGCTGCTGCCGCAGTCGGACCCGCGCAGCCCGTTCGCCCCGCGGGTCGACCCCGACGTCGTCCGGACCCGTCCGCCGGGCCTGTGCACCGGCTGTCCCGAGCGGCCGATCTTCTCGGCGCTGAAGCTCGCCGAGAAGGAGACGGGCAAGAAGCACCACGTCAGCGCGGACATCGGCTGCCACCTGTTCGCGATCAACGAGCCGTTCAACCTCGGCGCGACGACGATGGGCTACGGCCTCGGCTCCGCCGGCGCCGCCGCCCTCAACTCCAAGGACGCCGACCGCCGCACCGTCGCCGTGATGGGCGACGGCGGGTTCTGGCACAACGGGCTGACCAGCGGCGTCGGCAACGCCGTGTTCAACCAGAGCGACCAGCTGCTGCTCGTCGTCGACAACGCCTACAGCGCAGCGACCGGCGGACAGGACGTGCTGTCGTCGAAGGCGGACAACGTGCTCCGCTCCACCAAGCACCCGATCGAGAAGGCGGTGCGCGGCGTCGGCGTCACGTGGGCGAGGACCGTCAGCGACACCTACCAGATCGGCAGGCTGCGCGACCTCTTCGTCACGGCCCTGACCAGCCGGACCGCGGGGCCGAAGGTCGTGGTCGCGCAGAGCGAGTGCATGCTCAACAAGCAGCGCCGCGAGAAGCCGGTGCGCGCGAAGGCGCTGAAGGACGGCAAGCGGGTCGTCAAGGAGCGCTTCGGGGTCGACGCGGACACCTGCACCGGCGACCACGCGTGCATCCGGGTCTCCGGCTGTCCCTCGCTGAGCATCACGACCAACCCCGACCCGATGCGCACCGACCCCGTCGCGACCGTCCTGGACTCGTGCGTCGGTTGCGGCGTGTGCGGCGCCAACGCCCACGCGGCCTCCCTGTGCCCGTCGTTCTACCGCAGCGACCTGGTCCACAACCCGAACCGGCGCGACAAGGTGCTCGCCGTGCTGCGCCGGGGCTGGATCGGCCTGCTCTCCGGCGGCATCGAGCGACGAGCCGCCCGCTACGAAGTCCTCGAGGTGAACTGATGTCGAGCTGGAACCAGGGCCGGCGGCCCATCACGATCGCGATCCTGGCGATGGGCGGCGAGGGCGGCGGCGTGCTCGCCGACTGGATCGTCGACGTCGGTGAGCGGTCCGGCTACCACGCCCAGAACACCTCCGTGGCCGGGGTCGCCCAGCGCACGGGCGCGACGGTCTACTACGTCGAGATGTACCCCGGAGGCGAGCCGCACGAGCACGACGTACGACGCGAGCCGGTCCTCTCCCTGTTCCCGACCCCCGGAGAGGTCGACGTCGTGATCGCGTCCGAGCTGATGGAGGCCGGTCGCGCGATCCAGCGGGGCTTCTGCACCCCCGACCGGACCACGCTGATCGCCTCCACGAACCGGGTCTACTCGATGGACGAGAAGCTCGCCCTCGGCGACGGACGCGTCGACAGCAACACCCTGCTCGAGGCCGCCCACCGCGGGGCGCGGCAGTTCATCGGTGCCGACTTCATGCAGCTCGCTCTCGATGCGCACAGCGTGATCAGTGCCGCGCTGTTCGGCGCCCTGGCCGGTTCCGGTGCGCTGCCGTTCGCCCGGGAGACCTTCGAGGAGGCGATCCGCGCGGCCGGCAAGGGGGTGGACGCCTCGCTCGCCGCCTTCGCGCTCGGCATGGACGCCGCACGAGGCCCGGCACCCCAGCCGATCGCCGCCTCGCCCGCCGGCAGCGGCCCGGTGCCGATCACCATCGGCAAGCGCCCGATCGACCCGGCCGAGGCGGCCGCCGAGGCGGCCGAGCGGCGTCGTGAGGAGGTCGCCGCGACCGACCCCGCCTCACTCGTCGGACCCCACCTGCAGCCGCAGGCGGCACGGGTCGCCTCGGACTTCCCGGCCGCGGCCAGGTCGATGCTGCTGCACGGCACCGTCCGCACCGCGGTCTTCCAGAGCCCGGCGTACACCGATCGCTACCTCGACCGGGTGGCCGCACTGGCCGCCCTCGAGTCCGGCGACACCGCCCGCCTGACGACCGAGGGAGCGCGCCACGTCGCGCTGTGGATGTGCTACCAGGACACGATCCAGGTCGCCCAGCAGAAGATCCGGCGCCGCCGCATCGAGGGCGTCCGCGCCGAGGCGAAGGCCGCGCCCGGACAGCTGATGAACGTCCGCGAGTACCTGCACCCCCAGGTCGAGGAGATCGCCGACACGCTGCCCACCCGGATGGGGCGCTGGGTCGCCGGGTCGGCGTGGTTCAACCGCGTCGTCGGGCGCCTGACGCGCAACGGCATCGTGGTCAACACCACCGGCATCATCGGCTTCACGCTGCTGTGGGCGATGGCGATGTTCCGGCCGCTGCGGCCGCGCTCGCTCCGGTTCGGGCGGGAGCAGGCGGCCATCGACGCGTGGCTGCACCAGGTCGAGGCCGTCGCGCCCATCGACTACGACCTCGCCTGCGAGATGGTCGAGAACCAGCGGGTGCTCAAGGGCTACGGAGAGACCCACCACCGCAGCGTCGAGAGCTTCAACCGGCTGATGGCGGCCGCGGACCGGCTGGTCGGCCGCCCGGACGCCGCGGCGACCCTGGCCGGGCTGCGGCGGGCCGCGCTGGCCGACGAGGACGGCGCCGCGCTCGACCGCGAGCTCGCCTCGGTGCTCGAGCCTGTGGTCGTCGGCTGACCGACCGACGGCTCAGGCCGTCAGCAGGCGAGCCACCCACGCCGCCGCCGGGCCGGGTGCCCGGCCGGCAGCGAGGACGCCCGAGTGGCCGGTGCGCCACCAGTGCGGCTCGACCGGCAGCCCGGCTGCGCGGTACCGAGCGATCAGCGACCGGGTCAGCCAGAAGGGGGCGACCTCGTCGAGGGTCGCGGCGTCGATGCGGAGCGGCATCCCGGCGGGCAGGGACAGACCTGCGACGTCGTGGGTGCGCAACGAGGACAGCAACCGCTCGCGGACGACGTCCCCACGCGCGCCGAGGAGAGCCGCGGGCGGGAGGGCGCCGAAGGAGGAGCGGCGGGCGAGCTCGGTGAGGGTGCGCTCGGCGAGCTGGGGCCACAGCGCGCCGGCGCGGGCGCTCAGGCCGTCGGCGCTCAGCACCCGAGCCAGCTCGGGGTCGACGGACGCGGCGCCCTCGATCATCAGCGCGACGAGTGCGGGCACGACGCCGAAGCCGGGCGGGGTGGCCGGCCAGCGCAACGAGAGGCCGATGGTCCGGTCCATCCGGGTGACGGGCGCGAACACGGCGCAGGCCACCAGCGAGACGCCGGCGGGCGGGCCGGCGGCGGCAGCATGGAGCGCGGCGACGGCGCCCTCGGAGTGACCCGCGGAGACCCAGCGTCCCGCGAGGTCGAAGGACGCACGCGCGGCCACGAGCAGGTCCCGCACCGACACCGCCAGAGCGGGGCCGACCAGGTAGGGATGCGGACCGGGGCTGCCGAGGCCCTCGTAGTCGGGCCGGAGCACGGCGATCCCCGCCTGCAGGAGGTGCGAGACGAAGACGTCACCCTGCGTCATCCGGCGCTGCTCGGGGTGCCCGTCGACAGCGACGCTCGGCGCCGAGCGGTCGCTGCCTCCCGTGGTCATGTGCCCGTAGGTGACGACCGGCCAACCACCCGCAGGTGGAGCACCGGCGGGCAGGTGGGCGAGCCCGGTCAGTCTCACCGCATCACCCGCCACGGACGTCGAGGAGTACGCCACCCGCCACGACTCCCCCGCCGCCGGCAGCGCCGCCCGCCCCCGGGCGGGCTCGCAGGTGAGCAGCGCCGGCGCGCTCACCAGCGTCCCCGGGGCAGCCGACGCCGGACCGCACGCGGGACCAGACCCAGCCTGCCGGCAGCGCGGGTGTCGGCGGCGGCCATCAGCTCGGCGAAGGCGTTCGCGACCGGGACCAGCTGGTCGGCGTCGATCTTGTCGACGGTGTCGGCGGCGTCGTACAGGTAGAGCGGGCCGGAGACCAGGCTGATCGTGGGGACGCCGGCGGTGAACGTGAAGGAGGCGTCGGTGGGGATCCCGTCGAGGGTGAACTCCAGCACGTTGGCGTTGAGCATCGAGGTGGCGCCGAGACCGTGGCGACGGATCGCCCGTGCCAGCGCGAGCTTCATCGGCACCGAGACGTTCTCGAAGAAGGCGCGCGGCTCGCTGTGGTCGAGCGTCTCGAGGCCTCCCGAAGCGGTACGACGCGCGCGCAGCCCGACGTGCTCGACGGTCAGGTTGAGCGCCAGCCGGTAGGGAGAGCCGGGATCGATCGTGTAGCGCCGCGCGAACGCGCGGTGCGACTGGTAGCCGGTGAAGTGGCTGTCGAAGGTGACGAACATCAGCGTCTTGCGCCAGGGCCGGCCGGAGCGGGCACGGGCGACGGCATGCTCGGCGAGGGCGACGACCTCCGCCGTGCCACTGGCGTCCTCCACGGCGCCCGGACCGATCGAGTCGTGGTGGGACTGGACCATGATCGTCTCGGCCGAGGCTCCGTGCAGCACGCCGACCACGGTCCGCGCGGTGACCCGGCGACGCTCGGCGACGAGCCGGAGACGTGCGACCGAGCCGGTGCGGAGGCGACGACGCACCGCCTCCCCCGTGCTCCTGGTGATCCACGCGCCGGGCAGGGTGAGCAGGGTCCGGCGGTAGTACTCGTTGTGGTAGCCGAGCGACTCGGGATAGTCCCGGAGCACGCCGACCACGCCGAGTGCCCCGGCGGCCGCGGCCTCGCGCATCGTGCGGGTGAGCGAGGTGAGATAGGGGTTGCGGGAGGCGAGGGCCTCGCGGTTCAGCATCCGCCGGTCGGGGTCGTGGACGTACTCGCTGAGCGGCAGCAGCGCCCACTGCGGCAGGTCGAAGGTGAGGTCGAAGAGCACGATCCGGCCGGCGACGTCGTGGGCACCGACCCTGTCCGCGCCGATGTCGACCACGTCGGCCTCGATCCCGCCGGGCCCGGTGCCGAGCATGCCGACGTGCTCGTGGCCGGGCAGCGCGCAGTGCCGGATCGGCGCGCAGGCGACCTCGACGCCGTCGACGTGCAGGGTCGTGTGGTGGGGCTCCCAGGCGAAGGAGTCGGCCTCCTCGACCCACACCTCGTCGAGGCCGGCCGAGCGGAACCGCTCCGCGACGTAGGCCGCCGCCTGCTCCCCGCCGGGCGTCCCGGTGGCCCGCGGGGCCATCGCCACCAGGTCCTCGATGGTGGCCAGCAGCCGGTCGGTCTCGGCCACGTCGGGGGTCGTCGCGATCACGGGGACGACCCTAGGACTTCGTCACGATCACGCCGCGCTGCGCCGGAAACGAGCATCCTGGGGTGAGGAGCACGGCAGAATGCTCACATGGCGCCCACGGACGACGAGATCGGTCACCTGGAGATCCTGCCGGAGGTCGACCTCGCGCTCATCGACGCGCTCCAGGTGAACCCGCGGGCGCCGTGGACCGCCATCGCCTCGGTGCTCGACATCGACGCCGTGACCGCGGCCCGCCGCTGGCGCCGGCTGCACGAGGAGCGGCTGGCGTGGTGGGTGGTCACGCCGTCGGCCGCCCGGCTGACCCCCTACCTGGACGCGACCCTCGTCGTCCTGCGTTGCGCACCCGGCGCCGCGGAGGAGGCCGCCGGGCGCGCCGCGGCGCCGGAGTGGGCCCACACCGTCGACCTGCTGTCGGGGACGGCGGACCTCGCGGTCGTGGTGCTCGGGTCGGGCCTCGCCGAGGTGCACCGCCGTGTCGACGAGCTGGCGGCCCTGTGCGCGGCCGAGGTGGTCGAGCGCCGGGTGATCGCGGCCGTGCACGCCGAGGACGCCGGTTGGCGGCTCGGCATCTGCTCGGCCTCCCAGCGCCGGGCCCTGCTGCCGCGCACCGACCGCCCCGTCCCGGCACCACCCCGGCCAGGACTGGTCGACGAGCTGCTGGCGGCGCTCGGCGACGACGCCCGGCTGAGCGGTCAGGAGCTCGCGGCCCGGGTGGGCGGCTCGGAGCCGACGGTACGCCGCGGCCTCGACCGGGCCCTGCGCTCCGGCGCGATCCGGCTGGGCTGCGACCTCGCGACACCGGCCGCCGGGCTGGGGCGCGGGGTGCTGCTGGAAGTCGAGGTCGACGACCCGGACCGCACCGGCCGGGCGCTCGTGGCCGCCGGTCCGGTCCACCGGTGCGTGCAGACCATCGGTGCGGGCAACCTGACCCTCGGCGTGCGCCTGGCCTCGCTCGGCCAGCTGCCGCGGGTCGAGGCCGACCTCGCCGCCCTGGCGCCGGGCTGGCAGGTGCGCAGCCGGCTGACGGTGCTGCGTCCGGTCAAGCGGCAGGGACGCCTGCTGGACTCGGCGGGGCGGCGCGCAGTGTCTCGTCGAGGCGGTAGGCGCGGATCGCGAACAGGCTGAGCAGCACCAGGACCGCGGGAACGACCGAGGTGCCGGCGAGGACCGCGAGCCGGGCCGGGTCGTCGTAGGCCTCGAGGCCGCCCTCGTAGCCGCCGACCGCCAGCACCACGCCGAGCAGGCCGGGGCCGAGCGCGAAGCCGAGCAGCTCGCAGCCTGCCCAGACGCCGGCGAACAGGCCGATCCGGTTGTGCCCGGAGGTGCGGGCGTCGTGGGCGGCGACGTCGGGGAGCATGGCCAGCGGGAACACCTGGATGCCGGCGTACCCGGCCCCGGTGACGGCCGAGCACACCAGGCACCACACCAGGCTGCCCGACCACGCCCCGACCATCGCGACCAGGCCGCCGGCCAGGACGGCGGTGGCCACGACGTATCCACCCCTCTTGCCGTGGCGGCGGCCGAGCCAGGCCCACAGCGGCGCGCACACGACACCGGGCACGACGAAGGCGGCGAACAGATAGCTCCCCGTCGCCGGGTCGTCGAGCAGCACGCGGGCGGCGTACGCGACCGCGGCCAGCAGCATGCTGGTGCCGGCGGCCTGGAGGACCAGCGCCGCGATGAGCGGTCGCGCGTGGACGTCGCCGAGGACGACCCGGAGCTGGTCACGCAGGCCGCCGCCCGCCGCCTCGGCCCGGACCACGGGCGCGCCCCGGGTGCACCACCACACGGCCAGCGAGCCGGCCACGACCACCAGTCCCGCGAGCGCACCCATCGTCCGGTACCCACCCGCGGTCGTCACCAGCCACGGCGCGACCACCCCGGAGACCGCGATCGCCGTCGTCACGACCCCGACCCGCCACGCCATCATCCGGGTGCGCACGCCGTAGTCGTCGGTGACCTCCGCGGACATCGCGAGGTAGGGCACCTGGAAGAACGCGTACGCCGTCGCGGCGAGCAGGTGGGCGACGAGCACCCAGCACAGGGCGAGCAGGAAGGGGGTGCTCGGTCCCGTGAAGACGAACGCGAGGCAGACACCCATGAGCGGGCCGGCGACCAGCAGGAAGGGGCGGCGCCGGTCGTGGCGTCGTACCCGGTCGCTGATCCGGCCGGCCAGCGGGTTGCAGACGAAGTCCCAGGCCTTGGGGGCGAGGACGACCAGCCCCGCGAGCAGCGCGCCGACCCCCAGCTCCTCGGTCAGGTAGGGCATCAGCAGCAGGGACGGCACCGTCCCGTGGACACCGGTGGCGACCCCACCCAGCGCGTAGCCCCGCCGGATCCGCGCGGGCAGCTCGTCGACCATGCGCCGAACGTAGAGGACGATCGGCACGCGGCCGTCTGGTGCAGGAATCCGTCAGGAGCGGCCGGCGGACGACAGGATGCGCCAGCCGCCCGCGGGACGTCGCCGTCAGCTGGGCTTGGCGTACGCCGCGACCCCGGTGTCGAGGATGATGCAGGCCTCGTCGCCGTCGGTCCAGGCGTCGTGGCCCGGGGCGAGGTCGATCACGTCCCCGGGACCGATGCTGAGCTCCTCGCCGTCGTCGGGCTTGATCGTCATCCGTCCGGACAGGCAGATGCCGGTGTGGTGGACCTGGCAGGACTCGGTGCCGGCGATCGGCTTGACGTCGTTCGACCAGCGCCAGCCGGGCTCGAAGGTGCCCCGGCCGAGGGTGAAGTCACCGAGGGTGACGACGTCCATGTGTCCGTGCTCCTTGAAGGGGCGACGCTCGTGCGGGGTGTCGATGTTCTGCTTGGCGGACATCAGCCTCTCCTCTTCAGATGGGTGGCTCGCGGCCGGATGTTCTGGTTGCCGGCGAAGACGTTGGCGGGGTCGTACTCCGACTTGATGGCGACCAGGCGCTCGTACTTGTCGGCGCCGAAGGCGGCCCTGATCCGCTCGTCGCCCTCGTCGCCGATGAAGTTGAGGTAGACGCCGCCGGTGGTGAACGGGGCGTTGGCCTTGCGGTACTCGCGCACCCACGCGATGTTGGCGTCGTCGTCGACGGCGTCCTGCCAGGTCGCGAACGGATGGCTGACCCAGCGCGCCCCGCGCTGGCCCAACGGGGTCGACTCGGGGTCGATCCGGCCGAGCACCCCGCCCCACGGGAGCAGGAGGTGCTGGGTCAGCGGGGAGGGCCGGCGGGCGCCCGCGTCGAGGAACACCTCGAGCGCCTCGTCGGTGAACGTGTCGTGGTAGTCGGCGCTCCAGTACTGCCGCAGGCCGGGAGGGTCGTCGAGCATCGACTGCAGCGCGGCGTAGGGCATGGGGCCGACCAGGTCGATCTCGGGGGTGAGGTCGCGCATGACCTTGACCAGGTCGTCCCCCGTGGCCTCGTCGCCGGTCCAGCAGACCGCGACGCCGACCAGCGGCTGGCCCTGCAGGTGGGGCGGGATGAACTCCTCGGGCGGCCCGTTGAGGACGACGAGCCCGGTGCCGAGCTCGTCGGGCGCGGAGTCGGCCCAGTCGCGGAAGGTCCGGGCGACCTCGGGGCCGCGGTCGGCGGGCCACGCCATCAGGCCGCCGAGGATCATCGGCCCGACGGGGTGCAGCCCGAACTCCAGTGCGGTCACGACGCCGAAGTTGCCGCCGCCGCCCTTGCTCGCCCAGAGCAGGTCCTGGTGCTGGGTCTCGTCGGCGCGGATCTCGCGACCGTCCGCGGTGACCAGCTCGACGGCGAGCAGGTTGTCGCAGCTGAGCCCGTGCCGGCGCTCCAACCAGCCGGAGCCGCCGCCGAGCGTCAACCCGGAGACCCCGGTGGTGGAGATGCGGCCGCCGGTCGTGGCCAGGCCGTGCTCCTGGGCGGCCGCGTCGAACTCGCCCCAGGTACAGCCGCCGCCGACCCGGGCCCGCCGGGCGGAGGCGTCGATCTCGACGGTCTTCATCGGGCGTACGTCGACCACGAGGCCGTCGTCGTTGGTGGACTGGCCGGCCACGGAGTGGCCGCCGGAGCGGACCGCGACCCGGAGCCGCTCCTTCCGGGCGCGCTCGAGCGCCTCCTTGACGTCGGCAGGTCCGTCGCAGGCCGCGATGAGGCGCGGCCGCTTGTCGATCATCGCGTTGAACAGCGCGCGCCGCTCGTCGTACTCGGGCGCGGCGGGTCCGAACCACTGCATCATGTCCTGGCCTCCTGGCCCCTCCCCTTGGCCTCCACGATCGTTCGGGTCGAGGGGCCGCACAACCCGTGAAATGGGGAAATGCCGGCGCCGTCAGCGGCGCTGGCGGTGCTGGCGGCGCTCGCCGACCCGCCAGACGACGACCGCCGCGCATACGGCACCCACGACGCCCAGGGCGAGGTCTCCGAGGGTGTCCTCGTAGGGAGCGTCGTCGTTGGTGCCGTGGCGGATGAAGGTGTACCACTCGGCAAGCTCGTAGCCGATCGCGAGCAGGGCGCCGATCCCCGTGACCACGGTGAGGACCACCCACGGCCGGTCGAGGTCAGCGGCGACGATCAGGCCCAGGCCGGCGCAGAGCAGGAACCAGGTCACCACGTGTGCCGCGTCGTCGAACGCGTCGACGGTGTCGTAGAGGTCGAGCGTGTTGCCGGTGACGTCGAAGAGGAAGGGCGACATCACCAGGGCGAACGCGACGTACGGCGGGCGCCGGTCCTTGCCGCGGTTCCACAGCCACCACAGGGCCGGCACGACCAGCATGCCCGGGGCGAAGGTGCCCAGGCGCCACCCGAACGCCTTGCCCTCGAACTGCGGCAGGTCGGGTCCGAGCACGGCGACGAGCAGCTGGACCGTCGTCAGGATCCAGACCGCGGCGGGGAGCCAGGCTCTGCGGAGCATCGGGTCCAGCGTCCTGCGTCGACCCTCGTGCGGCAAGATGCTCCTGCCGCGCCGGCCGGGTCAGCGGCAGGCCCACCGGGCGACCGTGTGCCCGATCAGGTAGGCGTCGTCCATCGCGTCGCGGAAGTGGATGCCGCCCCAGATGCGCGACATGAACGCGTCCTGCTCCAGCGCCGCCAGGCTGCCGTAGGTGCGTGAGCCACCTCCGCCTCCCTGGAGGGTCAGCGGGACGTCGCCGAGGTGGCAGCGAAGGGTCTCGGCGAAGGCGCCGGTCAGGGTGCCGTGCCCACTCGGCCAGTCCGGGTACGGCGGTACCGGCAGGAACGCGCTCCACAGCGGATCCGCCGCGGTGAGCGGGTCGCCGTCGTCGGAGGTGATCGCCGCCGTCGGCCGCCAGAAGCCCACGGTGAACTTGTGGCGCCAGGTCTGGCGCATGCCCTCCGCGGTCGCGCGATCCAGGTCGGCGAAGAGGTCCGTGGTCGCGGCCAGCCCGACCGGGTGGGCGCGCAGGTGGCCGATCAGGGCAGTGCGGTAGAGCGCGAAGGCCGGCACGTTGAAGAAGGTCGCCGTCGCTGCCTTCGCGGGATCCGCCCCGCTGCCGTCGGCCTGCACCTCGGCCAGGTCGGCGCGGTACGCCGGGCTGCCGACCGGGTCGGGGCCGTCGACCGGGACCGGGCGGCCACCGTCGACCCGGTCGACGAAGCCGTACCAGGGCGCGGCGAACGGCCGGGAGTCCGTCCAGACGCCGATCCCGGGCTCCGCTCCGTAGACGACGGACGGGTCGCCGCGACCGTCGTCGGCGCGGTCGGCGATGACGGCCGCTGCCGCGTCCGCACCGATGGCCGTGCCGCGGTCCTCGGCGGTGCCGTCGGGAATCGCGGCCAGGCTCTCGGCGAGCTTCGCGTCCAGGCCGGCGGCGGCTGCCGGGAAGTACTCCAGCAGCACGTCGTGCGCGGCCTGCGCCACCGCGGCGGCCTCGGAGGACTCAGCCCGGTTGAGGGACCTGCGGGCCGCGCGGTCGACCGCGGTGCTGGTGAAGGACAGGAAGAGGGCCTGGGCCGGCGTGAACGGCACGGTGGCCAGCGCGGTCTCCTGCCAGGCGAGGGCGATCTCCGCCGACTCAGGCTCGGCGGCCGTGGCCGGCGGGCTTCCCGGAGCCGCGACGGCCAGTGCGGCACAGGCGACGGTCACGCCCACCAGGCATCGACGGGTCACATTCATCGTTTCCTCCTCGGCACGGCCCCGCTCCACGATCCTCGGCGATCGCCGGCCGTGCATCCCGCGGATTGGGGAGCGGTCGGGCCCGCGGCGCGATCGCCCTAGGCTGGCCCCGTGCTGTACGAGGTCCTCCACTCCGTCGTCCCGCCCGTGGCGCGCGCCGTGTGGCGGCCGACCATCGAGGGGGTCGCCAACGTCCCGTTGACCGGCCCCGTGCTGTTCGCGAGCAACCACCTCAGCTTCGCCGACAGCGTGGTGATCCCGATCGTCGCGCCGCGCAAGGTGGTGTTCCTGGCCAAGGCGGAGTACTTCACCGGCACCGGCGTCAGGGGCCGGCTCAGCAAGGCATGGTTCGAGGGGCTCGGCATGGTGCCGGTCGACCGCAACGACACCCGGGCGGCACTCAACTCCCTCGACGTGGCGCTCGAGGTGCTCGGGAAGGGCGAGGCGTTCGGCATCTACCCGGAGGGCACCCGCTCGCGCGACGGGCGGCTCTACCGCGGCCGGACCGGGGTGGCGCAGCTGGCGCTGACGGCCGGCGTACCGGTCGTGCCGGTCGGGCTCACCGGCACCGACGCGCTGCAGCCCGTCGACGCGCGGTTCCCGCGCCGGGCGAAGGTGACGGTGCGCTTCGGCAAGCCGATCGACTTCACCGGCCGCTTCGACGGCGTGGCGCCGGGCCGGGCGCGCCGGGAGGCCACCGACGAGATCATGGACGCCATCCACGCACTGACCGGCCAGGAGCTCGCCGGCGCCTACAACGAGCGCCCGATCGACGCCTGAGCCGACCTCTCCCCCGGGCTGGCGTGTCGCCCGGGACCGGAGTAAGCAGGGACGTACCGGCGATGCCGGTCGGGCGTCGCCCTGCCCCTGAGAGGAGTGGGTCGTGTACGCACGCTCGAGCACGTTCCACGGCAATCCCGCCAACATCGACGCGGGGATCAGGTTCGTCGAGGCTGAGGCAGCCCCGATGCTCAGCCGCACCGACGGCTGCCTCGGTCTCTCGCTGCTGGTCGACCGCGAGACCGGCTACTGCATCGCCACCAGCTCCTGGGAGAGCGAGGAGGCGATGACGGCCAGCGACCTGATGCTGAGGCCGATCCGCGACCGCGGCCGCGACGTCCTCGGCGCCTCGATGCAGGTCGACACCTGGGAGATCGTCGCCATGCACCGCACTGCCCACGGCGCCTGCTGCCGGGTCAGCTGGCTGGAGGGCGACCTCGACACCATGACCGAGACGTTCCGGGTCGCCCTGCTCCCCCGGCTCGACGAGATCGACGGCTTCTGCAGCGCGAGCCTGCTCGTCGACCGCGGCTCCGGTCTCGGATGCGCGACGACGACCTGGGAGTCGCACGACACGATGGCCGCGAGCCGCACGATGGCCGACGAGATGCGCAACCGCACCGCTCAGGAGGCATCCGGGGTCGTCGTCGAGGTGCACGAGTTCGACCTCGCCTACGCGCACCTGCACGTGCCCGAGATGGCCTGACGCCGAGACGGCCTGAGCCCGACGGCGCAGCGACCGGCCGTGGGCCGATCGCTGCGCCGCCGCGTGGGGTCAGCCGGCCATGCAGTCGAAGTACGCCTCGAAGTTCACCACGCCGTTGCAGGGCGCGCCGTTGTCCTGCGCCTCCGGCGGGATCTCGCCACCCGGACCGACGATGTACGTCGCCACGTCGGCCACGGAGTCGCCGTCGAAGTCGAAGCCGATCAGGCCGTGGAAGCCGTCGCCCGTCTCGAGGTCGACCAGTCCGGCGTCGATGCGCTTCTGCAGGCCGTTCGAGATCCACACGGGGGCGTCGCCCTCGCCGAAGACGATCTGGACGCCGGCGGCCTGGTTCTGCTTCGAGATGTTCACGCACTCGTGGGCCGAGGCGGGCGCCGCGACCAGCGCGGCGACGGCGGTGGTGCCGAGCACGGCGACGGCGCGGGAGATCAGGGAGAGGGACATTCGGGACTCCTCGGGTTGCTGGACGCGGATGTCGACGTCGCGGGAGCGGCGCCCCTCGACGCTAGGGGCGGCATGAGCGAGGCACATGCCCAAATCCGGGCAACCACCGCTGTATCTCCCTCCCCCGTCCGGGTACGTCAGTGTCGGGTCCGGTCCCGGACCCGCGCGGCACACACGGCACGAGGAGCAACGCGATGAGCGCAGACGTCGTCGACCTGATCATGAACGACCACCGAGAGCTGGAGAAGCTCTTCGACACCCTCCTCAACGAGCCCGACAAGCGGGCCGCCCTGGTGCCGGTCATGACCACCCTGCTCACCGCGCACAGCCGCGCGGAGGAGGCCCAGGTCTACCCCGCCGCCCGCGAGGCCGGCGGCGAGGACGACGTCGAGCACAGCCAGAAGGAGCACCTCGAGGCCGACCAGCTCGCCCTGGCCCTCTCCCAGACCGACCCCGACTCCCCTGACTTCCCGACCGCCCTGCAGAAGCTGGTGGACGCGGTCAGCCACCACGTCGAGGAGGAGGAGAAGACCGTGCTGCCAGGCATGCGAGCTCGGCTCGACGACGCGCGCCGCGCCGAGCTCGGCGAGGCCTTCCTCGCCTCGCGCCAGGAGCATCTCGGCGAGCAGCCCGGCGACATCACCAAGTCCGAGCTGGAGCAGCAGGCCGCCAACGCCGGGATCTCCGGCGCGTCGTCGATGGACAAGGACGAGCTGAAGAAGACCCTCGAGGGCGAGGCCGAGTCGTGACGGCGGCGCCGTGAGGATCGGCTACTTCCTCTCCTGCGAGGAGTACACGCCGGCCCAGCTCGTCGAGCAGGCCGTCGCCGCCGAGGACGCGGGCTTCGACGGACTGTGGATCAGCGACCACATCCAGCCCTGGAACTCGACACAGGGGCAGAGTCCCATGGTCTGGCCGATGATCGGCGCGGTCGCCCAAGCGAGCAGCCTGCCGATCATGACCGCCGTGACCTGTCCCATCGGTCGGCAGAGCCCGCTGCTGGTCGCCCACGCCGCTGCCACCTGCGCCGTGCTCAACCCCGGCTTCCGGCTCGGGGTGGGCACGGGCGAGGCGCTGAACGAGCACCTCACCGGTGAGGTGTGGCCGTCGTTCGACGTACGGATCGAGATGCTGCGCGAGGCGGTGTGCCTGATCCGCGCACTGTGGACCGGCGCCACGGTGGACCACCGCGGCCGGTGGTTCACGGTGGACGACGCGCGGCTGTGGACGCTGCCCGGCACGCCGCCGGAGATCTGGATGTCGGGCTTCGGCGAGAAGGCGACACGGGTCGCCGCGGAGATCGCGGACGGCTACGTCAACACCGCTCCCGGCGCCGAGCTGCGCGCCCTGTTCAGTGAGGAGTCGGGCGGCAAGCCGACCTCGGCCGGGCTCAAGGTGGCCTTCGCGCCCAGCCGGGAGGAGGGCGTCGAGCACGCCCACCGGCTCTGGGCGAACGCCGGGCTCCCCGGCGAGCTCGCCAAGGTGCTGCCCTCGCCCCGCCACTTCGAACAGGCCTCGCAGCTGGTGACCAGGGAGTCCACGGCCGACAGCATCGTCGCCGGGTCCGCGGTGGGCGAGCACGTCACGGCGGTGCGGGCCTACGCCGAGGCCGGGTACGACGAGGTCTACGTCTCCAACGTCGGCCCGTACTACCGGGAGATGATCGAGTTCTACGGCGAGCAGGTGCTGCCCGGCGTGCGCGCCACGCCCACCCGAGCCTGACGGGAGCGGCACGGCGGCCGGCTCAGGCCGCTGGCTCGCGCTCCAGGAAGACGATCCCCTCGTCGAGCGACGGCACGATCTCGGTGCCGACTGTGCGCGCGAGCAGGTCGTCGAGCCGGTCGAGCGGTCCGATCAGGACGCGGCCGCCGGCGCGGGCGACGCGGATCGCCGCGTCGACCTTGGGCTGCATCGAGCCCTCGGCGAACGTCAGCTCGGCGATGGCGTCGGCCGACGCGGTGACGATGTCGCGCTGCTCGGGAGTGCCCCAGTTCTCGCTGACGTAGTCGCCGTCGGTGAGCATGATCAGCACGTCGGCTCCGATCTCGGCGGCGAGCGCGGCGCTGGCCTGGTCCTTGTCGACGACGGCCTGGACGCCCACGTGGCGGCCCTTGCTGTCGAGGCGGACCGGCACACCGCCGCCGCCGACGCACACGCACAGCGTGCCGCCCTCGAGCAGGCGCTGGATGAGCGGCGCCTGGACGATGGTGAGGGGCTGCGGCGAGGGGACGACGCGGCGGAAGGCGTCGCCGTCCTTGGCGATGGTCCAGCGGTACTCCGCCGCGGCCTCGGCCGCGTCGTGCGCGGAGTACTGCGGGCCGATCAGCTTGGTGGGCCGGTCGAGGGCCGGGTCGTCCTCGAACACGACGGTGGTCGTGATGATGCCGGCGACCTCGCGCTCGCCCTTGACGGCGTTGGCGAGCTCCTGCTGCACGACGTACCCGATCATGCCCTGGGTCTCGGCGCCGAGGATGTCGAGGGGGTACGCCGCGACGTCCTGGTAGGCGAGGTTCTGCAGGGCGAGCAGGCCGACCTGCGGACCGTTGCCGTGCGTGATCACCAGCTCCGTGGTGCGGGCCAGCTCGGCGAGCGCCTGGCACGTGGAGCGGACGTTCGCCCGCAGGTACTCCGCCGTCATCGGCTCACCGCGACGGGCCAGCGCGTTGCCCCCCAGTGCCACTACGACTCGCATGGACGTCCTCCTGCTCGATCGGCGCAATCTTGGTATCCCATTTCGCTAAATGGTATACCATTTGTCGAGGATGGAGACCCCGCTCACAGCAAGGAGACCCGGGTGGCGGCGACGGCAGGACGGCACGCGGCACGGCTGGTCGACGCCGTCTCCGTCGATGGCCGGCTCGCCGACGTGCTGCCCACCGACGGCCGCTCCGGGACGGTCCACTCCGTGCACGCCCGGGTGGTCAACCTGCGCGCACCCGACGGCCTGCTCTGCTGCCTGTCGAGCGACGAGCTCGACGACGCGCCGCGCACGATCCGGGTCGCCGCCGCCGACTGGGCGCGGATCGACTGGCACCTCGACGACCCGGTCCGGTTCGGTCCCGCCCTCACCCACGAGTACGACGGCACGACCGTCGTACTGACCGGGGCCGCTCGCTGGCAGCCCACCCCCAGCGACGCCGCGACGCTGGCCGCCCTGGGGGCCGACGACCTGCGCGCCGCCGCCGCCACGATCGAGCGCCAGATCCTGCCGCCGGCCCACCGCACGCCGTTCGAGCTGCTCAGCGCCGACGAGCTCGGGCGCCGTACGACCGGCCTGGCCGCGGCGGTACGCGCCGGGGACCGGGCCGCGACCACCGTCGCGGCCGCCGGGCTGATCGGCCTCGGCGCCGGGCTGACACCGAGCGGCGACGACGTGCTCACGGGCCTGGCCGTCCTCGCCGCCGCCGACGGGATGCTGCTCGAGCGGATCAGGCCGTCCCTGGCCGAGGCGGTCCTCGACGGCGTGCCGCTGGAGGAGCGCACCACCGCCGTCAGCGCCGCCACTCTCACCGAGGCCGTCGCGGGCCGCGGCCACCAGCGGATCCACGTCCTCGTCTCGGCGCTCGCCGCCACCGGCGCCGACCCGGCCCTGGTCGACGCGGTGCTGGGGGTGCGCGCCATCGGCCACACCTCGGGCGCCGACATCCTCACCGGCTTCCGTCTCGGCCTCGAGCTCGAGGCAGACCTGCGCGAGGCGGAGCGCCTCGCGGCCCCCACCCACTCGAAGGAGACCCCGTGACCACACCCTCAGCCGACGAGCGGTACCTCGCCGCCGCGGCCGCCGGCGACCTGGCAGGCGTCCGCACCGCCCTGGCCGACGGGGCCGACAAGGACGCCGTGGACCGGGAGGAGGCGAGCGCCGTCCTGGCTGCCGCGCGGGGCAAGCACTACGACCTGGTGCGCTTCCTGATCGGCGAGGGCGTCGACATCGATGCGCAGGACCAGACCTGCTTCAACCCCTTCCTCCACGGCTGCATCCACGACGACCTCGAGCTCGTGACGATCATGGTCGAGGCGGGGGCCGACCTGAAGCGGCTCACCCGCTTCGGCGGCAACGGCCTCACCCCGGCCGCGGAGAAGGGCCACCTCGAGATCGTCCGGTACCTGCTCGAGAACACGAACATCAACGTCAACCTGACCAACACCCTCGGGTGGACCGCCCTGATCGAGACGATCATCCTCGGCGACGGCGGCCCGGTCCGCCAGCAGACCGCGCAGCTGCTGCTCGAGCACGGCGCCAAGCCCGGCATGACCGACGAGTGGGGCGTCACCCCCCTCGACCTCGCGCGCAAGCGCGGGTTCGACGACCTCGCCGCCGTGATCGAGCGCTACCTCTGAGAGGACCCGGGATGACCAGGCACATCGACATCCGCAAGAACACCTACCTCGACTCGGTCTCGCTCATGTCCATGAGCACCAAGGCGAACGCCGTCGAGGGCGTCACCCAGGCCCTGCTGGGCATGGCCACGCCGATGAACAAGGAGGTCCTCGCCAACGTCGGCGTCGACGACCCCGCCATCGACGCCGCCCGGCCGAGCGACCTGATGATCGTGATCGACGCCGCCGACGACCTCGTCGAGGACGCCATCTCGGCCGTCAACGACATCCTGGCCCGCAAGAACACCTCGGCCGACGGCGCGGCCGAGGCCCGCTACCGCACGCTCGACGGCGCGTTCACCGAGGTCCCCGACAGCAACCTCGTGCTGATCTCGGTCAACGGCGCCTTCGCCGCCCGTGAGGCCCGCAAGGCCCTCGTCGCGGGCAAGCACGTGATGATCTTCTCCGACAACGTGTCCGTCGAGGACGAGATCGAGCTCAAGAACCTCGCCCACGACCGGGGCCTGCTGCTCATGGGGCCCGACTGCGGTACGGCGATCATCAACGGCACCGGCCTCGCGTTCTCCAACGCCGTGCGCCGCGGCTCGATCGGCATCGTCGGCGCCTCGGGCACCGGCAGCCAGGAGATCTCGGTCCGCGTCCACGACTTCGGCGGCGGCGTCTCGCAGCTGATCGGCACCGGCGGACGCGACCTGTCCGCCGAGGTCGGCGGCCGGATGATGGTCGACGGGATCGAGGCCCTCGCGGCCGACCCCGGCACCGAGGTGATCGTGGTCGTCTCCAAGCCCCCGGCCGAGGAGGTCGCCGACAAGGTGCTCGGCGTCCTCGGCGCGACCGGCAAGCCTGTCGTGGTCTGCTTCCTGGGCTCGCCCCGCACCGAGTCGGGCTACCCCAACGTGCAGCTGGTCCCGGGCACCAAGCCCGCCGCACTGGCCGCCGTCCTCGCCACCGGCGTCGACGAGTCCACGCTGGACCTGCACGCCCTCAACATCCCCCTGATCGAGGAGGTCCGCGCCAAGCTGGCTCCCGAGCAGAAGTACGTCCGCGGCCTGTTCTGCGGCGGCACCCTGTGCGACGAGGCGATGTTCGCGGCGCTCGCGACGTACGACAACGTCTACTCGAACATCCAGAAGGACCCGGCGTACGTCCTCGGCGCCACCGACGCGTCGAAGGAGCACACCTTCCTCGACATGGGCGACGACGACTTCACCGACGGTCGCCCGCACCCGATGATCGACCCGTCGCTGCGCCTGCAGCGCCTCGTCCAGGAGGCGGACGACCCCGAGGTCGGCGTCATCGCGATGGACTTCATCCTCGGCTTCGGCTCCCACGAGGACCCGGTCGGCGTGACGGTCCCCGCCATCGAGGAGGCCAAGGCCAGGGCCGCCGCGCGCGGCCAGCACCTGGAGATCCTCGGCTACGTCCTCGGCACCGACCTCGACACCCCGGCCATCGCCGGCCAGGTGGCGCAGCTCGAGGCCGCCGGCGTGACCATCGCCTCCTCGTCCACCAACCTCGGCCTGCTGGCCCGCGAGTTCGTTGCGAAGGGTGACCACCGATGAGCATCACCAGCCTGTTCTCGACCGGTCTCAAGCCGGTCAACCTCGGCCTCGACATGTTCGCCGAGGACCTCACCGCCCAGGGCGTGGAGCCGGTCCGGATGGACTGGACCCCGCCGGGCGGCGGTGACCCGGAGACCATCGCGGCGCTCGGACGCCTCGAGCGACCCGAGGTCGCCGAGAGGATCGAGGCCGCCAACGAGGAGGCGGTCGGCCGCGTGCTCGCCGCGCAGCCCTTCCTCGAGGGCTTCGGCCGGGCGATCGACACCGTGCCGGGGATGACGAGGACGACCATCCTGCACGCCGGTCCGCCGATCGGCTGGGAGCGCATGTCGGGCCCGATGAAGGGTGCCGTCACCGGAGCGCTCGTCTTCGAGGGCCTCGCCAGGGACCTCGACGAGGCCGGCGAGCTCGCCGGCTCCGGCGAGATCACCTTCTCCCCGTGCCACGAGCACCAGTCGGTCGGCTCGATGGCCGGCGTCACCAGCGCCAGCATGTGGGTCCACAAGGTCACCAACCGCACCCACGGCAACACCGCCTACACGAACCTGTCCGAGCAGCTCTCCAAGATCCTGCGGTTCGGCGCCAACGACCAGTCGGTCATCGACCGCCTCAGCTGGATGCGCGACGTCCTCGGCCCGATCCTGGCCGCCGCGATGGAGCTCAACGAGGGCGGCCTCGACCTGCGCCTGCTCCTGTCCCAGGCCCTGCACATGGGCGACGAGGCGCACAACCGCAACGTCGCCGGTACGACGCTGCTGATCCAGGCGCTCGCGCCCTACATCCTCGAGACGGACTTCACCACGAAGGAGAAGCGCGAGGTCTTCGACTTCGTCGCGTCCTCGGACTACTTCTCCGGCCCGACCTGGATGGTCACCGCCAAGGCCGCGATGGACGCTGCCGCAGGCATCGAGAACTCGACCGTCGTGACGGCCATGTGCCGCAACGGCGTCGACTTCGGCGTGCGCGTCTCGGGCACCGGCGACCAGTGGTTCACCGGTCCGGCCCAACAGGTCGTCGGCCCGATGTTCGCCGGCTACACCGAGGCCGACTCCGGCCTCGACATGGGCGACTCGGCGATCACCGAGACCTTCGGCATCGGCGGCTTCGCGATGGCTGCGGCTCCTGCGATCGTCGCGCTCGTCGGCGGCACCGTGCAGGACGCGATGGGCTACTCGAGGACGATGAACGCCATCACCACGACCAACAACCCCAACGTCACGATCCCGGCGCTGGACTTCATGGGCGTGCCGACCGGCATCGACGTCCGCAAGGTCATCGAGACCGGCATCCTGCCGCTGATCAACACCGCCATCGCGCACAAGGACCCGGGCATCGGCATGATCGGAGCCGGCATCGTCCACCCGCCTCTCGAGGCGTTCCAGCAGGCGATCGTCACTCTCGCCGACACCATCGGCGCCTGAAGGGACGGGTGCACGTCCACGACCTCCTGCGTCAACGACCTGGTCGACTCCCCCGGAGCCGAGGCCGGGCACCGCAGCACCGTCACGTTCCCGCGCCGAACCGGTGGGGGCGCAGTGAGGCCGGCCGCCCCGTCGCCCTACCTCACGGCCATGCCGCCGCCGAAGGCGTCGGCCACCGCACGGCCGCGGAACACCCGGTACTCCAGCGGCGACGGCTCCCCGAAGGCACCGGCCGGGACCGCGCCGCCGGCGACGATGAGGTTGCCCTCGCGCCTGCCCTTGAGCGTCGCCGGCTCGGCGCCGACGGCGACCTCGCCGAGCTCGCGGACGGCGGCGACGAAGGACCGCACCCGCGGGTACGGCGGCCGGTCGACCAGGTTCGCCACGAACATTCCCTCCGGTGCCAGCACCCGGCCCACCTGCTCGACGAAGCCGGCCGAGGTCAGCGACGCGGGCACCTTGCCCCCGGCGAAGGCGTCGAGGACGACCACGTCCTGGGAGTCGTCACGCACGGCGAGGATGCCGGTCTCGCCGTCGACGGGCCGGACCTTGATCCCGCTGCGGGGCGGGAGCGGCGCCTCGGCCCGGACCCGCTCGACCACCTCGGCCGCGGGTTCCAGCACGACCTGCGGCGACCGCGGCCGGGTGGCGGCGACGTACCGCGGCAGGGTCATCGCCGCGCCGCCGATGTGCAGCACCCGCAGCGGTCCCGTCGGCATGGCGTCGACGAGGTCGCCCATCCGGCGGACGTAGTCGAACACCAGGCGGGTCGGGTCGGCGAGGTCGACGGCCGACTGCTGCATGTCGTCCATCTCCAGGACGTAGAGGTCGCGGGCCATGACCTGCCCGAGACTACTGGTCCTGGCGGAAGAGTCCCGGGTTGGTGGCGACGGCGCGGGCGAGCGTCGGCCGCACCGTGCGGTAGGCCTCCACGATCGGCGCCAGCTCGTCGGGCTCGGCGCCGTGCAGGATGACGGAGTGGCAGCCGAGCTCGAGCTCGCGGACGATGGTCGCGGCTGCCTGCGCCGAGGTCCCGTGGGCCGATGCGGCGAGCCACTCGTCGGGGACCAGCTCGGCGATCCGGTGGAGCGTCTCGGCGTCGGCCGACGCGTCGATGGCGCCCGCGGCGGCCGCGTCGACGTAGACCTGCGCCGTGCGCAGCCGTTCCCACGCGGCCGGGTCCCAGCCGTTGACCGCGACCAGGACGTCGCCGTACGCCTGCAGATAGGTGACCAGGCGGCCCACGCCCCGGCGTACCCGGTCGTCCTCGGACAGGCCGTCGGGCACCGTGGCGAGGCAGGACCAGATCCGGATCGCGTCGGGGTCGCGACCGGCCCGCTCGGCGCCGCGGCGCACGGCCTCGATCGAGGAGCGGGTGGCCTGCTCTCCGAAGAAGGTGTGCATGATGACGAAGTCGCAGGTCTCCCCCGCCAGCTCCATCGTCCGCGGGCCGACGGCGACCAGGCCGAGCGGCGGTCCCTCGCCGAGGCCGCTCTGGTTGTGCACGACCGGCCAGGACCCGGCCGGGCCGTCGTGGTCGAGCGCGTAGCCGTCGCGCCAGACCCGGCGGAGCAGGCCGAGGAAGTCGCGCAGCCCGGCCTCGGTGACGACCGGCAGGCCGATGGCCTTCCAGTGCTGGGCGGCGCCGCGGCCGAACGCCATCGCGTAGCGGCCCTCGGTCATCTGGTGCAGGGTCGAGCCGAGGGTGGCGGTGATCATCGGGTGCCGGGTGTGGTGGTTGATCGCGGCGCTCGCGATCCCCAGCGACGGTGCGCGACCGGCCACGCCGCCGGCCAGCGAGCCGGCCTCCTTGACCGTGAACCGCTCGCTGATGTGGCAGGACCCGAGTCCGAGCCGCTCGGCGGCGGTGGCCTCCGGGAACAGGACCCGGGCGTCCGCCGGGTGGTGGGTCACCGCGTAGTAGCCCAGCTCGTCCAGCTGTTCGGGTCGCTGGTCCGGGGTGCTCGTCATGGCGTAATCTGAGCAAGTGATCAGATTGCTGTCAAGGATCCCGGGATGACGGCGGGATCGAGGCGGCCGGGCCCGCGGACCGACGTCGACGTCCGGGCGCGGCTGCTCGACACCGCCGAGGCCCTGTTCGCTGCCAACGGCGTCGGCACCGACTCGCTGCGCGCGATCGGGCGCGCCGCCGGGGTGTCCTCGGCCGGGGTGCTCTACCACTTCCCGCAGCGCCAGGACCTGGTCGACGCGGTCGTCGCCCGCCGCGGCGAGCCGCTCACCCGCAGCACCCGTACGGCGCTCGAGGTCCTCGTCGAGCGTGCCGAGCCGGCCACGACGCGCGAGGTCGTCGACGCCGTGCTGCTCCCGATGGTCGCGATGATCGCGGCCGAGCCGCAGGCCGGCCTGGCCTGGATGAAGCTGGTGACCCAGCTGGCCCACCACCGCGCCGTGGCCTGGGCCGACGTCGACGACGGCGGGCCGAGCACGTCGGAGCTGTTCCACGCCGCAGCCGTGCGCGCGCTGCCCGACTACGAGAGCACGGCGGTGCGGTTCCGCCTCGGCATCGCGATGTTCTCGATGCTCGGCTCGCTGGCCGGCGCCGACCAGGGCAAGCCCGAGGGCAAGATCGGGCCGGCCGGGCTGGACCCGGTCTTCGTCGAGGAGCTGGCTCGCTTCACCGCGTCCGGGTTGGCTGCCGACGGCACCTGAGGCAGGAGGGCGCTCAGTCCTCGCCCTGCATCCTCGCCCACCTGGCCCGCAGCGCGCCCACCCGGTGCGCGTTGCCCCGCAGGTCGGCGTACCGCTCGCCGTGGGCCCACAGCAGTGCGTCGTCGAGGCGGCGGACCGCGCCGGGCGGGTAGCGGTACCCCATCCGCTCGCGCAGCGCGTCCTCGTCGACCGAGCGCAGCGTGTCGCCGAGGGCGGCGAGCGAGGTGATGCCGAGCTCGAGGAGGAGTGCGGAGATCCAGGCGTAGTGGTCGGTGCGCGACCAGCCGGCGTCGGCGTACTGGCCGGCGAGGAAGGCGGCCAGCTCGCGCGGGCTGATCCGCGGGTCGTCCTCGTCGAGGGCCTCCTCGGCGCCGGCGGGCGGGCCGACCGGTCCCTGCAGCAGGTCGCGGATCGTGGAGAACTCGCGGTCGGCCAGCTCGAGCAGCCCGGCAGCCAGGGTGAAGCGGCGGTCGAGCTCGAGGACGTGCTCGGGTGGGACCGTGCCCTTGTAGCGGATGTCGTGCTCGAACTCGGCCCACGCGTGCTGGAGGACGGTGCGGATCTGGATGGCGGCCTGGTGCCCCTGCAGCGGGCCGTCGGCCCCGGGCTCGAGGCCGACGAGCAGGTGCCGGCTGGAGTAGCCGAACCGGCCCTCGCTGGCGGTCTCCTGGCCGAGGTCGCGGTCGTCGTGCACGACCACCTGGTCGTCGAGCAGGTCGACCACGGCCTGCACGTCGCTGTGCACGTAGGTGATCACGCGGACGCCGACCTGGTCGGTGATCTCGTGCAGCGGGTCGGTGTACAACGCGCGGCCGTCGACCGTGCGGGCGGCCTTCGCGGCGAAGGACGAGACCGACTTGGTGCGCCCGGTGACGGTCAGGTAGTTGATGCCGGCCTCGTCGAGGATCGAGGTCACCAGCGCCACGAAGCCCTCGGTGACCGGACGCAGGCCGGGCTGCAGCTCGGCGTAGCGGCGCACGGCCGAGCCGACGTCGAGCGGCGGCGAGCCGCGCCGCGTGCGCGGGGTGGGCTCGAGGTCGGCGGGCAGGGTGGGGGTCACGATGTACCCGGTCTGCAGGTCGCCGTACGTCGTGGTGTGCTCGGGACTCCGCTCGGCGAACAGCCCGACGTAGGCGCACACCACGGCGTCGACCTGGTCCTCGACGACACGCAGCTCGCTCTTGCGGGTCGCCGTCTCGGCGGCTGCGCGCAGCTCCCGCCAGGCCGGGAGCGCGGCGACGTGCAGCGACGGCTCGGCGGCCGCCAGGCCCTCGACCAGGCCGATCAGCACGACCAGCTCGGCCCGCAGCTGCTCGAGGTCGCGACCGGCCTTGTCCTTGTACTTCAGGGTCCGCCCGAGCCGGAACAGCGCGACCGTCGCCGGGTGCGGGTAGACCTCGATCGCCCGGCGCGGCCGGCGCGAGCGCGGGTTGATGTCCAGCCCGAGCCGGGCCGCCACCCGCGCTGCTCGCGGCTGCTCACGGAACTCCGGCTTGGCCCGGTTCGACGGGTGGGCGCCCGCGTCGAAGCGGGCGAAGTCCCTGTTGAGCGCCGCCTCGGCCGGCCGGTTGCCCGTGGCGTTGGGCACGACGATCGGCGCGTCGATCGCGACCAGGCAGTCCCCCTCGACGTACGGCGCCAGCGCGGCCACGATCTCGTCGTCGGACTGGACCGCGGCGACCGCGACGAGAGTGCCGTCGCCGTCGACGACCGCGAGCCCGGTGGGCCTGCGGTCACCCCAGGCGAGGTCGATCCCGACGAAGTGCATGCGGGGACCCTATCGACCTCGGGTTCGCGCGTTCGTTCGGTGAACGGGAGGTGAACGTGACACCATGCCGCGATGAACACGCCCCCGGTCGCGCTCTGGCGCCTCCTCGTCGCGGCCAGCGCCGCGACCGGAGTGGTCCTCGCCGCCCGGGAGTACGACGTGTGGTGGACCGCGCTGTCCCAGCTCTCCAACCTGGCGGTGGCCGTCTGCTTCCTGGCCCTGGCCGTCCACGAGCCACGCTCCCCCTGGCTGCGCGGCGCGTTGACCACCCTGATGGTGCTCGTCGGCCTGGCCTACGTGCCGATGCAGAACGGCAACCTGTGGCAGGCCTGGTCGCTGCTCGAGCACGTCGTGACGCCGGCGCTGGTCGTGCTCGACTTCGTGCTGGTGGGCCGCAACCACCACGCTGTGCGCTGGTGGCACCCGCTCTCGTGGCTGGTGCCGCCGACGGCGTACCTGCTCTGGTACGTCGGCGACGACCTCGCCGTCTACGCGGCCCTCGACGCGGCCCACCCGGCGCAGTTCGGCCAGCGGATCGGGGTCCTGCTGGGACTGCTGCTGGCGACCGGCTTCGCGCTCTACGCCCTCGGCCGGCGACGGGTGCCGACCGCGGACCTGACGAACGCCTGAGCCCGCGCGGTCAGCCGGACGTCCTTCATGGAGGCGACCACGACCTCCAGCGGCTCGACCGGGTCGGCTATCTCGAGGGTGACGACCTCGGCGCCGTCGTAGGTCGTGTCGCTCGCGGGCCGCTGGTTGAGCACCGACCAGCCCTGCCCGTTGGCGACCATCGCGCGCACGGTCTCGAAGCCGGAGGTCCGGTGCCGCACGGTCGGGCGCACGCCCACCGACGCGACCAGGCGCTCGAGGTACTGCCGGCTGTGCGGCAGGTCGAGCAGCACCATCGGCTCGTCGGCGAGCTCCTCGAGCGAGACCCTCTTGCGGCGGGCCAGGCGGTGGTGGCGTGGGAGCAGGACGTACGGCGGCGCGCCACCGACGCGGACGTGGTCGATGTCGTCGTCGAGGTCGTAGCCGTACATCAGCGCCAGCTCGCAGCGTCCGGACCGCAGCGCCTGTTTGAGCGCCGCGTGCTCGTCCTCGACGACCGAGATCCGGATGCCCGGGTGGTCGGCCTCGCAGGCGGCGAGCAGGCGCGGCAGCTCGAACGGGCCGAGCGTGGTGAAGCAGCCGACGGTCAGGTCGCCGGTGAGCGCCTGCCCGGCCGAACGGGCGACCTCGGCGAGCTCGCTGGTGTGGACCAGGTAGCTGCGCAGCTCGCGCTGGAACGCCTCGCCTGCCGCGGTCAGGGTGAGGCCGCGGGCGTGGTGACGCAGCAGCAGCTGGACGCCGAGCTCCTTCTCCAGCTGGGCGACCGCGGTCGAGACGGCCGACTGGGAGACCATCAGCTCCTTCGAGGCCGCGGTCATGGAGCCCAGCTCCGCGGCCGCGGCGAAGTAGCGCAGCTGCGTGAGCGTGAAGCCGACCTCCGCCATGGCGGCCATCCTGCCGTACCTCCCGCTTCCCCGTCGTCAGCCGTCAGCCGTCAGCCGTCGAGGTCCGCGAGGCTGGCGAGGCGCTCGGGCCGGAGCAGGTCGTCGAGCTCGGCCGCGTCGACGCCGCCGGCGAGCGCCAGCTCGCGGACCTCGCCCGCGCCGCCCAGGGCGGCCTTGGCGATCTCCGCGGATGCGGCGTACCCGATCAGCGGCGTCAGCGCGGTGGCCAGACCGGCGTTGCTCGCCGCGCTCGCGGCCAGCCGCTGCTCGTCGACCGTGATCCCCACGACGCACAGCTCGCGCAGCGCGTCGAAGGCAGCGGCGGTCCAGGCGAGGCCCTGCAGGAGACCGTGGCAGATGACCGGCTCGAAGGCGTTGAGCTGGAGCTGGCCGCCCTCGGCGGCCATGGTCACGGTCGTGTCGGTGCCGATCACCCAGAACGCGACCTGGTTGACCATCTCGGGGATCACCGGGTTGACCTTGCCGGGCATGATGCTCGACCCGGCCTGCCGCGGCGGCAGCCGCAGCTCGCCGAGGCCGGCCTGGGGGCCGGAGGACAGCAGGCGCAGGTCGTTGCAGATCTTCGACGCCTTGACCACGACGCGCTTGAGCACGCCGGAGACCTGCACGAAGGCGCCGGTGTCGCTGGTCGCCTCGACCAGGTCGCCGGCCGCGATGACCGGGCGGCCGGTGATCTCGGCGAGGTGCGCGAGCGCGCGCCGGCGGTAGCCGGGGTGGGCCGTGATGCCGGTGCCGATCGCGGTGGCGCCGAGGTTGACCTCGCACAGCAGCGAGCGGGACTCGGCGATCCGGGCCAGCTCCTCGCGCAGGGTGACCGCGAAGGCGCCGAGCTCCTGCCCGACGGTCATCGGGACGGCGTCCTGGAGCTGGGTCCGGCCGACTTTCGGCACCGTGCGGAAGCGGGCCGCGCGCGCGGCGAACGCCTCGGCCAGCGCGGCGGTCGACTGCTCCAGCCGGTCGAGCGCGGCGAGCAGCGCGATCCGCACGGCCGTCGGGTAGACGTCGTTGGTGGACTGGCACCGGTTGACGTGGTCGAGCGGGTGCACCTCGTCGTAGGCGCCGCGCGGGAGGCCGAGGATCTCGAGCGCCCGGTTGGCGATCACCTCGTTGGCGTTCATGTTGGTCGAGGTGCCGGCGCCGCCCTGGATCACGTCGACGACGAGCTGGTCGTCGAGGACGCCCGTGCGCAGCTCCTCGGCCGCGGCCGCGATCGCGTGGAAGCGGCGCTCGTCGAGGAGACCGAGCTCGTGGTTGGCCCGGGCCGCGGCCAGCTTGACGGCGCCGAGCGCCGCCACGAGCTCGCGGTGGCTCCCGACCGGCGTGCCGCTGATGGGGAAGTTCGTGAGCGCGCGGGCGGTGTGGACGCCCCAGTACGCCGCGGCCGGGACCTCGTGGGGGCCGAGCGAGTCGTGCTCGGTGCGGGTGGTCATCGCGCCGCAGCGACGTCGAGGGCGGTCCACGCGAGCGCGGTCGCCGCGTCGAGGAGCGCCTTCTCGGCGTCACCGCCCACGCAGTGCGCGGCGAACTCCGGCTGGTGGTTGAGCGCCGTGCCGGAGTTGATGCCGATGTAGGGATGGATCGCGTTGACGACCTGGGAGACGTTGCCCATGTCGGTGGAGGCGCGGTTCATCCGGCGCGCGGGCGTGCCCGGGTCGAAGACCCGGCCGAGCTCGGTGGCGTTGGCCTTGTACGCCTCCAGCGCCGGGGCGAAGGTGCGGAACTCGGCGTAGGGCTTGCTCTCGGGGGTGATCTCGAGGCTCGCGCCGGTGGCCAGGGCGCCGGCCTGGAAGCACTTCCAGACCCGGTCCTCGGTCTCGGCGAGCTGCGCCATCGACTCGGCGCGGACGTACCAGCGGCCCTCGGTGCGGGCGGGGATCGCGTTGGGCGCCTCTCCCCCGTTGGTCATCACGCCGTGCACGCGCACCGACGGCGGGAGCTGCTGGCGCAGCATGCCGATCGCGACCTGGGCGATGGTGAAGGCGTCGGCGGCGTTGACGCCCTGCTCGGGGTACGCCGCCGCGTGGGCCGCCTTGCCGCGGTACTCCACGTGCGAGTGGGACACCGCGAACGGCTCGGCCTCGGCGACGTCGACCGGGGCCGGGTGCGCCATCATCGCCAGGTCGAGGCCCGCGAAGGCGCCGCGCTCGAGCAGCTCGATCTTGCCGCCGCCGCCCTCCTCGGCCGGGGTGCCGTAGACCTCGATGGTCAGCCCGGCCGCGTCGGCCAGCGGGGCGAGCGCGCGGGCGGTGCCGACGGTGATCGCGGAGATCAGGTTGTGACCGCACGCGTGCCCGAGGCCGGGCAGGGCGTCGTACTCGGCGCACAGGCCGAGGCGGAACGGGCCGCTGCCGATCGTCGCGTGGAAGGCCGTCTCCAGGCCGAGGTACGCCGGCGTGACGTCGTACCCGACCTCGGCGAGGGCCTCGGCCACCCAGCGCGAGGAGTCGTGCTCCTCCCAGCCGAGCTCGGGGTGGGCGTGCAGCTGCTCGGAGAGCCGGATCAGGCGCTCGGCGTCGGCGCCGACCGTCGCGGCCGCCTGCTCCTTCATCATTCGTCCCCGGGCACGCCGTAGGACGGCGCGACGGTGGGGTCGAGCCCGCGGGTCACGTAGTCGTCGCGCTGGGGCAGCCAGACCTCGAGCAGCTCACGGAGCTGCCCGATCGGGTGGTCGCTCCAGTCGACGCGCAGGTCGGTGACCCGCCAGGCGACGTCGCGGACCACGGACAGGCCGGCCGAGCGGACCGGTCCGGCCTCGCCGCCGGCAGCCAGGCCGGCCTCGAGCGCGGCGAGCAGGCGCTCCTCGAGGTCGCCGGTGGCCGTGGCGAAGCCCTTGGCGACAGCGTCGACGACGGCGGTGTCGGCGAGCAGGTTGCCGGCGGCGACGACGCCGTCGCCGACGACCTGGTGGTGCACGCCGAGGGAGCCCTCGCCGGAGAACGCGGCGCACTTGCCGTCGAGCCCGAGGACGGTGAGCTGGCGGTGCTGGACGTGCTCGCGACCGTGGGTGACCTGCGCCAGCGCGGCCTCGGCGTCGAGGCCGCTCGCCAGGGCGTCGAGCAGCTCGGTGCCCAGCCGCGGGTCGGTGATGTTCTGCGACGACGCACCGCCGACGCCGGGGCGCAGGTGGATGCACCGCGCGGCGACGGCCGGACTGGAGGAGGTCACGGCGATGCCGACGGCGCCCGTGCCGTCGGTGCCGAGGACGGAGAAGGTCATGCGGGGATCACCGCGATGGCGTCGACCTCGACCAGCCACTCCGGCCGGGCGAGGGCCGAGACGACCAGGCCGGTCGAGATCGGGTGCACGCCCTTGGTCCAGCGGCCGATGGTCCGGTAGACGGTCTCGCGGTAGCGCGGGTCGACGATGTAGATGGTGAGCTTGACCAGGTGCTCCATCCGGGCGCCGGCCTCCTCGAGCAGCATCGCGATGTTGGCCATCGCCCGCTCGGTCTGCGCCTCGACGTCACCGATGCCGACGGACTCGCTGGTGTCGAGGTCCTGTCCGATCTGGCCCCGGACGTACACGGTGTTGCCCGCGACGACGGCCTGGCACAGGTCGTTGTCGAGGTTCTGCTCCGGGTAGGTGACGCTGGTGTTGAACGGGCGGATGCGGGTGTGGCCGCCGACGACGATGCTGCTCATGGGCTCAGTCCACTGGACGCCCGGCCATGTGTCCAACAGATCTTTCCGACTTCAATCATCAACGAAACAGATGCACCGACGAGCGGGCCAGCAGCATCAATGGAACCAATGCAATGGACCAAGAAGATCTGTTGGACAGGAGCAATCCCGGCGCCCGACGATCGTCCCATGCCCCACCAGGAACCCCAGCAGGTCGAGGTCCTCGTCGTCGGCGCCGGCCAGGCCGGCGTGGCGATGAGCGAGCACCTCAGCGACAACGGCATCCCGCACCTCGTGCTCGAGCGCGAGCGGATCGCCGAGCGCTGGCGCACGATGCGCTGGGACTCGCTGGTCGCCAACGGCCCGGCCTGGCACGACCGCTTCCCCGGCCTGGAGTTCCACGACGTCGACCCCGACGGCTTCGCCACCAAGGACCAGGTCGCCGCCTACTTCGAGGCCTACGCCGAGAAGATCGCCGCCCCGATCCGCACCGGCGTCGAGGTGACCGCGGTGACCCGCAACCTGGGCCGCCCCGGCTTCCGCGCGGAGACCTCCGACGGCGTCGTCGAGGCCCGCTACGTCGTCGCCGCCACGGGCCCGTTCCAGGAGCCGGTCTTCCCGCCGATCGTCCCCGACGGCGCGGTGCCGGTGCAGATCCACTCCAGCGACTACCGCAACCCCGCGCAGCTGCCCGAGGGCAACGTCCTCGTGGTGGGCGCAGGCTCGTCCGGTGTGCAGATCGCCGACGAGCTGCAGCGCTCCGGCCGCCAGGTGTACCTCTCCGTCGGCCCGCACGACCGCCCACCACGCAGCTACCGCGGCCGTGACTTCTGCTGGTGGCTGGGAGTCCTCGGACTGTGGGACCTCGAGACGCCGGCCGCGGGCGCGGAGCACGTCACCATCGCCGTCAGCGGCGCCCGCGGCGGCCACACCGTCGACTTCCGGGCGCTCGCCGCGCAGGGCATCACGCTGGTCGGCATGACGGACCGGTACGACGACGGCGTGCTCACCTTCCGCGAGGACCTCGCCGCCAACATCGCCGCCGGCGACGCCAACCTGCTGGCGCTGCTCGACCAGGCCGACGCCTGGGTGGAGGCCAACGGCATGGACCTGCCCGAGGAGCCCGAGGCCCGGGTGCTCGGCTCCGACCCGGCGAGCGTCACCGACCCGCTGCTCGCGCTCGACCTCGCGCAGGCCGGCGTGACCTCGATCGTCTGGGCGACGGGCTTCGCCACCGACTACTCGTGGCTGCCGGACGGCGCCCTCGACGCGGCCGGAAGGCCGTCGCACCGCCGCGGCGTCTCGTCCGAGCCCGGCATCTACTTCGTCGGCCTGCCCTGGCTCTCGCGCCGCGGGTCGAGCTTCATCTGGGGCGTCTGGCACGATGCGAAGCACGTCGCCGGGCACATCGCGACCCAGCGCAGCTACCTGACCTACGAGGCGCCGACCGCATGAGCCAGCAGCCGCAGACCGCGTTCTACCACGACGAGCTGTGCCTGTGGCACAGCACCGGCGAGGCCGTGCTGTTCCTCCCCGTCGGCGGCTGGCTGCAGCCGCTCGCGACCGGCGGACATCCCGAGTCGCCCGAGTCGAAGCGACGCTTCAAGTCGCTGATGGACGTCTCGGGACTGACCGCCCAGCTGGCCGTGCACTCGGCCGAGCCGGTGACCCGGGAGGACCTGCTGCGGGTGCACCCGGCGTCGTACCTCGACAACTTCCAGGAGCTGTCCGCCGGCCGTGGCGGCGAGATCGGGCCCGAGGCGCTGTTCTCGCACGGCGGCTTCGAGATCGCCACGCTGTCGGCCGGCCTCGCCAAGCGCGCCGTCGCCGACGTGGTGAGCGGCCGCTACCGCAACGCCTACGCGCTGTCCCGTCCACCCGGCCACCACTGCCTCCCCGACGAGGGGATGGGCTTTTGCCTGCTGGCCAACATCGCGATCGCGATCGAGGCGGCCAAGGCCGAGCACGGCCTCGGCAAGGTCGCCGTCCTCGACTGGGACGTGCACCACGGCAACGGCACCCAGGCCGTCTACTACGAGCGCGACGACGTGCTGACCGTCTCGATCCACCAGGAGAACTGCTTCCCCGTGGACTCCGGCGGCACCGAGGAGCGCGGGTCCGGCGCCGGCGAGGGCTACAACCTCAACGTCCCGCTGCCGCCCGGATCGGGCCACGAGACCTATCTCGCCGCGATGCGCGACATCGTGCTGCCCGCACTACGCGCCTTCTCCCCCGACCTGATCGTCATCGCCAGCGGCCTCGACGCCAACATGGTCGACCCGCTGGCCCGCCAGCTGCTGTACGCCGACAGCTTCCGTCAGATGACCGCGACGGTCATGGAGCTGGCCGACGAGGTGTGCCAGGGCCGCGTCGTCGCCGTCCACGAGGGCGGGTACGCCGAGTCCGAGGTCCCCTTCTGCGGCTTGGCCATCGTCGAGACGCTCTCCGGCATTCGCACCGAGGTCGTCGACCCGTTCGAGGAGACCTTCGTCGCCCAGCAGCCGTCCGAGCGGACGCTGCGGCACCAGCTGGAGATCGTGGCCGAGCTGCGCACCGAGCTCGCCGAGCTCGTCGAGTAGGAGCGAGCGCCAGCGAGCGACGTATCGAGACGCCTCACCCCCGTCTCGATACGCCCTCGCCCAGGGGCTCGGGCTACTCGACGAACTCGACACAGGCCACTCGACCAAGCTCGACCAAGCTCGACCGAGCTCGTCGAGTAGGAGCGAGCGACGTATCGACTCGACGAACTCGGCACAGGCCACTCGACCGAGCTCGTCGAGTAGGAGCGAGCGACGTATCGACTCGACGAACTCGGCACAGGCCACTCGACCGAGCTCGTCGAGTAGGAGCGAGCGCCAGCGAGCGACGTATCGAGACGCCTCACCCACGTCTCGATACGCCCTCGCCCAGGGGCTCGGGCTACTCGACGAACTCGCGGGCCGAGATCAGGTCGGCTGCGCGCTCGGCCACCATCATCACGGTCACGACCGGGTTGGTGGCGACGAGCTGCGGGAAGACGGAGGCGTCCACGACGCGCAGACCCTCGACCCCGCGCACGGTCAGGTCGGGGCGAAGGACCGCGGTCGGGTCGCCGTCCGCGCCCATCTTGCAGGTGCCGGAGACGTGGTAGACCGTCTGGTGCGTGGCCCGGGCGACCTCGCTGATCTCCTCGTCGGTCTGCACCTGCGGGCCGGGGAACACCTCACGGACCAGCCGGGACGCGAACGGCTCGGCCGCGCCGATCCGGCGGGCCAGGCGGACGCCGGCGACGAGCACGGCCTCGTCGCGTCCCTCGGGGTCGGTGAAGTAGCGGTAGTCGATGGCCGGGGGCGCCTCGGCGTCGGCGGAGGTGATCCAGACCCGGCCCCGCGACGCGGGCCGGGCGACGTTGGGGGCGATCGAGACGATCCGCTCGGGCAGCTGGGCGCCGTACGCCTCGGCGTGCACCGCCCACGGCTCGACCGGGAAGTGCATGAGGACGTCGGGCCGGTCGTCCGGCTCCATGATGCTCACCAGCGCACCCGCGTCCCAGCCACTGGCGCAGGTGGGCGGCGGCGTCTCCGCGAGCTCCCAGATCACCAGTCCCTCGGCGTGGTCCATCAGGTTCTCCCCCACGCCGGGCAGGTCGACGACGACCTCGACGCCCGCCTCCTCGAGGACGGCGCGCGGGCCGATGCCGGAGAGCTGCAGCAGCCGAGGCGTGTCGATCGCGCCGGCGCAGAGGATCACCTCGCGGCGCGCCGAGAAGCGCACCAGGTCGCCGTCGATGCGGGCGGACACGCCCGTGGCACGGCCGTCGACGACCTCGACCCGCTCCACCCGGGCGTTCAGCACGACGCGCAGGTTCGCACGCGTCGCCCGGGCCGGGTGGAGGTAGTGGATCGACGTCGACGACCGGACGTTGCCCTCGGGCGTGTAGCCGACCTCGAAGAACCCGGCGCCCTCGGCGCGCTTGTCGAGGCGACCGTCGTTCCACGCCTCCTGCAGGGGTACGTCGAGCGCGGCCGCCGCGGCAGTCACCATGTCGGCGACCATCGGGTTGCGGTCCTCGGGAGCGACCGGCTGGATGGGCGTGCGCAGGCGCTCGAAGTACGGCTGGACGGTCTCGGCGTCCCAGCCGGCGGCGCCACGCTCGACCCACTCGTCGAGGTCGGCGGCGAGGGTGCGCCAGGAGATCATCGTGTTGCCGTCGGAGCAGCCACCGAGGATCCGCAGCCGGGCCTGGCGGATCGCCGAGTTCCCGCGCTCCTGCGGGACGCTGCGGTAGTCGAGGTCGTACTCGCCCTCGAGCATCTCCGCCCAGCGGCGCAGCTCCCGCGCCCGCGGCTCGTGCTCGTCGTCCGGCCCCCACTCGAGGAGGCCCACGGTGACGCCCGGGTCCTCGCTCAGCCGTGCGGCCAGCAGGCTGCCCGACGTACCGCCGCCGACGACGAGGTAGTCGAAGACCGTCACGCGACGCCGCCCTGCGACGCGGCCTCCAGCACCGGGCGGTGCCCGGAGAACCGGCTGAACCGCCGCATCAGGAACAGGTAGAGCGGGCAGATCACGGCGAGCCCGACGATCCACGAGATGTCGACGTGGTCCAGCCTCTCGCCGATCGGCCCGGTGTACTTGGTCGTCACGAGGAACGGGACCTGGACCGCGATGCCCAGGAAGTAGCAGCCCACGGCGATCAGGTTGAACCGGCCGTAGCGGCCGCCGTCGCGCTCGAAGAGCGAGTCGATGTCGTACTCGCCGTGCTTGAGCAGGTAGTAGTCGACCAGGTTGACCGCGGTCCACGGCACCAGCACGCACAGCAGCAGGAGCATGAAGTTGGTGAAGTTGACGAGGAAGTTGTCCTTGCCGGCGAGCGCCATCACGACCGCGGCCAGGAAGAGCGCCGCCGAGACCACTCCCCGCGCGGCCGCGCCGGGCACCCAGCTCGGGAAGATCGTCTGGCCGACGGTGATCGTGGAGAGCGCGCCGCAGTAGAGGTTCATCGCGTTGGTGCAGGCGATGCCGATGCCGAAGACGGCGATCACCAGGCCGCCCACGCCGTGGGTCAGCTCCTGCAGGCCGGAGACGGTGTCGGCCTCGGGCAGGGCTGCGCCGACGACGGCGCCGAGGATCATCGGGAACAACGAGCCCAGCACCGCGCCGGCGTACGTCGCCCAGAACGCCGGGCGGACGCCGGTGTCGCGCGGCATGTAGCGGGTGTAGTCGGACACGTACGGCGCGTAGGCGATCTGCCACAGCGCGGCGAGCGAGACGGTGCCCATGAAGCCGGCGAGGGTGGCGCCGTCGGAGTGGAAGGTGCCGGTCGGCAGGTCGTTGACCACGAGGACCCACACGAACGCGAGCGCCAGGACCACCCCGGACACCAGGCTCATCAGGCCGGTGAGCGTGTGGATCATCCGGTAGCCGACGATCGCGCCGACCACGCTGACCAGGCCGATCACGATGATCGAGACGGTCTCGTCCAGACCGAACAGGCTGGAGACCGCCTGACCGCCGAGGACCATGTTGGAGGCGAAGAAGCCGACGTACATGAAGATCACGAGGACGACGACCAGCAGGCTGCCGTAGGAGCCGAACTGGGCGCGGGTCTGCAGCATCTGCGGCACGCCCATCTGCGGGCCCTGCGCGGCGTGCAGCGCCATCACGACGCCGCCGAGGGCGTGGCCGACGACGAGCGCGATCACCGCGGCCCAGATCGGCAGGCCGTACACGGCCGTCGCGACGACACCCGTGGCGACGGTGAGCAGCATGATGTTGGACCCGAACCAGATCGTGAACAGGTCACGGGCCTTGCCGTGCCGCTCGGTCACCGGGATGTGGTCGATGGTGCGCTTCTCCACCGTCAGGGTGGTCTCGATCGCGTCGTCGTGCATGGGTCCCCCTCTGGGCCGTGATCCCGCTCACCGTAGGCCTCGGGCGGTGCTGTCGACCAACACCGGTTTTCGTTGCTCAGCATCGGCAAAATCGATGACCTGGCGCATTGACATCACCTGCGCCGCCACATGGGATGAGGCGTCTCCCCTCCCCTCCGAGCCCCAGGAGCAGCCGTGCAGGAGCGCGTCACGATCGGCCTCGTGCAGTGGCACGCGGTCCCCGGTGAGCCCGCCACCAACCTCGAGCGCGCCCTGACGCTGGTCGCCGAGGCAGCCTCCCGCGGAGCCGAGCTGGTGGTCCTGCCGGAGCTCTGGGCCAGTGGGTACGACGCCCCGCGGCTCGGCTCCATCGTCGCGTCCGCCGCCGAGCCGGTCCCGGGCCCGCGCAGCGACGCGTTGGCCGCGGCCGCGCGCGAGCACGGGATCTGGCTGTTCGCCGGGTCGGTGCCGGAGCCGGCCGACGGGACGACGTACAACACGACCCTCGTCCTCGACCCGTCCGGCGAGATCGTTGCCCGCCACCGCAAGGCGCACCTCTACCGGGCGACCGCCGAGGACGCCGTCTTCGCGGCGGGATCCGAGGCCACGGTGTTCGACACCGAGCCCTTCGGCCGGATCGGGATGGCGACCTGCTTCGACGGCGACCACGCGGCGTACGCCCGCGCGCTGCGCGAGCGCGGCGCCCGGGTGGTCGTGATGCCCGCCGCCTACGAGGCCGGGGCCGAGCGCTGGTGGGAGCTGCTGCACCCCGCCCACGCGCTCGCCAACGGCCAGTGGTGGATCACCGTCAACCAGGCCGGCGGCGAGGGCGCTGCCGCGATGTTCGGCCGCAGCCGGGTGATCGCGCCCGACGGAACGATCGTGTGCGAGGCCGCGCGCCACGACGCCGGGGGCCCCGCGGTCGTGACCTGCACGGTCGACCTCGCGGCAGGCATCGCGGACGCGGACGAGCACAACGCCGCGTTGTGGACCGACACACGGCCCGAGCTCTACTGACGTTGGTCGAGGTGCGAGGAGCGCCGGCGACGGGCCTCGAACCCACCCAGCCCGATGCACCCGACGTGGCCCGGCACAGTCGCTGCATCACGGCCAGAGGTTTCGAGGCTCGGCGCTGGCGCGCCTCACACCTCAACCACCGGCACCTCAGGCGAGCTGGGTGACCTCGCGACGGAACGGCACCTCGTCGTTGGAGGGCAGCACGGCGTCGAACTCCTCGGCCGCGCGCCGTCCCGACCACACGGCGGCAGCGATGGTGCCGGGCGCCCAGGCGTCGCCGATGCCCCTCACCGAGGCGATCTCGCCGGCGTCGCGTCGGGCGACGAGGTCGAGGTAGAGCTCCTCCCTGGGCAGCCGGGCGGTGACCATGACGACGGCGTCGCAGTCGAGGTCGCGCTCGGCGCCGGTGTAGGTCTCGCGGACCCGCACGCCGCCCGCGCCGACCGCCACCACGGCGTGGTCGAGGACCCGGGTGATGCCGTTCTCGATGATCCGGCGCTGGATCCGGTTGATCTCGAAGGTGTTGTTGGTCCACGAGGAGACCTGCGGAGCGGGGGTGACGATGGAGACGTCGTACCCCTTCTGCGCGAGGAGCTCCGCGACGACACCGCCCAGGTAGTAGTGGTCGTCGTCGTACACGACGACCTTCCGGCCGTCGGGCAGGCGGCCGGCGAACAGGTCGTCCGGCCCGAGCACCTGGGCGCCCTCGGCGACCGGCAGCGGCGTGGTGTGGAAGCGCGCGACGCCGTCGGTGCGCCAGGTGGCACCGGTGGCGGTGATGACGTGCTCGAAGCCGAACTCGACGATGTCCTCGCCCGTCATCGGGCTCTCGCGGTAGATCTCGACGTTGGGGAGCTCGGCGAGGACGGCCTCGCGGTACTCCTTCACCCGGCCCCACGCCGAGAGCCCCGGGAGCGCGGACTCCTGGGTGACCCGGCCGCCGAGGTCGCGGCCGGCCTCGGCCAGCACCACGTCGTACCCGCGCACGCCGAGCGCGCGGGCCGCCTCGAGGCCGGACGGGCCGGCGCCGACGACGAGGACGCGGGAGTCGCTCTCCTTGGCGCGGATCCGCTCCGGGTGCCAGCCGCGGCGCCACTCCTCGCCCATGCTGGGGTTCTGGGTGCAGCGGATCGGCGACATCGTGAGGTCGCCGGACACACAGATGTTGCAGCCGATGCACTCGCGGATCAGGTTCAGCCTCCCGTCGCGGATCTTGTTCGGGAGGAACGGGTCCGCGATCGAGGGCCGGGCGGCGCCGATCAGGTCGAGGATGCCGGCCTTGACCTGGCGCACCATGGCGTCCGGCGAGGTGAACCGGCCGACGCCGACGACGGGCTTGGTCGTGAGCTTCTTCAGCCCGGCCACGAACTCCTCCTGCCGGCCCTCCGGCGCGAACCGCGAGGTGACCGAGTCGCCCTCCCAGCTGCCCATCGCGAAGTCCCACAGGTCCGGGAGCTCGCCGAGCTCACGAAGCACGCCCTCGATGTCCTCGCGGGTGATGCCGCCGTCGACCTCCTCCTCGACCGTGATCCGGCAGGCCACGGCGGCGCGGCCGGCGACCTCCTCGATCGTGTCCTCGAGAAGCTCCTTGAGCAGGCGCATCCGGTTGTCCAGCGAGCCGCCGTACTCGTCGGTGCGGTTGTTGTAGCGACGCGAGAGGAAGTGGTGCGGGGCGCCGTACCCGTGGGCGCCGTAGACGTAGACCACGTCGTAGCCGGCCTCCAGCGAGCGGCGCACGGCGTTGCGGTGCCAGCGCCGCAGGTCGTCGATGTCCTGCCTCGACATCGCGCGGGCCTGGACCGGCGCGATCGTGTCGGGCGCGACCGGCAGGTGCTGCGGACCGAGCGGGGTCTCGCGGCTGAGCTGGTTGGGCGCGTTCATGCCGTTGTGGGCCAGCTCGATGCCGGCCAGGCCGCCGCCCTCGTGGATCGCGTCGGCGATCCGCTTGAGCGCGGGCAGGTCCTGGTCGTCCCAGATCCGCAGCTCGATGAAGGGCGCGATGTCGGACGTCGCGTGGATCTCGACCTGCTCGGTGCACACGACCGACCAGCCGCCCTCGGCCTTGATCTTGCGCATCGAGGCCTGGGCGCTGGGGTCGCGGTAGCCCATGCCGTTGCAGTGCGGCACCTGGTAGAAGCGGTTCTTCGTGGTGAACGGCCCGATCTGCACGGGCTCGAACAGGACGTCGTACGGCGCAGCCACGGGGGTCTGCTCGGTCATCGGGTGGGCTCCTCGGCGG
>JADCLI010000027.1 GCA_016803235.1 Pimelobacter simplex
CGCCGGCGACCCGGGCATGCCGCCCACGAAGGCGGGGTTCGCGCTGCCGCTCCCGGACGCGCCGAAGCGGATCAAGCGCCCGGAGTGAGGTTCAGACCGGGCAGGCGAACGGACCATCCGCCCGCAGCCACGCCTGGGCCATGGTCCGCCGGTCGTCGGGACCGGCCTCGGCCAGCACCGCCCGGTCGTCGGCCTCGACCTCGACCGAGGCGTCGAAGCCGGTGACGTCGGCGCGCTCGTCGAGGTAGGTCGCCATTGCCTCGGCGTCTGCCGCGGCGTCCTCCTCGTCCCCGAACAGCCGGACCCCGGTGACGTCGTCGGCGGTGACGAACAGCGCCATGCCGGCGTCGGGCTGACGCAGGCCCTCGTACTGCTGGGCGGCCTGCTCGGGGCTGGTGCGCCCGGACCCTCCACAGGAGGGATCGACGGTCAGCCCGGCGTACTCGAGCGCGTCCTGGTCGTCGGCCTCGTCCACGAGCTCGGTGAAGGTGCCGGCGTCGGCGAGGGAGTCGGAGTCGTCGGTGACGACGTCCAGCAACGCCGAGACGTCGGAGCCGGACACGATCAGCTCCTCGTCGGGGACGAGGGCGAGGCTCAGCAGCGGCGCTGCCGGGTAGCGGCCGCCGACCAGGCCCGTCTCGTCGGCGTCGGCGAGGTCGGCGGTGAACACCGGACGGTCCGCCGAGCCGGAGCGCTCGAACCCGGCGTCCTCGAGGTCGGTGCCGACGGCCTCGAAGTCCAGGTCGTCGGACATCCGCCAGACCCGCGCGAGGCCGTCGCCGAAGGTCGCGACCGCCTCCCACTCGACGTCCGTGTCGTCGAAGGCGGCGTCCGCCATGACCGCGGTCCACCGGCTCAGCTCGGTGCCGTACGCCGACTCCGGGTCCCCGTCGCCGACCCGCTCGGCGAGCTCGGCGCGGTCGACGAAGGTGACGGTGGTGCCGTCGGCGGGCAGGTACTCCAACGCCTCCTCCAGCCGCGAGCTCCCGTCGAGCAGGGCGCAGCCCGAGAGCGAGGTGCCGGCGACGGCCGCGACGAGTGCGAGGCGTCCGAGGTTCAGCATGGGCCCCATCATTACGCTCGTCCTCATGACCGCAACTGCCGCCCACCGGCTGCTCCTCGTGCACGCCCACCCCGACGACGAGTCGATCGGGCAGGGCGCCACCATGGCGAAGTACGTCGCGGAGGGTCGCGGCGTCACGCTGGTCACCTGCACCGCGGGCGAGATGGGCGAGATCTTGGTGCCCGAGCTCGAGCACCTCGCCGCCGACAAGGAGGACCGCCTCGGCGAGCACCGCCGGGGCGAGCTGGACGCCGCGATGAAGGCGCTCGGGGTCACCGACCACCGCTTCCTCGGCGGCTTCGGCACCTACCGCGACTCCGGCATGAAGTGGCACGAGGACGGCCACGCGGTCGCGGCCGACGACATCCACGCCAACGCCTTCTGGCACGCCGACCTCACCGAGGCCGCCACCCACCTGGTCGAGGTGATCCGCGAGGTGCGCCCCCAGGTGCTGGTGGCGTACGACGAGTTCGGCGGCTACGGCCACCCCGACCACATCCAGGCTCACCGGGTCGCGATGTACGCCGCCCAGCTGGCCGCGGCGCCGTCGTACCGCCGCGACCTGGGCGAGGCCTGGGCGATCACGAAGATCTACTGGGGCGCGATCTCGGAGAGCCGGATCCGCGAGGGCCTGCGCCGGTTGCGGGAGGCAGGGGACACCACGACCTTCGAGGGAATGGACCCCGACGGCGACCTGCCGCCGATGTTCCGGCCCGACGAGGACATCACCTGCGAGGTCGACGCCGGCGACCACGTCGAGCAGAAGCTCGACGCGCTGCGGGCGCACGCCACCCAGATCACCACCGACGGACCGTTCTTCGCGCTGTCCAACAACGTCGGCGCCCAGGCCTTCGGGCGCGAGCAGTACCGGCTGGTGCAGGGTGTCGCCGGTCCGCTCGACCCGGAGACGGGCTGGGAGACCGACCTCTTCGCCGGCATCCCCGCCGAGTAGTCGTCGGTGCGCGCACTCGTCGCGCTCGGCTGCCTGGTCCTCGGTGCCGTCGTGGGCCTCGGCACCGTCGCGCTGCACGGCTACGGCTGGGGCCTGGGGCTCGGGATCGCCGCGACCGCCGCGAGCCTGGTCGCCCTGCCCGGCGGCTGGTGGCGGCGGCTGCCGTTCGCCCTCGGCTGGGTCGCGGTCCTCGGCGCGGCGACGGTGCAGCGGCCGGAGGGCGACTACGTGATCGCCGGCGACGCGTCGGGCTACCTGCTGCTCGCGACCGGGGCGGTGGTCCTCGGTGCCGGCTTCGTGGGGTTCTCGCAGCGTCCGGCCACGGCTGCGGATGCGGAACGGTGAGCAACCCCTCCTTAGGATGTCGCGGTGACGTTCTGGGACTCTGACACGGGCGGGGAGACGGGCGCCAAGGCCGAGCGGCCCGGCGGCCGGATCGTCGTCGCCGTCATCGTGGTGCTGCTCCTGCTCGCCGGGGGCGGGTACGCCGCCGCGCACGCAGTGGCGGGCGACAAGGTCCCGACCGGCACCACCATCTCGGGCGTCGAGGTCGGCGGCCTGACCCGGGCCGCCGCGATCGCCGAGCTGGAGGAGACCTTCGGCTCGCGCGCGGACGCGCCGATCACCGTGAGCGTCGGCCGCCAGGGAGCGACCGGCAAGGCCAACGACGCCGAGGTCGCGCCCGGCGACATCGGCCTGGCCATCGACTACGAGGCGTCCGTCGACGCCGCCGGTGCCGGTGACTCGTGGAGCCCCGCGCGCCAGTGGGACTACTTCACCGGCGGCGGCAAGGTCGACGCCGTGGTCGACGTCGACGAGGACCTGCTCGACGCGAAGCTGGCCGAGCTCTCCGACGGCCTCGGCACCCCACCCCAGGACGGCACCGTCACGTTCACGGCCGAGGGCGTGCAGACCACCCAGCCCCAGGCGGGGCAGGCCGTCGACCGCGACAAGGCCCGCGCCGCCATCACCGCCGCCTTCCTGGCCGGGGAGAAGGCCGTCGAGCTGGAGGTCGCACCGGCACAGCCCGAGATCGACGCCGCCGACGTCGCCGAGGCCCTCGACGCCTTCGCCAACCCGGCGATGGCGAACGCGGTGACGCTGCAGTTCGGCGAGAACGACGTCAAGCTGACGCCGACGAGGTTCGCGCCCGTGCTGTCCATGAAGCCCGAGAACGGCGAGCTGGTCCCGGCCGTCGACGAGGCGGCCCTCACCGAGCTGGTCAAGGGCGCGACCGCCAACGGTGCCCCGGTCGACGCCACCGTCAAGCTCAACAAGAAGGGCAGGCCGAAGGTCGTCCCGGCCAAGCCCGGCGTCACCTTCGACTCCGGCGAGGCCGCGCAGGTCTTCCTGGGCCTGCTGACCGCCCCCGAGGGCGCGCGCAGCGGCCCGGTCACCGCGCAGGTCACCGACGCGGCGTTCACGACCAAGGACGCGGAGAACCTCGGGATCGTCGAGAAGGTCTCCGAGTTCTCGACCTACTACCCCCACGCCGACTACCGCAACGTCAACATCGGCCGCGCCGCCGAGCTGATCGACGGCACCCTCCTCAAGCCCGGCGAGGAGTTCTCGCTCAACGGCATCGTCGGCGAGCGCACCGCCGAGAACGGCTTCACCGAGGGCTACATCATCAGCAACGGCATCCTCAAGAAGGACCTCGGCGGCGGCGTCTCGCAGATGGCGACGACCACCTTCAACGCCATGTTCTTCGCGGGGCTCAAGGACATCCAGCACAAGCCGCACTCGTTCTACATCGACCGCTACCCGGTCGGGCGCGAGGCCACCGTCGCCTGGCCGACGGTCGACCTGCGCTTCCAGAACGACACCGAGTACGGCGTGCTCATCCACGCCTGGGTGGTGCCGAGCACCTGGTCGCGCCAGGGCAAGGTCACCGTCCAGATGTGGTCCACCAAGACGTGGGACATCGAGTCGACGACCTCGGGCCGCTACGCGCAGGTGCCGCCGGCGACGCGGACGCTGACCACCCCGGACTGCGAGCCGCACACCGGCTGGTCCGGCTTCCAGGTCGACGTCACCCGGATCTTCCGCAAGCACGGCGAGAGCGCGGTCGACCACACCGAGAAGTTCCACACCGTCTACACCCCCTCGGACACGGTGAAGTGCGAGAAGCCGGCTCCGCCGCCGGAGGGGAACCCCGACCCGGGCGAGTAGTCCCGGCATTCGGCTCGACCGCCCGACCTCCCTGCCGATGGGTACGCCGGAGGGATCCTCATGATGCTGCGCGCCGCGTTCGTCCCGCCGCCCGAGGCGGTGGATCGATTGCGCGCGCTCGGCGGCCGGCTGACCCAGCTGCCGGGGATCCGGTCCGTGGAGCCGAGCCGGGTCGACGTCCCGATCGCCGGGCTGGGGAACGTCCTCGACCGCGACGCGGGCCGGTTCGCCGGTGTGCTCGCCGAGTGCCTCTCGGACCTGCCGCCGGTCGTCGTGCACCCGGCGGGTGTGGAGGTCACAGGAGGTGACGTGACGGTCGTGCTCGACGGCGACACGGGCACGCTCGCCGCCGTCGCCCGCGCCGTCGGCACGGCCGCCGAGCGGATTCACGTCTACGTCGACCGGCGCGGGTTCCGGCCCGCGGTCGTGGTCGCCTCGGCCGCGTCCGCGCCGGCCGGCTCCCCGCTGCACCGGATGCTGTCCGGACCGGAGGTGCTCGGCGACCTCGTCGACACGACCTGGCCGGTCGCGCAGGTGGACCTGGTCCGCACCCGCTGGTTCGGCGGCGAGGCGCGGGCGGAGACGGCGTACCGGATCCCGTTCGGTGTCGAGGTGGGCGCCGGCGGTTTCGGTGGCCGGGACTTCCGCACCGGCTGAGCGCCGACTCCCGGTAGAATAGGAACACGTTCTACTTCAGGGAGCTTCCATGACCGCGACCCCCGTGATCGAGGGCTGGTTCACCACCGGCGACGAGCCCCGGCTCCTCGCCTCCCGCTGCACGTCGTGCAGCAACGTGGTGTTCCCGCCGGTGTCCAGCGACGCCGGCGCCGCCGCCTTCTACTGCCGCAACCCCGCCTGCGACGGCACCGAGCACGACGCCGTCGAGCTCTCGCGGCGCGGGCGGGTGTGGTCCTACACCGACGCGCAGTACCAGCCGCCGGCGCCGTACGTCGCGCCGACCGACCCGTTCCAGCCGTTCGCGCTGGCCGCGGTCGAGCTGCCCGAGGGGATCGTCGTGCTCGGCCAGGTGGCCGACGGCTTCGGTGTCGCCGACCTGGTGGTCGGCACCGAGGTCGAGCTGGTCGTCGAGACGCTCGACGTCGACGAGAGCGGGGAGCGCACCATCTACCGCTGGAAGCCCGTGACCGGACAGGGGGACAACGCATGAGCGTCGTGATCGCGGGTGCGGGCATGCACCCCTGGGGCAAGTGGGGACGCAACTTCACGGAGTACGGCGTGCACGCCGCCCGCGAGGCCCTCAAGGACTCCGGCATCGCCTGGGCCGACGTCGACCTCGTCGTCGGCGGCGAGACCGTCCGCAACGGGTACGCCGGCTACGTCGCCGGCTCCACCTTCGCCCAGGCGCTGGGCTGGAACGGCGCGCGGATCGCGACGTCGTACGCCGCCTGTGCGACCGGTGCCCAGGCCATCGACACCGCCCGGGCCCGGATCCTGGCCGGCATGAGCGAGGTCGCGCTGGTCGTCGGTGCCGACACCACGCCCAAGGGCTTCCTCGCCCCCAACGCCGGGGAGCGCTGGAACGACCCCGACTGGCTGCGGTTCCGGCTGCTCGGCATGACCAACCCGGCGTACTTCGCCCTCTACGCGCGCCGCCGGATGGACCTGTACGGCGCCACCGCCGAGGACTTCGCCCAGGTCAAGGTCAAGAACGCCAGGCACGGCCTCGAGAACCCCTACGCCCGGTTCCGCAAGGAGTCGTCGGTGGAGGAGGTGCTCGCCTCGCCGATGGTCTCCGACCCGCTGCACCTGCTCGACATCTGCGCCACCTCCGACGGCGCCGCGGCTGTGGTGCTGACCAGCGCGGAGTACGCGAGGAAGCACGGCATCGCCGCGCCCGTCACCGTCGCCGCCGTCTCGACCGTCACCCCGACCTTCCCGAACACCGTCATCGACATGCCGCTGCTCGCCACCGACTCCTCGGCCGTGACCGGCGTGCCGGAGCGCACCTTCAAGGAGTCGATCGGCCAGGCGGCGTACGAGGAGGCCGGCATCGACCCCTCCGACGTCGATGTCGCGGAGGTCTACGACCTCTCGACCGCGCTCGAGCTGGACTGGATCGAGGACCTGCAGCTGTGCAAGCGCGGCGAGGCCGAGGCCCTGCTCCGCGCCGGCGACACCACCCTCGGCGGCCGGATCCCGGTCAACCCGTCCGGTGGCCTGGCCTGCTTCGGCGAGGCCGTCCCCGCCCAGGCGATCGCGCAGGTCTGCGAGCTCACCTGGCAGCTCCAGGGCCGCGCCGAGGGGCGCCAGGTCGAGGGCGCCAAGGTCGGCATCACCGCCAACCAGGGCCTGTTCGGCCACGGCTCGTCGGTGATCCTCTCGGTCTGAGCCCTCAGCTCGTCGAGTAGCTCACGCCCGAGGAACGAGGGCGTGGGCGTATCGAGACGCTCGGTGGCGCGTCTCGATACCTCGCTCGCTGGCGCTCGCGCGTACTCGACGAGCTTACGCCGGCGGGAGGATCTCCCAGACCACGTGCTCGCCGGCGAGCCCCTTGAGCTCCACCGCGTCGCGCTCCACGAGGACCACGGCGGCGTCGTCGTCGAGCGCCTCGCGGACCGCGTCGCTGGCGAGGATCTCGCCGCCGTGGGCGAGGTCGGCGACCCGCGCCGCCATGGCGACGTTGCGACCGAAGTAGTCGCCGTCGCGGGCGACCACCTGGCCGGTGTGGACGCCGATCCGGACCAGGATCGGCCCGTAGCGGCGCAACGTCACGTCGCGCGGCAGGTCGCGCTGGATGCCGAGCGCGGCGCGGCAGGCCGCCTCGGTGTCGCGGAAGGCGACCATGAACCCGTCGCCGGCGGTCTTCACGACCTGGCCGCGGTACTTCTCGATCTGGGTGCGCAGCACCCGGTCGTGGGCGGCGAGCACCTTGACCCAGGTGGCGTCGCCGAGCCGGTCGTTGAGCGGCGTCGAGTCCTCGATGTCGGAGAAGAACAACGTGACCGTGCCGTCGGAGGCGGCCATGTTGAGGATGTCGGCGCGCTCGTCGTCGCTCGCCCAGGTCTGCAGCTCGTCGACGGTGCTCTGGATCAGGCCGGTGATGCCGTGGGAGCGGACCCTCGACGCGGTCCGGATCACCCGGCGCACGGCGCGCTCGGCCGAGTTGGTCGGCGGCGGGGGACGCAGTGCCGCGTCGAGGTCCGACTCGAGCTGGGCGACGTGGGCCCGGGTGTCGGCGAGCTGGCGCTGCAGCTGCCCGCGGTCGCGGGCGAAGGCGAGCACGAGGCCGAGCAGGCCGACCACCAGGACGCCCAGGATCCCGACGATGATCGCCACGAGCCACAGACTAGGGGCAGGAAACCTCTTGCGGGCCGCAGTAGCGTGAGACGGTGACCACTACGGCTCCGACGATCTCCACCCTCGGCGAGCTGCGTGCCTCCGGCCACCAGCACAAGCACCTGCGGGCCGAGCTGCGCGACAACCTGCTCGCCCGGCTCGCGGCGGGGGAGGACCCCTGGCCCGGGCTGCACGGCTTCGAGGACACCGTGATCCCACAGCTGGAGCGCGCGATCATCGCCGGCCACGACGTCGTCCTCCTCGGCGAGCGCGGCCAGGGCAAGACCCGGCTGCTGCGCACCCTGGTGGGGCTGCTCGACGAGTGGACCCCGGTCATCTCCGGCTCCGAGCTCGGCGAGCACCCCTACGACCCGGTCACCGTGACCTCGAAGGCCGCCGTGGCGGCGTACGGCGACGACCTGCGGATCTCCTGGCGCCACCGCGACGAGCGGTACGCCGAGAAGCTCGCCACCCCCGACACGAGCGTCGCCGACCTGATCGGCGACGTCGACCCGATGAAGGTCGCCGAGGGCCGTTCGCTGGGCGACCCGGAGACGATCCACTTCGGCCTGATCCCCCGCTCCCACCGGGGCATCGTCGCGATCAACGAGCTGCCCGACCTCGCCGAGCGGATCCAGGTCGCGATGCTCAACGTGATGGAGGAGCGCGACATCCAGATTCGCGGCTACGTCCTGCGGCTGCCGCTCGACGTGTTCGTCGTCGCCTCCGCCAATCCCGAGGACTACACCAACCGCGGCCGGATCATCACCCCGCTCAAGGACCGCTTCGGCGCGGAGATCCGCACCCACTACCCGAAGGCCCTCGCCGCCGAGATCTCCGTGATCCGGCAGGAGGCCGACCTGCTGCCCGACCGGGTCGACGTCCCCGACTTCCTCGTCGAGATCCTCGCCCGGTTCACCCGCAACCTGCGCGAGTCCAGTGCGGTCGACCAGCGCTCCGGCGTCTCCGCCCGGTTCGCCATCGCGGGCGCCGAGACGATCGCCGCCGCGGCCCTGCGCCGGGCGACGATCCAGGGCGAGGACCGGGCCGTCGCACGCGTCGTCGACCTGGAGACCGCGGTCGACGTGCTCGGCGGCAAGATCGAGTTCGAGTCCGGCGAGGAGGGCCGCGAGGCCGAGATCCTCACTCACCTGCTGCGCACCGCCACCGCCGAGACCGTCCGTGAGCGGTTCCGCGGCCTCGACTTCGCGCTGCTCGTCGACGCCATCGAGGACGGTGCCACCGTCGTCACCGGCGGCCAGGTCACCGCGCGCGACGTGCTCTCCGGACTGCCCGTGCTCGGCGAGTCCGACCTCTACGACCAGGTCTGCGAGCGCGTCAACGGGGCCGGCGGCGGCCGCACCGACGGAGAGCGGGCCGCGGCGATCGAGCTCGCGCTCGAGGGGCTCTTCCTCGCGCGCAAGATCGGCAAGGACTCCGACGGCGTGGAGACGGTCTATGGCTGATCCCTCGCCGTTCTGCGTCCGGGTCTCCTCCGGCACTCTCCGCGACCCGGAGGGCGACGGGGTCGTGCTCCCGCACGCCTGGACGGAGGAGGGCGTGCTCGCCGGCCCCGTGACCAACGGCGCCCAGGTGCTCCACCTCGCCGTGGCGCTGTGCGTGCTCAACGACACCTACCGCGAGGCCCGACGGCTGGAGGTGCCGGTCAACGGCGTCCGCGTGACCGCGGACGGCGGGTTCGACGACGTGTGGACCTCCACCGGGATCGCCTACGACATCGCCCTCGACACGACGGCGCCGTCGGAGACCGTGCAGCTGTTGCTGGAGGTCGTCGAGGAGGTCGCCGAGATCCCACGGGCGCTGCGCGAGGGCGCCGACGTACGCCGGGTGCTGTCATGAGCCGCTATCGCCGCTACGACGGCGGCGACCCGCTCGCCCCGCCGGTCGACATCGCCGAGGCGCTCGACGCGATCGGCCAAGACGTGATGGCCGGCTACAGCCCCGAGCGCGCGATGCGGGAGTTCCTGCGCCGTGGCGGCCAGGACCAGGCCGGGCTCGACGACCTCGCCCGCCGCGTGGCCGAGCGCCGCCGGGACCTCCTGCAGCGGCACAACCTCGACGGCACGCTCGACGAGGTGCGCGAGCTGCTCGAGAAGGCGGTCCTCGAGGAGCGCAAGCAGCTCGCGCGCGACGCGATGATGGACGACGGGGACCGCGCGTTCCGCGAGATGCGGCTGCAGGGCCTGCCCGACTCGCCGGCCGCGGCGGTCACCGAGCTGGGCGACTACGACTGGCAGTCGCGCGAGGCGCGCGAGGCGTTCGAGCAGATCAAGGACCTGCTCGGCCGTGAGCTCCTCGACCAGCGCTTCGCCGGCATGAAGCAGGCCCTCGAGAACGCCACCGAGGCCGACCGGCAGGCGATCAACGAGATGCTCGGCGACCTGAACGAGCTGCTCGAGAAGCACGCCCGCGGCGAGGACACGCCCGAGGACTTCCGGGAGTTCATGGCCAAGCACGGCCAGCACTTCCCCGAGGACCCGCAGGACATCGACGAGCTGCTCGACGCGCTCGCCCAGCGCTCCGCGGCGGCCCAGCGGATGCTCAACTCGATGACCCCCGAGCAGCGGGCCGAGCTGATGCAGCTCTCCGCCCAGGCGTTCGGCTCGCCGGCGCTGATGGAGCAGCTCGACCGGCTCGACGCCAACCTGATGTCGCTGCGCCCCGGCGAGGACTGGGGCGGCTCCGAGCAGTTCGGCAATGGCGAGCAGGGCCTCGGCCTCGGCGACGGCACCGGCGTCCTGCAGGATCTCGCCGACCTCGATGCGCTGGCCGACCAGCTCGCGCAATCGTACGGCGGTGCGCGCCTCGACGACGTCGACCTCGACAAGCTCGCCCGCCAGCTCGGCACCGAGGCCGCCGTCGACGCCCGCAAGCTCCAGGAGCTCGAGAAGGCGCTGCGCGAGTCCGGCGCGATGGAGCGTGGCTTCGACGGCGAGCTGCGGCTCACCCCCAAGGCGATGCGCCAGCTCGGCAAGGCGCTGCTGCGCGACGTGGCTCAGAGGATGTCGGGACGGCAGGGCCAGCGCGACCTGCGCCAGGCCGGCGCGGCCGGCGACCTGTCGGGCGCGACCCGGCCGTGGGAGTTCGGCGACACCGAGCCGTGGGACCTGCCCCGGACCATGCTCAACGGCGTCCTGCGCCGTGCCGGTGACCCGGGAGGTCGCCTGCTGGCGATCGACGACGTCGAGGTCGCCGAGACCGAGGCCCGCACCCAGGCGGCGGTCGCACTGTGCGTCGACACCTCGTTCTCGATGGCGATGGACGGACGCTGGGTGCCGATGAAGCAGACGGCGCTCGCGCTGCACACCCTGATCGGCTCGCGGTTCCGCGGCGACAGCCTGGAGCTGATCGGCTTCGGCCGGCACGCCCAGACCATGCGGATCGAGGAGCTCACCGCCCTCGACGCGCGCTGGGCCAAGGGCACCAACCTGCACCACGCGCTGCTGCTCGCCAACCGGCACTTCCGCAAGCACCCCAACGCCCAGCCGGTGCTGCTGATCGTCACCGACGGGGAGCCGACCTCCCACCTGGAGTCGAGCGGCGAGGTGTTCTTCTCCTACCCGCCGCACCCGATGACCATCGCGCTCGCCGTCCGCGAGCTCGACAACGCCCGACGGCTCGGCGCGCAGACGACCTTCTTCCGGCTCGGTGAGGACCCCGGCCTGGCCCGGTTCATCGAGTCGATGGCCCGCCGCGTCGAAGGCTCCGTGATCGCCCCCGAGTCCGACGACCTGGGCGCGGCCGTCGTCGGCTCGTACCTCGGCTCACGGCGGGGAGGCCGGAGCGGACACGGCTCCGGCCCGGGGACCTACGGCGACTGGTTCGGTTCGCGCGGCTTCTGGGTCGGCTGATCCGTCGTACCTGAGCGGGGATCGCGGGGTCCCTGTGGACAACCGGAACTCGTCGTTTCCCGGCCGGTGGCCTCGGGCAGCCCGACGTGCATGACGATCACCCTCGATGTCCCGTACGCCGTGCTCAAGGCCGCCCGCGACCGCTGGGACGCCTCTGCCGACGAGCTCGACGGTGCCTGGCGCCGCCTCGCCAAGATCTCGACCGTCGACCTCTCCGACGCCGTCGCCGCGGCGGTCACGGCCTTCGCCGACCCGTGGGTCGACGAGGTCAAGGCCGTGGCCCGGTGCGCGCAGGGGTACGCCGACGAGTTCGTCTTCTTCCGACGACTGCTCGTCCTCGTGGACCAGGCCCAGGCCGAGCGGCTGCGCGCGCTGCTCCCGTGGGCCCAGCGGGACGCGGTCGTGGACGAGGTGAGCTGGCCGTGACCCTCGTCCACGTCCCCGTCCACGTGCCGCCGTGCCCGCCGCTGGACTCGACGCCGGCCGGCGCCCAGGACCTCGCCACCGACCTGCGCGCCGCCGCGATCGCGGTCAAGAACGTCCAGGGCTGGGCCGCGTCGATCGCGGCGCCGGCATGGGCGGGCGACTCCGCGCAGGCCCACGACCACGCCGCCACCCGGGTCGCGGTCCGCCTCGATGCCGGGGAGGCCGCCCTCGACCGCGCCGTCACGGCTGCGGATCGCTTCGGCGAACGACTCGCACGGTTGTTCGTGCGGCGCGGCCGGATCAACGCCGACCGCGCCGAGGTCAACGACCGCATCGACGTGCTGGTCGCGGACGTGGCCGCCGCGACCGACGACAGCCGGCTGGCCGAGCTCCAGGGGCGTGCCGACCTGCTCCATCGCCGGGCGAGCGCGCTGCGGGACCGGATCGAGGCCTGGAAGGCGGCACGGACCCGGGTCGAGGCCGACTTCGTCGCCGCGCTGCAGCGGGTCGACAGCCTCGCGGAGGGCGCGGCCGCGGCGGCCCGGCCCGCGCGGCCCGACACCGTCGACCTCGCCCGGCAGCTGCGCCGTCTCCGCGGCGACCCGGTCGCGCTGGCCGCCTGGTGGCGCGGGCTGCGCCGTGCCGAGCAGGAGGCGCTCACCACCGAGCACCCCGGCCTGGTCGGCAACACCGGTGGCGTGCCGATGGCCGACCGCGACGAGGCCAACCGCGGAGAGCTCGCCCGTGACCTGGACTACTACGGCGAGCGCGACGACGACGCTCAGCTCACGGGCAGGGAGGAGCGGATCCTCGACAACGCGAGGTCCGTGGACGACGCGCTCGACGAGCACGCCGGCCTGACCGACGACAGCGGCGCCCACCTCACCACGCTGCTCGCCGCCACGCCCGACCTGCACTCCGGCGACGGCGGCGTGGCGGTCGGCTTCGGCGACCCGGACACTGCCGACCACGTCTCGGTCAACGTGCCCGGCCTGACCACCGACACCTCCAGCGTCGGGGCCAACCTCGACAAGACCCTCGCCCTCCACGAGGCCGCGGTCAACGAGGAGCGAGGCAGCGTCGCGACCGTCTACTGGGCCGACTACGACGCCCCGAGCGGCAACCCGCTCGACCCACTCGACCCGCTCGGGCAGGCCGACTTCGACAGCGTCGCCCTCAGCGGCAAGGCCGAGGACGGCGGAGAGCGCCTCTCGGACTTCGTCGACGGCGTGCGCGGCTCCGACCAGGGCCCGCCGGCCCACCTCACGGCGATCGGCCACAGCTACGGCTCCACGGCCGTGGGTCACGCCCTGGCCGACGGACTCCCGGTCGACGACGCCGTCCTGCTCGGCAGCCCGGGCGTCCCGGCCGGCACCGCCGGAGAGCTCACCGACGCCGAGGTGTGGGTCGGCAGCAAGGACCACGACCCGGTGTCCCTGCTCGGCAACGGCGACCGCGGCGGTCTGGGCGCGCTCGGCCACGACCCGGCCGACATCGCCTTCGGCGGCACCCGGTTCGAGACCGGGGACGGCGAGCTACGGGCCGAGGAGCTGCTCCACAACCACACGTCGTACTTCACCGGCACCTCGCTCGCCAACGTCGCCCACGTCGTCGCCGCTGCCGACGACGAGGTCACCGAGCAACCGCCCCGCGGCGCGCCGGGCGGCGGGCACCTCACCCTGCCCGAGCTCCTGGTCGCGGCCGGCGGCGCGACGGCCGCGGAGGGACTCGCCGACGCCGCCACGTGGGCCTGGGAGCACTCGAAGCTCGGTGGAAGGCTGTGAGCGTGCGCCTGCTCGGGAACGCCGTGGCACTGCCGCTCGTCCTCCTGCTCGCCGCCGGCCTGAGCGGCTGCGACGACGAGCCGGGCCGCACTGCGGTCGACGACGTCGTCCGGGCGGCGGACGACGCCCGCGCCGGCGTCCTGCACGACATCGCGGACGCGCTCGTGCTGACAGGTGCCGAGGGCACCCGGTCGTTCACCGTCTGCGGCGACGACCTCTCGCCGGGTGGCGTGGTGCTGAACGACTTCCTGCGCCTCGGCTCCTCGGGCGAGCTCACCGAGGAGAAGGCGACGGCCACCGCGGTCGGCCTCCTGGAGGCCGACGGCTGGACGGTCGAGGACCCGGACAACAAGGTGGCGCTCAGCGCCACCAAGGGCGAGCTGGTGCTGAACCTCCGGATCGATCCTGGCCAGGTCCAGGTCCACCTCCGGGCGGAATGCACCAGGACCTCGCGCGAGGTCGCGGAGGACTACGACGACCGCCCGAAGGTCGACCTCGCCTGGTCCTCGTAGAGTCGCCGCCGTGGGGGACCTCAGCCTGACCGTCATCGCGCTGCTCGCACTGGCCGCCCTCACGGCCGGCTTCGTCGACGCGGTGGTCGGTGGCGGGGGACTGGTCCAGCTGCCGGCGATCCTGCTCGGGCTGCCGGGGGCCAGCCCGGTCCAGGTGCTGGCGACCAACAAGATCGCCTCGGTGTGCGGTACGGCGGCCAGCTCGCTCACCTACTACCGCCGTATCGGCCCGGACCTGCGCACCGCGCTGCCCCTGATGGCGCTCGCTCTGGCCGGCGCCTTCTCCGGTGCCCTGCTGGCCTCCCACCTCCCGCGCGAGGCGTTCGAGCCGATCGTGCTGGTCGCGCTGGTCGTGGTCGGCGGCTACGTCCTGCTGCGGCCCCAGCTCGGCGAGCAGACCGCGTTGCGCTTCGCCGGCCACCGCCACCTGGCCGCCGCGATGGGCGTCGGATTCGTGATCGGGTGCTACGACGGGATCCTCGGCCCGGGCACCGGCAGCTTCTTCGTGTTCGCCCTGGTCGGCCTGCTCGGCTACGACTTCCTCCAGGCCTCGGCCAAGGCCAAGCTCGCGAACTTCGCGACCAACGTCGGCGCCCTGCTGCTCTTCGTGCCGCACGGCGCGGTCCTGTGGGACGTCGGCCTGGTGATGGGCGCCTGCAACCTGGTCGGCGGCTACCTCGGTGCCCGCACCGCCGTCGCGCGCGGCTCCCGCTTCGTGCGCCTGTTCTTCATCGCCGTGGTGGGCGCGTTCGTCGTGCGGATCGGTGGCGGTGTGCTCGGTCTGTGGTGAGCCGTAACCTGACGTCATGAGCATCCCGGTGGATCCCGCGGACCTGCGCCAGACCCTGGCCGACTTCGACAGCGGCTACCTGCTGAGCACGTCGTCCCCGCAGGTGAAGGTCGTCACCGTCGACCCGGTCGCCGGTGACGACGGCACCCTGCGCATCGCCGGGCCGGGCCGGGGCACCCTGCGCAACCTCGCCGAGAACCCCACCGTGACGGTGGTGTTCCCGCCGCTGGAGCGTCACGGCTACACCCTCCTCGTCGACGGCAGTGCCGCGGCCGACGGCGAGGACGTCGTGGTCACCGCCACCGCCGCGGTCCTGCACCGGCCCGCCGCCCACGCCGACGGCCCGCTGCCGCCCGACGGCTGCGGCCACGACTGCGCGCCGGTCGGCGGCTGACCGCCTGATGCACCCGTTCTGGATCACCGCGTTCCTGGACAGCGCTCCCGAGCACCACCAGGCGACGGTGGGCTTCTGGCAGGAGGCCACCGGGTACGCCGTCTCGCCGCCCCGCGGCGCGCACGACGAGTTCGCCTCGCTGCTGCCGCCCGGGGGCGACCCGTACCTCAAGGTGCAGCGCCGCCATGCCGGCGCCGACCGGATCCACCTCGACCTCCACGTCGCCGACCCGCTCGCCGCGGCCGACGCCGCCCGGGTGGCCGGGGCGACGATCGTCGCCGACCGCGGGTACGTCGTGATGGCCTCGCCCGCCGGCTTCGTGTTCTGCTTCGTCGACCACGCCGCAGCCGCCTGCCCCGCACCCACGGTGCACGCGCCGGGGTCCGCGTCGCGGGTGCGCCAGGTCGCGATCGACGTGCCGCGGGCGTCGTACGACAGGGAGCTGGGGTTCTGGGCCGCCGTCACCGGCTGGCGGCAGCGCGCCTCCTCGGTGACCGAGGACTTCCGCTTCCTCGTCGCGCCGCAGGGGCAACCCCTCGGGCTGCTGCTCCAGCGGCTCGGGGCCGACGACACCGGGGACGTGCGGGCGCACCTCGACTGGTCGACGACCGACCGCGCGGCGGAGACCGAGCGGCACCTCGGCCTGGGGGCCCGGGTGCTCGCGCAGCACCGGCACTGGACCGTGCTCGCCGACCCCGTCGGCCGGGTCTACTGCCTCACCGACGACTGAGCGGTGGATCCGGGCTGAGGTTCACGCCGGGGTGAACCCCGGCAGGAACTCCTCCATGATCGCGCGGAAGGGCGCCTCGGCCTCGAGCTGGCTGAGCACGCCCACGCCCCCGAGCCAGGTCCGGTGGATGAGGACGTACGACGGCGGCAGGTTGAGCTTGATGCTCACCGTGTAGGCGGGGTCCCTCGGGTTGTTGATCCGCTGGAACTGCTCGCGCATCCACTCCCGGCTGAACCGGAACCGTTCGACCAGCGTCGGGTCGACGAACGGCGCGAGGTAGTCCATCAGCAGCTCCGGCTCGATCCGGATCCGGTCCTTGAGGAAGCCCTCGGCCCGCAGCTCGGTGATGAGCGCGTCGCCGTCGCCGGCCGCGCACAGCGTGATCAGCCGGCCCATCGGTGCGGGCAGCCCGCGCTGCGGGAGCCGGGCCACGGCGCCGTAGTCGAGCACCCCGATCCGCCCGGGCGTCCCGTCGTCGTTCGGGATCACCCGGAAGTTGCCGGGGTGCGGATCGGCGTGGAGCAGGCCGGTGCGTGCCGGCCCGGAGAACAGGAACCGGGTGAAGACCTCGCCGTAGTGGTCGCGCTCCTCGCGGGTGCCGTCGGCGATCACCGACGCCAGCGAGCCGGCGGAGTCGAGCCACTCGGTGACCAGCACGCGCGGACCGACCGCCACGACGTCGGGGACGACGATGAGCGGGTCGTCGCGGAACGCCTGCGCGAACTCGCGTTGGGCCTCGGCCTCGAGGTCGTAGTCGAGCTCCTCGCGTGCGCGGGCCTGGACCTCCTCGACGAGCGGCTTCATGTCGACGCCCGGGATGAGCGGGCCGATCGCCCGGGCCGCCCGGGCCAGGGTGCGCAGGTCGGCCAGCAGCGCCTCGCCGGCGTTGGGGTACTGGACCTTCACCGCGACCCGCCGGCCGTCGTACCACCTGCCCTCGTGGACCTGCCCGATGCTCGCGGCCGCCGTCGGCGCCCCGTCGAGCCAGACCAGGCGCTCCTTCCAGTCGGCGCCGAGGTCCTCGGTGAGGATGGTGCGCACGGTCTGGGTGGGCATCGGCGGAGCGGAGTCCTGGAGCCGCGTGAGCTGCTCCCGGTACGGCGCCGCCATCTCCTCCGGCAGCGCGGACTCGAGCACGCTCAGCGCCTGCCCGAACTTCATCGCGCCGCCCTTCAGCTCGCCGAGGGTCTTGAACAGCTGCTCGGCCGTGCGCTGCTGGATCTCGCTCATCACCGCCTCGGCCGGCGCGCCGCCCAGGCGCTTGCCGAAGCCGACGGCCGTGCGGCCGGCGTACCCGAGGGGGAGCGCCGCGAGCCGCGCGGTGCGCGCCGCGGCCTTCCGGGGGAGGTCAGCCATGGCCCCATTGTCGGGCATGGGACAACCGGGGGCCGGAAAAAGCTGCGAGGGCGGGCCGCCGTGCGACCCGCCCTCGTCAATGAGAGGTCACGACAGGCAGAGCGCCGTCACCTGCAACTGGACGTTGCCCTGCGCCCCCATGTCGTTGATGCCCTTCGCCTTCCAGCCGTTCCCGGAGACGGTGCTGGAGTGGAGGTAGGTGTTGTCATTAGTGTCGCCGGTCCCGACCCACTCCGCGCCGCCACCGATGACCTTCGTGCCTGCCGGGCACTGGGCGATCGCCTCGATGATGTCGGTGTTCGGTCCGTCGTTCGTGCTGCCGTCGACGTCACCGAGGACCGCGGACGTGGTCTGGACCGTGACGATGTTGACGTCGGAGGCCTTCACGGCGCCGTCGGCGATCTTGTCGCTGGTGACGGCGTTGGCGCCGAGGTCCTTGTTCTTCACCTGGCCGTTCTTGATGCTCTTCGAGACCACGCTGTTCTTCGCCGCCTTCTCGGCGGCGTACGCCACGCCGGTCGTCGAGGCGACCAGCGCCAGCAGGGCGATGACGAGGGCGACGGTGGCGCGGCTGCTGCCGCGGGAGGGACGGGCGTCGGTGTCGTGGGACTTGTTCCGCATCTGCACTCCTGGGTTCGTGTGACTGGGGGGATCGTCACGCTAACCGCGGTGGCACCGGTCGCTCCGGACGGCGACGGTAAAATTCGGCGGACCCGGCAGCCGGACGGCCGCTACTGCGCCGGGCCCAGGACGCTGACCCCGCTCCCGCCGGCGGGCTCCTTGAGCTCCACGAACAGCACGTGGGTCGGGGTGTCCCCGATGTTCTCGCCGTGGTGCTCCTGCGCCGGCAACCACCCCACCGTGCCGGCCGCCATCTCCACCTCGCGCTGTTGCTCGCCCGCGACCAGCCGGCGGCGGAACGACGACAGCGTGTACATCACGCTGTCCGGGTGGGCGTGCGGCGTGGTCCGCGCACCCGGCTCGTCGCGGTACTCCAGCACCCGCACACGGTCGTTCTCGAAGACCACCGCGTAGTGGTCCGGGTTGCTCGTCACCGGGTCCTCGGCCATCCTCCGACCATCGCACCCGCGGCGCGGCACTGACCATGGCCCGAACGGGCCACGCGGCGGCGTGCTCAGGCGGTCTCGGGGAAGGCGATCCCGGTGTTCGCGTGGCAGCGGTAGCCGTTGGGCACCTTGTGGAGGTACTGCTGGTGGTGCGGCTCGGCGTAGTAGTAGGCACCGGCCGGCTCGATCTCGGTGGTGATGTCACCGTAGCCGCGGCGGGCGATCTCGTCGCCGTACACCTTGGTCAGCTCGCGGGCGGTCTGCTCCTGCTCGGGCGTGGTGAAGTAGATCGCCGAGCGGTACTGCGTGCCGATGTCGTTGCCCTGCCGCATGCCCTGGGTGGGGTCGTGGACGACGAAGAACTGCTTGACCAGGTCGGCGTACGAGACCTGGTCGGGGTCGAAGACGATCCGGACGGCCTCGGTGTGGCCGGTGCGGCCGCTGCAGACCTCCTCGTACGTCGGGTTCGGGCTGACCCCGCCGGCGTAGCCGACCGAGGTCGACCAGACCCCGGGCACCTTCCAGTAGATCTCCTCGGCCCCCCAGAAGCAGCCGAGCCCGAAGATCGCGACCTCGAGGCCGTCGGGGACGTCGTCGGTGACGAGCGGGGCGTCGAGCACCTCGTGCTGGGCGGGGAGCGGGAACGCCGGGGTGCTGCGGCCGGGCAGTGCCTCGGCGGGGTCGACCATCTCGGTCTTGCGGCGGGAGAACATGTCCCCATTGTCTCCTCGGGCGCAAGTCTCAGCCGTGCGCGGCGCACCACGCGTCGCGCTTGGCCGGCTTGGCGACGAAGACCGCCCGGATCAGCTGGGCCTGGAGCGCGGAGTAGACCTCGATCTCCTTCTCCACCAGCCGCCTGGCCGCCGGCGTCCGCGCGAGCACCAGCGCCTCCGCGTTGCGCCAGACCATCTCCCGCCAGCCACGCATGATCACGCCCGCGACCGCCTCCTCGGCGGTGCCGGCGTCGATGTCGTCGAAGGTCGGGTCGAAGCGCGCTGCCTCCTCGGCGAAGACCGGGGCGTAGAGGCTGTCGAGGCGGTTGTTGTAGCGGTTGTGGTCGGCCTTGTGGCTGCCGTCCGGCCCGGACAGGCCGACGGTCGCGAGCACGCGCGGGAAGTCGCTGTTGATGTGCGCGTTCATCGCGAGCAGGAAGTTGCCCAGCCCGCTCATCGCCCGGTCGTCCTCGGCCTGGAGCGCGATCCGCCACGCTGCCGGGATCCCGGTCCGCTCGCCCGCCTCCCAGCGGCTCGTGGTGTCGAAGTACATCTCGGCGAACACCGCGTCGACCCGGTTCAACCAGGCCCGGTCCGCGAAGTACCCGCTGCGCACCGCGTCGCGGACGTTCTCGGTCACCCGGAGGTAGGCCAGCGAGAAGATCGCGCTGTGGGAGCAGCTGCCCGCCAGCCCGTCGAGCCGCGTCTCCATCCGCGCCACCACGTCGTCGATGCACGCGTCCGCGCCGTCGGCGCAGACGTCACCGGTGTACGGCGTCGCCGGGACCGGCAGCGGCGCGAGCAGGGCGACCACGGCGTCGAGGGGCGGCAGGAGCAGGCCGCGCAGGGGGTCCGGGTCGTCGTACCCGGTGGCGGAGGCGGGTGCCGGGGTGGCCACGGCACCGACGGCGAGCAGGCAGGGGAGGACGACGGCGGCGAGGAGCCGGGTGAGGGCGGTCACATCGCGGAAACGAGCGAATGCTCGCTTTGGTCACGGGCCGTCGCCGACTGAGTAGGCTCGAACGGTGAGCGACAACCACATCGACGAGCACCTCGACGGCGCCGGCTTCGAGACCCGGGCCATCCACGCCGGCTACGCACCCGACCCGACCACCGGCGCGGTGATCCCGCCCATCTACGCGACCTCGACCTACGCCCAGGACGGCGTCGGCGGGCTGCGCAACGGCTACGAGTACAGCCGCTCGGCCAACCCGACCCGCACCGCGCTGGAGTCGACCCTGGCGGCGCTCGAGGGCGGCGCGCACGGGTACGCCTTCGCGTCGGGGCTCGCCGCCGAGGACACCCTGATCCGGGCGCTGTGCAAGCCGGGCGACCACGTGGTCCTGCCCAATGACGCGTACGGCGGCACCTTCCGCCTCTTCGACAAGGTCGCCACCGTCTGGGGCGTCGAGCACAGCCCGGCGCCGGTGACCGACGTCGACGCGGTCCGCGCCGCGATCAAGCCCGGCGTCACCCGGATGGTGTGGGTGGAGACGCCGACCAACCCGCTGCTGTCGATCGGCGACATCGAGGCGCTGGCGGCCGTCGCCCACGACGCGGGCGCGCTGCTCGTCGTCGACAACACCTTCGCGTCCTCCTACCTCCAGCAGCCCCTGGCTCTCGGTGCCGACGTGGTCGTCCACTCGACGACGAAGTACGCCGGCGGCCACTCCGACGTCGTCGGCGGCGCGCTCGTGGTCGACGACGACGCGCTGGCGGAGCGGATCGGGTTCCACCAGAACTCCATCGGCGGCGTCGCGGGCCCGTTCGACTCGTGGCTGGTCCTGCGCGGCCTGAAGACCCTCGCGCTGCGCATGGAGCGCCACAGCGACAACGCCGAGAAGGTCGCCGACTTCCTGGGCAAGCACCCGGCGGTCAGCCAGGTGATCTACCCCGGCCTCGCCGACCACCCCGGCCACGCCGTCGCGAGCCGCCAGATGAGGCGGTACGGCGGCATGGTGTCCTTCCGCGTCAAGGGCGGCGAGGAGCAGGCGCTCGCGATCTGCGCGGCCACCAAGGTCTTCACCCTGGGCGAGTCGCTGGGTGGCGTCGAGTCGCTCATCGAGCACCCCGGGCGGATGACCCACGCCAGCGTCGCGGGCACCGACCTCGAGGTGCCGGCCGACCTGGTCCGGCTCAGCGTCGGCATCGAGACGTCCGAGGACCAGCTCGCCGATCTCGACCGGGCGCTCGCCTCCACGACCTGAGCGGACCGTCTAGCCTGACCGGGTGACCAGTGACGGCCCGACCGCACCCGAGGACCCGACCACCGCTGCTGCGGAGGAGAGCGCCGTCGAGGAGGCGGAGGAGAACGAGCCGCCGCTGGGTCCCGACGAGGGGGAGCGGGAGGCGCGCCTGTTCCGCCGCTTCGCCCACCAGTGGGCGCTGCTGCGCGAGGAGCGCGACGGACGTCGTCACGAGGCGCCGTCGTTCTCCACCGGTCCGTCCAACCTGCGCCGCGCGGAGGTGCCCTACGGCCTCGACCTCGCCGCGGGCTGGGCCTGGCGGCTGCTGCTGATCGCGGGCGCCGGCTACCTGCTGCTCCGGCTGGTCGGCTACTTCGCGGTGGTCACCGTGCCGCTCGCGGTGGCGCTCCTGATCAGCGCGCTGGCCGCGCCGTTCGCGCAGGGCGTGAACCGCGCCGGCATCCCGCGCGGGCTGTCCGCCCTGCTCGTGGTCATCTCCGGCTTCGTGGTGGTCGGCGCGCTGTTGACCTTCGCCGGCCAGCAGGTCGCCGCCGGCGCCAACGACCTCGCCGACTCCACGGTGCAGGGCCTGGAGGAGATCCGCGGCTGGCTCAAGGACGGGCCGCTCAACGCCAGCGACTCCCAGATCAACGACTGGATCAAGAGCGCCCAGGACATGATCCGCGAGCGCTCGCAGGACGGCGAGGTGGTCAGCCAGGTCACCGAGGTCGGCGCCGCCCTCGGCCACGTCGTGGCGGGATTCTTCATCGCCCTGTTCGCGACCTACTTCTTCCTCGCCGACGGCGAGCGGATCTGGTCGTGGGTCGTGCGGATCGCGCCGCGGGCCGCCCGCGAGCGGGTCGACAGCTCGGGCCGGGTCGCCTGGCTCTCGCTCGTCCAGTTCGTCCGTGCGACCGTGGTGGTCGCGCTCGTCGACGCCATCGGCATCGCCATCGGCGCCGCGGTGCTGGACGTGCCGTTCGTGCTCGCGATCGGCGTGCTGGTCTTCCTCGGCGCCTTCGTGCCGATGATCGGCGCCACGATCGCCGGCAGCGTCGCGATCCTGGTCGCGTTGGTCGACCAGGGGCCGGTCACCGCGCTGCTCATGCTCGCCGTGGTGATCGGCGTCCAGCAGCTCGAGGGCCACGTGCTGCAGCCCTTCCTGCTCGGGCGCTGGGTCTCCCTGCACCCGCTCGGCGTGATCCTGGCGATCGCCTGCGGCGTGCTCGTCGCGGGGATCGCGGGCGCGCTGGTCGCCGTACCGCTGGCGGCGGCGGCGAACGCCGTGATCCTGCACCTGGCCGAAATGGCCGAACCGCCGGCTCCCGAGCGGGAGGCCGGCGGTCCGGAGCAGCCTGTGGATCAGCCGGCGTAGGGCTTCGCGTCGAGGATGATCACGGTCTGGGTCTTGCCGTTCACCTCGTAGGAGACGGTGTCGCCCTTGCTGCGGCCGTTGATGGCCTGGCCCAGCGGCGACTGCGGCGAGTAGACGGTGAGGCCTTCGGGGTCGATCTCGCGCGCGCCGAGGAGGAAGGACTCCGCCTCGTCGTCGTCATCGCCCTCGAACTTGTAGGTCACCACCATGCCCGGCTCGACGACGCCGTCGTCGGGAGGCGTCTCGCCTACCTCGGCGCGGCGCAGCATGTCCTTGAGCTGGATGATGCGGGCCTCGTTCTTGCCCTGCTCCTCGCGGGCGGCGTGGTAGCCGCCGTTCTCCTTCAGGTCACCCTCGTCGCGCGCAGCACTGATCTCGGCGACGATCTCGGCGCGGCGCGTGCCCTGGAGGTGCTCCAGCTCCGCCTGCAGCTTGTCGTAGGCGTCCTGGGTCAGCCAGATCGTGTTCTGGCCGCTCTGGTCGGTCTGCGTCATGGGTGCTCCTGCACTGCTCGTTCGCGTACCCGTGCGGGTACAGAAAGTTCTACTTTACCGATACCTCGGCTGTCCGGCGGCCTTGCAGCCGATCCACTCGACCGTGGTGGCCCGGCGCTCGGTGCGGAGGGTGACCTCCTGGACGACCGCGTCGTCGCGGCTCGGGGTGAAGCTCTGCTCGCCCACGACGGTCTTGTCGTGGGAGATCGCGCGGGCCACGCAGGTCGCGTCGACCGGCCCGTCGCCGTACGTCACCCGGACCCGGATCGTGGCGGTGTGGTCGTCGACCACCTCGTGCCCGATCTCCTCGGAGGAGACGGCGGGGTCGGCGTGGAACAGCATCGCCCAGACCAGCCAGCCGAGGAAGGCGACCGCGACGACGACCGCGACGACCACCACCGTCGTGCGCCGCCCGCGGGTCGGCGCGCCGTAGCGCTGGGCCAGGTCGTCGGGGGAGGTGCTCACCCCTCCATGGTCCCACGGCCCCCATCCCTACGATGGTGGGCATGCCCACCTCCCACGCGCCCGCCACCGACCGCTCCGGGCTGCGGTTGATGCACGTCCACGCCCACCCCGACGACGAGTCGAGCAAGGGTGCCGCGTCGACGGCGATGTACGCCGCCCAGGGAGCCGAGGTCCGCGTCGTCACCTGCACGGGCGGCGAGCGCGGGTCGATCCTCAACCCGAAGATGGACCGCCCCGACATCCTCGAGAACATCACCGAGGTGCGCCGCCAGGAGATGGAGCGGGCCCGCGACATCCTCGGGATCACCCAGACCTGGCTGGGTTTCATCGACTCCGGCTGGCCCGACGGCGACCCGAAGCCGCCGCTGCCGGAGGGCTGCTTCGGCTTGGTTCCGCTGGAGGAGGCGACCGAGCGGCTGGTGCGCCAGATCCGCGAGTTCCGGCCCCACGTCGTGACGACGTACGACGAGCGCGGCGGCTACCCGCACCCCGACCACATCCGCTGCCACGAGGTGAGCGTCGCGGCCTTCGAGGCTGCCGGCGACCCGGAGCGCTTCCCCGACGCGGGGGAGCCGTGGCAGCCGCTGAAGCTCTACTACCACCACTCGTTCAACCGCCCGCGGATGCAGGCGCTGCACGACGCGATGCTCGAGCACGGCCTCGAGTCGCCATGGGAGGAGCGCCTCAAGGAGTGGAAGCCGGAGCCCGAGTGGGACGCCCGGATCACCACCCGGGTGCCGTGTGCCGACTACTTCGGCGTGCGCGACCAGGCGCTGCTCGCGCACGCCACCCAGATCGACCCCGACGGCTTCTGGTTCGCGATCCCGCGCGAGCTGCAGCAGGAGGTCTGGCCGACCGAGGACTTCGAGCTCGTGGTGAGCCACGTCGCGTCCCCGACGCCGGAGGACGACCTCTTCGCCGGCGTCACCCCCGACGCCTGACACACTGGCGTCATGCATGCCGTCGTCGCCACCGTCGTCTCCGCCGTGGCTGCCAAGGACAAGCCGGTCGACCAGGACACCAACATCGTGGCCGGCTGGACGGCGTTCTGGATCTTCCTGCTGCTGATCGTCGCGGTGGCCGTGATCGGGTACGCCCTGAACCGCAGCCTGCGCACCGCAGCCCGGGCCAAGGACGCCGGCGTGTACGGCGACGAGCCGGCCGCCGACGACGACCCGGAGTCCCCGAAGGAGTGACGCTGCGGTGATCGGGCTCGGCGTCGGCATGGCCCTCAGCGGTCACGCCGACAGGTAGCCGCCGACCAGCGCCAGGATCTCGTCGAGCAGCTGGTCGCGGCCGACCGCCGCCGGCTGGTCGAGGACCCAGCGCATCGCGAGGTTCTCGATCGCCAGGACCACCACCCACGCGGTGACCGCCGGGTGCGGCCGGGTGCTGCTGTCGGGCCGGGCGGCGAGGTAGGTCGTCATGAGCTCACGGACCCGGCGCTCCAGGGCGGCCCGGCGTTCGCGGTTGCGCTGGACCGGCAGCTCCTCCGCGACCACCCGCAGCAGCTCGCGGTCGGCCTCGAGCGCGGTGAGCAGCGCGTCCGCGGTGGCGCGCACCATCGCCGGCCCGAACTCGCCGATGCGGTCGGCCAGCGAGGCGGCGACCCGGTCGGCCACCTCCTCCCAGTACCGGTCGATGACGACCTCGAGGATCGCGGCCTTGTCGGGGAAGTACTGGTAGAGCGAGCCGGGGCTGACGCCCGCGACGGTCGCGACCCGGTTGGTGCTGAACGCGTCGTACCCGCGCTCGACGAGCACGGTGCGGCCGGCAGCGACGATCCGCTCGACCATCTCCCGGGACCGGGCCTGCTGCGGGGCCTTGCGCACGTCAGGACTGTAGAGGGTCGATCTCCTAGGCGGTGCGGCTGGTCAGCAGGCGGCGCTTGGCGGCGTACATCTGCGCGTCGGCCTCGAGCAGCGCGTCGGGGAGGAGGCCCACGTCGGTGACCGCGGCGGTGCCGACGCTGGCCCGGCGGCCGACGGCTGCGGCGAGGCGCGTGTGCAGGTCGTCGGGGGAGAGGCCGGGGGCGAGGACGGCGAACTCGTCGCCGCCGAGGCGCGCGACGACGTCGGTCTCGCGGACGGCGGTGGACAGCGCGGTGGCGAGGCGGCGGATGAGGGCGTCGCCGGCGCTGTGGCCGTCGGAGTCGTTGACGACCTTGAGGCCGTCGAGGTCGACGAAGGCGACGGCGGCGCGGCTCCCGGGCGTCCAACGGATGCGGGCCTGCTCGAAGAAGCCGCGCCGGTTCCACAAGCCGGTGAGCTCGTCGGTGGTGGCGAGGTGGTGGGTGGCCTCGCGCAGGGCGACGGCGGAGGCGAGCTGGTCGTGGACGGCGAGCTTGTCGAGGGCGACCGAGGTGGCGTTGGCCAGGCCCTGGAGCAGCGCGACCTCGGCGTCGGTCGCCGTGTGGTGCTCGGCCCAGTAGGCGCCGATCGCGGCGATCGGGTCCAGCGTGCGCACCGGCATCATCGCCAGGCTCCGAACGAAGGTCGGTCGGTACGCCTCGTGCGGGATCCGGTCGTCGAGGTAGATGTCGGGGATGACGACGTGCTGCTTGTTGAGCATCGCCCAGCCGCTGATGCACGCCTCCAGCGGGAAGCGGTGGCCCTTCCACAGCGGGGCGATCGCGTCCTCGTCGGCGTAGTAGCACTGCGCGCCGTCGCGCAGCACGAAGGTCGCGCCGTCGCAGGCGGCCAGCTCGCGGGCCGCGGTCCGCACGACCTGCTGCACCGCGGCGAGGTCCGCGGCCAGCGACAGCTCCTGGACGGCGAGCAGCAGGCGGTCCAGCTGGGTCGACTCCATGAGGGCATACTGCCATTCACGAGTTGAATGCGAGCATTCGCTCGCGTCAGGATGAGGACATGAGCACCCACGTGGCGCCGGCCTCCGGCGCATCCCTGCCGCAGCCGTTCCCGACCCGGTTCCGCGCCGGCGGCGAGCGCAACGTGCGCCTCGGGCGACCGCTCAAGGTGGTCGGGCGGGTGCGCGGCACCGACGAGGCGCTGCTCGAGCGGATCGGGCGGGCCATGCTCGAGCGCGACGAGCTCGGGGCGGCGCTCGCGGACGCGATCCGGTTGCGAGGGGACGAGGCCGGGCGGGTGCGGATGGACCAGTTCCGCCGAGCGCTCGAGGGTGGCCTGGCCGCCGTGCCCGACGCACCGCCGGCGCTCGTCGCCTTCCTGTCCGAGGTCGAGCAGGACCCGGACTGGCTCGACCGCGACCTCGTCGAGGAGGGGGCCCGGGTCTTCCGCCGGCTCGGGCAGAACGCGCAGGACGTGCTGCTCCAGCTCTCCCTCGTCGGGGGCTACCGGTTCGGTGGCCCCACCGACCTGCTCGTCGCCACCGGCGGCCTGACCGGGGCGCAGACCCTGCGCCGCCTGGCCGAGACCCAGAAGTGGGGCGCCAGCCTCACCGACCCCGGCTCGCTCGCGGCGCCGCGCGACGGAAGGGCGCCCGGCGAGGGCTGGCGACTCACCGTCCACGTCCGGCTCATGCACGCGCTCGTCAACCACGCGTTCGAGGACAGCTGGGACACCGCGCAGTGGGGGCTCCCGATCAACCAGGCCGACCAGGCCTCGACCCTCGGCCTGTTCGACGGCGTGCTCATCATCGGCTCGCGCGCGCTCGGCGTACCGGTCTCGCGCTCGGAGTCGCGGGCCCTGATGCACCTGTGGAGATATGTCGGCTGGCTGATGGGCGTCCACCCCGACTTCCTCGTCGACGACGAGTGGGAGCGGCACCGGATCGACTACCACGTGCTGCTCGCCCAGGGACCGCTCACCGACGCCGGGCCGCAGCTGGCGCAGGCCGTCGTCGAGGCGCAGGCGCTGCGTCGCTACCCCGGCTGGCCGGCCCCGCTGCAGCCGCTCCGGGCCCGCTACGAGCGAGAGCGTCTGCTCTCGATGCTCACCGTCTTCCTCGGCCCCGAGAGCATGCGTGAGCTCGGCCTGCCGATGCGGCCGCCGTGGGCGCACGCCTACCTGGTCCCGCTCAACACGCTGCGCTACCGGGTGCTCAAGCGGCTGCCCGGTGGCCCGGACCGGCTCGCCCGCTGGGGCGGCCGGCGGGCGCAGTGGCTGCTCGACAGCTACTTCCAGGGCGACGCGGAGGACGTGGGCGAGCTCCGGGCGTGAGCCGGAAATGACGGCAGCGGAGCCGGCCGGTGGCCGACTCCGCTGCATGCGTCGTACGACGGTCGATCAGCTCACGGCCGACTGGCAGGTGGTCTGCGCATCGGTGAACAGCGCCATGTCGGCGGGGTCGATGCCGGCGGCGTTGCCGTCCTCGAGCGCCTCGAGCGTCTTGACCGACGCGTCGTCGTAGACCGCGTCGACGAAGCAGGTGACGACCTTGTCGACGATGTCGGACGGCATGTCGAGACCGGACTGCTCGCCGGTCTGCTTGACGATCTTGGCGTAGCCCTCGATCACGTCCTCGCGGTCCGGCTTGTCACCGTCGGCGTCGGGCGCCTCGCCCGCGTCCTCACTCTCGGTCGCGTCGTCCGCGTCGTCGGTCCCGGCGTCGGTGTCGTCGGTCTCGACCTGCGAGGTCGAGTCCTTGGTGTCGGGCTCGTCGGCGTCGTCGCTGCCACAGGCAGTCAGCAGGCCCGAGAGGCCCAGCGTCGTGACCAGGAGCAGGCCCGGGATTCGTGTACGCATCGTGTGATGTCCCTCCATCGTTTCGAGGCCCCGACTGTTTGAGGCCTCGGTTCCGAGGGGCGCTCCTACCCACGCGGGGCGGGGTCAACCACGCTGTCGGCGCCGTGTGGGACATTCCTCCCGTGGCTCGCCCGACCCGTCCCGACGTCCCCGGTGCCTACGTCTCCCGGCTGCGCGCGATCTTCGCGCGGCTGCCGCAGTGCCGCGAGGAGGACGCCTGGGTCGGCGTCCGGTGGCGGGTCGAGGGGACGACCGCGACGGTCGCGCACGTGTTCGGCGGCGAGGACCAGCTGTTCCGCATCGTGTTCCGCGCCGAGCCCGAGGAGGTGATGGCGTTCCAGCACCTCGGGGCGCCGTACTTCAAGGCGGAGTGGGGCGGCAACGTCGTCGGGATGATCGTCGACGACGACACCGACTGGGTCGAGCTCGGCGAGCTGCTGACCGACTCGTTCTGCCTGCAGGCGCCGCAGCGCCTGGTCGACCAGGTCGACCGGCCGGGAGCCTAGGTGCCAGCGCGCACCAGCCGCAGGCCGGTGGCGAGCAGCCACACGAGCCAGGCGACGTAGCCGGGCATCCCCACGAACAGGACGGGTGAGCCGTCAGCGATCGCGAGGTCGGCCGTCCCGGCGACCAGCAGGCTTCGGTGGGACGGCTCCGGCCGGACCTGGTCCCGCTCAGCCCTCCGCGGAACGGGACCAGCCCTGCTCGGTCTCGTCGATCGGTGCCCAGCTGGGGATCAGGAAGAGCCCGGTCGCCTCGACCGCCGCGTCCTGGGCGGGGACGCCGATGCGCGCCTCGACGGTGATCTTGCGGCCCTCCTCGTGGGCGATCCGGGCCTCCATCCGGACCGGACCGAGCGGCAGTGGCCGTCGGTAGCGCAGGGTGAGGGTGCCGGTCATGGTGAGCCGCCGGAAGCCGCTGGCCGTCTCGCCCATGATCTGGTCGAGCATCAGCGCGGAGACGCCGCCGTGGACCATCCCCGGGGGGCCTTCGTACGCCGCCCCCAGGGTCATCTCGGCGTGCGCGCTGCCGAAGCCGTCGTGGACGATGTCGACGGGCGGGGCGATCGCGTTGCCGCGGCCGACGACGGCGTTGCCCCAGTTCCAGCTGCGGCCCTCGGAGTTGTAGCGGACCCCGGCGGGCCCGGGCAGCTGGGCCGCTCGCAGCCGGGCGACGAGGGCGTCGACCTCGGCCTGCACCCCGGCCAGCTCCTCCTCCGCGACGGTGCTGCGGATGGTGGCGTCGACGAGGTCGCGCACGGAGTCGGCGAGTGCGGAGACTGCCTTCTCGCGACGCTCGACCTCGCCGGTCGGGATCTCGTCGTGGATGAACATCTCCATGGTCATCCCTAGATTGTCGGGCATGAGTGATCGCGCTCCCGATGCCGCCCCCGCCGTCCAGACCATCCGCGTGGACCGCACCCTGGTGATCGGGCTGGACCGCCCGGCCAAGCGCAACGCCATCAACGGCGCGGTCACCCGGGGCCTCGACGAGGCGCTGAACCTGCTCGAGGACGACGACGACCTGTGGTGCGGCGTGCTCACCGGCGGGCCGGACGTGTTCTCGGCCGGTGCCGACCTCGCCGAGGGGCCCGGAGAGCCGACCGAGCGCGGCGGCATCGCGGGGATCATGTCGCGCAACCGGCCCAAGCCCCTCGTCGCGGCGGTCGAGGGATACGCCCTCGGCGGCGGTCTCGAGCTGGTGCTGTGCTGCGACCTGGTCGTCGCCTCCCGCACCGCGACCTTCGGCTTCCCGGAGGTCAAGCGCGGCCTGATGCCGGACTTCGGAGGCGTCTTCCGCGCGCCGCGGGTGCTGCCCGCCAACGTCGCCCGCGAGATGCTGCTGACCGGCGAGCCGATCGGCGCCGAGCGGGCCGAGCGGCTGGGCTTCGTCAACCGCCTCGTCGAGCCGGGGACGACGCTCGACGTCGCGCTCGGCCTCGCCGCCACGATCAGCGGCAACGCCCCGCTCGCCGTCCGCGCGGCCCTCACTCTCGCCCATGACGAGATCAACGGTGACGAGACCGCGAGCTGGGAGGCGAGCCACGCCGCGCACGCCCGGCTGCTGGCGTCGGCGGACGTGGCCGAGGGGATCGGCGCCTTCTTCGAGCGGCGCGAGCCGCGCTGGACCGGTCGCTAGGTCTCCAGCTGGGTAAGGCTCGAGCGCAGCCAGCCGCCGAGCTCGCGCACGGCCTCGGTCGCCTCGCGGACCATCCCGGCGTACAGGTGGGTCACGTGCCAGTGCCCCTCGAGGCGGCGGTAGGTGACGCTGGCACCTGCGCCCCGGGCCGCGGCGACGAACCGCTCGACGTCGTCGACGAACAGCTCGTCGCTGGCGGCGTGCACGAACAGCGGTGGCAGGGCGGCCAGGTCCGCCGGGTCGGCCAGGAGGGGCGAGACCTCCGGGTGCTCGCGGTGGCGGCCGGCGTACGACGTCGCCCCGAGCTCCAGCCAGGCCCGGGTGAGGAGCGGGTCGTCGATGCGCTCGGCGAGGCCGTCCAGGCGCGCGTCGACCCACGGCGAGATGAGGCCGAGCGCCGCGGGCAGTGGTACGCCGACGGCGCGCGCTCGCAGCGCCAAGGCGAGCGCGAGCCCGCCGCCGGCGGAGTCGCCGGCGACCACGACCCGCTCGGGCGACAGGCCGCTGCCGAGCAGCGCGCGGTAGGCGGCGAGGGCGTCGTCGACGGCGGCGGGGTAGGGGTGCTCGGGCGCGAGCCGGTGGTCGAGGACGTGCGCGACCGCACCGGCGGCGTGGGCCAGGTGGGCGGCCGCGGCGCGGTGGGTGACCGGCGACCCGACGATGTGCGCGCCGCCGTGCAGGTAGAGCAGGGCGTGGTCGGCCCTGCTGGCGGGGGTGGTGATCCGGTCGGCGGGGACGCCGCCGAGGGTGGTGCGCTCGATCGCCGTACCCCGCGGCAGGACCGGGAACCTCATCAGCGCGTCGATCACCCGCCGCTGCCGGGCCGGGGAGAGACGGGTGCCGAGGACCGGCCGGACGACGTGACGGGTGAGCAGCCGGGCGGCCGGGAGCGGGACCTGCATGCCCGCATCCAAGCACGCATCCGTCCCTCGACGGCCGGCGAAGCGGTGTCAGCCGTGGGCGCGGCGGGGTCGGGTGACCGCTGCCGCGGGTACGCCGGCGGGCAGGCCGCGCACCGCCCCCGCCGGGGTGTGGAAGAGCCACAGCGAGAGCGCGCGGTGGCCGGCCCAGTCGCCCGGAGGGACCCGGAGGGAGACGACCTGGGAGTCGTCGGCCGGCGCCGCGCGGACGACGTGCAGGAGCACCGGCGGCGCGTCGGGCAGCGTGAGCTTGACCTCGTCGGCCGGCCCGACGGTGAGCGATCGCGGGAACCGCACGGCGGCGCCTCCGGTCGAGATGTCCACGAGCTCGCCCTCGATCCCCTCGATCTCGACGGCCGCCCGGATCCCGACGCGATAGGCGTTGCGCCGGGAGGTGGCGTAGGCGGGGGAGACGATGCGTCGCATGCCGAGGGCGAGCGCGCCCGCGGCGATGAGCAGCCAGGCGGCGGAGGTCAGCGTCGCGCCGGCCGTGGACCGCCAGGGCACCAGCCCGGCGACACCCGCGGCGGCGTACCCGAGCACGACGACGGCCAGCGCCGTGAGGACCCGCAGGACGCCGGGGACCCGGCCGCGCGTGCGCTGCTCGGAGCCGGCCTTCGGGGTCACCTCGAACGCCAGCGTGCGGCGGGTCAGCAACCACCAGCCGCAGGACAGGCCGACGGGGATCCGGAAGACCCGCAGTGCGAACGCCGGCCCGAGCTGCAGGTGGTGGCGGAAGAGCCGGCGAAGGCCCCACACGCGCAGCGCGAACATGGCCGCGAAGACGGCCGCGAAGGTGCCGGCGCCCGCGGTCGAGGTCTGCGCTCCGCTGAGCAGGATGGCCGTCGGCACGGCGAACACCGCCACCGTGCCGACGCCCTCGAGCCACCACAGCGTGCCGGAGAGGTACTCGTAGTAGTTGCGCCAGCTCAGCCAGCGCCGGGCCGCCCACAGGCGCTCGCGGGACAGGACCTGCATGGCGCCCATGCCCCAGCGGCGCCGCTGCAGCAGGTACTGCTCGGCGGTCGCGGGCGCGAGGCCGACCGCCAGGGTCTGGTGGTGGTAGACGGTCTTCCAGCCCTGCTTGATCAGCTGGAGCGTGGTGTGCATGTCCTCGACGATGGTGTCCGTGGCCACGCCTCCGACCTCCTGCAGCGCGCGCGTGCGCAGCAGCGACGTCGAGCCGCACCAGAAGGGGCCAGCTCCGTCGTGGTTGCGGGCGGCCATCAGCACGTGGAAGAAGAGCCCCTGCTCGCCCGTGACGCCGTCGTCGTCGAACGCGCCGGCGTTGTAGAACTCCTGCGGCCCCTGCACCAGGGCCACCTCGGGGTCCTCGAACCAGCCCAACGTGGCGGTCAGGAAGTGCGGCAGGGGGACGTGGTCGCAGTCCAGCACGGCGATCACGTCGATCTCCGGTGCGCCGGCCTCCGCCTCGCGCGCCATCAGGTCGAGCGCGTGGTTCATGTTGCCGGCCTTGGCGTGGTCGTGGACCGGGCGCCGTACGTACCGGGCTCCGTACGTGCGGCACAGCTCGGCCACCCAGTCGCGGTCGCCGTCGTCGAGCACCCAGGTCTCGTGCGCCGGCTCCAGCTGGCAGGCCGCCGCGATCGTCGGCGCGATCACCTCCACCGGCTCGTTGTAGGTCGGGATCATGACCGCCACCCGACGGGGTGTCGTCGCCGGCGGCGGGACCCGGCTGTCGAGGTTCCACAGCGTCACCAGGCGCACGAACAGGCCGACCAGGGGGATCGCCTCGAAGCCGACGAGGATCCAGGCCGCGGTCCGGTTCCATCCGCTTGGTGGCAGCGTGTCGGCGATCCGCCACGTCAGGTAGACCACCACCGCCGTGACCGCGACCAGTCCGCCGACCCTGGCCAGCGCCCGGGTCCGCGCCCGCTCCGGCCCCGGTGGGTCGAGGAACCCGGTCCAACCGGCCAGGCCCGCGCCCGCCGCGACCGATGCTCGCGTCGTGCGGGCACGTCGTACCCTCCGGCTGCTTCCCTCCGCCGGACCCCGTGTGTTTCGCATGCGCCCTCCCGAGACCGAAACCCTCACCATTTTCTCACGCGCGCGGCGCTGCGCGAGGGCTGCGGCCACCTCGGTTGTGAGCCGAGGCAGACTCGTCCCATGGTCAATCGCCTGGCGAGCGCCACCAGCCCGTACCTCCTGCAGCACAAGGACAACCCCGTCGACTGGTGGGAGTGGGGACCCGAGGCGTTCGCGGAGGCGAGGCGGAGGAACGTCCCGATCCTGCTGTCCGTCGGGTACGCCGCCTGCCACTGGTGCCACGTCATGGCGCACGAGTCGTTCGAGGACCGGGCGACGGCGGACTACCTCAACGAGCACTTCGTCAGCATCAAGGTCGACCGCGAGGAGCGGCCGGACGTGGACGCGGTCTACATGCAGGCGACCACCGCGATGACCGGGCAGGGCGGATGGCCGATGACGGTGGTGACGGACCACGAGGGGGCGCCGTTCTTCGCCGGGACCTACCTACCGGACCAGCCGCGGCACGGGAGCCCGTCGTTCACGCAGGTGCTGCAGGCGCTGAGCGGGGCGTGGGCCGACCGGGGCGAGGACGTACGACGGACGGCGGCGAGCGTCGCCGAGCACCTGCGCAAGCAGGCGAGCCTGCCGTCGTACGCGCTGACGGCGGAGCGGATCGACGGGGCGATCGCGACCCTGGCCCAGGAGTACGACGCGATGGCGGGCGGGTTCGGCGGTGCGCCGAAGTTCCCGCCGACGATGGTGCTCGAGCTCCTGCGCCGCTACCGGGGCGACGCGGAGCAGCAGGCGCGGCACATGCTGGCGCGCACGGTCGCGGCGATGGCCGGCAGCGGCATGTACGACCAGGTGGGTGGCGGGTTCGCGCGGTACGCCGTCGACCGGGCCTGGGTGGTGCCGCACTTCGAGAAGATGCTCTACGACAACGCCCAGCTGCTGGGCCTCTACGCCCGGCTCGGCGGCGAGCTGGGCGAGCGGATCGCCACCGAGACGGCCGACTTCATGCTGCGCGAGCTGCGGACGGCGGAGGGCGGGTTCGCGTCCGCGCTCGACGCGGACAGCCCTGCCGAGCCCGGCGGGCACCCGGAGGAGGGGTTGTTCTACGCGTGGACGCCCGCACAGCTCGACGCCGTGCTCGGCCCGACCGACGGCGCGTGGGCGGCGGAGCTGTTCGACGTCACCGAGGACGGCACCTTCGAGCACGGCATGTCGACGCTCCAGCTGCGCCACTACCCGACGGACGAGGCGGACCGCACCCGCCTGGCCGACGTACGGCGCCGGCTGCTCGCCGCCCGCGAGCAGCGCCCGCGTCCGGCGCGCGACGACAAGGTGGTCGCCGCGTGGAACGGGCTCGCGATCAGCGGGCTGGTCGACGCGGGCAGGCGGCTCGGCCGCCCCGACTACCTCCGAGCGGCCGTCGAGACCGGCGAGCTGCTCGAGCGGGTGCACCTGGCCGACGGCCGGGTCCGGAGGGTCTCGCGCGACGGGATCGCCGGTGCGCACGCGGGCGTGCTCGAGGACTACGGCTGCGTGGCGTCCGGCTTCCTCGCCCTGACCCAGGCCACCGCCGACCCCCGCTGGCTCCGCCTCGCGACCCAGCTGCTCGACACCGCCCTGGCGGGCTTCGCCGCGCCGGACGGCGGCTTCTTCGACACCAGCGCCGACGCCGAGGTGCTCGTCGCCCGGCCGCGCGACCCCGGCGACAACGCCAGCCCGAGCGGGTTCAGCAGCCTGGTCCACGCGCTGGTCGAGGCGCACGCCCTGACCGGCGAGGGCCGCTATCGCGACGCGGCGGAGACTGCGATCGCCACCGTCGGCGTGCTCGCCGACAAGGCGCCGCGCTTCGCGGGCTGGTCGCTGGCCGCCGCGGTCACGATGCTCGACGGGCCGCTCGAGGTGGTCGTGGTCGGTCCCGCGGGAGACGCCCGTGAGGCCCTCGTCGCCAGGGCGCTCAGCCTCCCGGGCGCGGTGGTGGTGACCGCCGACTCCGCCGAGGGCACCGAGATCCCGCTGCTCGCCGGCCGGGCGCCGGTCGACGGGCGGCCGGCGGCGTACGTGTGCCGCGGGTTCGTGTGCGAGCGCCCGGTCACCGAGCCGGACGGCATCTGTTGACCCCGGCAGGGATGGGCGTGCGGCCGGAGCCGGAGCGCTTCCACGACGAGGGCTCGGCCGACCCGCCGAAGATCGTGCTCGAACGAGTGGAGTCCGGCGACGTGCACCGGCGCACCGAGCGGTTCCGCATGCTGCACCGGATCGCCTACCGCGATCGCGAGCACGGTGACCTGCTGGTGCCCGCCGACCTCGGCACCTTCGAGACCGACCTGACCTCGGTGCCGACCATCTTCACCTGGCTGGTGCCGCGCACCGGCCGCCACCTCCCGCCGGCGCTGCTGCACGACGGCCTGGTGCACGCGCCCGACCAGCCGGCCAGCTACCTGTCGGTCGAGGGTCACGTCCTGGACCGGGTGGCGGCCGACCGGGTGTTCCGGGCGGCGATGCGCGACACCGACACCGGCCCGGTCCGCAGCTGGCTGGTGTGGTCGGCGATCACGCTCTCGACCATCTGGCACGGGTCCGCGGCCTGGAGCCGTGCGACGCACCGCCGCTACCAGCTCGCCGCCGCGATGAGCCTCGTGGTGATCGCGCTCCTCGGCGTGCTCGCGACCCTGGACCTGTTCGACGTCATCGACGGGGTGCCGTGGATGGGGGAGCGGTCCTTCGGGATGGAGCTGGTCGGCGGGCTGGCGGGGGCGGTCGTCGTACCGCTGCTGCTCGGGCTGACCTGGGGCCGGTTCGCCGTCGCCGGCGTGGTGTCGGGGATCGCGCTCGCCGTGCTGCTGCACGTCACCGTGGCGCTCGGCCTGATCACGCTGGCCTACCAGTCGGCCGAGTGGATCGCCCGGCGCCGGCCGGTGGCGGCGATCGTCATCGCGGCCGTGGTGCTGGCCGCCCACCTCGTGCTGGTCGTCTTGTTCCTGACGCCATTCCGCTCGAACTGACTCACGAGTAGGTTCGGGGCGTGACCATCGACGCCGCCGCCACCTTCACCTCGCTCGACCCCGCCACCGGCGCGGTCGTCGGGACCCACCCGATCCACACCGCCGCCGACGTCGAGGCGGCGGTCGCCACCGCCCGCAAGCAGGCCGAGTGGTGGCAGGCCCTCGGCTTCGACGGCCGCAGGAAGGCGCTGGTGCGCTGGCGCAAGGTGATCGCCCGGCGGATGGAGGAGCTGGCCGCCCTGATGGCGCGCGAGACCGGCAAGCCCGACGGCGATGCCCTGCTCGAGACCGCGCTCGCGATCGACCACCTCGCCTGGGCGGCGAGCCACGCCGAGAAGGTGCTCAAGCGGCGCAGCGTCTCGCCCGGCCTGCTGATGGTCAACCAGGCCGCGAGCGTGGAGTACCGCCCGCTCGGTGTCGTCGGGGTCATCGGCCCGTGGAACTACCCGGTCTTCACGCCGATGGGCTCGATCGCCTACGCCCTCGCGGCCGGCAACGCCGTCGTCTTCAAGCCCTCCGAGTACACCCCCGGCGTCGGCGAGTGGCTCGCCGCGACCTTCCGCGAGGCCGTGGGCCGTCCGGTGCTCCAGGTCGTCACCGGGTACGGCGAGACCGGGGCCGCGCTCACCACGGCCGGTGTCGACAAGGTGGCGTTCACCGGCTCCACCGCGACCGGCAAGCGGGTGATGGCGGCGTGCGCCGAGACCCTCACGCCCGTCGTGATCGAGGCCGGCGGCAAGGACGCGCTGATCGTCGCCGAGGACGCCGACGTCCCCGAGGCCGCCGAGGCCGCCCTGTGGGGCGCGGCCGCCAACGCCGGCCAGACCTGTGCCGGCGTCGAGCGGGTCTACGTCCACGACCGCGTCTACGACCAGTTCCTCGACGAGCTCGTCGCCCAGGCGAAGAAGCTGGAGGCGCGACCCGGCGGCCAGGTCGGGCCGATCACCATGCCCTCGCAGGTCGACATCATCCGCCGCCACGTCGACGACGCGCTGGCCCGAGGCGGCCGCGCCCTGGTCGGCGGCCCGGTGCCCGAGGGCGCTCGCTTCGTGCAGCCGACCGTGCTGGTCGACGTCCCCGAGGACTCGGCGGCGGTGCAGGAGGAGACCTTCGGGCCGACGGTAACGGTGTCCCGCGTGAAGAGCATGGACGAGGCGATCGAGCGGGCCAACGGCACCCGCTACGCCCTCGGGTCGACGGTGTTCTCCAAGGAGCACGGCATGGAGATCGCGCAGCGGCTGCGTGCCGGCATGACCGCGATCAACGGGGTGATCTCGTTCGCGGGCATCCCCACCCTGCCGTTCGGCGGCGTCGGCGACTCCGGCTTCGGCCGGATCCACGGACCCGACGGGCTGCGCGAGTTCACCTACCCGCACGCGATCGCCCGCCAGCGGTTCAAGCCGGCGATCGCGCTCACCACCTTCCGCCGCACGGCGAAGGAGGAGCAGCAGCTCACGAAGGTCGTGCGCGGGCTGTACGGGCGCGGGAAGCGCTAGCCGCGCACGCCACGACCGCGAGGCCACCGAGCGCGGTCAGCCAGGTGATCCGCTCACCGAGCAGCAGCCCCGCCCAGGTGATCGACAGCACCGGCTGGGCGAGCTGGACCTGGCTGACCTGCGCCATCGGGCCGATCGCGAGTCCGCGGTACCAGGCGAAGAAGCCGAGGAACATGCTGACGCAGGCCAGGTAGGCGAAGCACAGCCACTGGGTCGGGCTCGCCGACGGCGGGTCGGCGACCATGCTGGTCGCCGTCAGCGCGAGCATCACCGGCGCGGCGAGCACCAGCGCCCACGAGATGGTCTGCCACGAGCCGAGCTCGCGGGAGATCACGCCGCCCTCGGCGTACCCCGTCGCACAGGCGAGCACCGCCAGGACGAGCAGCAGGTCCGCGCGCTGGAGGTGACCCGCACCGCCGCCCTGCAGCACCGCGAAGCCCACCGCGGCCACCGCTCCCAGTGCGGCGAACACCCAGAACGCGCGGACCGGCCGCTCGCCGGTGCGCAGTACCGCGATCACGGCGGTGGCGGCGGGCAGCATCGCGATCACCACGGCGCCGTGGCTGGCGGGCACCTCGGTCAGGGCGTACGACGTCAGCAGCGGGAACCCCGCGACCACGCCGCCGGCGACCACGGCGAGCCGCACCCACTGGCGACCGCGGGGGAGCGCCTGCCGGGTGAGGGCGAGGGCGCCGGCGGCCAGCGCGGCGGCGACCACGGCGCGGCCGGCGCCGATGAAGAGCGGGTCCAGCCCGCCGAGGGCGACCCGGGTCAGCGGCACCGTGAAGGAGAAGGCGAGGACACCGGCCAGGCTCCAGGCGAGACCGGCGGGGAGTGTTGATAGCGGGTGCAATCGGGGGACGATAGCGCTACTCTGTGCTGACATGAGCAACGATAGCAGTGCGCGGATCGTCGCGGGACTCCGCGCCTGGATCAAGGACGCCGCCGCGGGCGCCCAGCTGCCGTCGTCCCGCCACCTCGTCACCGAGTACGGCGCCAGCCCCGTCACCGTGCAGAAGGCGCTGCGCCGGCTGGTGGCCGAGGGCCTCGTCGAGAGCCGCCCCGGCGTGGGCACCTTCGTCCGCGCGGTCCGACCGGCCCGGGGCCCGGACTTCGGCTGGCAGACCGGCGCCCTGCGTGCACCGCGAGCCGACCTGGCGAAGGTGGCCGGGCCGCTGCAGACCGCGCCGCCCGAGGCGGTGTCGCTGCACGCCGGCTACCCGGGCCCGGACCTGCTGCCCGAGCGCCTGGTGCGCACCGCGCTCGGCCGCGCCGCCCGCGGAGCCGCCGCCACCTCGCGGCCGCCGGCCGCGGGCCTTCCCGAGCTGAGGGCCTGGTTCGCCACCGAGCTGGCCGACGCCACCCCCACCCACCTCAGCGCGGTGACGCCGAACGACGTGGTGGTGGCGCCCGGCTCGCAGAGCGCCCTGGCCTCGATCTTCCGGGCCCTGGTGGCGCCCGGCCAGGCGCTGCTCATCGAGTCGCCGACGTACTGGGGCGCGATCCAGGCCGCCCGCCAGGCCGGGGTCGAGCTGGTCCCGGTGCCGAGCGACGCGCACGGGCCCGACCCGGCCGAGGTCGACCGGACCCTGCGGGAGACGGGGGCCCGAGCCTTCTACGCCCAGCCCAGCTTCGCCAACCCGACCGGCGCGCACTGGAGCGTCGAGCGCGGGGAGGAGGTGCTGGACGTCGTGCGACGGCACGGCGCCTTCCTCGTCGAGGACGACTGGGCCCACGACTTCGGCATCGACGCCGAGGTCCGCCCGATCGCGGCGCGCGACGACGCCGGCCACGTGGTCTACCTGCGCTCACTGACCAAGAGCGTCTCGCCGTCGATCCGGGTCGCGGCGGTCTACGCCCGGGGGCCGGCGCGCGACCGGATCCTCGGCGACCGGGCCGCCGAGTCGATGTACGTCAGCGGGCTCCTCCAGCAGGCAGCACTCGAGGTCGTCAGTGACCCCGGCTGGCGCACCCACCTGCGGCGGCTGCGTGGCCAGCTCCGCGAGCGCCGCGACCTGCTCGTCGCCGCGGTCCGGGACCACGCACCCTCGCTCGCGCTCGACGTCGTCCCTCCCGGCGGCCTGCACCTGTGGGCCCGGCTGCCCGACGGCACCGACGCGGCGCAGGTCGTGCGCGACTGCGCTGCCGACGGCGTGTGGGTCGCGGCGGGCGACGAGTGGTTCCCGGCGGAGCCCGCGGCGCCGTACCTCCGGCTCACCTTCATCGGCCCGGAGCCGGGCGGGTACGCCGCCGCGCTGCAGGTCGCCGAGCGGGCGGTCGGGCGGCAGCACCGCTGAACCGTGGCGGCCGGGGTACCGCGCACCCGTGGGAGCCGAGGAGTGGGTGCCGGACCGTCCGACGCTGCCGCGGCTGCGGGCCGCGGTGCAGGAGTGTCGCGGGTGCGAGCTGTACCGGGACGCCACGCAGGGCGTGATGGGCGACGGCGACCCGGACGCCGAGCTGGTGCTGCTCGGCGAGCAGCCCGGCGACCAGGAGGACCAGGCCGGCGAGCCCTTCGTCGGGCCGGCGGGGCACGTGCTCGACGACGCCCTCGCGGAGGCTGGGATCGCGCCGGACCGGGTGTTCCGCACCAACGTGGTCAAGCACTTCCGCTGGTCCGGGGTGCGCGGCAAGCGGCGCATCCACCAGTCGCCCAAGCAGCAGCACGTGGCGGCCTGCCGGCCCTGGCTGGACGCGGAGCTCCGGCTGCTGCGTCCGCAGGGGGTCGTGCTGCTGGGCGGGACCGCGGGCAAGGCGCTCTACGGTCCGTCCTTCAAGGTCGGAGAGTGCCGCGGACGACGGCTCGCGTGGCCCGAGGACCGGCCGGTCGCCGTACCTCCGGCGTGGGTGCTGGCGACGACGCACCCCTCGGCGGTGCTGCGGGCGCGCGACCAGCGGCAGGCGGCGTACGACGGGCTCGTGGCCGACCTGCGCCTCGCGCTCGACCTGCTCGCGGGCTAGTGGTCGAGCGCGGCGTACGCGACCGCGATCGCCGCGCCCAGCCGCGCGTTGTCGCGCACCAGCGCGATGTTGGTCTCCAGCGACGCACCGCCGGAGAGCTCGACGATCCGGCCGAGCAGGTACGGCGTGATGTCCTTGCCGCGGACCCCGCGCTCGTCGGCGTCGGCGAGTGCCTGCTGGATGGTGCGCTCGATCTGCGCCTGCGGGATCTCGTCCTCGACGGGGACCGGGTTGGCGACCGAGACGGCGCCCTCGAGCCCGAGGTCCCACTTGGCGCGCATCATCGCCGCGACCTGCTCGGGCTCGTCGAGGCGCATTGGCGCGGAGAATCCGCTGGAGCGGGAGAAGAAGGACGGGAACTCGTCGGCGCGGTAGGCCACGACCGGGACGCCGAGGGTCTCGAGGACCTCGAGGGTGCGGCCGATGTCGAGCAGCGACTTCACGCCGGCGCTGACGACGGCGACGTCGGTGCGGCTCATCTCCGTCAGGTCGGCCGAGACGTCCATGGACGACTCTGCGCCGCGGTGCACGCCGCCGAGGCCGCCGGTCACGAACACCCGGATCCCGGCGAGCGCGGCGAGGCGCATGGTCGCGGCGACGGTGGTGGCGCCGTGGGCGCGTCGGGCGGCGACGTACCCGAGGTCGCGGATGCTGACCTTGGTCACCGACGGGTCGGAGGCGAGGAGGTCGAGCTCGCCGGGGGACAGCCCGATCCGCGGGACGCCCTCGAGGACGGCGATCGTGGCCGGGGTGGCGCCGGCGTCGCGGACGATCTGCTCGACCTCGCGGGCCATCTCGACGTTGCGCGGGTACGGCATCCCGTGGCTGATGATCGTCGACTCCAGCGCGACGACCGGCCCACCGGCCGCCAGGGCCTCCGCGACCTCGGGGGCGACGCACAGGAGCGGGTGGGGGCTGGTCACGAGAGTTTCTCCGTTCGGGCGGCGTGGATCGCGGTGGCGAGGTCGGGGCGGACGGTGTCGGGATGGGCGACGGTGAGCGCGGCGGCACGGTGGCCGAGCTCGGCGGCGGTGGTCGGGGCCGCGCCGTCGGTGCGGGCCGCGACGTACGCGGCCGTCATCGCGTCCCCGGCTCCGGTGACGTCGACGACGTCGGCGGGCGGTGCCTCGAGGAGGGTGACCGTGCCGTCGTCGCTGAGCAGGCTGCCGCGCCGGCCGCGGCGTACCCACACCCGGCGTACGCCGCGCTCGTGCAGCTCGGCCGCCGCCCGGGCGATCGCAGGCCGGGTGTCGGCGACCGGGCCGCCGGTGAGCGCGGCGAGCTCGGCGAGGTTGGGGGTGACCGTGTCGACCGGGGCGCCGTCGAGCAGCGGCGCGAGACGGCCGGCCTTCGCGACGCTGACCGGGTCGAGGAGCAGCGGCACGTCGTGCTGGGCGCAGGCCTGGATCGACCAGCGCACCACGTCGGCCGGGATGTTGCCGTCGACGACCAGGAAGTCCGCGCGCGGGACCAGGTCGCGGGCCCGGCCGAGACGGTCGACGGTGAGCGCATCGGTGGCGCGCAGGTCGGAAGCGCCCACGACCAGCTCCCCGTCGTGGTCGAGGGTGGCCAGATAGGTGCCCGTGGCGAACCCGCCGCGGACCACGTGGTCGACGTGCACGCCCGCGTCGGCGGTGCGGGCCAGCAGCTCCCGACCGAAGGCGTCGTCGCCGACCGCGGCCACGAGGAAGGTACGACGTCCGAGCCGGGCCAGGCCCTCCGCGATGTTGCGGCCCACCCCGCCGGGGGAGGTGCGGATCGTGGCCGGGTTGCTGGTGCCGGGGACGGCTCGGGTGTCGGTCACCGCCTTGACGTCCATCACCGCACCGCCGATGACGACGCTGTACCGGTCTGGCCGTCGCTTCGCCCCGACGGGATCCGACGCAGGAGACTCGCGGCTGCTCATCGGGTGCCGGGCGTCTCGCGGTGGTGGTTGAGCACCGCGATCTTCTGCCAGATCTTGCGCTCCAAGGAGACCGTCAGCGTCTCGACGGTGCTGACCGTGTCGAGCACGACCGGGTCGCGGGACGCCTCGGCGCACAGGGCCGCGGTCTTGCCGATCAGGCTCAGCAGCTCCGAGCAGTAGTCGAGGTAGTGCTCGAGCTGGTCGGTGTCGAGGTCCATCGGGACGCTCACGTCGGTCGGCACGAACTCCGCGCGCAGGCGCTCCGGGTCCTTGGTCAGCTGGTGCATGTCGACGATGTGGGCCAGCGATCGCAGCCGGTGAAGCAGCTCGAGCAGGTTCGAGCGCTGCAGCCGCTCCGGCACCGAGTAGAGGAACCAGGTCGCCAGTGCCGCGAACACCAGGTCGTTGACCGTGCTCTCCAGCAGCGGGATCCAGGCGAGCCCGTCGTCGGGCGCGTCCTCGAGCGCCGCGCGGACCGCCAGCACCATCACGGTCGCGGTCACCGCGAGCACCGCCACGATCCCGAACCGCGACACCGGCCGCAGCCACGACCGGCGCCCGCGGGCCATGGCCGTCGACGAGTCGACCGTCTCGACGAGTCCCGCGAGCTCGCCGACCACCCGGTTCAGCCCGCGCCCGGGGAAGCGGGCGGCGATGCGCTGCTCGAGGCGGCGCACGGTCGCGAGGACCGGCGCGGCCTGGACGCGCTCCAGCGGGGACGGCACGGCCGCAGCCTAGACTCATCGCGACCCCGCCTACGATGGAGCCATGGGTCTCGCCGTGCTCGACTGCGCCCACTTCGCGGCGGGGGAGTGCCGGTCGTGCACCTGGCTCGGGCAGCGGTACGACGACCAGCTGGCCGCCAAGCTCGCCGCGGCCCGGGCGCTGGTCGACGCGCCGGGGCTGGTGTGGCTGCCCCCGGTGACCAGTCCTGCGGCGGGCTTCCGCAACAAGGCGAAGATGGTCGTCGCCGGGACGGCGGCAGCGCCCGCCCTCGGGATCCTCGACCCGGAGGGAGCCGGGGTCGACCTGCGCGACTGTGCGCTGCACGAGCCGGTGATCGTGGCGGCCCTGCCGGTGCTGGCCGAGCTGGTGACGCGCGCCGACCTGACGCCGTACGACGTCGCCTCGGCGGCACCGGTCAGCCAGCGCGGCGAGCTGAAGCACCTGCTCGTGACGGCCTCGCCCGACGGCGAGCTGATGGTCCGCCTGGTGGTCCGCTCGACCGCCGTCGAGGCCCGGGTCCGCAAGCACCTGCCGTGGCTGCTCGCTGCCCTGCCGGGACTTCGGGTGGTCACGCTCAACGTCCAACCCGAGCACCGCGCGGTCCTCGAGGGCGAGCGCGAGGTCGTGCTCACCGAGGCCGACACCCTGCCGATGCGGCTCGGCGGGGTGAGCCTGCACCTGCGTCCGCGCAGCTTCTTCCAGACCAACACGACCGTGGCCGCGGCGCTGTACGCCGAGGCGGCCGCCTGGGTCGCCGATCTCGCGCCGTCGCGGGTGGTCGACCTCTACTGCGGGGTGGGCGGGTTCGCGCTCCACCTCGCCGCGCCGGGACGGCAGGTGACAGGCATCGAGATCAGCGCCGATGCGATCGCCTCGGCGCAGCGCTCACGCGACGAGGCCGGACTGCCCGGCGAGATCGGGTTCGCGGTCGGCGACGCCACCGCGCCCGAGCACGCCGGCCTGCTCGCCGGAGCCGACCTGGTCGTGGTCAACCCGCCCCGGCGCGGCCTCGGCCGGGAGCTGTCGTTGCGGCTGGAGGAGTCGGGCGCGGCCCACGTGCTCTACTCCAGCTGCAACCCGGAGACGCTGGCGCGCGACCTGGCCGACCTGGCGTCGTACCGGCCGGTGCGGGGACGGCTGCTCGACATGTTCCCGCAGACCCCGCACGCGGAGGTTCTGCTGCTCCTGTCGCGTCAGCGCAGCGAGTAGGTCGCCAGCGAGACGCCGACGTAGTGCGCGGCGAACGCGGCGATCGTGAAGCCGTGGAAGATCTCGTGGAAGCCGAACACCCGCGGCGACGGGTCGGGCCACTTGAAGCCGTAGACCAGGCCGCCCATCGTGTAGAGCGCACCGCCCACGGCGATCAGCACGAAGATCGCGATCCCGATCCCGAGCCCGAGCGCGGTCGCACCCTCGAAGAACGCCGGGATGAAGAAGATCGCCGCCCAGCCGAGCGCGATGTAGATCGGCGCTGAGAGCCAGCGTGGAGCGCCGGGCCAGAACAGCTTGAACGCGATGCCGAGCAGTGCACCGGTCCACACCGTCGCGAGCATCACGACGCGGGAGGTGCCGTCGAGCAGGATCAGCGCGAACGGCGTGTACGAGCCCGCGATGAACAAGAAGATGTTGGAGTGGTCGAACCGGTTGAGCACGGTCCAGACCTTCGGCGACCAGGTGCCGCGGTGGTAGAGCGCGGAGATGCCGAAGAGCAGCAGTGCCGAGCCGGCGTACAGCGCCGAGCCGACCTTGGTCGTGGCGGTCGGGGAGAGCGCGATCAGGACGATGCCGGCGGCCAGCACGATCGGCGTCGAGACCAGGTGGATCCAGCCGCGGAGCCTCGGCTTGATCTCGGCGACCTTGTCGCTGATCTGGTCCCCGAGGTCGTCCAGCCGGGCGCGGACCTTCTCGTTCGCGTGGTGGAGGGCCTGGTTCATGAAGCGAGGGTACCCGCGGGCGAGAGACGCAACGACGGCCGGACGAACGTGATCTCACGCTCATCCGACCGTCGGCAGATGGCCCGTTCGGGCCATCGACGGTTCAGGCGGTCGCGACCGGCGGGCCCTCGGAGGGCTGCACGATGACGAAGCCCGGGCCCTGGAAGGACACCTGGAACGCCTCGCCCGAGCCGCGGCCGATGAGGGCGCCCGCCGAGACGGTCGAGCGGATCGAGGTCTGCAGGTGCACCGACCAGGCGACGAGCGCGTTGGCGTCGGCGAAGGTCGGCGCCTCCGCCGCGTTGAGCACGACCGGCGCGCCCTCGGTGGTGATCGCGACCCAGCCGGTGCCGCGCAGGGTGGTGTTGAACAGGCCGCCGGCGGCGATGCTGCCGCCCTTGACCCGCTCCACGTTCCACTCCAGGGACGACGAGAAGGCCAGGACGTTCTTGCCGCTGACCGACAGGCCGCTGTTGTTGAGGTGCAGGATGTGCACCTCGTGCGCGAGGTCGGCGAGGAAGACGTCGCCCTGGCCCTCGACCCGCATCAGCTGCAGGCCCTCGCCGGTCAGCGCCTTCTTGAGGAACTTCGCCGCGCCGCCGCCCTGGTAGTTGAAGTTGACGTTGCCCTGGTAGGCGACCATCGAGCCCTGCTTGGCCATGAACGGCTCGGTGATCCGCACCCGCAGCAGCTTCTTGTTCTGCAGGATCGCGCCGGCGCCGTCGACCTCGCTGAAGCGGCCGTCGATCAGCTCGCCGGAGATGCCGGCGAAGGCGTCGGCCGGCACCTGCTGGGCGCCGTAGCCGGCCATCGGCTGCTGGGCGGGCTGGTACGCCGGCGGCTGCGCCTGCTGGTAGGGCTGGGCCGGCGGCGCCTGACCCCACGGCTGAGCGGGCTGGGCCTGCTCCACCGGCTGCTGGGCCGGCTGGGCCGCGCGCGGGGCGACCTGGGTGACGGCGTCGAAGGAGAACGACGACTCGCCCGGCTGGTCCGCCGCCGGCTGGTCCGCCGCCGGCTCGTCCGCCGCCGGCTCGTCCGCAGAACTGCCGGCGCTGTCGGTGGACCCGGACTCGGCGGCCTCCTCGCTGCCGAGCCACACGTCGGCCGACGAGCCGGCGTCCGTCGCGGCGTCGCCCGACGGGTAGAGCGGGTTGGTCGACTGGACGCCCTGGTCGGACACGTGGTCGGTCCACTGGGAACCGTCCCAGTAGCGGAGCTCGTGGCGTCCGGTCGGGTCCGGGTGCCAGGCGGCTGCAGTCATGGTCGTCCTATCTCTCGGGTCTCACGGCGGCGGTCGAAGCCGGGTGTGGGGATCATCGTGTCAGTCGGGTGGGTGGGCCGGTAGCCCGGCTAATATCGATGCGTGGCGGATTGGAAGCGCGGTGCGCGCAGGGTGCTCTACCCCGCGTACGAGGCACGCATGCTTCGCAAGATGCCGGCCAACCTGCCCAAGCACATCGGCGTGATGCTCGACGGCAACCGGCGGTGGGCCAAGGCGGTCGGTCGCGACACCGCCCACGGGCACCGCGCGGGCGCGGCCAACATCGAGCCGCTGCTCGGCTGGTGCGACGAGGTCGGCATCGAGGTGGTCACCTTGTGGCTGCTCTCCACCGACAACCTCAACCGGCCGGCCGCGGAGCTCGAGCCGCTGCTCGAGATCATCGTCGACGCGGTCGACTCGCTGGCCGACCAGCGTCGCTGGCGGCTGCACCCGGTGGGTGCCCTCGACCTGCTCCCGGACGCTGCCGCCAAGCGGCTCAAGGCCGCTGCCGAGGCCACGGCCGACGTCGACGGGATGATCGTCAACGTCGCGGTGGCGTACGGCGGACGCCGGGAGATCGCCGACGCCGTCCGCTCGCTGCTCACCGAGCACGCCGCGCTCGGCACCCCGCTCGAGCTGCTCGCCCAGCAGATCGACATCGAGCACATCGAGGAGCACCTCTACACCAAGGGCCAGCCCGATCCGGACCTCGTCATCCGCACGTCGGGGGAGCAGCGGCTCGGCGGCTTCCTGCTGTGGCAGAGCGCGAAGTCGGAGTTCTACTTCTGCGAGGCCTACTGGCCCGACTTCCGACGGGTCGACTTCCTGCGCGCGATCCGCGCCTACGCGCAGCGCGAGCGCCGGTTCGGTTCGTAGCCGACAGGGACGCCGGGAGAGCTGGGTCACACGGGTAGCCTCGGGACCCGTGAGCAAGCCCACCACGCTGCTGACCGTCGCAACGACGGAGCAGCTCACCCCGGGGATGACCCGGATCCGCTTCACGGGCGACCTCGCGGCCTTCGCGGGCAGCGCGTTCACCGACCGCTACGTCAAGCTCGTCTTCGGCGACCCGGCCGAGCTCGAGGCCGGCGGCCGCCCCACGCTGCGGACCTACACGGTCCTCGAGCCCGACGTCGCGCAGGGCACGCTCGCCATCGACTTCGTCGTCCACGGTGACGAGGGCATCGCGGGGCCGTGGGCCGCGCGGGCCCGACCCGGCGACACCATCCACGTCCGCGGTCCCGGCGGCGCCTACGCGCCCGACCCCGCCGCCGACTGGCACCTGCTCGCCGGCGACGAGGCCGCGATCCCCGCGATCCGTCAGGCGCTGGCCGCGCTCGGCGACGACGCGCAGGGGTACGTCGTGCTGCTGGTCGACGGGCCGTCGTACCAGCAGCCGCTCGCCACCCCCGCCGGCGTCGAGCTGACCTGGCTGCACCGCTCCGACCCGAGCCACCCCGGCCTAGCCGACGCCGTGAGGGCGCTGCCGTGGCGCGAGGGCCGCGTGCACGCGTTCGTGCACGGCGAGGGCCAGGCCGTCATGAAGGACATCCGCCCCTACCTGTACGGCGAGCGCGCGGTCCCGCGCGCCGACGTCTCGATCTCCGCGTACTGGAAGCAGGGCCGCACCGAGGAGACCTTCCGTGAGTGGAAGGCCGAGCTGGCCCGCACCGAGGAAGGCACGTCATGAACACCCCCACCCGCCTGTTCCGCACCGTCGCCATCGCCGAGGCGATCACCTGGACCGGGCTGCTGCTCGGCATGTTCCTCAAGTACGGGCCCGCCGAGAACGAGACCGGCGTGCGGATCTTCGGGATGCTGCACGGCATCGTGTTCGTCGCCTACGTCGTGACCACCGTCGTGGTGTGGGTCGACCGGCGCTGGTCGGCGGGCCGTGGCCTGCTCGCGCTCGTCGCCGCCGTACCGCCGCTGGCGACGGTTCCCCTCGAGTGGTTCGCGGTCCGCAAGGGTTGGCTGGGCGACGCGTGGCGGCTGCCCGCCGGCGCCTCTGCGTCGCTCCCGGACCGGGTGGTCGCGTGGCTGCTCACGAACCCGCTGCGCGGGCTGGGCGTCGGCTTGGTCGCGGTCGCCACGCTGACCGGCGTCGCGCTGGTCGTGGGCCCGCCCGGATCCTGATCCTGGTCGATCCCGGTCAGCGGGAGACCCCTTCCGGGTGGCGGACGAGCCGGTGAGGCTCGCGGGATGAGCGACCTCAACTGGACCCTGTCCGTGGGGATGGTGCCGACCGGCGACCTCCCCGAGCTGGCCCGCGCGGCCGAGGCCGAGGGCTGGGACGCGATCAGCCTCCCGGACTCGGTCTTCTTCCCCGAGCAGGTCTCGGCGGACTACCCCTACTCCGGCGACGGCAAGCGGATGTGGGCGCCCGACACCGACATGCCCGACCCGCTGGTCACCATCGCCGCCCTGGCCGCGGTCACCGAGCGGATCCGGTTCCGGGTCTCCGTGCTCAAGCTGCCGCTGCGCGACCCGCTGCTGCTCGCCAAGCAGGTCTCCACGCTCGCCGTGCTCACCGGGGAGCGGCTCGAGCTCGGCGTCGGGCTGTCGTGGATGCCCGAGGAGTTCCGGTTCACCGGCACCGAGATGCGCACTCGCGGCGCCCGCACCGACGAGGCGATCGCCATCCTGCGCGCGGTCTGCCCCGGCGACGGCCCGCAGTGGGCGGAGTTCCACGGCAAGCACTACGACTTCGAGCGGCTGATCATCTCCCCGGCCCCGCAGCAGCCCCTGCCCATCCTCGTCGGAGGCCACACCGAGCCCGCGCTGCGCCGGGCCGCACGGCTCGCCGACGGCTGGATCTCGGCCAACCTGCCGGCCGCCGACCTGCCGCCCGTGATCGCGCGGCTCACCGAGCTGCGCGGGGAGGAGGGGCGTGCCGACGTACCGTTCTCGGTCTGCGTCTCGCCGGTCGGTGTCGCCGACGCCGCCGGGTTCGACGAGCTCGCCGCCGCCGGTGCGACCGACGTCTGGCTGAACCCCTGGCGCTTCCACGGCCACGCGGTCGCGGACCGGGAGACCCGGCTGGACAGCGTGGCGAAGTTCGCCGCGGACTTCATCCGCCGCTGAGGGTCCCGTAGGTCGACGTCGCACCTGACGTTTGGGTCGTGAATCCACCGAATTCACAGCCCATACGTCAGGTGCGACGCAGAGACCCGGCCCCGCGACGCGCTCAGGCCGAGACCGGCTCGGTCTCCTCGCCGAGGTAGGCCCGGCGGACGGCCGGGTCGGTGCGGATCTCGGCCGGGGTGCCGTCGGCGATCTTGTGGCCGAAGTCGAGGACGACGACCCGGTCGGCGTTCTCCAGGACGAGGGCGACGTCGTGCTCGATGAGCAGGATGCCCATGCCCCACTCGTCGGCCAGGCGGCGGACCAGGCGGCCGAGCTCGGCGCTCTCGGTCTCGTCGAGACCGGCAGCCGGCTCGTCGAGCATGAGGACCGACGGGCTGCTGGCGACGGCACGGGCGATGGCGACCAGGCGGCGCTGGCCGTAGGAGAGGTCCTCGGCGCGGGTGTCGAGGAGCGGGGCCAGCCCGAGCTCCTCGACGGCGGCGACGACGGTGGCGGGCATCCGGGACCGGCCGGGGAGGACCAGGTCGGTCAGGTAGGCGAGCCGGTCGCGGCGGTCGGCGGCGGCGAGCAGGTTCTCGCGCACGGTCAGGTCGTCGAAGAGCTCGAGGGACTGGAACGAGCGGGAGAGGCCGGCCCGGGCGCGGCGGTACGGCGCCCAGCGGGTCACGTCGCGCCCGTCCCAGCTGATCGACCCGGCGGAGAGCCGGTTGTTGCCGCTGACGCAGTCGATGAGCGTGGTCTTCCCGGCGCCGTTGGGGCCGAGCAGGCCGACGACCTGGCCGGGCGCGACGCTCAGCGAGATGTCGTCGAGGGCGACGAAGCCACCGAAGCGCTGGGTGAGCCCGGTGACCTCGAGGGTCCGCGGCGGCACGCTCGCCCGCTCGGTCGGCGGCAGCGGCTGCGGCTTGCCCGGACGCAGGCCCGGGACCCGCGCGCGCAGCCTGCGGGTCGATGCGTCGATGGACTCGGCGACGCCGTGCTGGCTGGCGATCAGGGTGATGATCAGCAGCAGCGCGGAGGCGATCGGCAGCCAGGACTGCCAGGTCAGCCCTTCCTGGATGCCGGTCGTGGTGGCGGGACCGTCGGAGCCGAGCAGCGTGATCAGGCCGCCGGGCGCGGAGATCGCGCCGATGAACGGGCCGGCGAGGTAGCCGGTGCTGCCGATCACGGTCGCCGCGAGCACGGTGATCGAGGCGCCCGGCGCGAACAGCTGCGGGTAGAGGATCGTCGCGTAGCTGAACCCGAGCAGCGCGCCACCGAGTCCGGCGATGCCCGCCGAGAGCGTGAACGCGTAGAGCTTGGCCTCGAACACGTTGACGCCGATCGCGGCCGCCGCCCGCTCGTTGGTGCGTACGGCGAGCAGGCGGCGCCCGCTGCGGCCACGACGCACGTTCGCCACGACGAGCGTGGTCAGGACCAGCGCGACGAGGCAGACCAGCGCGTAGTTGCGGGCGTGGTCGATCGGCTCGATGTCGAGGCCGAACAGGGTGACCTCGCGAGGCGTGACCTTCGCGGTGTACTCGCTGTTGCTGAACACCATCTGGTGCACGGCGAAGCCCAGGCCGAAGGTGACGACGGCGAGGTTCACGCCGCGGGTGCGCAGTGCCGGCAGGCCGAACAGCAGGCCGACCGCCATCGCCACCAGCACGCCGGCGAGGAGGGCCAGCTCGAAGGGCCAGCCGTGGAAGACCACGAAGCGGCCCGCGGCGAAGGCGCCGATGCCGGCGAGGGCGAACTGGGCGATGGAGAGCTGGCCGGCGTACCCGGTGAGCAGCACGATCGAGAGCCCGATCAGCGCGAAGGTCGCGCTGATGATGGTGGGCGCGTACCAGTCCGCGGAGGCGCCCAGACTGATCCACAGCAGGGCGGCACCAGCCAGGGCCACGACCAGCCAGGGCCGCACCCGGCCGGTGCCGACGCGGGGGAGCCGGTCGGTGATGCTGCCCCGCAGCGGCAGGCCGCGGCCGCGCAGCACCAGCACCACGATGATCGCCAGGAACGGGACCGCGTCCGAGACGCCGGTCTGGTCGGTGAAGTGGCGGGTCGCGGACTGGGCGGCCCCGAGGAAGAGGCCGCCGAGCAGGGCGAGCGGGTAGGAGCGGAAGCCGCCGAGCAGTGCGGTCGCGAGCGCGCCGATGATGAGGACGGCGAAGGGCGTCGGCGAGATGAAGCCGAAGGTCGTCGACGGGAACAGGCCGCCGGCCAGCGCGGCGAGGCCGCCGCCGATCGCCCAGGTGATGCTCGCGAGCAGGTCGGGGGCCCAGCCGAGTGCCGCCGCGCCGCGCGGGTTCTCGGCCGAGGCGGACACGGCGTACCCGATCCGGGTGCGGGTGCCCGCGAGGGCGAGCGCCAGCGCCACGACGGTGGCGATGCCGACCAGCCAGAAGGCGTACTGGCCGACCACGATGTCGCCGGGCACCGTGATCGCGTCGTTGGGCAGCGGCGAGCTGGCGAGCAGCTGCTTGGCGCCGTACTTGAGCTGGACCGCCTCGGTGAGCAGGGTGAGCAGGCCCAGGGTGGCGATCACCCGGGCCAGCGGGCTGGCGCTGCGCAGCGGGCGCAGCACCAGGTGGTGGGTGAGCACCCCCAGCAGGGCGGTCGCGAGGACCGCCGTGCCGAGGGAGAGACCCAGACCGAGGCCGCGGACGGTCTGCAGCTCGTAGGTGAGGTAGGCACCGACCAGCGCGAAGCCCGCGTGGGCGAAGTTGATCACGCCCGAGCCGCGGTAGATCACCACGAGTCCGAGGCCGAGCAGGGCGTAGATGCCGCCCGTGCCCAGGCCGAGGAGGGCGTAGCGGAGGAGGTCGGTCATCAGTCGTGGCTCTCGCTCAGGTAGGTGGCGGCGATGCGCTCGGCGTCGTCGCGCAGTTCGGAGGCAGGACCCGAGAGGACGATGCGGCCGCGCCGCATCACGTGCACGTGGTCGGCGATCGCCAGCGCCTGCCGGACGTGCTGCTCGACGAGCACGACCGCGACGCCGTCGTCGGCCGCCCGGCGTACGGCGGCCAGCAACCGCTCGACGACGAGCGGGGCCAGGCCCAGGGACAGCTCGTCGGCGAGCAGTACCCGCGGCTCGGCGGCGAGGATCCGCCCCAGCGCGAGCATCTGCTGCTGGCCACCGGAGAGCAGCCCGACCTTCTTCGACAGGTGGGGCTCCAGTTCGGGGAAGTAGGCCAGCGCCTTCTCTGCCGACCCGCGGCCGATCCGGAGGTTCTGCCAGCCGGTGAGCTGCATGAAGACGCAGCGCTCCTCGGTCAGGAAGCCCAGGCCCGCACGGGCCCGTTGGTGCAGGCGCCGCCGTCGGGCGTCGCCGAGGACCGCCACCGATCCCGAGATCGGTGCCAGCTCGCCGGCCAGCGACAGCAGGGTGGTGGTCTTGCCGGCACCGTTGGCGCCGAGCAGGGCCAGCACCTCGCCGGCCCGGACGCGGAGGTCGACGCCGTGGACGGCCGGGGTCCCGGCGTACCCGGCGGTCAGGTCGGTCGCCTCGACCACCACCTGCCCGCCCGGCTCGACCTGACCGCCCGGGACGGGCGGCGCCTGCACCGTGGTCACGACGCCGGGGTCAGGGAGGCGCCGAGGTCGACGTAGTCGCCGTCCTGATTGAGCGCGCCGTCCTTGATGTCGTGGAACATGACCTTGGTGTTGAAGATCCGGTTCATGCCGGGGGCGGGGAACTCCTGGGTGAAGTTCAGCTCCGGCGTGAAGCCCAGGCCGTCGACCGCCGCGGCCGCGTCGAAGGCCGCCTTGACGCCGGTGGCGGAGACGTCGTCACTGTCCTTCAGGACCTCGGCGAGCAGCTGGTAGCCGACCCAGGTGCTCTGGTACGACATGTAGGACCAGCCGCCGTTCTCCTCGCTGGAAATGTCGCCGACGATCTCCTTCGCCTCGTCCCACGCCGCGTCACCCGAGGGCGGGAACGGCGACATGGTGACCGCGCTGTCGAGCGCGCCGCCGGCCTGGCTGATCGCCGAGTCGGTCAGGGTGCCCGGGAAGGCGTAGTACGTCGTCTTGCTGCCGAGGCTCGCGCCGGCGGCCGCGACGCCGGTCAGCGGGCCGGACGGGATCGACATGATCGCGCAGTCGTAGTCGCTGATCTCCTGTGCGATCGAGCTGAAGTCGGTGGTGGTCGGCGGGACCGGTACGACGGTCGCGGGCGCGTGGCCCTGGCTGGCGAGGCCGACGTTGCCGAGCTCCTTGACCGAGCCGCTGGACGGGAGGTCGTACATCACGTTGGCGACCTTGTCGCAGCCGTCCTCGGCGGCCTTCGCGCCCAGGCCGGCCTGGGCGATGACGCCCGGGACGATGGGGTAGCTGAACCTGCTGGACAGCTCGGCGGCGCTGATCACCGGCGGGGCGATCCACGAGATGCCGGCCTTCTCCAGGATCGGCAGGATGGTGTCGCCGTTGGCGCTGAAGCCGCCGACGACGGCGGAGACGCCCTCGTCCACGGCCTTGCGGGCGCAGTCGGCGGCCTTGTTGGGGTCGGCCCCCTCGTTGCAGGGCACGACCACGACCTCGTGGCCGTTGATGCCGCCGGCGTTGTTGATGGCGACCTTGGCGCCGTCGGCGACGTCGAGCGCCGCCTTGAAGTTGATCGTGTCGGTGTCGTAGGGCGTGAACGTCATGACCTTGATCGGGTCACCCGAGAAAGTGACGTCGGCGTTCTGCTTCGGCTTGGCGAAGTCGTCCTTGCCGTCGTCCCCGCCACCGCACGCGGTGAGGCCGAGGAGCAGGACGGATGCGGTCGCGAGGCCGCTGACGCGGCGGCGACGGGTGATCTGGTCGGTCATGGCGCGGAACGTAGGTGCGGGAACCTTCGCCGAATGTGACCTGTCGCACTCAGTGGGACAGGTCACAAACTGGCGGAACCTGCCAGCGTTCGCGCACGTCAGAGGCGTCATGACCCCTCTCGCTCGCCGCTCCGCCCTCCAGCTCGGGTTCGCCGTTCTCGGCGCCTCCGCCCTGACTGCCTGCGCCGGTGACCCACCGTCGCGCCGTGCCGTGAAGCAGCCGGAGGTGGAGGGGATCGAGCTGGTCTCCTCCGACGTACGCCGGGCCGCGGGCGACCCGGGCCTGGTCGGGCCGGTCGTGGCCGGGCTGGACCGCTTCGCCGGCCGGTTGTACGGCGAGCTGACGGCAGCCGGGGGAGCGGGCGGCAACCTGGTGCTGTCGCCGTACTCCGTCCTGGTGGCGCTCGGGATGACCCTCACCGGTGCGGGCGGGAGCACCGCCGAGGAGATGCGGGCCGTGCTGGGCGTCGACGACCTCGGCGAGCGCTGGCACAAGGGCGTCAACGCCCTGACCGCGCACGTCGAGGACCTGGCCGGGGAGCAGGAGCGCGCCGACGGCTCCCGTGCCGAGCTCGCGCTGAGCACGGCCGACCAGCTCTTCGGGCAGCGTGGCGTGGCCTGGGAGGCCGACTTCCTCGACCTGCTCGCCAAGGAGTACGGCGCCGGCCTGCGCACGGTGGACTTCGTGGGCGCCACCGAGCGGGCCCGGACCGCGATCAACACCTGGGTCGAGGAGCAGACCCGTGACCGGATCGTCGACCTCGTGCCCGCGGGCGTGCTCGACCCGTCGACGCGGCTGGTGCTCGTCAACGCCATCCACCTCAAGGCCCCGTGGGAGCAGCCCTTCGAGAAGGGGCTCACCTCGCCCGGGGCCTTCCACCGCCCGGACGGCTCGCAGGTCGACGCCGACCTGATGCGGGTCCCGGACCTCGCCACGAGCCTCGCGACCGGCGACGGCTGGCGCTCCGTCACCCTCCCGTACGCCGGCCGCCGGCTCGCGATGACCGTCGTGCTCCCCGACGAGGGCGGGCTGGAGCGGGTCGAGCAGCAGGTCCGGTCCGGTGGCTTCGCGGCGTTCACCGTGGACGCCGAGCCGGCGGTCGTCGACCTCAGCCTGCCGCGCTGGTCCTTCCGCACTGCCGCGCCGCTCAAGGACCCGCTCTCCGCCCTGGGGATGCCGACGGCCTTCGGCGTCGGGGCGGACTTCACCCCGATGACCGAGGAGGACCTGTCGCTGGTCGTGGCCGAGGTCCTGCACCAGGGGTTCATCGCCGTCGACGAGGAGGGCACCGAGGCCGCGGCCGCGACCGCGGTCGTGATGGCCGAGACGGCGGCGCCGGTCGCCGTACCCTTCCTGGTCGACCGGCCGTTCCTGTTCGTGATCCACGACGTCGACCACGCCACCCCCCTCTTCGTGGGACGCGTGACGGATCCCACGGCCTGAACCCCTCAGGTGTTCGAGCGGCGCCGGATTTAAGCCAAACCGGTTCCAGCGTTCCTCGTTCGTTCACCGTCGTCACCCCCGTTGGTCGCGGACCGGCGCCACCGTTCCCCATGGCTGCGCGGCTTCGCGCTGCCACGAGACGGCCTTCTCGGGTGGCCACGACCTAGGACGACGTGTGACCAGCCTGCCCCTTGTGGATCCGAGCGCGCCCGAAGCGCAGCCGCGACGGATCTCCCGCCGAGCCACGGGTGCCGATGCGGTCTTCGTCAACGTCTCCCGCGCGGTCGGCGCGTCCGTCCTGGTGATCACCGGCGGCGTCGGCCTCTTCCTGGGCTGGCAGGCGTTCCCGACGCTGCAGCGCTACGGGTGGCGGTTCTTCACCGAGTCCGACTGGCTGCCGGAGGCCGACGTCCTCGGCATCGCCGCGGTGCTGCTCGGCACCTTGCAGATCGCCGTCGTCGCGATGGTCATCGCGTTCCCGCTCGCGCTGCTGACGGCGCTGTACATCTCCGAGTACGCGCCGGCGTCGCTGCGCTCCACGCTCGTCTCGCTCGTCGACCTGATGGCTGCGATCCCGTCGATCGTCTACGGCCTGTGGGGCTTCTTCCTCGTGATGCCGCACGCCGCGGCGTTCGCGACCTTCCTGCAACGCCACCTCGGCTGGATCCCCGTCCTCGACGTGAAGGACACCGATCCGGACGCCGCGATCTGGGACGCCAGCCGCTACACGGCGAGCGCGTTCTGCGCCGGCATCGCCGTGTCGATGATGGTGCTGCCGATGGCGTGCGCCGTGATGCGCCAGGTGTTCAGCCAGACCCCGCCGGGCGAGAAGGAGGCGGCGCTGGCCCTGGGTGCCACGCGCTGGGGCATGATCCGGACGGTCGTGCTGCCGTTCGGCCGCGGCGGCATCATCGGCGGGACCATGCTCGCGCTGGGCCGGGCGCTGGGCGAGACCATCGCCGTCCTGCTCATCATCTCGCCGGCCTTCGACCTGAAGGTCCGCCCGCTCGAGATCGGCACGAACAGCGTCAGCGCCCTCATCGCCGGCCGCTTCGGCGACGCCAGCGCGAGCCAACTCTCCGCACTCCTGGCCGCTGGCTTCGTGCTGTTCGTCATCACCCTCGCGGTCAACACGCTCGCCGCGATGGTCGTCAACCGGAGCCGCTCGGGCGCCGGGGCGGAGGCCTGACGTGACGACGACACCCACCACCTCGCCGGTGAGGCCGCGCGGCACCACCGTGCTGCCGTCGTACGACGACGACGCGCCTCCCGCGCGCCCGCGTCCCTCCCTCGGCCGGCCCAGCGCCGACGAGAGGTTCGTGCGCTGGGGGGCGTGGGCCTCGGCGCTGGGCCTGGCCTGGCTGGTCACCCAGCGGCTGCTGCCGCTCCCCGGACCGGCGTGGTTCCTGATCACCTGGTTCGTCCTCGGGCTGGTCGTCACCGCCGTGCTGTCGGCCCTGACGGTGTCGATGGTGGAGGTGCGCGACCGGGTGGCCGCCGCCGTCGTCACCGGCGGCGCCCTCGTCGTCGGCGCGGCGCTGGTCAGCACGCTGTCGTTCATCGTGCTCCGGGGCTGGCGGCCGCTGCTGCACGGGAACTTCTTCGTCGACGACATGGCCGGGGTCGGACCGAAGGACCCCTTCGACATGGGCGGCATCGCCCACGCTGCCGTCGGCTCGATGATCGAGATCGGCATCGCCCTGGTCATCGTGCTGCCACTCGGCATCGGCACCGCGATCTTCATGACCGAGGTCGGTGGCCGGTTCGCCGGCCTGGTGCGCACGATCGTCGAGGCGATGACGGCTCTGCCGTCGGTCGTGGCCGGTCTGTTCGTCTACACCACGGTGATCGTCGTCGCCGGCTGGCCGCGCTCCGGCCTGGCCGCCGCCCTGGCCCTCGCCGTGATGATGCTGCCGATCGTGGCCCGGGCCGCGGACGTCGTGCTGCGCGTCGTCCCCGGCAACCTGCGGGAGGCCGGGCTCTCGCTCGGCGCGAGCCGCTGGCGCACCGTGTGGCACGTCGTGCTGCCGACCGCCCGGCCGGGCCTCGCGACCGCCGTCATCCTCGGCGTCGCCCGCGGCGTGGGGGAGACCTCGCCGGTGCTGCTGACCTCCGGCGCGGCCGCGTTCATGGTCGTCGGTCCCACCGACGGCGTCATGAACTCGCTGCCGCTCTACATCTACACCACCGTCCGCAGCGGCGAGCCGCAGGCGATCACGCGCGCCTTCGCCGCCGCGACGGTGCTGCTCGCACTCGTGCTCCTCCTGTTCGTCCTCGCGCGGGTCGTGGCCCGCCCGAAGCGGGCCAGGAGGACAAGGACCACCCGGCCCCGTGCCATGAAGGAGACCACCTCGTGAAGCGCCGTGGACGCGCCCTGACAGCCGCCCTCGTGGCCATGATCTGCGGCATCAGCCTGCCGCTCGCGGCCTTCGGCGCCGTTCCCTACGCCCAGATCGAGGGCACCGGGTCCACCTGGTCGGAGCTCATCGTCCAGCAGTGGATCGCCGACGTGAACGCCAACGGCATGAAGGTGGTCTACACCGGTGGCGGGTCGACGAAGGGACGCAAGGACTTCGCCAACAACAGCGTCGACTTCGCGATCTCCGAGATCCCCTACCAGGGCACCGACGAGCAGGGCCAGGCCGACACCAGCCAGGGCCGGCAGTACGCCTACCTGCCCATCGTCGCGGGCGGCACAGCCTTCACCTACCAGCTCAAGATCGGCAACCAGCAAGTCAAGAACCTGCGCCTGTCCGGGGAGACGCTCGCGAAGATCTTCACCAACCAGATCACCAACTGGAACGACCCGGCCATCGCCAAGGACAACAACGGCCGCACGTTCCCGGCGCTGCCGATCATCCCGGTGGTCCGCTCCGACGGATCCGGTACGACGGCGCAGTTCACCACCTGGATGGACAAGCAGCACCCCAGCATCTGGCGCGCGTACTTCGGGCGGTCCGGGCTGACGTCGTACTACCCCAAGAAGTCGGGCAGCCGGATGGTCAGCCAGGCCGGCTCCGACCAGGTGATGAACACGATCAAGGGCTTCTCGGGCAACGGGATGATCGGGTACGTCGAGTACTCGTACGCGATCAACGCCCACTACCCCGTGGTGAAGGTGAAGAACGCGGCCGGGTACTTCGTCGAGCCCACGCAGTTCAACACCGCCGTGGCGCTGACGCAGGCCAAGATCAACATGGACACCACGTCCCCGCTCTACCTCACCCAGAACCTGGACGGCGTCTACACCTACAACGACCCGCGGTCCTACCCGATCTCGTCGTACTCCTACATGCTGCTGCCGACCGGCGCCACGGACCAGCGGATGTCGACGGCCAAGCGCCAGACGCTGGCCGACTTCATGTACTACTCGCTGTGCACCGGGCAGACCAAGGCCGGCGCGTACGGCTACTCGTCGCTGCCGCTCAACCTGGTCCAGGCCGGGTTCGACCAGATCGCCAGGCTGAAGGCGGCCGACCCCGCGGTCGAGCTCACCGACCGCGACGTCAAGAGCTGCAACAACCCGACCTTCGACGGCAAGAACCTCGACAAGAACCTGCTGGCCGAGAAGGCGCCCAAGCCGCCGGAGTGCGACAAGGAGGGTGCCGGGCCCTGCGGGTACGACACCGGGACCGGCAAGCCCGCCACGGACGACCCCGCGGCGGCGCCGGAGGCCGCGGCCGCCGGGGCGCCGCCCGCCGCGGTCGACCCGGTCACCGGGCAGGACGTGCCCGTCGCGGAGGGCGCGGTCCCGGTCGCCGGCACCAGCCAGCCCGTGGCCGCCTCGCCCGACACGCTCTCGGCCGAGCGGGCCGGCGACCGCAAGCCGTTCGGCTGGGTCGTCGTGGCGGAGCTGCTCGCCCTCGTCCTGCTGCCCGGCCTGCTGGCCGCGGCCTTCCGGCGCCGGCTGGCCGCCCGGGGGAGTCTCCGGTGAAGCGCTCGCTGACCCGCCTCGTCCTGGTCGCGCTGGTCGTGGGAGCGAGCGCGAGCACGGGCGTCACCGCCCCGGCGACCGCCGACCGGCCGCAGCCCGTCACGCCGCGTGCGGTCGCGGCGGGCGATGCCTGGAGCCGGACGCAGTCGATGGAGCGCGAGCTCGTCGCCGCGGACGGTACGACGACCGCGATCTCCGACCCCGCCACCGGCAAGCCCTGGCAGGTGACCGTCACCGCCGACCACACCCGCAACCTGCGCGGCCGCGAGCGGGTCGGCATCACCTGGAGCGGTGCCCAGCCCAGCGGGGGTCGCGCCAACGACCCCTTCGGCCCCGGCGGCATGAACCAGGAGTACCCGGTCGTCGTCCTGCAGTGCCGCGGCACCGGCGACGCCGTCAAGCCCGAGACCTGCTGGACCTCGTCGTTCGGCCAGCGCTCGCAGGTCTCGCGGTCGGCGAGCGACGCCACCTGGACCGAGGACCTGCACGCACTCGCGGCGGACACCGCGAAGGTGACCAGCGCGGTGGGTGACGTCCCCGGCGCCGACAAGTGCCCCAACGTCGACCGGACCGGCCTGCTGTACACGCGGCTGGTGCCGTTCGTGAGCGCGAAGGGGCAGGTGTTCCCGGCCTGCGACGCCAAGACCATGCCCCCGGAGGCTGCGTCCGACGCGGCCCTCCCGGCGAACGAGATCGCCGCCTACACCGACGGCGACGGCAAGGGCTCGGTCCAGTTCGAGGTCCGCACCGACGTCGAGAACGAGTCGCTGGGCTGCAACAAGCAGGTGGCCTGCTCGATCGTCGTGATCCCGATCGTCGGCATCAGCTGCGAGGCCGGGTCCACCGCCGTGGAGAAGGACCTCACCGTCGTCGAGAGGTCCTGCCGGCGCACCGGACAGTTCGCGCCCGGCTCCAGCAACATCACCAACGTCGGTGCCGACCAGGCCGTCTCGCCGGCGCTGTGGTGGGCGCAGTCCAACTGGCGCAACCGCTTCGTCATCCCGGTGACCTTCGGGGACCCGCCGGACACCTGCGACATCGTCGACTCTCGCGCGCCGACCGGCTTCTACGGATCGGAGCTGCTCGCCCAGGCCGCCCTGCAGTGGGCGCCGGCGTACTGCCTGAACAAGAAGCGCTTCAAGTTCCAGCACAACCAGATGCCCGACCAGGCCGGCTTCTCGCTGATGGCCTCGGGCGGTGGAGCGGCCGCGCTGGTGTCGTCGGAGTACGAGGCGGAGGGCGACCCGGTCGGCTACGCGCCGGTCGCCCTCACCGGGTTCGGCATCGGCTACATCATCGACCGCCCGGGCAACGCCGGCGAGTACACCAACCTGCGGCTCAACGCCCGGTTGCTGGCCAAGCTGCTCACCCAGTCCTACACGGGCTCGAGCTTCGGCGCCGCGCACCCCGGCATGGAGCAGAACCCCTGGGCGATCACCAAGGACCCGGAGTTCGCCGCGCTGAACCCCGGCCTGACCGACGAGGCGCTCGAGGCCGGTGCCACGCTGCTCTCGCTGTCCAACTCCTCCGACGTGATCCGCCAGGTCACGGCGTACGTCGCGAGCGACAAGGCGGCGACCGACTTCGTCAAGGGCAAGGCCGACCCGTGGGGCATGCGGGTCAACCCGTCGTACAGGAAGATCAAGCTGCCGCGCGAGGAGTGGCCGCTGCTCGACGACTTCGTCCCCAAGGCCGGGACGGAGTGCAAGGCGAAGAACCCGTCGACGTACTTCAACGACCTCGCCGCCCCCGTCTCGACGCTGCGCAAGATCGCCGAGGCGCTGCTCGACGCGTGGCCGAACGTGCAGACCCGCTGCGACACCGACCTCAGCGTGACCCCGCCGATCTACAAGCTCGGTCGCACCGAGCGCCAGCACTACGGCGACCGGTTCATGCTCGGCATCGTCAGCCTCGGCGACGCGCAGCGCTACGGCCTGCGCACCGCCGGCCTCGAGACCCGTGCCGGCCGGTACGTCGCGCCCTCGACGGAGACGATGTCGGCCGCGGTGAAGGTCGCGCAGCCGAAGGGCAGGCGCGGTCCGTTCGAGATGGACATGGCCGAGCTGCGCAAGGCCGGCGACGCCTACCCGGGCACGATGGTCGTCTACGCCGCGGCGCGGCTGCAGAACCTCGCCGCGGAGGACGCCGCCAAGGTCGCGCAGTTCATCCGGATCGCGACGACCGAGGGCCAGCACGCGGGCAGCGGCAACGGGCAGCTGCCCGGCGGGTTCGTGCCGATCAGCGACGCCGGGGCCACCCGCCCGCTGTTCGACCGCGCGCAGGCGGTGGCCCGGGCCATCGAGAAGCAGAAGGTGCCGGCCGCGCCGGCCGAGGCCGGTCCGGCCACGGTGAACCCGGGTACGGCGGCCGCGGCTCCCGTGGGCGACCCGGCGGCGGCCGCGCCCGCGGCGGGCCCGGCCGGGGCGCCCGAGGCGGTCACGATGCCACCGACGCAGGCGGTCTCCTCTCAGTGGAGCGGCCGGCTGCTGCCGGTGCTGCTCCTGCTCGGCCTCGTCTTCGCGGTGGTCAGCGCGGTGTCCCGAGTGGTCCTGTTCCGGAGTCGTCGATGACCACGCTCGAGGAGTCCCCGGTCGTGGCGGGCGAGCAGACGGTGCCCCGGGACGGCGGTTCGCGGTTCCGGCGCCGGCCGCCGCAGCGGCGCGCCCCCCGGCCGCCGCGGGTCGAAGGGCCGCCGAGCCGGACCGAGACCGCCAGCGCGGTGCTGAGCACGTCGGCCACCATGGTCGCGCTGGTCACGCTGTGGATGGCGCTGCAGATGCTGGTCCTGGGTGCCGTCTCGCAGGAGCGCAGCCAGTCGCTGCTCTACGACGAGTTCCGCTCCCAGGTCGCCGCCGCGACGGCGAGCGTCGGCCCGGTCACCGAGCCGGGCGCGCCCGTCGCGCTGCTCCAGGTGCCGCGCCTGGGGCTGCAGCAGGTCGTCGTCGAGGGCACCGCGTCAGGCGACCTGCTCGCCGGACCGGGCCACCTCCGCAACACCGTGCTGCCCGGCCAGGCCGGCGCGTCGGTGGTCTTCGGCCGCGCCGCGACGTACGGCAGCCCGTTCCGCGACCTCGACCAGCTCGAGCCGGGTGACCGGATCGAGGTGACCGTCGCGCAGGGCAAGGTGGCGTTCACCGTGACGTCCGTGCGCCGCAGCGGCGATCCGCTGCCGCAGCCGCTCGCCGCCGGCAAGGCCCGCCTGACGCTGGTGTCCGCGGAGGGCCACGGCCGGTTGCGCGCGATCGCGCCCGGCGACGCCCTGTACGTCGACGCCGAGGCGAGCTCGGCGTTCCCCGCACCGTCCGGCCTGCCGCCGACGGTCCCCGATTCGGAGAAGCCGATGGGCACCGACGCCGGGGTGCTGCCCCTGCTCGCCCTCGATCTCGCGCTGCTCCTGGCGTTGACGCTCGGGGTCATCGCCGCCCGTCAGAGATGGTCGCTGGTGCACGTGTGGGTGGTTGCGACCCCCCTCGCGATCGCCCTGGCCTGGGTCACGACCGATGCGGTGATGCGGCTCCTGCCCAACCTGACCTGACAGCCGCCGTCGGCGGCGTCGTCACCGCGGTTGCACCGGCAGCCGCGCGCCACTCACAGAAAGTCGAACAACGCAATGTCCGTACGCAAGACCCTCACGGCCACCTTCGCGGCCGCGGTGGCCACGTCGGCGGTGACGCTGATCGCCTCTCCGGCCCACGCCGCCTACAACCCCCAGCCCGAGGACAGCAAGGCCACGCCCGTCGCGGCCGACCTGATCGGTGTCGGCTCGGACACCACCATGCTCGCCCTGTACCACGCCGCGGTCCTGTGGAACGACGGCGCCAAGGCCGGCTACGGCCAGAGCGCCGACGTCGCCACGTTCAGCGCCCTCGGCGGCGGCGAGATCACGCTGCCGACGAAGGGGCTCGTCGCCCGCCCGAACGGCTCCAGCGCGGGCAAGGCGGCGCTGCTCAACGCGGACACCTACGGCACGGACCTCGACTTCGCCCGCTCCTCCGACGCCCTCAAGGTCGGCGCCGAGGCCGACAACCTCAAGGCGATCCCGTTCGCCCTGGACACCGTCGTCATGGCGGTCTCCAACAGCACCCCGTCGCACGCCCCCGCGGCGCTGACGAAGGAGCAGCTCAAGTCGATCTACCTCTGCGAGGCAGGCTTCACCGACTGGAGCAGCCTGGGCGGTGGCGCCGGCGTGATCAAGCCCTACGTCCCGCAGCCCGGCTCGGGCACGGAGAAGTTCTTCAAGGCCCAGCTCGGCATCACGACCTACGGCGCCTGCGTCAAGGACAACGTCTCCGGCACCCCGGTCCAGGAGCACTCCGACGCCCCCGTGAAGAACGACCCCGACGCGATCGTCCCGATCTCCAAGGGCCGTGCCGGCCTGATCCCGGGCAACACCGTGCGGCTGCTCGAGGGCGCGGTCGCGTTCAAGCGGGCCGTCTACAACGTGGTGCGCAACGCGGACCTCAACAAGCCGGAGGTCCAGGCCTTCTTCGGCGAGGACGGCTTCCTCTGCTCGGCCGCAGCGGCCGGGGCGATCGCCGAGGGTGGCCTGACCCAGCTGGCCACGCCCGACAACAGCGGTGCCTGCGGCACCGGCGTCGAGTCCACCAGCAACTTCACGACCAACGAGGTCGTCAGCAGCACCACCACGCTGACCGGCACGAACGTCGCGTCCGGCGTCCAGCTGGCCGCGAAGGTCTCCGGCGCCTCGCAGCCGACCGGGTCGGTCGCCTTCTACGAGGGCACCACGCTGCTGAAGAAGGACGTCCCGCTCGTGTCGGGTCAGGGCACCTTCGTCGTCCCGACCCCGACGGCCGGTGCGCACACCTACAAGGCCGTCTTCACGCCCAACAACGCCAAGTACCTGGGCTCCGAGGCGACCGTCACCCTCTCCTACACCCCGGCCGCTGCCGGCCCGTCCCCGGCGCTCGTCGCCGCGCAGGCCCAGCTCGACGCCGCGAAGGCCAAGGTGGTCAAGCTGAAGAAGCAGCTCAAGAAGGCGACGGGCGCGAAGAAGGTCAAGCTCAAGAAGAAGCTGAAGAAGGCCAAGCAGGCCGTCAAGACCGCCACCGCCGCGGTCGCTGCCGCCTCCTGACGCCGCACCCGTAGTACCCGTAGTACCCGCAGCACCCGCAGCACCGGTGCCGGGCGGCCTCGCGGCCGCCCGGCACCCACCGACGAGAGAGAACCCATGCACCCGAACGCCGATGACACGACCGTCATCCCGGAGGTCCGCGCCGACGTACCTCGCCTCGACCCCGCCGTGGCGGTCGACGCCGCCGCACCGCTGGGCCTGGCCGAGCTCGACGCCCGCGACATCACCGCCTGGTTCGGCGACCACAAGGTGCTCGACCGGGTGTCGCTCACGATGGACGCCGGACGGATCACCGCCCTCATCGGCCCGTCCGGCTGCGGCAAGTCGACCTTCCTTCGCATCCTCAACCGGATGCACGAGCTGGTCCCGTCGGCCCAGCTGGCCGGGGAGGTGCTCCTCGACGGCGAGGACATCTACGACCCCGGCAAGCGGCTGATCGACGCCCGCCGCTCGATCGGCATGGTGTTCCAGAAGCCCAACCCGTTCCCGGCGATGTCGATCCGGGAGAACGTCCTGGCGGGACTCAAGCTCACCGGCACCAAGATGAAGAAGTCCACCAAGGACGACCTCGTCGAGTCCTGCCTGGTCAAGGGCGGGCTGTGGAACGAGGTCAAGGACCGTCTCGACGCGCCCGGTGGCGGGCTGTCCGGCGGCCAGCAGCAGCGCCTGTGCATCGCCCGCTCGTTGGCGATCCGTCCGCGGGTGCTGCTGATGGACGAGCCCTGCTCGGCCCTCGACCCGACCTCCACCCGGGTGATCGAGGAGACGATGCTCGAGCTCGCCCGCGAGGTGACGATCGTGATCGTCACGCACAACATGCAGCAGGCCGCACGGGTCTCCGACCAGTGCGCCTTCTTCCTCGCCTCGCAGGGTCAGCCCGGCGTGATCGTGGAGCACGGCGCCACCGAGGCGATGTTCCAGAGCCCGCAGGACTCGCGGACCTACGACTACGTCAACGGACGGTTCGGCTGAGGGTCGCCAGCTCGGTGCGGGAGAAGCCGCGCCCGGCGACCAGGATCCGGAAGTAGACCGGTCCGAAGACCCGCTCGAGGAACAGCCGCGGGTCGGTGTCCGGCGCCAGCTCGCCCCGCTCCCGCCCGCGGACGACGACCACCGCCGCGTCGTCGAGCTGTCGGTCCCAGAAGGTCCGGCGCAGCTGGTCGACCTCGGGGTCGTCGTCGGCCAGCGTCAGCACGGCCCGCAGCACGGCACGCACCGGCGGCAGCTCGAGCACGGTGGTCACCTGGACCAGCATCGCCTCGAGGTCGCCGGCCAGCGTGCCGGTGTCGGGTGTCGGGACCTGCTCGTCCGCGAGGTCGGTCAGCAGGTCGGCGACCAGCTGCGGCTTCGCCGGCCAGCGGCGGTAGACGGTGGTCTTGTTGACGCCCGAGCGGGCCGCGACCTCGGTCAGCTGCAGGTGCTCGTAGCCGACCTCGCCGAGGAGGTCCAGCGTCGCCTGCCTGACCCGTTCCCGCACGTCCGCCGAGCGCCCGCCCGGGCGCCGTCGCGTCTCGCTCACGTGGACAGTCTGGCGCACCTCTTGACGGTCCCGGGGGCCAAGGCGCACTCTTTAATGCAACCTCAGTTGCTTTAAGGAGATTCTCATGATCGCGCGCCGCAGCTTCCTGACCACCGTGCCCGCGCTGGCGGCGTCCCTCGGCCTCGCCGCCGAGCTCCCCGCGAGCGCCGGCACCGGTGCCCCGATGCTCACGGCGTACGTCGGCGGGCGGGCGGTGGCGCGCACCGAGGTGCTCCGGTGGGAGGCCCGGCGGGTCCGGGTGGTCGCGCAGCGGCTGGCGCACCACTTGCCGACGGCCCTGGTCGCCGAGCTCGACGCGCTGCTGCGCCGCCCGTCGCTGAGCACCGCGGAGCTCGCGCGGGACCGGGCGCTCCTGGTCGCGGTGAAGCAGGAGATGGGCGAGCGCCGGATCCGCCGGCTGCTCGCCACCGACCTCGCACTCTCGGCGCCGGCCTCGCGGCTCGCCGGGAGCCTGGGTGCCTGGTCGCTGAGCCGGGCCCGGCTGGTGAGCACGCAGGGGACGGCTCAGGGGTTCGTGGACTGGTTCGTCGCGCGCGGCGACCGCAACGACGAGGCGACGCTGCTGGAGGCCTGCCCCGACCACTACCTGCTGCACAGCCCGCAGCCGGGCGTGCAGGAGGTGATCGAGGTGACCGGCGGCGCGGTGCTGGCGTCGCGGTTCCTCATCGACTACGCCGACCGGACCGACGTACCCGTGACGCGGGATGCCGACTGCCCGGTCGAGCTCGCCGGGTGGGCGACGACCGGGGACGGGCGCCGGATCGGTGCGGTCCGGCACCAGTTCCGCGACGTCCCGGGCGGCGGGTTCGAGGCGAGGCTGGCGATCGCGTTCCCGTCGACGCTGCCGCCGTGGATGCTCACCGAGCACCGCTGGCACCTGGCGTGCGAGTTCTCCACTGGGTGGAGGCCCACCTGGCCGTCGAGGCCCGCGCCTGATCGCGGGGGCTGTCGGCGCCCCGGCGTAGGCTGGCGCCTGCACCCCCGGTCGTAGGAAGACCGGGGGCGCTCGTCGTGTCCCTCGACCAAAGGTGTGCCCCGTGAGCCTCGCCGGCCTCGCCGACGCCGTCCTCGCCGACCCGACCCTCGCCGCCGCGCTGGCCGGCGCCGCGAGCGGTGACCAGCCGACCGGGGAGCTGACCGGTCCGGAGGCGCTGCGCCCGTTCCTCGCCACCGGCCTGGTCCGGGCCGGGAAGCCGGTGCTCGTGGTCACCGCGACCACCCGCGAGGCCGAGCAGCTGGTCGCCGAGCTCGGCGACCTGATCGACCCGGCGGGCGTCGCCTACTACCCGAGCTGGGAGACCCTGCCCCACGAGCGGCTCAGCCCGCGCAGCGACACCGTGGGCCGGCGGCTGGCCGTGCTCCGCCGGCTCTGCCACCCCGGCCCCGACGCCGCGACCGGGCCGGTCCAGGTTGTCGTGGCGCCGGTGCGCAGCATGCTGCAGCCTCAGGTCAAGGGCCTCGGCGACCTGGTGCCGGTCGAGCTGGCCGTCGGCGCGACCGCCGAGATCGACGACGTGGTGGCCGGGCTGGTCGGGGCGGCGTACTCCCGCGTCGACCTGGTCGAGAAGCGCGGCGAGTTCGCGGTGCGCGGCGGCATCGTCGACGTGTTCCCGCCGACCGAGGAGCACCCGCTGCGGGTGGAGTTCTTCGGCGACGAGGTCGACGAGATCCGCTCCTTCGCGGTCGCCGACCAGCGCACCATCGCCAAGGTCGAGCGACTCTGGGCACCGCCGTGCCGCGAGCTGCTGCTCACCGACGAGGTCCGGGCCCGTGCCGCCGAGCTCGGGAAGACCCACCCGCAGCTGCTCGAGATCACCGACAAGCTCGCCCAGGGCATCGCCGTGGAGGGCATGGAGGCGTTGATCCCCGCGCTCGTCGACGAGCTGGAGCTGCTCGTCGACCTGATGCCCGCCGACACCCGGATCCTGGTCTTCGACCCCGAGCGGGCCCGGGCGCGCGCCCACGACCTGGTCGCGACCAGCGAGGAGTTCCTCGCCGCGTCCTGGGCGACCGCGGCCAGTGGCGGGCAGGCGCCGATCGACCTGCAGGCGGCGTCGTACCAGTCGCTGGCCGACGTGCGCACGCATGCGCGCGAGCGCGGCCAGGCGTGGTGGACGTTCAGCCCGTTCGGCCTCGACGACGAGGTCCCCAGCACGGCCCAGCCGGCACCGTCGTACCGCGGCGACGTGGCGAAGGCCTTCGCCGACATCGCCCGCTGGCGCGGCGAGGGGCACGCCGTGGTGGTCGTCCACGTCGGCCACGGTCCCGCGCAGCGCATGGTCGAGGCGCTGGGGGAGCAGGACGTCCCGGCCCGTCTCGTCGACGAGATCCCCGACGGGCACGAGCTCGACCCGGCCGTCGTCACGATCACCTGCGGCAACCTCGGCCACGGCCTGGTCGACACCGGCCGCGGCCTGGTGGTCCTCACCGGCGAGGACATCGTCGGCACCAAGGCGTCGGTGCGTGACAAGGGCGCGATGCCGGTACGCCGCAAGCGGCAGATCGACCCGCTCGAGCTCAAGGCCGGCGACTACGTCGTCCACGAGCAGCACGGCGTCGGCAGGTTCGTGGAGATGAAGCAGCGCGAGGTGCAGGGCGCGATCCGCGAGTACCTCGTCCTCGAGTACGGCCCCTCCAAGCGCGGCGGCCCGCCCGACCGGCTCTTCGTCCCGGCCGACACCCTCGACCAGGTCACCCGCTACGTCGGCGGCGAGCAGCCCAGCCTCGACCGGCTCGGCGGCGGCGACTGGACCAAGCGCAAGAACAAGGCGCGCAAGGCGGTCCGTGAGATCGCGGCCGAGCTGATCAAGCTGTACGCCGCCCGTCAGGCCACCCAGGGCCACGCCTTCGGTCCCGACACCCCGTGGCAGCGCGAGCTCGAGGACGCCTTCCCGTTCCACGAGACCCCCGACCAGCTGACCACGGTCGACGAGGTCAAGGCCGACATGGAGCGCACGGTCCCGATGGACCGGCTGATCTGTGGCGACGTCGGCTACGGCAAGACCGAGATCGCGGTCCGGGCGGCGTTCAAGGCCGTCCAGGACGGCAAGCAGGTCGCCGTGCTGGTCCCGACGACGCTGCTGGTCAACCAGCACCTGGCCACGTTCAGCGAGCGGATGAGCGGCTTCCCGATCAACCTCAAGCCGCTGAGCCGGTTCCAGACCGACAAGGAGGCAGCCGGGACGATCGCCGGCCTCGCCGACGGCACCGTCGACGTCGTGGTCGGCACCCACCGGCTGTTCAACGCCGACACGAGGTTCAAGGACCTCGGCCTGATCATCGTCGACGAGGAGCAGCGCTTCGGCGTGGAGCACAAGGAGGCGATGAAGCGGCTGCGCACCTCGGTCGACGTGCTGTCCATGTCGGCCACCCCGATCCCGCGCACCCTGGAGATGGCGATCACCGGCATCCGCGAGATGTCGACGATCACCACGCCGCCCGAGGAGCGGCACCCCGTGCTGACCTACGTCGGTGGCTACGAGGACCGCCAGGTCGTCGCCGCCGTACGACGCGAGCTGCTCCGCGACGGCCAGGTCTTCTACATCCACAACCGGGTGAGCTCGATCGAGAAGGCCGCGGCGAAGATCCGCGAGCTGGTGCCCGAGGCCCGGGTCGCGACGGCGCACGGCCAGATGGGGGAGCACCAGCTCGAGCAGGTGATGGTCGACTTCTGGGAGAAGAACTTCGACGTCCTGGTCTGCACCACCATCGTCGAGTCCGGCATCGACGTCTCCAACGCCAACACGATGATCATCGAGCGCTCCGACACCCTCGGCCTCTCGCAGCTCCACCAGCTGCGCGGTCGCGTGGGTCGCTCGCGCGAGCGGGCCTACGCCTACTTCCTCTACCCGACCGAGAAGCCGCTCACCGAGACCGCCCACGAGCGGCTCGCGACCCTGGCGCAGCACTCGGACCTCGGCGGCGGCATGGCGATCGCGATGAAGGACCTCGAGATCCGCGGTGCCGGCAACCTGCTCGGCGGCGAGCAGTCCGGTCACATCGCCGACGTGGGCTTCGACCTCTACGTCCGTCTGGTCGGCGAGGCGGTGCGCGACTTCCGCTCCGACGGCGGCGCGCCGGAGCAGCTCGAGGAGGTCCGCATCGAGCTGCCCGTCGAGGCCCACCTGCCGCACGACTACATCCCCAGCGAGCGGCTCCGGCTGGAGATCTACAAGCGCCTGGCGGAGGTGCGCAGCGACGCCGACGTCGACGAGATCGTCGCCGAGCTCCAGGACCGCTACGGCGAGCCACCCGAGCAGGTCACCGCGCTGCTGCTCGTCGCGCGGTTCCGGGCCCGGGTGCGGGCAGCCGGGATCAAGGAGGTCACCACGGTCGGCAAGAACGTCCGCTTCCACCCGGTCGTGCTGCCCGAGTCGCGCACCATCCGGCTCAACCGGCTCTACCCGAAGTCGATCGTCAAGCACCAGCTCGAGTCGATCCTGGTGCCCCGCCCCGGCATCCCGGGACGCACGGGAACGCCCCTCGAGGGGGTGGCCCTGCTTGAATGGGCCCGGCTCGTCATCGACTCGGTCATCGACCCCAAGGAGTGAGTGTGCGTCCCACGTTCCGGCCCGCCGCAGCGAGTCTCGCTGCGCTCGCCCTGCTCGCCGGCTGCGGCGTCAGCGACAACGACGTGAAGCCCGGCCTGGCAGCCGAGGTCGAGGGCCAGCGGCTCTCGCTCAGCAAGGTCGACCAGGCGGTCGAGGACTACTGCGCACTCCGCTCGGCGAACCCGCAGGCACAACCGGCCCCGACGGCCCTGATCCGGGCGCAGTTCGTCGTCGGCTGGACCCAGGCGGTCGCCGTTGACGACCTCGCGCCCGAGCACGGCGTGGAGCTGCCGCCCGAGGCGATCGACCGCACCGCGGTCCACGACGCCTGGGACGCCCTCGGCACGATCGATGACGACAACTACGACACCTTCGAGTTCCTCACCTGGATCCAGCAGCGGCTCAGCGACCCGGTCGCGGAGATCGGGGCCGACGAGTCCGGCGCCGAGGGCGACGCGGCCGTCTCGGCGGGCATCGAGCTCATCACGGAGTGGCTCGAGGAGCACGACGTCACCTTCAACCCGGTCTTCGGGTCGTACGACGCCAAGACCGGCGTCTTCGCCGGGGACCCGCTGTCGGTGCCGGTCAGCGGCGAGGCCAAGGCCGCCAGCGACACCGCCGCCCTGACGCCCGAGCAGATCGCGAAGCTGCCGGCCGACCAGCGCTGCGGCCCGGCCGCGGCCCCGTCGGCGGTCGTGCCCCAGGGCTGACCCGTGTCCTCCCCGCTCGACCCGGAGGACGATGCGGTCGCCGAGTTCGTCGCGGTGATGCGGCGGCTGCGCGCCGAGTGCCCGTGGAAGCAGGAGCAGACCCACCGCTCGCTGGTGCGCTACCTGCTGGAGGAGACCTACGAGACCGTCGACGCCATCGACGAGGCCGAGGCGAGCGGTGACTTCGGTCATCTCGCCGAGGAGCTCGGCGACCTGCTGCTGCAGGTCGTCTTCCACGCCGTGATCGCCGAGGAGCGGGGCGACTTCTCGCTCGACGACATCGCGCGGGGGATCACCGCCAAGATGCGGCGACGCAACCCGCACGTGTTCGCCTCCACCGACGACGACCTCACCGCGGACGAGGTCGACGAGCGCTGGCAGCGGATCAAGGCGGCCGAGCAGCCCGCCCCGTCCGAGCTGCCCTCCGCCCTCCCGGCGCTGCTGTACGCCGACAAGACCCTCGCCCGGCGCGAGCGGGCCGGGCTCCCGGTCGACCTCGCCACGGACTCCGCGGACCTCGGCGAGCGTCTGCTCGCCCTCGTGGCCGAGGCCCGCGCCGAGGGCGTCGACCCGGAGCAGGCGCTTCGGGACGCCGTGCGGCGCAGGCAGTGAACGACGTGACGACGCCGCCGGTCGTCGTCCACTGACGACCGGCGGCGCCCTCTCGGGTCGAGGTCAGCGCGTGGGGGCCGCGACTCCCTCGACCCGCACCGCGCGGCGGCTCGTCACCGCGACGATGCGGACCTTGCCGCTCCACGGGGCGGCGAAGGTCGTCACGTCGACGACCTGCGTCGGGGTGGAGCGCTTGACCGACAGGGTCTTCACGAGGCGCTTGCCTGCGTAGACCTTGACCTTGCCGGGCTTCTTGCCGCTGCTGACGACCAGCGCGAGGCGCCGGGCGTCGTGGACGCGCACGCTCAGCGTGCTGCCCTTGCGCTTGAGGGAGGCGGCCGGGACCGGGACGGTCCAGGTTCGGGCCGCCGCGGTCGGGTCGGTGTTGCCGGCGGCGTCGGTGGACGTCACGGTCAGCACGTGGGTGCCCGGGGCGAGGCCGGTGAGGGAGAGCGGGCCGGCCGCGCACGGGAGGTTCACGCCGTCGAGGGTGCACGTCGTGCGGGACCCGGGCTCCGTCGTACCGATGGCGAAGGTGGCGCCGGGCGAGGTGGTGATCGAGCCGTCGGCCGGGCCGCCCGTCAGGGTGGTGTCCGGGGCGGTGGTGTCGGCGGCCTGCACGGTCCAGGTACGCCGGGCCGGGGTCTGGTCGCGGTTGCCGGCGGCGTCCCGCCCGGCTGCCTCGAAGACGTGCTTGCCGGGGGCGAGGCGCTCGAGCCTGACCTGGCCACGGTCGCAGGGCGTCAGGGCCCCGTCGATGGTGCAGGAGAAGTCGGCCGCGCCCGGGCCGTCGAGGGTGAACGTGGCGGTGGCGTCCGTGGTCGTGCTGCCCTCGGCCGGGCCGCCGGTCAGCGTCGTCTCCGGCGCGGTCGCGTCGACCGTCCACTCGTAGTGGGCGGGGACCGGGTCGACCCAGGTGCCGTTGCGTCCCGCGACGGTCAGCGTGTGCGGACCGTCGGCGAGGCCGGAGAAGTGGCCCTCGCCGCTGTCGCAGGTGAACTGGTAGCCGTCGAGCGTGCAGTCGAAGGCGTTGCCGCCCTGGGAGGCGAAGGCGAAGTCGGCCGAGCGGCTGTTGGTGACCTTCGCAGGAGTCGCGGTGAAGGCGGTGTCGACCGAGTGCACCTGCAAGGACCAGGAGTGGCTGAGGTTGCCCGACGCGTCCTCCGCCCGGACCGCGAACAGGTGCGCCCCCTCCGGCAGGACCAGGACGCGCGGCGAGGTGCAGGCCTCCCACCCGCCGTTGTCGAGCCTGCAGTGGATGCTGGTCGCACCGCGGGCGGAGAAGGCGAACCGGAACCCGCCCTGCTGGTTGACGACCTGGGTCGGGGTGAAGCCGGTGATCTCCGGCGGGTCGACGTCGCGGAAGACGGCGACCGGGTACTTGTCGACGGTCGAGAACGCGCCCGAGTGCACGGCGCAGTCGCGGGTGCCGCTGCTGTTGCTGCGGGTCTCGTCGCAGCCCTGCCACTCGACGAACTCCCATCCGGAGGGCACGCCGAAGAAGGACGGTCGCAGCCACACCCAGGCCTCGAACGGCTCCTCGTTGCGGATCCGGGCACAGGTCAGCGTCACCCGGTGGTCCAGGTTGCTGGTGCGGTCGCACGCCGTACCGCCGCCGTCCTCGATCGAGCCCTCGACGACCTCGACCCGGCCGGCGCCGGTGATGCCGATCGTGACGCCGACCTGGCCGGCGTGGGCGGGAGCCGGGGTGACGACCGGGGCGAGGCCGGCGGCCAGGGCCAGCGCGCCCACGGCGAGGCGGGCGAGGGTGCGGGGACTCATGCGTCCTCCTCGACGAGGTCCGGGAGAGCGAGCCACTGCGCCCAGGTCAGGTCACGGCCGACGTACCGGGGCTGCTGGAGAGGCCACTCGGCCGCGATCCAGGCGGGGACGAAGGCGTCGAGTGCCTGCTCCAGCTCCGAGCCGAGCGCGTCCTCCGCGACCCACCACGAGATGTCGGCGTCCGCGCCGACCTTGGCCGGCGGATCGACGTACACGCAGCCGAGCAGGACGGTCTCCTCGGTGTCGAACAGGCCGTAGAGGAAGGACTCGTGCGCCTCGATCTCCGCCGCGTGGTGGGCGAGGTCGTCGATGTCCGCCTCGCGGCTCAGCTCCACCGGCGGCCACCCCCACGCCTGCCCGTAGATCGACCAGAGCCGGTCCCGCGACGCGTGCACCGCCGGCAGGTCGAGGTCGACGTCGGCGGGGCCCATCGGGCGCAGGTGGTGGGTCTGGTCCACCGGCACCCGGGTCGGGTGGGTCCAAGTGGCGGGCAGCCAGGAAGTGGGGGTGGTGGTCATGCGCCGATCGTCGCCGGGAGCACTTGCGGTCGACTTGCTGGTCGCTTGCGGCCGTGCTGCCGGGACTGTGGCCCTGCGGTGGTTGAGGTGCGAGCGTCGCGCAGCGTTCTCCGGTGGTTGAGGTGCGAGCG
>JADCLI010000028.1 GCA_016803235.1 Pimelobacter simplex
CGACCCGACCGCCCACCCCGGCCCCGCCGTACCGCCCGCGCCGCCCGCTCCCCCGGCACCGCCTGCCCTGGCGCCCATCCTGAAGACCCGCTGGCGGGACCGCGCGTTCACCCTGCGCGCGATGGCCGCGGTCGGCCTGGCCGGCCTCGTCCTCGGCGCCGGGGCCGGCGCCGGCACGGCGCTGGTCGCGAACCAGGACGACGCTCCCGACTTCCGCCACCAGCGGATGGGCGGGCCCGGTGAGGGCGGCTTCCCCGGCTGGGGCGGGCGCGAGGGCCAGGACGTCCTGCCGCCGGGACCCGAGCAGGCGCCGTCGAGCAGCTGAGCCGGCCCGCGGGGCCGGGAACGACGAAGCCCCGCCGGGTGATCCGGCGGGGCTCTCGCGCTGGCTCCCCCGATTGGACTCGAACCAATAACCCTGCGATTAACAGTCGCATGCTCTGCCAGTTGAGCTACGGGGGAAAGCTGCTCTCACCCGTGGGGTGGAAGCGGGGAAACACTAGCAAGGAGGCGGCCGTCGCCTGAAATCGAGGTGGCGCTCAGGGGGTGACGTCGGCCCGGGCAGCGGCGAGAGCCTCCTGGACGACGGCGTCGACACGGGGATCGGCGGGGTCCAGGCCGTCGTCGTACTCGACGAACCAGGCGAGCTCGCCACGGGTGCCGGGCGCCCGACGGGCCAGGATCCGCACCTGGCGGCGGCCCGAGACCGGGACGTGGCGCTGGACGGCGATGCTGGCGGTGACCCGCTCGCGGACCAGCTCGAGCAGACGGCCGGCGTCGTCGAGGCGCAGGGCGTGGACCGGGCTCGGCTCACCGAAGTGGGCGACCTCCACCACCCGCAGGGTCGACTCCTCCTGGTCCCAGTCGGCGCTCGCGACCTGCTCCCACGGGACTCGGTGGGGCAGGTAGAGGGCGTCGCGCGTGCCGCCGACGAGGCGCGGGTCGTCGCCGCCGTTCGCTGCCTGCCGGACGGCGGCCCAGGCGAGCAGCCGCTCCCCCGGCCCGACCGGGAACGGCGGGCGGCGCGGTGGGAGCGGCGGGAACCTCATCGGCCCGGCCTCACGGGACGCCGACGATCTTCTCGCGCAGCGTGCGCCGGTGCTGCTCGAGGGCGGCGAGCTCGCCGAACATCTTGTTGTAGTCGGTGGGGTTGTCGAGCGGGTTGGTCCGCTGCAGGCGCGACTTCACCTCGTCGATGCGGCGCAGCACGGTGAGCTCCTGCAGGCGGAACAGGTGGGTGGCGATGTAGCCGGCATCGATCTCGCGGTGGGCCGGGATCGGCTCGACGGCGAGGGCACTGATGATCGAGGAGACGGCGGGGTCGGTCGCGGCATCGCGGACGTGGGACACCCAGCCGGCGTCGTTCTGGCCCGCGACCGCGCCACCCGCGGCCGTGATCGCCTCCCAGACCCCCCGGTAGGTCGGGTGGACGAAGTCGTTGAGCCCGATGTCCGCGCTGGTGCGTCCGATCGCGACCGGGTGCTGGAGGACGAGCTTGAGGGTCTCGCGCTCGATGCCGAACCGCGGGTCCCGCAGGTCGGGCACCCGGGTCGCGGGAGCCGGCACCGGCGTCTCCGGCGCACGCTCACCGGCCCGCGGCGTCTTCATCCCGCGGTCGCCCTGGGGCCCCCTCGCCGCCGCCCGTCGGACGGCGGCCAGGACCTGGTTGGTGTCGATGTCGGAGCCGACCAGCCGGGAGATCTCCTGGGCGAAGGCGGTCACCTTGGACTGGTCGCGTACGGAGGCGACGAGGGCCGCCGCGTCGCGGACGGCGTCGATGCGGCCGTCCGCGCGGTCGAGGTCGTGGCGCTTGACGACGTTCTCCAGCACGAAGCGGTACAGCGGGCGCCGGCTGGCGATCAGCTCGCGGACCGCGTCGTCGCCCTTCTTGATCCGCAGGTCGCAGGGGTCCATCCCCTCGGGCGCGACCGCGACGTAGGTCTGGGACACGAAGCGCTGGTCGCCCTCGAAGGTCCGCAGCGCGGCCTTCTGCCCGGCCTCGTCACCGTCGAAGGTGAAGACGACCTCGCTGCGCAGCTCGGCGTGGTCGTCGAGGAAGCGCCGCAGCACCCGGGCGTGGTCGTCGCCGAAGGCGGTGCCGCAGGTGGCGACGGCGGTCTCGACTCCGGCGAGGTGGCAGGCCATCACGTCGGTGTAGCCCTCGACGACGACCGCCTTCGAGCTCAGTGCGATCGGCTTGCGGGCCAGGTCGATGCCGTAGAGCACCTGGCTCTTCTTGTAGATCGGCGTCTCGGAGGTGTTGAGGTACTTGGCCTCGATCCGGTCGTCCTCGAAGATCCGGCGTGCCCCGAAGCCGATCGTGTCGCCGTTGGTCTCCCGGATCGGCCACAGCAGCCGGCCGCGGAACTTGTCGTAGAGCGAGCGGCCCATCGCCACGAGCCCGGCGGCGATCACCTCCTCGCGGGTGAACTTGCGCCCGCTCAGGTGCCGCCACAGCGCCTCGCCGTCGCGCGGCGCGAAGCCGACCCCGAACCTGAGCGCGGCGTTCTGGTCGAAGCCGCGCTCGGCCAGGAACTGCCGCGCGGCCAGCGCCTCGGGCGTGGCGAGCTGCTCGGCGTAGAACTCCTGGGCGACGGCGTGCGCCTCGACCAGCCGCCGGCGCTGGGGGCCCTTGGGGCGGTCGTCCTGGCCGGTCTCGTCGCGGCGCAGCTGGACACCGTACTTGTCGGCCATCCGCTCCACGGCCTCGCCGAAGCTGAGGCCGTCGATCTTCATCAGGAAGGTGAAGACGTCGCCGCCTTCCTGGCAGCCGAAGCAGTGGAAGAAGCCCCGGCTCGGCGTGACGTGGAAGGATGGGGACTTCTCGTCGTGGAACGGGCACAGGCCCTTCATCGAGCCGCCGCCGGCGTTGCGGAGGGTGACGTACGACGACACCACCTCGTCGATCTTGGCCCGCTCACGGACCGCGGCGATGTCCTCGTCACGAATCCGGCCCACCATGCGGCGATCCTACTGAGCGGCCCGCGGGCCGGGACCGGCAGTCGAGGTCCCTGTGGACGGCACACCGCGTTCGCGCAGGTCGGCGTGACCTTCGTCGCCCTGTCTCGTTGCTCGATCGGGAGGACCGCACGAAGGGGTCTGGGGATGGACGTTCGGGGAGGGGCCGGGCATGGACGAGTCGCGCCGCCGCACCAGCTGGCCGGTGACCCTCGTCGTGCTGCTCTTCGCGCTCTCGACCCTGGTCATGGTCCTCAAGGACGGGGAGGACGACCGGGAGCCGGGCGCGACGCCGGCGGCCTCGGTCGACCTGGACCTCAAGAAGCTCCCGGTCAGCTCCACGCACACCACGATCGAGGCGGCGCCGCAGGACCCGCGGCCGACCAAGGTGCCCTCGGGGACCGTGGTGCACCCGAAGCGGGCGACCGCGCTGTACGACGAGCCCGACGGCCGGCCGTTCGGCAAGGTGAGGCCGACCGAGTTCGGGGACGTGTGGCTGCCGGTGATCACCCGCAACCGCGAGTGGGTGCAGGTGCTGCTGCCGTCGAAGCCGAACGGCTCGACGGGCTGGATCCGGGCCTCGGAGCTCGCGGAGGCGCACAGCCGGTTCCTGGTCAAGGTGCACCTCGGCGAGCGCACGCTGGAGCTGTTCGAGGACGACGCCCGGGTCGGCACCTGGACCGTGGCGATCGGCGCCAGCGGCACCCCGACGCCACTGGGCCGGACCTTCGTGCTCGGGCAGATCATCGACGACAAGCAGCCGTTCTCGCCGGTGATCATGCCGCTCGGCAGCCACAGCGAGACGCTCGACTCCTACGGCGGCGGGCCGGGCACGGTCGCGCTGCACGGCTGGACCGACCCGTCGGTGTTCGGCAAGGCGGTCAGCCACGGCTGCGTCCGGGTGCCGGACGACGCCCTCGACCTGCTGCGCACCGTGCCGATCGGCACCCCGGTCATGGTCGACGAGGCCTGACCCCCACGAACTGATCCATCTCGGGGACAAGTGATGACGATGAAGGGAACACCCATGAAGAACAAGCGGCACCTGGCTCCGCTGGCCGGCGCGCTCCTCCTCGCGGCGGGTGCGGCGACGTCCGCGACCGTCCTCGCGGGCGGTTCGGCGACCGCGGCGGGCTCCCCCTCGTCCGCCTTCGGTCTCGAGCTGTCGATCGCCGGCAACGGCGTGGTCCCGCGCACGCCCGCGGTCAGCTCCACCGACGGCTCGCTCAAGACCGACTCCCTCATCGGGCTCCCCGCCAACCCGGTCGCCAGCGGCGGCATCGTCAACGCCGCGGCTCAGAACGGTGCGGCCAGCGCCAGCGTCACCGACCTCGCGGTCGGCGAGGGCCTCATCGCGGCCCTCAAGCTCCCGGACACCGCGACCCAGCAGCTCAAGAGCGGCTGCACCGAGCTCACGACCGCCCTCCAGCAGGTCACCGGGCCGCTCGGCGACGCGCTCGACACCATCCTGCCGCAGCTCCAAGGCGGCCTGGAGCAGATCGCGGACGCCACGAAGGGCACGCCGCTGAACCTGAGCGCGCTCGGTGCGCTCGACATCACCAAGCTCACCGACCCCGACCAGCTCAAGGCGCTGTGCGACGTCCTCGCCGGCGACCTCAGGGTCGTCGGCGCGGGCGCGGTCGAGGCCAAGTGCACCGGCAACACCGGCACCACCACGATCGCGAACCTCAAGGCGCTGGGCCTGCCGGTCAACGTCGACACCAAGCAGGCCAACCAGAAGGTGAAGGTCTTCGACGTCGCCGGCGTCCCGCCGGTCGTCGAGCTGGTCGTGAACCGCCAGACGGCCAACGCCGACGGCACCTTCACGGTGGACGCGCTCTACGTCAACATCCTCGACCAGATCAAGCTCACCGTCGCCTCGGCGACCTGCGGCAACGTCACGAGCGACAAGGCGCCGGCTCCCGGCGACGCCCCGTCGCCGAAGCCGGTCAAGCAGCACGTCCCGGTCACCGGCTGACCCCGGACCACCGATCGACCGGACCGGCCCGTCGCGCAGCAGCGCGGCGGGCCGCTCTGCTCTCCGGCCGGAGCCTCAGCCCAGGAGACGGCCGTGCCAGGCGACGGCGCTGGCGTCGGTGAGGGAGGCGACCTGGTCGATCACGGCCCGGGTCCGGGCCGCGTCGTCGGGCGCGGCGTTCCAGTCGGCTGCATACATGTCGTCGAGCGCGTCCGCGCCGCGGTCGAGGAGGACCTCGACGAGCGCGGACAGCAGCTCGCGCTGCCGGACCTGAAGCGCGACCCTGTCGGCGGCCTCCATGACGTAGTGGGCCGCGATCCCCTTGAGCACGGTGATCTCGGCCCAGGTGTCGGCAGGGATGACCAGGTCGCCGGCGTAGCGGACGAAGGGGCCCTCGGCCGCGGCGAAGGTCGCCTGCTGCACCGCGCCGCAGAACCGGCCGATCAGGTCGCTGGTGAGGTTCTTGAGGGCCGCGAGACCGGCCCGCCCGCCGTCGTACGGCGCCCGCGGCCAGCTTCCGACCGCGCGCAGCCGGTCGAGGACGGCGTCGAGCTCGGCGTCGGTCGCGTCCGGGCGGTACCAGACCCGCACCGTGTCCCACAGCGCCGCCGTGTCGAGGCGGGTCAGGTCGACCTTGCCGGCCACGGTGCCGTCCTCGACGTCGTGGACCGAGTAGGCGACGTCGTCGGCGAGGTCCATCACCTGTGCCTCGAGGCAGCGCCCGCCGGCCGGGGCCCCGGACCTCAGCCAGTCGAAGGCGGGCCGGTCGTCGTCGTACACGCCGAACTTGCCGCCGTGGGCGTCCCCCTCGGAGCGGCCCCAGGGGTACTTCGTGCAGGCGTCGAGGGTGGCCCGGGTCAGGTTGAGGCCCGCGCCGGGGGTCTTGGCCTCGAGTCGGGTCAACAGCCGCAGCGTCTGCGCGTTGCCCTCGAAGCCGCCGCAGTCCCCGGCGAGCTCGGCCAGCGCCCGCTCGCCGTTGTGCCCGAACGGCGGGTGGCCGAGGTCGTGCGCGAGGGCGGCCGTCTCGGTGATGTCGGGGTGGGTGCCCAGCGCGCGGGAGAGGTCGCGGGCGATCTGGGCGACCTCCAGGCTGTGGGTCAGCCGGTTGCGGACGAAGTCGTCGCTCTGCGGCCCGACCACCTGGGTCTTGGCCGCGAGCCGGCGGAAGGACGCCGCGTGCACCACCCGCGCCCGGTCGCGCTCGAACGGCAGCCGCTCGGGCGCCTCGACCCGCTTCGGCGGCTCCGGCACGATCCGCTCGCGCGCGTGCGCGTCGTAGCGCTGCTCGACCGGGTCCACGGGGCGACCCTAGCGGCGTGGTGGGCTCAGAAGACGGAGACGTGCACGTGGTCGAAGTGGTTGGCGGTCGCCGACCCGCGGTTCGGCATGCCCCGCCAGCCCTCGCCGCCGCGCTCGACCGACCAGATCTTCTGCGCGTAGATGACGTAGGAGACGCCGAGGGCCGCGTAGTTGGCACGGACGAACTCGGCGATCTCCCAGCCGACTGCCCCGGAGATCATGATGTCCACGGCCTTGCCGCGCGGGTGGTCGCCGCCACCGCCACGGAGGGTGCCGTAGACGCTGACCTCGGGGAAGTTGGCGCAAACGGCCGCGTGGACCTTCTTGATGCTCTCGCTGACGCCGGACGGGACGCTGGTGCCATTGGTGCAGGCGCCGCCGAGGGTCGGGGGCTTCTCGTCGGTGAAGTAGCCCGCGGTGACCCAGCGGGACTTGCCGTCGAGGACGATCTCGGCGCGCTCGCCGTACGTCCGGCCGGTGACCAGGACCTTCTCGCCCTCCTCGACCTCGCCGACCTCCTTGGCCCGCTTGTCGGGGCGGGTCCACAGGTTGAGCGTCTCGGAGACCCAGCGGCGCTTGTTCGCTGCGGCGATCGCCTGGGCGGTCGACTCCTCGGAGAGCAGGGCGTCGAGCTTGGTGCCGATGGCGTCCGCGGAGCGGTCCGTGCTGCGGGAGAGCAGCGGGAGCCGGGTCCCGGGGTCCTCGACGGCACCGACGGAGCCGGCAGCCGCCTTCGAACGGTCGACCGCGACCAGGTCGGACTCGGGAGCCGAGGAGTTGAGGACGCCTCCGGTGACGACCGCGGTGGTCGCGAGGGTGGCGAGGGAGCCGGCCAGGAGGGCGGCTCGCGGCGTACGTCGCGCGGTTTCCCGCTTGTGGCTGGTGGCCACGCGCTGATCCTTTGCTGTCGCTTACAGATGCATCCCGAGAACCCTGACCTTCGCCAGAGCATCGTGCGAGTAGAGCACAGTGATCAAGACGTCAACCAATTGGTGAGACCGCTCCACGGCGTGAGCCCGCTCACCCGAGGGTCATCCGCCGGTCGTCTCGTTGACGTCCTCGAGCACACCACAGCCGCCCTCGCCCAGGCCGTCGGTGTCGTCCAGCCAGCCCTCCGGGAGCACGATCCTGGCGCGCGGAGCGCCCTGCCGGCCGCGGGGTGCGCCCAGCTCGGAGGCGGGGAACGGCTCGGCGGGGTCGAGCTCGGCGAGCATCCGGTCGAGGGCGGCCAGCGAGTCGACCAGGCCCAGCGAGCGACGCAGCTCACCGCCGGCCCGGAAGCCCTTGAGGTACCAGGTGACGTGCTTGCGGAACTCCTTGCAGCCCCGCTCCTCCCCCATGTGCTCGCACAGGAGCTCGGCGTGCCGGCGCATCATCGCAGCCACCTCGCCGAGGGTCGGCAGCGTCGTCTCGCCCGGGCCGTCCTCGGAGAAGGCCGCGGCGAGGTCGCGGAACAGCCAGGGCCGGCCCAGGCAGCCGCGGCCGACGACGACGCCGGCGGCACCGGTCTCCTCGACCATCCGCAGCGCGTCGGCCGCCTCCCAGATGTCGCCGTTGCCGAGCACCGGGATCTCGACGCTCGCGACCAGCTCGGCGATGGCGTCCCAGTCGGCCTGCCCGGAGTAGGCCTGGGCCACGGTGCGTCCGTGCAGCGCGATCGCCGCGACGCCGCTCTCCTGGGCGATCCGGCCCGCGTCGAGGTAGGTGAGGTGGTCGTCGTCGAGGCCCTTGCGGGTCTTCATCGTCACCGGGACGTCGTACGGCGCGGCGGCGGCCACCGCCTCCTCGAGGATCGCCGCCAGCAGGTTGCGCTTCCACGGCAGCGCGCCGCCGCCGCCCTTGCGGGTGACCTTGGGGACCGGGCAGCCGAAGTTGAGGTCGACGTGCGCGACGCCGTACTCCTCGCACAGGATCTTCGTCGCCTGGCCGACGTACGTCGGGTCGGTGCCGTAGAGCTGTACGGAGCGGACGGTCTCGGCCTCGTCGAAGACGAGCATCCGCTTCGTCGTCTCGTCACCCTCGACCAGCCCACGGCTGGTGATCATCTCGCAGACGTAGAGCCCGGCGCCGTGCTCGGCGCACAGCCGGCGGTAGGCGGCGTTGGTGATGCCCGCCATCGGCGCGAGGACCACGGGGGTGGGCACGTCGAGGGTGCCCAGGCGCAGCCCGCTCACGACGCGCCGTCGGACGGCGTGGCCGACGCCTGATCGGCGGCCTTGTCCTTCTTCCTGGCCTTCTTGCCCTTCTTGCCGGGCTCCTGGACCGGGCTCAGCTCGCCGCTCCACGTGATCGCGTCGAGGCCGCCGTAGGGCGGGAACGAGACCTGCTCGAGCGCGTGGGTCGGGGCGATGAAGTAGACCTGGCACAGCTCGGCGGTGGCGTCGGCGGCGAAGGGCGTCGGCAGCGGGTCGCCGGAGCAGACCGGCAGCTGGTCGGCCTTGTAGTAGGTGGGCGCCTCGAGCGTGGTGCCGTCGTCGCCCCACAGGACGTTGTCGAGCCGCATCCCGCCGAGGTCGGTGTCACCGACATTGGTGACCTTCACCCGGACGAAGTACGGCGTGCGCGCGGCCGTGGCCGCGTCGACGTTCCACCCAGGGAAGGACTCCTGGAAGGAGGTGCGCTCGATCCGCTCGACGCTCACCGCGAGCACCCCGACCTCGTCCTGGCGTCGCTGGAAGGCGACGACGCCCGCCTCGCCGAGGCCGAGCGCCGTGCCGGGCTCGGTGAGGGTGACGTCGCCGGGCACCGGCAGGTAGTCGGCGGGAGCGGTGGTCGTGGCGGTCGAGGTCGGCTTCGCCTTCTTCGCGTCCGTGTCGTCGTCCGATCCGCAGCCCGAGAGGCCGGCGGCCGCCACGAGGGCGGCCACCGGCACGGCGACGGACCGGACGGTCAGCATCCGACGAGCCGCTCGGCGAAGTAGGACGTCAGCTTGGACAGGGAGACCCGCTCCTGGGACATGGTGTCCCGGTCGCGGACGGTGACCGCCTGGTCCTCGAGGGTGTCGAAGTCGACGGTGACGCAGTACGGCGTACCGATCTCGTCCTGGCGGCGGTAGCGCTTGCCGATCGCGCCGGCGTCGTCGAAGTCGACGTTCCACAGCGCGCGCAGCTCGGTGGCGACGGCCTTGGCCTTCGGGGTGAGGTCCTCGTTGCGGCTCAGCGGCAGCACCGCGGCCTTCACCGGGGCCAGCCGCGGGTCGAGGCGCAGCACGGTCCGCTTGTCGACGCCACCCTTGGTGTTGGGCGCCTCGTCCTCGGCGTACGCGTCGACGAGGAAGGTCATCAGGCTGCGCGAGAGGCCCGCCGCCGGCTCGATCACGTAGGGGACGTAGCGGGTGTTGGAGGCCTGGTCGAAGTACGACAGGTCCTTGCCCGACGCCTCGGCGTGGGTCGACAGGTCGAAGTCGGTGCGATTGGCGATGCCCTCGAGCTCACCCCACTCGGAGCCGGCGAACCGGAAGCGGTACTCGATGTCGACGGTCCGCTTGGAGTAGTGGGAGAGCTTCTCCTTGGCGTGCTCGTAGTGGCGCAGGTTGTCGGGGTTGATGCCGAGGTCGGTGTACCACTTCGTGCGGGTGTCGATCCAGTACTGGTGCCACTCCTCGTCCTCACCCGGCTTGACGAAGAACTCCATCTCCATCTGCTCGAACTCGCGGGTGCGGAAGATGAAGTTGCCCGGCGTGATCTCGTTGCGGAAGCTCTTGCCGATCTGCGCGATGCCGAACGGGGGCTTCATCCGCTGCGAGGTCACCACGTTGGCGAAGTTGAGGAAGATGCCCTGCGCGGTCTCGGGGCGCAGGTAGTGCAGGCCCGACTCGTCCTCGATGACGCCGAGGTAGGTCTTGAGCAGGCCGGAGAACTGGCGCGGCTCGGTCCAGGCGCCGCGGCTGCCGCAGTTGGGACAGGCGATGTCGGACATCGGGACCGAGTCGGGGTCGTCGACGCCCTTCTTCTCGGCGTACGCCTCCTGCAGGTGGTCGGCCCGGAAGCGCTTGTGGCACGACTGGCACTCGGTCAGCGGGTCGGTGAAGGTCGCGACGTGGCCGGACGCCTCCCAGGTCTGCCGCGGCAGGATCACGCTGGAGTCGAGGCCGACGACGTCGTCGCGGCTCTGCACCATCGAGCGCCACCACTGACGCTTGATGTTCTCCTTGAGCTCCACGCCGAGCGGGCCGTAGTCCCAGGCCGAGCGGGTGCCTCCGTAGATCTCGCCGCAGGGGTAGACGAAGCCTCGACGCTTCGCGAGGGAGACGACCTGGTCGACGGTGGACGGGGGCGGCTTGGCCACAGTGGATTCCTTGAGTGGGACGAGCCCGGCTGGCTGTCGGGCGGGTGTGTGAGGGCGTCGCGCGGAGACGCGCGAGCAAGTGCCTAGGTTACGCGAGGCTCCACCACGTTGAGCACTCCGCCGGGCTCCACGAGCTCGTAGGCGCCGGGCTCGTCGACCGCCCGGCTGAGCACGGGGACGCCGTGCAGCTTGAGGTCGTACGTCGACAGGGCGCGCCGGTACGCACCGACGTTGGCCCAGCGCGTGGTCAGCGTCCACAGGTCGGGGTCGTCGACGTTGCGGCCGACCCAGCCGTCGACGTACCCGGCCTGGGCGGCGAGGAGCCCGTGCACGAGCTCGAGGTCGGCGCGCAAGGAGGCGGCGTCCTGGCCTGCGCGGAAGCGGTTCACGACGAGCACGGCCGCACTCTACGCAGGGGGCAGGCGTCGCCGGTTTGACCAGACGAACGCGTCTAGTTGAGAATGATTCTCATGCGCTTGCCCTCTGGTCTCATCGCCCTCTCCTCGCTCGCCCTGCTCGTCTCGGGCTGCTCCGCGTTCAGCGACGACCCGGAGGCGGACGGCACGGTGCGGGTGGCGGCCGCGTTCTACCCGCTCGCGTACGTCGCCGAGCGGATCACCGAGGGCACCGGCGCGCGCGTGGACCTGCTCACCCAGCCCGGCACCGAGCCGCACGACCTCGAGCTGACCATCAAGGAGACCGCCGACCTCTCCGACGCCGACCTTGTCGTCTACGAGTCGGACTTCCAGCCTGCCGTCGACGACGCCGTCGAGCAGAACGCGACCGGCGCGACGCTGGACGCCGCCGAGGTCGTCGACCCGATCCCGTTCGAGGAGTCGGCCGAGGAGCACGAGGAGCACGCCGAGGAGGAGGGTGAGCACGCCGAGGAGGAGGGCGGGCACGACCACGACCACGGCGACCTCGACCCGCACTTCTGGCAGGACCCGCTGCGCGTCGCCGACCTCGCCGACGCGGTCGCGGACGAGCTCGCGGACGTCGACGCGGACCACGCCGACGCCTACCGCGCCAACGCGGAGCGGCTGCGCGCCGACCTGACCGCCCTCGACGAGGACTACACCGCTGGTCTCGCCGACTGCGAGCGTGACACCATCGTGGTGTCCCACGACGCGTTCGGCTACCTGGAGAAGTACGGCCTCCACATCGCCTCGATCGTGGGACTCTCCCCCGACGCCGAGCCGACCGGCGCGGTCCTCGGGGAGCTGAAGGAACTGATCGCGACGGAAGGCATCACCACGGTGTTCAGCGAGCCGCTCAAGCCGGCGCTCGGTGAGAGCTTCGCCGACGACCTCGGCCTGACCAACGGCGTCCTCGACCCGATCGAGGGCCTCACCGACGCGACCGCCGACGAGGACTACCTCTCGCTCATGGAGGCCAACCTGCAGGCCCTCGCCACCGCCAACGGCTGCCGATGACCGAGTCCGCCGCGGTCGAGGTCCGCCGGGCGAGCGTCGCCCTCGGCGGACGTCCGGTGCTGCGCGGCGTCGACCTGGCCGTCGTACCGGGTGACTTCGTGGCGCTGATGGGCGCCAACGGCTCCGGCAAGTCCACGCTGGTGCGGGCGATGGTCGGGCTGCGACCGCTCGTCGGCGGCGAGGTGCGGCTGTTCGGCACCCCCCTCGACGAGTACGACGCGTGGAGCCGGATCGGCTACGTCCCCCAGCGCGCCACCGCCGGCTCGGGCATCCCCGCCTCCGTCTGGGAGGTCGTCGCCGCCGGGCGGCTCACCCGCCGCAAGCTGCTGCGCCCGCTGTCGAAGGCGGACCGCGCCGTGATCGACGACGCCCTCGAGGTGGTCGGGCTCGCCGACCGCCGCCGCGACGCCGTCACCAACCTGTCCGGCGGACAGCAGCAGCGGGTCCTCATCGCCCGCGCGCTGGCCGGGGAGCCGGAGCTGTTCTTCCTCGACGAGCCCACCGCCGGCGTCGACCTGCCCAACCAGCAGGTCCTCGCCGACACCCTCGGCCGGCTCAAGGAGCGCGGCGCGACCATCGTGCTCGTCGCCCACGAGCTCGGCCCGCTGGCGCCGCTCGTCGACCGCGCCGTGGTCCTGCGCGACGGCCGGGTGGCGTACGACGGCCCCGCGCTGCGCGACCACGAGGTGCACCAGCCCTGGTTCGCCGAGCCGCACACGCACCACCACCATCACGACCACGTCCCCCACCCCTCGACGCCCCTCGGGACCGAGCCCCACCTGCCGGGAGACCGCCCGTGACCGCCCTCCAGCTCTTCAACGAGCCGTTCATGCAGCGCGCGCTGATCGCCGCGCTGCTCACCGGCCTCGCCGCGCCGGCGATCGGCACCTTCCTCGTCCAGCGCCGGCTCGCGCTGATGGGCGACGGGATCGGGCACGTCGCCGTCACCGGTGTCGCGCTCGGCCTGGCGACCGGGGCGTCCCCGCTGTGGACGGCGGTCCTGGTCGCCGTGCTCGGCGCGGTCTTGATCGAGGTGATCCGCGAGCGCGGCCAGACCAACGGCGACGTCGCCCTGGCCCTGCTGTTCTACGGCGGCCTGGCCGGCGGCATCTTCATCAGCGGGCTGGGCGGCCAGAGCGCGGCCGCGTTGAACCGCTATCTCTTCGGCTCGCTGACCACCATCTCCTCGGCCGACGTGCTGGTCACGATGGTGCTCGCGATCGCCGTCGTCGGCCTGTGCGTCGGCCTCGCGCCCCAGCTCTTCGCCGTCGCCCAGGACCAGGAGTTCGCCCGGGTGGCAGGACTGCGGGTGCGCGTCTACAACGTGCTCGTCGCCGTGCTCGCCGCCGTGTCCGTCACGGTCGCCATGCGCACCGTCGGCCTGCTGCTCGTCTCCGCCCTGATGGTCGTCCCCGTCGCCACCGCCCAGCAGCTGACCCGGTCGTTCCGCAGCACCATCGGCGCGGCCATGGTGCTCGGCACGCTCGCCTCGGTGGGCGGCCTCGTCGCGGCGACCTTCGCGTCGTACGAGGTCACGGTCGCGCCGGGCCCGACCATCGTGCTGCTCGCCCTCGCCTGCTACGCCGTCGCCTGGCCGATCGGCATCTGGCAGCGCCACCGGGCCCGGCTGCGCGAGCCGTTCGCGCCCGGCGAGGCCGTTGTCTCCCACGAGGCGTGTGGCGAGCACCCGCACGCCCACGGCCCCGGCTGCGGCCATCTCGCCGTCCCCCACGACGACCACGTCGACTACGTGCACGACGGGCACCGCCACGCCGTCCACGGCGCACACTACGACGAGCACTAGCCCCACCGGGGTCCTCAAGTCGTTCGATCGAACGGTTCGAGGGAGTTTTCGGGCCAGAACTCCCCCGGACCGTTCGATCGAACGATCCGGGGGACGCTGCCACGAACCCGTCAGACGACCGGGTTCGGCTCCGCGCCGCCGTAGCGCCGGTCCCGGCGGGCGTACTCGTCGATGGCCGCCCACAGGTGGCGCCGGTCGACGTCGGGCCAGAGCACGTCGGAGAACACGAGCTCGGCGTACGCCGCCTGGTAGAGCATGAAGTTCGAGAGCCGCTGCTCGCCGGACGTGCGCCAGATCAGGTCGGCGTCGGGGAGCTCGGGGACGTAGAGGTAGCGGCCGAGGGTGCGCTCGTCGACCTTGTCGGGGTTGACCCGTCCGGCGGCGACGTCGCGGGCCAGCGCCTTGGCCGCGTCGCCGAGCTCGGAGCGGCCGCCGTAGTTGACGCACATGGTGAGCGTCAGCACGTCGTTGTGCCTGGTCAGCTCCTCGGCGACCTGGAGCTCGGTGATGACCGACTTCCACAGCCGCGGCGCGCGGCCGGCCCAGCGGACCCGGACACCGAGCTCGTGCATCTCGTCGCGGCGGCGCCGGATCACGTCGCGGTTGAAGCCCATGAGGAACTTGACCTCCTCGGGGCTGCGCGACCAGTTCTCGGTGGAGAAGGCGTACGCCGAGATCGCCTTGACGCCGATCTCGATCGCGCCCTCGACCACGTCGAACAGGCTGGACTCCCCCTCCTCGTGGCCCTTCGTGCGCGGCAGCCCGCGCTCCTTGGCCCAGCGGCCGTTGCCGTCCATCACGACCGCCACGTGGTGCGGGACCAGCTCGGCCGGGACGGCCGGCGGCCGGGCGCCGGACGGGTGCGGCGTGGGCGGGCGGACCGGTCCGCGGGTGGCGGCAGCAGCCGCGGCGGCGCGGGTACGACGGGTGGAGCGGGTCACGGGGAGCAGTCTGTCAGGCGGAGCGCGGCGGTCCCACCAGCACCACGCGTCTCCGCGGGGACGCGATCCATGCGCCCGTCAGCGCTCGACGTACGCCAACGACCGCAGACCCCGCTCCAGCTGCCACTGCACGAACGCGGCGACCAGGCCGCTGGCCTCGCGGACGTGACGCGGGTCCGCGGCCTCGATGACCGACCAGTCGCCGGAGAGCAGGCCGCCGAGCAGGGTGAGCGTCTCGGGGGCGGGCGTCGCCGAGCCCGGGATCCGGCAGGTCGAGCAGAGCACGCCGCCCATCGACGGATTGAACCAGCGGTGGTGGCCGAGCTCGCCGGTCGCGGTCACGGGTGGACGGCCGCAGTGGGCGCAGTCGACGAAGGCCGGGGCGTAGCCGGCGATGGCGAGCGCGCGCAGCAGGTAGGAGTCGAGCACGTGGCACTGGTTGCGGGTGCCCGCCGCCATCGCGTTGAGCCCGCCGAGCAGCAGCGCGAACTGCTGCCGCGCCGGCTCGCGCTCCTCGACGACGAGCCGCTCGGCGGTCTCGAGCATCGCCGTGCCGGCGGTGTAGCGGTCGTAGTCGGCGCCCAGTGGTGCGGCGTACGCGGCCCGGGTCTCGGCCTGGGTGATCGTGTCGAGGTTGCGGCCCTCGGCGAGCTGCAGGTCGACGTGGGTGAACGGCTCGAGGCGCGAGCCCCACCGCGACGTCGTACGGCGCACGCCCTTGGCGACCGCACGGACCACGCCGTGCTCGCGGGTCAGCAGCGTGACGATGCGGTCCGCCTCACCCAGCTTGCGGGTGCGCAGGACGATCGCCTCGTCGCGGTAGAGCGGCACGCTCCCATTGTCGCTCAGGACGACCGGGTACGCCGCCCCCGCCGCGCCGGGCGCACGCACTCGAGCGCGAACCGGGTGACCACCAGGTCCAGCCGCTCGGGCCGACGCCGCCACTCGAGCGGCGCCTCGGCCCGCTCGAGGACCGCGCCGTCGATCTCGCCGGCAACCGTCTCGGCGTCGCCGACCGGGTGGAACGGGTCGGCGCTGCGGGCGAGGACCAGGGTCGGCACCGTCACCTCGGCACGCTCGGCCGAGGACGGCCCGAACCTGCCGAAGAGCACGCCGTGGACGACGGCAGCGACCGGGCCGGGCCGGGTGTCGAGGGTCTCGAGCACCAGCCGCACCCACGCGGGAGCGAGCCGGCGCGGGAGCGGGCGGGTGGCCAGCCGCAGCGCGGTCAGGGCGAAGGGCGCGAACCGGGCGGTGGTGAGGACCGGGGTCAGCACCGAGAGCTGGGCGCCGAGGGCGTTCTCGAGGACCGGGCCGTCGAGCAGCAGGCCCGCCACCCGCTCGGGGGCACGCACCGCGACCTCGAGGGCCACGTTGGCTCCGATCGAGCTGCCACCGACGACCGCGCGGGCGGCGCCGACCTGGTCGAGCAGCGCGACGACCTGGTCGGCGAACGCGGGCACCGAGTAGGACAGCGGGTCGGCCGGCTTGTCGGAGCGTCCGTGGCCGAGCGGGTCGAGGGCGAGCACGTGCAGCCCGCTGGAGGCGAGCATCCGGGCGGTGCGGTCGTGCACCCGCCGCGGCACCAGCAGCGGCGGGAGCAGCACGACCCAGGCGTCGCCGGCGCCGTACTCGGTGAACTCGAGGCGGTCGCGGCCGCGCCGGCCCTCGACGAAGACCTGTCCGACCCGCTCGGAGGCCAGCGCGGCGCGACCCATGCCGGTCAGCCGATCGGCTCGACGGGGGCGGCCGGGATGGTCGTGGCCCGCGCGCGGTTGGCGGCGCAGACCACCGCACGGAGCGAGGCCGTGACGATGTTGTGGTGGATCCCGATGCCCCAGACGATCTCGCCGGCGATCTCGCACTCGACGTACGCCGCCGCGACGGCGTCGCCGCCCGACGAGAGGGCGTGCTCGGCGTAGTCGAGCACCCGGATGTCGGCGCCGGCCTGGCGCATGCCGTCGACGAACGCGGCCACCGGGCCGTTGCCCATGCCGGTGAAGGCCTGCTCCTCGCCGCGCACGACCAGGCGCACCTCCTGGCGGTCGTCGCCGTCCTCGCTGGTGGTGGAGGAGAACGACACCAGGCTGTAGGGCGTCTCGCGGTCGAGGTACTCGTTGCGGAAGATCTGCCAGATCGCCTCCGGCGTGACCTCGCCGCCCTGGGTGTCGGTGTGCTGCTGGATCACCCGGCTGAACTCGATCTGCGCGCGCCGCGGCAGATCCAGGCTGTGCTCGGCCTTCAGGACGTAGGCGACACCGCCCTTGCCGGACTGGCTGTTGACCCGGATGACCGCCTCGTAGGTGCGGCCGACGTCCTTCGGGTCGATCGGCAGGTACGGCGCCTCCCACGGGATCTCGCCGACCGGCTTGCCCTGTTCGGCCGCGATCCGGTCGAGGTCCTCCAGGCCCTTCTTGATGGCGTCCTGGTGAGAGCCGGAGAAGGCGGTGTAGACGAGGTCGCCGGCGTAGGGGTGCCGGGGGTGGACCGGCAGCTGGGTGCAGTACTCGACCGTGCGGCGGATCTCGTCGATGTCGGACAGGTTGACCTGCGGGTCGATGCCCTGGCTGAACAGGTTCATGGCCAGCGTGACCAGGTCGACGTTGCCGGTGCGCTCACCGTGGCCGAACAGGCAGCCCTCGACCCGGTCGGCGCCGGCCATCAGGGCGAGCTCGGTGGCCGCGACCGCCGTACCCCGGTCGTTGTGCGGGTGCAGGCTGATGATCGAGTGGGCGCGCCGGGACAGGTTCCGCGAGAAGTACTCGATCTGGTCGGCGTAGGTGTTGGGCGTCGACATCTCGACGGTCGCCGGCAGGTTGAGGATGATCTCGCGGCCCGCCTCGGGCTGCCACACGTCGGAGACCCGCTCGCACACCTCGATCGCGAAGTCGGTCGGGGTCTGGGTGAAGATCTCCGGGCTGTACTGGTAGCCGAAGTCGGTGCCGTCGAGCAGCTGGTCGGCGTACTTCATGACCCACTCGGTGCCGCGGGTCGCGATCGCGATGCACTCGGCCTCGGTGACGTTGAAGACGACGCGCTGGAACAGCGGCGCGGTGGCGTTGTAGAGGTGGACGGTCGCCTTGTCGGCGCCCTTCAGCGACTCGACGGTGCGGGCGATCAGGTCCTCGCGGGCCTGGGTCAGCACCGAGACGCGTACGTCGTCGGGGATCCGGTCCTCCTCGACGAGCTGGCGCACGAAGTCGAAGTCGGTCTGGCTCGCGGCCGGGAACCCGATCTCGATCTCCTTGTAGCCCATCTGGACCAGGAGCTCGAACATCTTCATCTTGCGCGACGGGCTCATCGGGTCGATGAGCGCCTGGTTGCCGTCGCGCAGGTCGGTGGACAGCCACCGGGGCGCGCGGGTGATCTTCCGGTCCGGCCAGGTCCGGTCCGGCACGGTGACGGGCTCGAAGGCGGTGTAGCGGTGGTACGGCATCCCGCTGGGCTGCTGGGACGGGATGGTGACGCTCGGCTTGGTCATGACTTCCTCGGCTGGGTCGTGGTTCTGAGATGGGCGCCGGGCGCGCGACTCACTCCGCAACGAGGGGTCCGGCTCTCAGACCTCGCTGCGGCCGCTAAGAAGGAGCGCTCGCGTCATGATGAACGTCAGGGTAGCAGCACCCGGTCTCCTGCCGGGAGGCGCGGGTACCACGCGGGGACCTCGACTGGAAGGAACCCCATGGACCCGAAGCAGGTCGCCAAGGACGCCCTCGACAAGGTGGCCGACGCCGCCGAGAGCGTCGCCGACAAGGCCCTCGCCGCGGACACCCCCGAGATCCCGGGTGCTCCCGCTGCCGCACCGCCGAGCCTGGCCGAGCCGACCGAGCCCGTCGACCCGCTGCCGCCGAAGCCGGACCAGGCGACCCCGGACACGCGGACGCCGACCGGTGCGCCCGCGAGCGACGACCCCCGCTCGATGGGCCAGCAGGGACGCTGGCTGACGACGTCGACCGGCACCCGCCTGCGCGACACCGACCACTCGCTCAAGGCCGGCGAGCGGGGGCCGACCCTGCTGCAGGACCACCACCTGCGCGAGAAGATCACGCACTTCGACCACGAGCGGATCCCCGAGCGGGTGGTGCACGCCCGCGGTGCCGGCGCCCACGGCTACTTCGAGGGCTACGGCACCGCCGCGTCCGTCACCTTCGCCGGTCTGTTCGCGGAGGGCAAGCGGACCCCGGTGTTCGTCCGGTTCTCCACCGTGCTGGGCTCGCGCGGCTCGGCCGACACGGTCCGCGACACCCGCGGGTTCGCGACGAAGTTCTACACCGACGAGGGCGTGTGGGACCTGGTCGGCAACAACATGCCCGTGTTCTTCATCCAGGACGGCATCAAGTTCCCCGACATCATCCATGCGGGCAAGCCTCACCCCGACCGCGAGATCCCCCAGGCCCAGAGCGCCCACGACACCTTCTGGGACTTCGTGTCCCTGCACACCGAGGCCCAGCACCACGCGCTGTGGAACATGTCCGACCGCGGCATCCCGCGCTCGTACCGGATGATGGAGGGCTTCGGCGTCCACACCTTCCGGCTCACCAATGCCGCGGGCGAGACGTCGCTGGTGAAGTTCCACTGGAAGCCGCGGCTCGGCATCCACTCCCTGACCTGGGAGGAGGCGCAGCTGACCGGCGGCCTCGACCCGGACTTCCACCGCCGGGACCTGGCCGACGCCATCGAGGCGGGCGCCCACCCGGAGTGGGAGCTCGGCATCCAGGTCTTCGAGGACACCGAGGACCAGCTGTTCCAGGGCATCGACCTCCTCGACCCCACCAAGCTGGTGCCCGAGGAGCTCGCCCCCGTCCAGCCGATCGGGCGGATGGTGCTCGACCGCAACCCCACGAACTTCTTCGCCGAGACCGAGCAGGTCGCCTTCCACATCGGGCACCTCGTGCCCGGCATCGACGTCACCGACGACCCGCTCGTCCAGGCCCGACTGTTCTCGTACGTCGACACCCAGCTCACCCGGCTCGGCGGCCCCAACTTCAACCAGATCCCGGTCAACCGCACCCACGCACCGGTGAACGACATGCTCCGCGACGGCTTCCACCAGCACGCGGTGCACGCCGGAGTCGCGCCGTACCGGCCCAACTCGCTCGACGGCGGCTGCCCGTTCACGGCAGGTGCCGACCTGTCGGACGAGCAGACCCGGGCCTTCGTCGACGCGGCCCGGAACGTGGCCGGCCCGAAGGTCCGTGCCCAGCCGGCGACCTTCGACGACCACTTCACCCAGCCGCGGCTGTTCTGGGAGAGCATGAGCCCGGTCGAGCAGGAGCACATCATCCGGGCCTACAGCTTCGAGCTGGGCAAGTGCTTCGAGCAGGCCGTCAAGGAGCGTCAGCTCCGGGCCCTGGCCAACATCGATCCCCGGCTGTGCGCCGAGGTGGCGACCGCCCTCGGGCTGCCGGCCCCCGAGCCGACGGGCGAGCTCGCCGTCGTGGTGCCCAGCCCCGCACTCTCCCAGCTCACCGGCGGGCCGTGGCCGGGTGACGGTCGGGTCGTCGGCATCGTCGTCGACCCCGACGGGGACCTCGCCGACGCGGCCGAGGTGCGCTCGGCGATCCTGGCCGGGGGCATGGTGCCGCTGGTGATCGCGCCGCACGGCGGGACGGTCGGCGAGCTGGCCGTGCAGCGGACCTTCGCCACGGTGCGATCGGTGGAGCTCGACGCGGTGCTCCTCGCCGGCTCCCCCATTGCCGCCCCGGACGCCCTGCCCGGGCGCGACGCCAAGGCCGGTGCGGCCCGCACCGCGACACTCGACCCGCGCGTGGTGCTCCTGCTGGAGGAGGCCTACCGTCACGCGAAGGTGATCGGCGCGTGGGGCGAGGGCGTGCGCGCGCTCACGGTCGCAGGCGTTTCCGAGGACGCTCCCGGCGTCGTCACCGGAAGCGCCGGCATCGGGGTCCTGGACGAGGTCCTGGCGCTGGCCGGGACGCACCGGGCCTGGGAGCGGTTCATGGCCTCGGCCCCCGACGCGACCTAACCTGAGGACGTGCCCCGGCTCCTGGTCGTCCACCACTCCCCCAGCCGCTCGATGCAGACGCTCCTCGAGCAGGTGGTGTCCGGGGCCCATGACGAGGACGTCCAGGCCGGCACGCCGGTGGAGGTCGTCGTACGGCCGGCGTTGGAGGCGACCGCTGACGACGTCCTGGCCGCCGACGGGTACGTCCTCGGCACGACGGCCAACTTCGGCTACATGAGCGGAGCGCTCAAGCACTTCTTCGACTCCACCTTCCTCGCCGTCGGCGGCGCCCTGGACCCCAGCGGCGCGCCCGCCGACGGCGCGGAGGCGGGCGCGAGCGCGGGACGCCCGTACGGGCTGTGGCTGCACGGCCGCTACGACCTGACCGGCGCCGAGCGTTCGGTGCGCTCGATCGTGGGGGCGCTCGGCTGGCGGCAGGGGTACGACGTGCTGGGCGTGCTCGGCGACGTCGACGACGCGGCGTTGGAGGCCGCCTACGCACTGGGCGCTACGATCGCGGCACTCCTGACCGACTGAGCACACGAGAGGGGCTGGACCGGGTGCTGCACCGAGCCGTCGTGCTGCTCGCCCTCGCCTTGCTGGTCCCCGTGCTCGCGGCGTGCGGCACCCAGAACCAGGGCCGCAACACCGACGACGACCAGGTCGACTCGCTCGAGGTGCCCGAGAACGGTGTGTGCCGCGTGCTCACCCCGGACGACGTGGCCCACCCCGCGAACGCGACCCGGACCGTCCCCTGCTCGAAGGAGCACACAGCCGAGACGTTCGCGACCGGCGAGCTGCCGTCGGAGTTCGACGACGCCGAGTACGACGACAAGGAGCTCGGCCGGTTCGCGTACCAGACCTGCTCGACCGCGTTCGCGAAGTTCGTCGCCGCCGACGAGAGCCTCGTGCTGCGCACGACGCTGAGCTGGGCCTGGTTCCGGCCGTCGGAGAAGGCCTGGGGCAAGGGTGCGCGCTGGTACCGCTGCGACGTGCTCGGCGGGAGCACCGCGAGCACGACCTACCGCCCGCTCCCGGAGACCGCGAAGGGCATGCTCGCCGGGCGACCGCCGGACGTGTGGCTCAGCTGTGCGCGCGGCCCGTCGGTCGGCGAGGGCGAGAAGGTGCCGTGCTCGCAGAAGCACGACTGGCGCGCCGTGACCACCGTGAAGCTCGGCCAGCCCGAGGACGCCTACCCCGGCGACCGCGTGATGGAGAGCCGGACCGAGTCGTTCTGCTCCAACTCGGTCAAGGCGTGGTTGAACTACCCGTCGGAGTTCGAGTACGGCTACACGTTCTTCCACAAGGCCGAGTGGGACGCCGGGATCCGGCGGTCCGTGTGCTGGGCGAGGACGAGTGAGTGACTCCATGACGAACCCGACCCTCCTGCTGCGTCGTACCGGCGCCCTGGCCGCGGCGCTCGTCGCGCTGACCGGGCTCGCCGCCTGCAGCAACGGTGGCGACGACGACGGCAAGGCGCCCCGGCAGGAGCCGACGACCCAGACCACCGCACCCCCGCCCGACCCCGGCCCGGCCGCGGGCGCCTGCTACGCGTTGCCGTACGACGCCGCCGTCGCCCCCACCTCGAAGGTCGAGCCGACCGACTGCGGCCAGGCGCACACCAGCGTCACCTTCGCGGTCGGGGCCATCGACGCCGTCGTCGACGGCCACCTGCTCGCCGTCGACTCCGAACGCGTCCAGTCCCAGGTCTCGTCGGCCTGCCCGGCCCAGCTGCTCACCTACGTGGGCGGCACCCTCACGAACCTGCGGCTGAGCATGATCCGCTCGATCTGGTTCACCCCCACCGTCGAGCAGTCCGACGCCGGCGCCACGTGGTATCGCTGCGACGCCGTCCTGCTCGACGGCGCCGCCAAGCTCGCCGACCTCGACGGCGACCTCAAGGGCGCCCTCGCCGGCAAGACCGTGCCCGACCAGTACGCCATGTGCGGCACCGCCGCCCCCGACGCCCCCAAGTTCGAGCGGGTGCGCTGCTCGGCCAAGCACTCCTGGCGGGCGATCGACGTCGTCGCCTTCGAGGAGACCGACTACCCCGGTGCCAAGAAGGTCCAGGAGGCCGGCCGCACCCGCTGCGAGGACGCCGCCGCCGACGTCGCCGAGGACCCGCTCACGTTCAAGTGGGGCTACGAGTGGCCGACGAAGGAGCAGTGGGCCATGGGCCAGAAGTTCGGCCGCTGCTGGGCTGCTGAGTAGTTTCGCCGTCGCTTCGCTCCGGCATGTCGGAGAAGCACTCGGCCGAATGTCATGCGCGCACGCCTGACGTTCCGCTGAATGCCGTCGGGCGCGCCGCGTTGCCTGGACTGAGCGGAGCGAGCGAGGAACGAGCGAGCGCAGCGAGGGAAGGCAACGCGCCAAAAGCGCGCCCGACATGCGCGAGCGAAGCGAGCGCCACAACAACACCGTGAGTCGCTCACGCAGCGCACCAGCCCCACGCCGAGCCAGTTTCCGACGGGTCGGCGCGAGTTCCGAGCCAGTTCGTGACGGGTCGGCTAGAAGCCGAGCTTGCGCAGCTGCCGCGGGTCCCGCTGCCAGTCCTTGGCGATCTTGACGTGCAGGTCGAGGTAGACCGGGGTGCCGAGGAGCGCCTCGATCTGCTGGCGGGCGGCGGTGCCGACCTGGCGCAGGCGGGCGCCCTTCTTGCCGATCACGATGCCCTTCTGGGAGTCGCGCTCGACGTACAGGTTGGCGTGGATGTCGAGGAGCGGCTTGTCCTCGGGACGGCCCTCGCGCAGGCCCATCTCCTCAACGACGACGGCGATGGAGTGCGGGAGCTCGTCGCGGACGCCGTCGAGGGCGGCCTCGCGGATCAGCTCGGCGGCGAGGATCTCCTCGGGGGCGTCGGTGAGGTCGCCGTCGGGGTAGAGCGGCGGGCCCTCGGGCATCAGGGCGACGAGCAGGTCCCCGAGCAGTCCGATCTGGTCGCCGCCGACCGAGGAGACCGGGACGATCTCGGCCCACTCGGTGCCGGTCTCGCGGCCGAGCTCGGCGATGTCGAGGAGGTGCTCGCCGATCCGGTCGGCCGTGACGAGGTCGGTCTTGGTGGCGACCGCGATCTTGGTGGTCCGCCGGACCTTGGCCAGCTCGTTGACCAGGAACTTGTCGCCGGGGCCGATCTTCTCGTCGGACGGGAAGCAGACCGCGACGACGTCGACCTCGGCCCAGGTGGTCTTCACCAGGTCGTTGAGGCGCTCGCCGAGCAGGGTGCGGGGCCGGTGCAGGCCGGGGGTGTCGACGAGGACGAGCTGGCCGTCGGGCCGGTGCACGATGCCGCGGACCACGGTGCGGGTGGTCTGCGGCTTGTCGGAGGTGATCACGATCTTCTGGCCGACCAGTGCGTTGGTCAGCGTGGACTTGCCGACATTGGGACGCCCGACGAAGCAGGCGAAGCCGCTGCGGTAGCCCTCGGGCACGTCGCCGAGGCCGAAGACCGGCGCGGCGGGCGGCGGCAGCGCGCCGAAGTCCTCGTCGAAGTCGTCCTCGTCGTCGAAGTCGTCCTCGTCGTCGAGCTCGGTGTCGACCTCGTCCGCGAAGTCCTTCTCGTCGTTCACTGCTCGGCTCCTGCCTGCGCGGCGTCGTAGTCGGCCCAGATCTCCTCGTCGGACTTCCCGGCGGCCTTGCCGGCCCGCCAGATCGGGCCCGGGTCGACGGCTCGTGGCTGGCGCTTGGCCACCGAGCGCCAGTAGCCCATCACGTCGTAGTGGGTGCTCGGGAGCTTGCGCTCCCGCATCAGGTGCTTGCGGATCGCCCGCATCTGCGCGGACTCGCCGGCCATCCAGAAGTAGCCCTCACCCTCGGGCCAGTCGATCCCCTCGACGACCTCGGCCAGTCGGCTCTCGCCGTCGAGTGGCAGCCAGCTCACCTCGACGCCGTCGGGGAAGTAGCCCTCGATCCGTGAGTCCGCGGGCACCTCGGCGTGGATCCGCACCGGCAGTCGGCCGCCGTGCTCGGTCGCGATCCGGGCCATCGCCGGCAGCGCGGTGAGGTCCCCGACCAGCAGCAGCCAGGCCGCGTCGTCGGGCGGCAGGAAGGAGCCCTTCGCCTCGGTGAGCACGACCTGCTGACCGACCACGGCGCCCGAGCGTCCGGAGGCCCACTCGGTGACCAGGCCGACGTCGTGGACCACGACGTCGAGCACCATCACGCCGGCCTCGAACGAGCGCACCGTGTAGTAGCGGCTCTGGAACTGGCCCGGCACGACCAGCCCGACCCACTCGTCGGCGATCCCGGTCGAGGTGAAGCCGGGGACGTCGAGGGTGAGCCGCACGAGGTGCGGGGTGACCTGCTGACGGTCGCGGACCGTCGCGTCGTACTGCTGGGCCCGGGTGCTCACCCACCAAGGCTAGTGGCCCCGGCGCGGGACACCCACTCAGCGGTTGTTGATCGTGGCCCGGTAGCGCCGGTGCGAGGCGTCGGTGGGCACGAGGAACAGCGAGGTCGCCCGGAACCTGCGGCGCCGCACGGTGTAGGTCCCCTGGCCCGGTCCCGGCCGCGTGGTGGTGAAGGTGAGCTCGAAGCTGCGGTTGGAGCCCTTCGTCACGAGCGGGATGTTGGAGACGTCGACGAGCCTCATCCGCAGCCGCACGCCCGGTCCGGTCACGATGAACCGCGCCTTGCGGTGCTTCTTGAAGCGCTCGCGGCGGTAGAGCCTCGCGTTGCGGGTGAACGCCCGCTCGGCGACCTCGACCGGGGCCGCCCCGAGGCCGGGTACGGCGGCCGCGACCGGCGGCGCGAGGCCGACGGCGGCCACGGCGACGCCCGTGGCGGTGGCCCCGAGGACGGTACGGCGGGTCAGCTCGGTCATCGACGCTCTCCTAGGCTGGCTGCATGACTGCGTGGTTGGACTTCGAGGACTTCTCCGGCCTCGTGGGCGAGCGCTTCACGACGGTGGTCGGGGACGACGCCGAGGTGCTCCTCACGCTCACCGAGGCCGTGCTGGGGGCGGAGCCGGGCGGGCCCGGCCCGGACGGCACTCCACGACGCCAGTTCTCCCTCGTGTTCGCCGGGCCTGCGCTGCCCGCGCTCGGCCAGGGCACCCGCGAGCTCAGCCACGCCGGCCTCGGTGTCGTCGCGCTCTTCCTGGTGCCCGTCGGCGGCGACGCCGACGGCATCCGCTACCAGGCCGCCTTCGCCTGAGCGCCACTCGAGCAGGCAGCGGATCCCCCGGTCCTCGACCCGCTGGAACCCGAGCCGCTCGTAGAGTCCGCTCGCCCGGTGGCCGGTCTCGACGTGCAGGCTGACCGTCCGGCCTCCGGCCGCGGCCCGGTCCATCACCGCGCGGACCAGCGCGCCGCCGATCCCCCGGCCCTGGAAGCCCGGGAGGAGCGCGATGTCGACGATCCGGACGTCGTGCTCCCGCTCGGAGAGGTAGAGCCGGCCCGCCGGCCGGCCGTCGACCTCCACGACGTCGAAGGATCCGTGGGGATGGGCGGCCCGGTACTGCCGGTCCTGGAGGCCGAACTGCATCCGCTCGAACGCCTCGCGCTGCCCCGGCTGCCAGGTGGCGAGGTCGAGCTCGTCGGCCCGGCCGGCGGCGTACACCGCGACCAGCAGCGGCTCGTCTGCCGGGCTCGCAGGCCGCAGGCGCACGCAGCGCCCCGCCACGACGACGGTGGTCATCGCGGGCTCATCCCCGCGCGGGGAACACGCCCTGGAGCGCGATGCAGAAGTTGAAGGTCAGGTAGGGCTGCATGTTGTTGTGGGGCAGCGACCCGCCGGCGACCGACAGTGCCGAGAACGCGAGATGGCCGTTCGACGACGCCTGGTAGAGGGTGCCGCCCGAGGACAGGGCGAAGGACGCGTTGGGGTTCGGCGTGCTGGTGTCCGCGAGGTCGGCCGTGTCGGCCCGCAGCGTGTGGGTGTGCGCCGGGATCTCGGACTCGAGCAGGGTGACGGTCCTGGTGCCGGACGCCTCGCCGACGAACCGTTCGGTGAGCCCAGGGCCCTGTCCTTGGCCCAGCGGCGCCGCGCCCTGCAGGTTCGGCAGGGCGAAGGTCGACTTCCCGTCGCCGCCGTACATCGTGCCGAGCAGCGAGAAGAGCGCGGTGTTCTGGGAGATCGGCATCAGCTGTCCGTCGCAGAACGCCCAGCCCGTGGGCGCGAAGTTGAAGGGGAAGATGCGGATCTCCGCAACGAAGGGGTCGGCCATGATCCGTCCTCAGGTCTGGCTCGGGAAGATGCCGAACAGGGAGATGATGAAGCTCACGCACAGGAAGGGCTGCATGTTGTCGTGGGGCTGGGAGCCTCCCACCGGGTCGATCGCGCCCGCCGCGAAGCCGGCGTTCGGGACCTCGTTGACGAACGGGACGACGTTGAGCGACATCGCGGGCAGGTTGCCGGCCGGGGACACCTGGTTGCCCGGCTGGCCGTCGACCGCCGTCACCGCGTGCGTGTGGGACGGGATCTGCTGTGCGCTCAGGGTGACCGTCTCGGTCCCGCCGGTCTCGCCGATCTGGTAGGTGGTCCCGGAGGCGGTGCTGGTGCCCATGTGGATCGGGACGCGGCTCTGCAGGTCGGGCAGGGCGAAGGTCTCCTGGCCGTCGCCGCCGTAGGTGGTGCCGATCAGCTGGAACAGGGTCTCGTTCTCGCTGATGGGCAGCAGCGCACCGTTGCAGAACGCCCAGCCCACGGGGGCGAAGTTGCCGCCGAACATCCGGATCTCGCCGACATAGGGTTGTGCCACTGGTTCTCCTAGCTGTGGCTCGGGAAGATTCCCTGCAGCGCGATGCAGAAGCTCACGGTCAGGAACGGTTGACGGTTCTCGTGGGGCTGGCCGCCACCGACGGGCGTCACGGATGCCGGGTGCAGGGTCGTCGTCGCGGGGCCCGACCGGTAGGCGTTGTTGGCGCCGCCCAGGTAGGCCCCGGCCGGGCTCGCGGTGCCGCCGGTGGCGCTCGCCGAGACCCGCACCGGGTGGGTGTGGGCGGGGAGCTCGTTGGCCGTGACCGTGTGGAAGTCCTGGCCGCCGGCCTGCCCGGTGATGAACCCCTCGCCCATGTGGATCGGCACGCGGCCGCGCAGGTCCGGCAGGGCGAAGGTGGTCTGGCCGTTGCCACCGTAGGCGGTGCCGAGCAGCGCGAACAGCGCCTGGTTCTGGTTGATCGGCAGGAACTGGCCGTTGCACAGGGCCCAGCCCTTGGGCGGGAAGTTGAACGACATCAGCCGGATCTCGGAGAGGAAGGGCTCAGCCACGGGGCCTCCTGGCGGTCGCGGGGCGGTGGGCGGGGTGAGGGTCGCCGATCACGGGACCACCGGTGCAGGACAGGACGCGGCGTTGACGAAGCCGGCGCCGGTGGGCACGTTGTTGCTGGCGAGTGCGAGCGGGGTGTTGAGCGGGTTGTTGGCCACCAGGAAGGCCTGCACCGCGGTGTTGTCCCCCACCGCTCCCGCATACCCCGGGAGCTGGACGGTGGTCGCCATTCGCTGCCGGAGCCGGACGTCGTACGACGACGCGGGGCCGGCCTGGTCGAACCCGCTTGCCGCGATGTCGTTGGTCCGGATGTCGGCGCAGGTGGTGAAGCTGTCGCCGACCTGGGTGCCGATGTTGTAGTGGATGCCGTTCTTCGGGATCCCGAGCGTGCCGGCCGTGGTGCCGGGCTCGGCCACGACGTTGCGCAGCACGGTGGTGTTCATGAATCCGGTCTCCACGCCGGCGCCGCTGCCGGCCAGCACCTCGATGCCGTGGTTGTTGTACTGACGGATCGCGTTGTCGGTGACCGACCAGGTCGAGACCCCGCTGCCCATCTGCTGGAGCTTCAGCGCCGAGCCCTCCGCCGACCCCGAGTTGGCCACGCCGCTCACACCGATGGTGTTGTTCGTGAACACGCCCTGTTGGACTGCTCCGCCGACGCCCTTGACGATCAGCACGCCGGGCCCGACGGCGTCGCGGAAGGTGTTGTCGTCCACCTCCATGGTGGCGTTGCCGCCGGTGCCACTGTGGAAGATCGAGACGCCGCCGCCGCCGGTGGCGATCGCCGGGTGGCTGTTGGAGAAGGCGTTGCCGGTGAGGGTCAGGGAGGAGGCCCCGGCGCCGCTCAGCTCGACGCCGAGCAGGTCGCCCGCGGCACTGTTGAACGTGTTGGCGGTGATCGTGGCGTCCACTGCCCCCGCGCCCGGCTCGGTGATGACCGACAGCGCGTCGTTGCCGGTGAGCGAGCCGTTGGCGCCGAAGGTGACGTGGTCGACGGTCAGGGTGAGCGAGCCGCTGGCGTTGTCGATCCGCAGACCGTCCTCGACCCCGCCGCTGACGTGGGTGTCGGTGACGGACACGGCACCCGTGGCGTTCTGGAGCAGGATCGCCGAGTCGTCGTACGGCGTCGCGCCGTTGGTCCCGTTGGTCCCGTTGACCACGCTGTGGGCGAGCGTCATGCCGGCGACGCCGGAGCCGCGGACGGCGTAGTTGCTGTGGTCGTGGATCCACATCCGGGTCAGCGACGGTGCCTTGGTGTTGGTCAGGACGACGCCGGCACCGTCCGGGGTGCTGCTCGAGCTGTCGGCCCCGGTGCTGCCGCTGATGGTGCCGCCGCTGCAGCCGCTGGTGTTCGCCGCGGTGCACGTGCCGCCGGTGCCGGTCACGGTGAGCGATCCGCTGCTGCCGGTGTCGGCGAGCAGGATGCCGCCCGCGCCGCCGGCGGAGTCGATCCGGGCGAAGGTCAGGCCGGTGGCGCCGATGGCGGTCGAGGTGATCCACAGCGCGCGGCCCGTGCCAGAGCTGATCGTGTTGGCGCTGCCGGCCACCGTGATGGTGCCGCTGGAGGAGGCCCGGATGCCGTCCCCACTGGTCGTGGTCACGGCCAGGCCGCCGGTGACGGTCAGCGTGTGCCCGGTGCTCGCGTTCATCGCCACGGCCGTGCTCGCGCCGGTGCTGAGCGTCTTGGTGGCGCCGCTGAGCACCGTGGTGCCCCCGGTGTTCCCGCTGAGCACGATGCCGCCGCCGGCGTCCGCACCGTCGGTGAGCGAGCCGCTGAGCGTGACCGTTCCGCCGGTGCGACCGCTCACCTCGAGGGTGCCGCCCGGCCCGTCGGTGATCGGACCGGGATAGGTGATCGCGCCACTGCCGGCGTTGACGTCGAACGCCGTGGTCTGGGCCCCCGAGACGGAACCGCTGGTGGCACTGAACGTCCCTGCGCCGAGGCCGTCGAGGTTGATGCCCTTCGTGGCGCTGCCGGTCGACGTCACCTCGCCGAAGGAGAGGGCCGAGCCGGCAGCGGTGGTCGCGTCGACCGCCGGGCCGCCCTCGGTGCGCACGTCGGTGGTCTGGACGGTGACCGCGCCGGTGCCCTGCAGCTGCAGACCGGCGGCCCCGCCGGAGCCGGACGTCGCGGTGTTGTCGATGACCACGTCCTGGAGCGAGAAGGCACCGGTCGTGCTCACCAGCGAGACGCCGGCCTTGGTGCCGGCAGCACCGGTGTCGACGACGCGCAGGTTGCGCAGCACGCCGCCCACGTCACCGGACCCGCCCGCGATGCCGCTGCTGGTGCCCGACGGGTCGAGGGTCAGGCCCGCGACCGTGTTGCCGGCCGCGAGAGCCACCACGTCGGTGCCGCTGGCCGTGAGCAGCGGCCGCTGACCGGCGACGCCGGCGCTGAGCGTGACGCCGCCGACGACGAGGTCCTCGACCTCGCCGAGCAGGCGCTGGTCCGCCTTCAGGACGATCCCGGCCGCGTACCCGGTGCTGGTGCCGTCGCCCGCGTCGACGTAGATGGTCTGGCCGGCACCCGAGGAGGTCTGGGCCTGGGCGAGGGTGTCGAACGGCGCGGTCGAGGTGCCGCTGTCGCCGGCGCCGTCGTTGGCGACGTACCAGACGCAGCCGCTCACCTCCACCGTCACCGACCCGGCGCCGATCGCGGCGCCGCCGGGGTCGTTGTCGGTGACCTGGTAGCTGAAGCTGTCGCTCGTGATGCAGCCGACGGGTGGGGTGTAGACGAAGTCGCCGTCGGCCTGCAGGGTGACCGATCCGCCCTGGGTCGTGCTGACGGTGGCCGCGACCACGGTGACGGCGCCCGGCGTCTCGGCGTCGTCCGTGCCGGACAGCACGTCGGCGGTCGTCGTCTTGCGGGGCCCGGTCGCGGAAGGCTGGCCGTCGGTCGGGTCGTCGACGACCAGGACGGTGTTGCCCACGGCGGCAGCTGCGCCACTCAGGGTGAGTGGCGCGACGGTCGGGGCGTCGTTGACGCAGGTCACGGTCACGGACACGGTCGCGGTGGAGCCACCGGTGATCGTGTAGGTGAAGGTGTCGGGCGTCCCGCCCGGCTCGGTGTTGCAGTAGTCGGCGTCGGGCGTGTAGCCGACGGTGGAGCCGTTGGTGGTCGTGACGCCGTTGCCCGCCGGGGTGACCGACAGGACCTGGGGCGAGTCGTCGCCGATCTGGTCGTTGACCATCACCGTGAGGGGTCCGGACTCGTCCTCGGTGATCGTCACGGCGTCGTCGACGGCGGTCGAGGGGTCGACCACGCAGGTGACCGTCATCGCGACGGAGGCGCTCGTGCCGCCGGTGATCGTGTAGGTGAAGGTGTCGGGAGCGCCGCCGGGCGGGTCGTTGCAGTAGTTGGCCGCCGGCGCGTAGGTCAGCCCGGTGCCGCCACCGGTGATCGCCACGGAGCCGTTCGCCGGCTGGGTCACGGCGGTGACCTTCGGGGTGAGGCCGTCGGGGTCGAGGTCGTTGGCCAGGACGGGGACGGCACTCGCCCCGCTGTCCTCGCCCACCGTGGCGGTGTCGGCGACGGCGGTCGCCGCGTCCGCCACGCAGGTGACGGTGACGGCGACGGTCGCGGAGTCGCCACCCGGGGCCAGGGCGTAGGTGAACGTGTCCGCCGCTCCCCCGGACCCGCTGTTGCAGTAGTTCGCGTCGGGCGTGTAGGTCAGTCCGGTGCCGCCGCCGGTGAGCGCCACGAGGCCGTTGCCGGGCTGCGTGACGGACCCGATCGTGAACGGGTCGCCGTCGGCATCGGTGTCGTTGCCGAGGACGAGGAACGGGGTCGCGGCCGAGTCCTCCGGCAGCGTCTGGACGTCGTCGACGGCGACCGGCAGGTCGTCGACGCAGGTCACCGTCATCGCGACCGAGGTCGACGAACCGCCGTTGATCGCGTAGGTGAACGTGTCCGTCCCGCCGCCCGGGGCGGCGTTGCAGTAGTCGGCCGCCGGCCGGTAGGTCAGGCCCGTCCCGCCACCGGTGATCGCCACGGCGCCGTTCCCGGGCTGCGTGATCGACACGACCAGCCGGTCGCCGCCGTCGACGTCGGTGTCGTTCGCCAGCACGTCGACCGCGGTCGCCGGGGCGTCCTCGCTCACGGTCGCGCTGTCCGCGACGGCCACCGGCGCGTCGTCGAGGCAGGTCACCTGCACCGAGACGGTCGCCGTGGCACCGCCGGGTGTCAGCGTGTAGGTGAAGGTGTCGGGGTTCGTCCCGGGCGGGTCGGAGCAGAAGTCGGCGTCCGGCTGGTAGGTCAGGCCCGTCCCGCCACCGGTGACGACGACGGCGCCGTCGCCTGGCTGGGTCACGGACGCGATGGTGAGCTGGTCGCCGTCGACGTCGGTGTCGTTGGCGAGCACGTCGATCGCGGCGGCCGGGGCATCCTCGTCGACCGACGCGAGGTCGTCGGCGGCCGTGGGGTCATCGGGCTGGCAGGCGACGGCGACGGTGACGCGGCCGACGTCGGTGCGACCGGTGCCGTCGGCCACGGTGTAGTCGAAGCGCGCGGTCCCGCAGTGGTCGGGCTCGGGGGTGAACCGGACCGTCGTGCCGACGATCTGGACGGTGCCTCCGATCGGGTCGGAGACCGCGGTGACCGTGAGCGGGTCACCGTCAGGGTCGGTGTCGTTGGCCGCCGGGCTGCCCGCACCGCTCACCGGCAGGTCGAGCGCGGTGTCCTCGTCGGTGCTGGCGTCGTCGTCCACCGCGACCGGAGCACCGGGCACCGAGGGGGTCGGGGGCGGCGGTGGCGGCGGCGCGTCGTCCTCGCCCGGTCCTGCGTCGAGCAGGTCCTTGCCGCGCCCACCGCGCAGGTCGTCGTCGCCGCGACCGCCCTCCAGCCGGTCGCCGCCCGGACCACCGCGCAGGGTGTCCGCGCCGGTGCCACCGCGCAGCAGGTCGTCGCCCTCGCCGCCGTCGAGGTGGTCGGCACCGCCGCCACCGCGCAGCAGGTCGTCGCCGCCGCTGCCCCACAGCACGTCGTCACCGGGGCCACCGTCGACGACGTCGTCGCCCGGTCCGCCGCTGATGACGTCGTCGCCCGCCCCGCCGGAGATCCGGTCGTTGCCGCCGCGCGCGCAGATGACGTCACGGCCCGCCGTGCCGGTCAGGACGTCGGGGCCGGGCGTGCCGACGATCGTGCAGGCGCTGCGCGCCGGCGGCGTCGGGGTCGGTCCGGTCGCCGGCGTCGCCGCGACGGCCGGCACGGCCACGGCGACGAGGAGTGCCGCGGCCCCGATCCCCTGCGCCGTCCTGGTTGCCTGCACGAGCGCACGACCGACCGCCATGGTGTTCCTCAGCCCCTGTGTCCCTCCGGTGCGCACGGACGACGCACCGCTCCCGGCGCACACCCTCCCACCGCGAGGGCCGGCACCGGGCCGGAATGCGACGACCCGGGACCAAGGTCCCGGGTCGTCGTCGTGTCGGTCCGGTGAGGTCAGAAGTCGTGCCGCAGCGGGTAGCCGCTCACCCCGTCGACGGACTTCGTCGCCAGCACGTGGTGGAGCTGGATCTCGTTGCGCTCGAAGGCGATCCGGGAGCCGGCCATGTAGAGGCCCCACACCCGGGCCGTGCCCTCGTCGGTCTCGGCGACGCACGCGTCCCAGTTGTCGGCGAGGTTCTTGCACCAGCCGGCGAGCGTCTTCGCGTAGTGGACGCGGAAGTTCTCGTGGTGCTGCACCTCGAGACCGGCGTCCTCGAGGGCCTCCACGATCGTGCCGGAGCCGGCCAGCTCGCCGTCGGGGAACACGTAGCGGTCGATGAACGCCCCGGTACGCCGGTCGACGTTGTCGTGCCGGGTGATGCAGTGGTTGAGCACCCGGCCCTGTGGCTTGAGCTTGTCGTGGATGAAGGAGAAGTACGCCGGGTAGTTGGCGATGCCGATGTGCTCGGTGAGGCCGATCGAGCTCACCGCGTCGAAGTCGCCCTCCTCGACCTTGCGGTAGTCGGAGTGGCGCACCTCGGCGAGGTCGTCGAGGCCCTGCCTCTTGATCTCCTCCTGCGCCCAGGTGGCCTGCTCGCGCGACAGCGTCACGCCGAGGACCTGGACGCCGTAGTGCCGGGCGGCGTGCCGGACCATGCCGCCCCAGCCGCAGCCGATGTCGAGCAGGCGCTGGCCCGGCTGCAGGTCGAGCTTGCGGCAGACCAGGTCGTACTTGTGGGCCTGCGCCTCCTCGAGGGTGGCGTCCTCGCTCGGGTACACCGCGCAGGTGTAGGTCATCGACGGGCCGAGGACGTGCTCGTAGAAGGCATTCGAGACGTCGTAGTGGTGATGGATCGCGTCGGCGTCACGGTCCTCGGAGTGACGCCCCCACCACTGCAGCGACCGCAGGCCCTCGAGCCGGTTGCGCCAGGCAGGCAGGTGCTCCTGCGGCGGGGGCGGCGGCGGGACCAGGTGGCTCAGGCCGAGCTCGCGCAGGATGCCGACCAGCTCACGGGGCCCCGGGAGGCCGAAGTCGGTGTGGTCCTTGAGCAGCGAGAACGCGGGGTACGGGTCACCGGGGTGGGCGCCGTGCAGGACCAGGTCGCCGGCGACGTACGCACGGGCGAGGCCGAGGTCGCCGGGCGCGGTCATGATGTAGGAGAGGCCGCGCGCGTTGACCAGCTCCATGCCGTAGGGCAGGTCGAGGTCGCCCGCGGACGATCCGTCGTACGCCTTGAGCCACAGGGGCAGCCCCCCGGGGAACAGGGATGCGATCGTGGGCGCGATCCCCTTGCCAGTGGCACTCTTCGGGGCCGTCATCGGCTCCTCACCGCCTTGTCGTAGAGAGTGGTCAGTCGGTCGTCGGGATCATGGACGCGCTTGACCGCCGCGAGCCGGTCGGTGTTGTAGAGCGCGTCGAAGGTGTCCTGGTCGTAGAACGCGTCGGAGTAGAGCGACTTGTGGCCACCGAGCTCGTGGACCTTGGCCTCGATCGCCCGGTTGCGCGGGCCGTCGACGGCGTCGGGGCCGACGTGGACGGTGCCCCAGAAGCCCACGTTGACGTAGACCTTGCCGGCCTCGAGCGGGTAGAGCGGCCAGGGCCGGGTGGTCGCCAGCGGGCACAGCCAGACCGGCCTCATCCCGACCTCCTCGTCGAACCAGGCGAGGAACTCGCCGAGCCGCTCGACGGGGACCTCGATGTCCTGCACCACCCGCTCGCGCAGCGGGCGGCCGGCGCGACGGTCCAGCTTGTCGGCGATGCCGAAGCGCCGGTCGAGGTGGAGCATCCGCATGTAGACGTCGGAGCGGCGGTAGCGCCGCGGCCAGAGCCGGCGGATCCGCGGGTTCTGCGCACCGAAGGCTCCCGAGCACCAGAACCAGTCGGTGTCCCAGCGCCACAGGTAGTCGTGGAAGGTGAGCCGGTCGCGGTCGCAGGTCTGCAGTGAGCGGTAGTAGATCTGCTGCCCGGCGTAGTCGGACGTGGGGCCGGGCTCGTCGGTCCAGCGCGCCAGGGTGAGGACGTGCTCGCCGGGCCCGAAGGAGACGCCGTCGAGGCCGTGGACCGGCTCGCCGTCGTACTCCTGGGTGACGGCGATCTCGGCGATCGTCTTGGCGAGCAGGTCGGCGTCGTCGATGCGGACGTGGCGCAGGGCGACGTACGGTGGCACCGCGGCCAGCTTGATCCGCAGCCGCGTGGCGTAGCCGAGCGAGCCGTAGGAGTTGGGGAAGGCGTCGAAGAGGTCGTCGCCGGGGCGGGTGGTGACGACCTGGCCGCTGCCGGTGAACACGTCCATCTCGAGGACCGACTCGTGGGGCAGGCCGAGACGGAAGCTCGTCGACTCGATCCCGAGGCCGGTCACTGCTCCACCGAGGGTGATCGTGCGCAGCTGCGGGACGACGTACGGGACCAGGCCGTGGGGCAGCGTCGCGTCGACGAGGTCCTCGTAGGTGCACATGCCCTGGACCTCGGCGACGGGGCCGTCGGGACCGTCGGGCAGCACCTCGATCACACCGGCGAGGCCGCTGACGTCGAGACCGGGCGTCGTGGTGGCCGCACGGGCACGGAACAGGTTCGTCGTCCGTTTGGCCAGGCGGACCGGCTGGCCGGGCGGGATCTCGGCATAGGAGTCGGAGAGCCGCTGGACAGCCCGCGCGTGCTCCTCCCATGAGCGGTGTGCCATGTCTCGAAGTTACTCCTGTCCAGGGACATCGGGTCGCCTGGGTGGTTGACCTCACTCAACCAGTTCTGGTGGAGGGGTGCCAACCGGATTTCCGGCTGCGCGGGGAATCAGGAGGGTCGCGCCTCGGTGACCGTGGCGGAGATGGCGCCGCGGGCGTCGCCGAGGTGGACGACCACGCCGGAGGAGCCGGCGAAGTCGCCGAGTACGGCCGCGTCGGGCTCGGTGAGGTCCTGCGCGTCGCCGAGCACGACACACGCGTCGACACCGGTCGAGCCGGAGGCGACGGCCATGGCGACCACGGCCTGGACCGCGGTCAGCCGCAGCGAGGGCAGGTCGACGGTCGCGGCGGCGTACGTGCGGCCGTCGGTGTCGCGGACGGCGGCACCCTCCGCGGCCTGGATGCGGGCCCGGGTGGCGCGGGCGAGCGTGACGAGCTTCTGGTCCTCGGCGGAGAGGTCGGGCATGCGACGATCCTCCCAGAGCCCCGCCCCCGCGCGGCGATCAGGCCCGGTGCACCGGCTCCCCCGCCACCCACGTCTCACGGACCACGATGGTGGCGAGCTCGGCCGGCGCCACGGCATACGGGTCGCGGTCGAGGACGACGAGGTCGGCCAGCTTGCCGGGCTCGAGCGTGCCGCGGTCGTCCTCGGCGTGGACCGAGGTCGCGCTGCCGATCGTGTAGCCGCGGAGGGCGTCGTCGAGGGTGACGGCCTCCTCCGGCTGCCACGGGGCGCCGCCGTCGAGCGGGGCCCGGGTGACGGCGCACTGGACGCCGACCATCGGCTCCATCTCGGCGACGTTCCAGTCGCTGGAGAACGCGAGCACGGCGCCGTGCTCCTGCAGCGAGCGCAGCGGCCAGGCCTGGTGCCAGCGGTCCTCGCCGACCGCCTCCGCCCAGGCGTGGCCGGGACCGGCGATCTCCGGGCTGGCGTGGCGCGGCTGCATGCAGGCGACCACGCCGAGTTCGGCGAAGCGCGGCAGGTCGCTGCGCCGCAGGCACTCGACGTGTACGACCTGGTGGCGGGCGTCCCTGGGCCCGTTGGCGGCCCGGGCGGCGTCGACCGCGTCCAGGACCGTGGTGATGCCGCGGTCGCCGGTGGCGTGCACGAAGAGCTGGAAGCCGTCGGCGTCGAGGCGGGTGACCAGGTCCGCGAAGACCTCGGGGTCGTAGTAGGTCCGGCCGCGGGTCGTCGGCTCGTTGGCGTACGGCTCGTGCAGCGCCGCGGTGTGCGGCTCGACGACGTCGTCGATGTAGAGCTTGAGCGGTCCGACCCGGATCCGGTCGTCGGCGTACGTCGTGGCGAGGGCCTTGAACTCGGCGCGGTCGGCGTCGGTGGTGGTCGGCGGGTGGAACAGGGCCAGCACCAGGCGCGGCCCGAGCCTGCCCTCGTCGCGGGCGCGCTCGAACAGGGCGAGGTCGTCGGGCGAGTTCTGCGGCTCGACGACGGTGGTGATGCCGCTCGCGACGGCCAGGTCGAGGCTGCTGAGCAGTCGCTCGTACTGGCGATCGCTGCTCGCCCACGGCAGGCCCCGCTCCTTGAGGGCGCGCATGCCCGCACGGGCCAGGCCCTTGACCGCGAAGTCGGCGACGAAGCCGGTGGGTCGGCCGTCGGCGTCGAGCTCCGCGGTGCCGAAGGGCTGGTCGGCCTCGGTGACGCCGAGGGCGGCGAGGCCGGCGGTGTTGAGCCACAGCGTGTGGACGTCGTAGCTGAACACCGCGGCGGGACGGTCCGGCACGATCGCGTCGAGCATCGCGGCGGTCGGGTGGGCGCCGTCCTCGAGCCCGGCGTAGCCGTAGCCCTCCCCCTCCACCCAGCCGTCGCCGGGGTGGGCCGCGCACCAGGCCCGGAGCCTGGCCGCCACCTCGTCGAGGGAGTCGGCGCCGGCGAGCTGCGCGCACGCTGCGTCGGAGCCGAGACGGACGTGGTTGTGGGCATCGACGAAGCCGGGCAGGACGGTGCGCCCGGCCAGGTCGACGGTCCGGGCCGCCCGGCGTACGTCGTCCGGCGCGTCGGCGAGGTCGCCCACCCAGGCGATCCGGCCGCCGGCGAGGGCGATGCTGTCGACGACGTCGCGGTCGCCGGCGAGGGGACGGACGACGCCGCCGGTGAGCAGGGTGTCGACGGTCATCGGTCCTCCTTGGCGTCGACGAGGAAGTGGGTGTCGCGGCGCGGCTGCAGGTAGAGCTGGTCGTAGGCGAGGGCGGCGAGCACGATGCCTGCGACGATGACCAGGTCGGCGCGCGCGGACTCGAGCAGGGCGTAGCCGACGCCGAGGATCACCAGCACCGACGGGAGCGGCCACAGCGGCATCCGCCAGCCGGCGTGGGGCGTACGACGCACCGCGAGACCCGCGAGGGCGAGCAGCAGGTAGACCGCGGAGACGGTCACCGAGGTGACGCCGAGCAGCGACTCGATGTCGACGAGGTAGGCCAGCAGGGCGCCCGGCAGGCTGATCGCCAGCGTGGCGGCGGCCGGGGAGTTGAAGCGAGGGTGCAGTCGGCTGAGCCGCCTGTTGACCGCGTCGGGCCAGGCCCGGTCGCGCGCGGAGGCGTAGATGACCCGGCCGTTCTGCAGCACCATCACGATCACCGCGTTGAGGATCGCGACCGCGATGCCGACGCTGATCGCGGCGGAGACGCGGGAGCCGCCCCACGCGGTGACGAAGTCGGGGAAGGTGCCGGTCGCGAGGTCGCGCAGGTCCGCGACGCCCAGCACGGTCGCGGCGGTGGGGATCACGATGATCAGCGAGCCGACGAACAGCGAGCCGAAGACCGCGCGGGCGACGTTGCGTCGGGGGTCGATGATCTCCTCGGCCAGGTAGGAGGCGGTGCCGAACCCGTTCGCGACGAACATGGCCACGGCCAGGCCGGACAGGAGGATGCCGAGCGAGAAGGGTGCGAGGTTCCCGGCGCTGTCGAGCGCCTGGGGGTGCCACAGGGTGCTGACGCTGCGCTCGCTGCGCGAGAAGCCGAGGTAGGCGACGACGGCGGCGGCGAGCGTCTCGATCGCGAGGAAGGCGCTGGTGACGATCGCGTTGGCCTTGATGTCGAGCACCGCGGTGGCGGTGGCGAGCAGCATGACGACGGCGCCCGTGGTGGCCCGGTCGAGGCTGAGGACCGGCGCGAGGTAGTCGGCGGTGCCCAGCGCGATCACCGGCGGGATGACGACGAGCGTCGCGCAGGTGAGCACGAAGGTCAGCCAGCCGAGCCGGCGCCCGAGCGCGTGGGTGACCATCGCGTACTCGCCGCCGGAGCTGGGGGTGCGCGTGCCCAGCTCGGCGTAGCAGGCGCCCACGCCGACGGAGACCAGGACGCCGGCGAGGATCGTCAGCACCACACCCGAGCCCTGGGAGGCCAGCAGCGTCGGCACGATGATGAACAGGCTCGATGCCGGCGTGATGCACGAGATGGTCAGCAGGATCGCGGCCTTGACGCCGAGGACGGGCGTCAGGCCGCCGACCGGCGCGGTGAGCTCGACGGGCTCGACCGGGTCGACGGGCTCGGAAGGGGACACAGCGGTCATCGCAACCTCGACTTTGAACAACGTACAAATGTGACGTGGACCACCGTGACTGAACGCTCAGTCAGGGTCAACGGCCGTCCCACCCATCGGACGTCCCCTCGCCGGGCGGCACCGTCGCCTGCGGCAGGATGGGGCCATGCCTGCCTACTGGATCAGCAACTACCGCGCGGTTCGCGACGACGAGAAGATGGCCGCCTATGCCGCCCTGGCCGGACCGGCCCTGCTCGAGTCCGGCGGCCGGTTCCTGGCGCGCGGCCTGCCCGAGCAGGTCTACGAGGCGGGGATGCAGGAGCGGGTCGTGGTCATCGAGTTCGACAGCGTCGAGGCCGCGGTGGCCGCGCACGACACCCCGGCCTACCAGGCCGCGCTGGCCGCCCTCGGCGACGGCGCCGAGCGCGACATCCGGATCGTCCCGGGCGCCTGAGGCTGGCAGGAATGGGCATGGGTCTGCGGCTGCGGCTGGGCCGCCCCGAGATCGGCCGGTACGCCGACCGGTTCGGGCTCCCCCGCGCGACCGGACGACCCGGGGACGGGGTCGCGGTGACCTTCCTCGGTGTGGCCAGCCTCCTCGTCGAGGACGGTACGACGGCCGTGCTCACCGACGGGTTCTTCTCCCGCCCCTCTCTCCCCCGCGTCGCGCTCGGCAGGATCGCGCCCGACGCGGCGCGCATCGACGCCACCCTGGGCCGGGCCGGGATCGACCGGCTCGAGGTCGTCGCGCCCGTGCACACCCACTTCGACCACGCGATGGACTCCGCCGTCGTGGCCCGGCGGACCGGCGCCCGGCTCCTGGGCGGCACGTCGGTCGCCCAGATCGGCCGCGGCGCGGGCCTGCCCGAGGACCGCATCGGCGTGGTCGTCCCGGCCGAGCCGCTGCAGGTCGGCGGCTTCCGGCTGACCTGGGTCGAGGGCGAGCACTGCCCGCCGGACCGCTACCCGGGCGCGATCACCGCGCCCGTCGTACCACCGGTGCGGACCGACGCGTACCGGTGCGGCGAGGCGTGGTCGATCCTGGTCGCGCACGACAGCGGCCGCACCGCGCTGGTGCAGGGCAGCGCTGGCTTCCGGCCCGGCGCGCTCGCCGGCCACCGGGCCGACGTCGTCTACCTCGGCGTCGGGCAGCTCGGCGTGCAGGACCCGGCGTACCTCGAGGAGTACTGGGCCGAGACGGTCGCGACCGTGGGCGCCCGGCAGGTCGTGCTGATCCACTGGGACGACTTCTTCCGCCCGCTCGACCGGCCGCTGCGGGCGCTGCCGTACCTCGGTGACGACCTGGACGCGACCATGGCGGTGCTCACCCGGCTCGCGCAGGAGCAGGGTGTCGGCCTGCACTTCCCGACCGTGTGGCGGCGCGAGGACCCCTGGGCGCTGCTGGGGTGAGGCGCGGTCGGCCTCAGTCGTCGGTGATCGCCTCGTCCGGGACGCGCGAGATCAGCACGGTACCGATCTTGTTGCGGCGCCCGGCGGCGTGCTCGGCCTCGAAGCGCAGCCCGTGCGCCTCGACCACCGAGCCCGGGATCGGGACCCGGCCGAGGTGCTTGGCGAGCAGGCCGCCGACGGAGTCGACGTCCTCCTCCTCGATCGTGAAGCCGAACAGCTCGTCGAGGTCGTCGACGGGGTAGCGCGAGGAGACCCGCACCTTGGACTGGGGGTCGTCGAGGCCGTCGCCGAGGTGCTCGATCTCCACCTCCGCCTCGTCGTACTCGTCGGTGATCTCGCCGACGATCTCCTCGAGCAGGTCCTCGATGGTGATCAGGCCCGCGGTGCCGCCGTACTCGTCGACGACGATCGCGACGTGGAGCCGGCGCAGCTGCATCTCACGGAGCAGGTCGTCCACGGGCTTGGACTCGGGCACCCAGATGGCCGGTCGCATGACCTCCTCGACCTTCTGGGTGAGCTCGACGTCGGGGGCCTCGAAGTCGCGGCGGACGACGTCCTTGAGGTAGGCCATGCCGCGCACGTCGTCGAGGTTCTCGCCGACGACGGGGACGCGGGAGAAGCCGGAGCGCAGGAACAGCGACATGGTCTGGCGCAGGTTCTTGTGGTTCTCGATGTAGACCACGTCGCCGCGCGGGACCATCACCTCGCGCACCGTGGTGTCGCCGAGCTCGAAGACCGAGTGGATCATCTTGCGCTCGTCGGCCTCGATCAGCTCGCTGGCCTCGGCGATGTCGACCAGCTCGCGCAGCTCGGTCTCGGTCTGGAACGGGCCCTCACGGAAGCCGCGACCGGGCGTGATCGCGTTGCCGACCACGATGAGCAGTCGCGGGATCGGGCCGAGCACGGTGGTCAGCGCGGACAACGGCCAGGCGGACCAGACCGCGACGGTCTCGGCGTGCTGCTTGCCGATGGTGCGCGGGGCCACGCCGATCACGACGAAGGACACCACCAGCATGATCGCGAGGGCGGCCCCGGCACGGCCCCACCAGGAGGCGTCCAGCCGTTCGTCGACGTACAGCGTGACGACGACGATGGCCGCGATCTCACACAGCAGCTGCAGCAGGAGCGCGGTGTTGAGGTGACGCGGGGCGTCCTCGAGGACGACGAGGAGGCGCTGCGCGCCGGCGCGTCCCTCCCCCACCATCTCCTGGGCGCGGGCGCGCGAGAACCCGGCGAGGGCGGCGTCCGCCGCTGCGAACAGCCCCGCCAGGACCACGAGGACGGCCGCTGCTCCCAGCGGCCACAGACTGTCGGCGATCATGTGGCCGGCTGCGCCCGCCACTGGGCCAGCAGCTGGTCCTGCAGGCCGAACATCACCTTGTGCTCCTCCGGCTCGGCGTGGTCGTAGCCGAGCAGGTGGAGGATGCCGTGGGTGGTGAGCAGCTCCAGCTCGGCGAGGGTGCCGTGGCCGGCCGCCTCGCCCTGGCGCTCGGCGACCGCCGGGCAGAGCACGAGGTCGCCGAGCACGCCCTCCTCGGGCTCCTCGTTGACCAGGCCCGGCCGCAGCTCGTCCATGGGGAAGGCGAGCACGTCGGTCGGGCCCTCCTTCTCCATCCACCTCTCGTTGAGCTCGGCGATGGTGTCCTCGTCGACCGCCTTGATGCACAGCTCGGCGAGCGGGTGGACCCGCATCTGGTCCATCACGAACCGCGCCAGCTGGGAGAAGTGCTTCACGTCGAGCCCGCTGCCGGACTCGTCGAGGATCTCGATGCTCACTCCTGGTCGCCCTTCTTGACGGCCTTCCTGGCCACCTTCTGCGATTCCTTCTTGGCGTCGAAGTCGTCGTACGCCGCCACGATCCGCGCCACCAGCTGGTGGCGCACGACGTCGTGGGCGGTCAGTCGCACGAACGCGAGGTCCTCGACGCCATCGAGGATCCTCTCCACGATCCGCAGGCCCGAGGTGGTGCCCGACGGCAGGTCGACCTGGGTGACGTCGCCCGTCACCACGATCTTGGAGCCGAACCCGAGCCGGGTCAGGAACATCTTCATCTGCTCGGGCGTGGTGTTCTGCGCCTCGTCGAGGATGATGAACGAGTCGTTGAGCGAGCGTCCGCGCATGTAGGCCAGCGGCGCGACCTCGATGGTCCCGGCCGCGAGCAGCTTGGGGATCGACTCGGGGTCGAGCATGTCGTGCAGGGCGTCGTACAGCGGGCGCAGGTAGGGGTCGATCTTCTCGCTCAGCGTCCCGGGCAGGTAGCCGAGCCGCTCGCCGGCCTCGACGGCCGGGCGGGTCAGGATGATCCGGTTGACCTGCTTGGCCTGCAGCGCCTGCACGGCCTTGGCCATCGCGAGATAGGTCTTGCCCGTGCCGGCAGGCCCGATGCCGAAGGTGATGGTGTGCTTGTCGATGGTCTCGACGTAGCGCTTCTGGTTGAGCGTCTTGGGCCGGATCGAGCGGCCGCGGTTGCTCAGGATGTTGAGCGAGAGGACGTCGGCCGGCCGCTCCGAGGTCGCGGTCTGGACCCGCAGCATGGCCTCGACGCGCTCGACGACCTCGGCCGTGATGCCTTGGCCGGTGCGCAGGATCGCGACCAGCTCGTCGATGAGCTTCTCGGCCAGCTCGATCTCGTGGACGTCGCCGGCCAGCGTGATCCGGTTGCCCCGGACGTGGACCGTGATGCCGAACCGCTTCTCGATGATGCCGAGGTGCTCGTCACCCGGACCGAACAGGGTCACCATGTCGATGCTGTTGGGCACGACCACGGTGTGGCGGGCGGGGGCAGCCGGCGTGGCTGCGGTGACGTGAGTGGGTGAGTCGGTCATGGATGCCCGAGGACGGGCGGCCTTTCAGGTACGACGATGCGGCCCCACCATGGTACGTGGAGGGCCCCTGCCGCGCCCACTCGTTTGGCGCGGCCTTGCTCAGCCCGGCTCAGGGCCGGCTCAGCCCGGGGGCCAGCCCATCGGGCGGCCGGCCAGCACGTGGCAGTGGGTGTGGAAGACCGTCTGCCCGACGCCGGCGCCGGTGTTGAAGACCAGGCGGTAGTCGTCGTACCCCTCGCCGGTCGCGACGGCGCGCGCGGTGGTGGCGATCTCGGCGAACGTCGAGGCGTCCGCCATGGCGGAGGCGGCGGCGTTGGGCTCGTGGTCGCGCGGCACGACGAGGACATGCAGCGGTGCCTGCGGGTTGACGTCGCGGAAGGCGACCGTGCGCTCGCCGGCGTGGACGACCTCGGCGGGGATGTCACCGGCGACGATCTTGCAGAACAGGCAGTCGGGATCCGTCACGGCACCACCCTAGGACCTCGCTCGCCCCGGCTCACCACTCCCACCGCGCACCGAGTCGACCGGGGCCGAAGGCGGTCTGTCGGTAGTGCACGCTGCGGCCGCCGGCGAGGTCGACCGGCCACTCGTGGGCGAGACCGCCCTCCGCGAAGTAGACCCAGCACCGCGTCGGCAGGCGGTCGGGGTGGAAGCGCACCCACACCAGTGCCTCCTCCAGACGCTGCTCGGCGGCGAGCGCGTAGTCGGTCTCGAGGTCCAGCCCCTCGGTCCGTGCCTCGATCTCGGTGATCGTGGACTCCCCCAGCGCGAGCGGACGCTCGAACACCAGCCGTGCGCCGCGGATGCCGTTCTCCACGTCGTAGGTCTCCTCGATCGTGCACCCCGCCACAGCGGTCATCACGACCGCGTTGGCCTGGGTGCCGACGTCCGGCCCGACGAAGAGGGTGACGCCGTCGACGCCCTCGCGGTCGGCGACCACCACCTGGCGCACCCGGGCGCGCCGGATCTCGCCCTGCGCTCCCACGTCGACGACAAGGTGGGAGGACACCCGGCACACGTCCTCCTCGCCGATCACGGCTTCGACCGCGGGGTCACCGAGGAGCTCGTCGAACGGCTCGACGGCACCGACCCGGCGCCGCATCCGGCCGGTCAGCCGCCGGCTCAGCGCGCCGGTCTCGAGCCCGAGCAGCGCCTCCAGCTCGGGGATCGCCTGGAGGGACGCCTCCCGCTCGGGCTCGCGCTGGCCGGAGCGCCAGTACGACAGGGCCGTGAGCGACACCGGGTGGCCTCGTTCGGCGAGCCGGTCGCGGAGGTGGGTCAACGTGGCGCCGCGTTTCTCCATCGCCGCTCCCAGTGCCTCGGCGAAAGTGGTCGGAACGGTCCCCGAACGGTCTCCCACGCCGTTCATCGTGCATCACACCTGTGCGGCAGGACTGTGAAACACGCACTCCTAGCCTCCCCGCTCGAGCTTCTCAGGGAGATGGGGACGGACATGATGGACGACAGCGACGAGCAGCTGGCCGAGCGGGTACGACGAGACGACGGCGCCGACGAGGCGTTCGGGGAGCTCTTCCGCCGGCACCGGCCGACCGCGCTGCGGGTTGCACGGTCGATCGCGCGGGGCGAGGAGGACGACGCGGTGGCCGAGGCGTTCCTCGGGCTCCTCCGGGTGCTGCGGGCGGGCGGCGGGCCGACGTACGGCGTGCGCGCGTACGTCCACGCGAGCGCCCGCAACCGGGCGATCCACCGGGCGCGTTCCCGCGCGCGGGCGCTGGCGACCTCGGCCCCGCTCCTCGACACGGCCGGCGTGGAGGACGACCACCTCTGGGCCGACGAGGGCGACGTGCTGGTCCGCGCCTTCCGGGCCCTGGCACCGCGGCAGCGCGAGGTGCTGTGGGCGGTGGACGTCGAGGGCCGACGACCGCGCGACATCGCCGCGGCCTGGGGCTGCGATCCCGGCGCGGTCTCGGCGGTCGCGCACCGCGCCCGGCGACGGCTGCGGGCGCTCTACCTCGCCCAGCACGCCCCGGAGCCGACGCTCGCCCCGGTGGCCGGCTGAGATCGACACGCGGGTCCGCGCCCTCCGCACAGTGTCGACGGCATCGGGGAGGATTCGAGGCATGAGCCTTCCCCGCACCCTCGCCGCCGCCGGCGCCGTGCTCGCCCTGGGCATGCTGGCCGGCTGCAGCGACGACGAGCCCACCACCGAGCCGACCCCCAGCGCCCCGACGTCCGACGTCGCGACGGAGAGCGACGCGGCCACTCCGTCGACCGGCACGCCCGGTGGCGAGGCGTCGGCGGTGCCGGCCTACTACGTCGGCACGACGCCGCAGGGCGACCGGCTCTACCGCGAGTTCATCCAGGTCACCGGTGCCGACCGGCTGGTCGCGACCGCCGCCGCGGTCACGAGCGGCGACCCGGTCGACCCCGACTACCGCACGCTGTGGCCGAAGGGCCGGTTCGCATCGGTCGCGAGGAGCGCCGACGCGATCGAGGTCGAGCTGGCCGACGACAGCTGGCTCTCGGCCGGCTCGCTCGCGCCGCCGGAGGCCCGGCTCGCCGTCCAGCAGCTCGTCTACTCCCTGCAGGGAGCGGCCGGGGAGCGCCTGCCGGTCCGGGTGACGCACGACGGCAAGCCGGCCACGACCCTGCTCGGCGAGCCCGTGGGCGACGGCCTGGCCGCGGCCCCCGAGCTCGACGTCCTGGCGCTGGTCAACGTCACCGAGCCCGCGGAGGGCACCGCGGTCGGCGACACCTTCACCGCCACGGGGCGGGCCAGCTCGTTCGAGGCCACCGTCCCGTGGGAGGTCCAGGACTCCTCCGGCACGGTCGTCCTCGACGGCTTCGCCACCGCCGAGGGCTGGGTCGAGCGGCTCTACCCGTGGTCCAGCGAGGTCGACGTGAGCGAGCTGCCGGCCGGGACGTACACGTTCGTCGCCCGCACCGACGACCCGTCGGGCGGAGAGGGCGGCGGCCCGACCGAGGACACGAAGCGGATCACGATCAAGTGAGGTTCTCCCGGCGCCGGCTGAACCGGACGCTGCTGCTACGCCAGCACCTGCTCGAGCGGGTCGCGATGGAGCCGGCGGCGATGGTCGAGCACCTGGTCGGCCTGCAGGCGCAGGAGCCGCTGCCGCCGTACCTCTCGCTGGCGGCGCGGCTCACCGAGGTCGACCCGTGGCAGGTGAGCGCGGCGATCGAGGACCGCTCCCTGGTGCGGGTGCTCAGCCTGCGCGACACGGTCCACCTGCACCTGCCGGCCGACGCGGTGACGCTGCCGGTGTGGGCCGCACCGGTCCGCGAGCGCGAGATCAAGGCCAGCCAGACCATCGGCTCCGCGCGCGAGGTCGACCGCGCCGCGTTCTCGACGGCGGTGCACGAGGTCCTCGCCGACGGGCCGCTGCCCCAACGCCAGCTCGGGGCCGCCCTCGCGGAGCGCTTCCCGGCGTACACCGCCACCCAGCTGGGCCAGGTCGCCCGGGTCGCGGAGGTCCTCGCCCAGCTGCCGCCGCGCGGCTGCTGGAAGCCGACCGGGTCGACGGCGGTCGCGTACGACCTCGCCGACCGTTGGACCGGCCTGCCCCTGGCCGAGCCCGACGTGCCGGCGATCGTGCGCCGGTTCCTGCGCGCGTACGGGCCCGGCACGGCAGCCGACGTCACCGCCTGGTCGGGCATCACCCGCCTGGGGCCGGTCGTCAAGGCGATGGACGACCTCGAGGTGCACGAGGACGAGGACGGCAAGGTGCTGTACGACGTGCCGGGCGCGCCGGTCGCCGACGAGGACACCCCGGCGCCGGTCCGGCTGTTCGGCACCTACGACAACCTCTGGCTCTCCCACGCCTCCCGCGACCGGGTGATGGAGCCCGAGCACCGGCGCCTGTGGATGGGCGTCAACGGCGCGCAGGCGATGTCGGTCCACGTCGACGGCTGGTTCGCCGGGCTCTGGCGGGCCGAGGAGGGGCGGGTCGTGGTCGTCGAGCTGGTCCGCGACCTGAGTCGGTCCGAGCGGGCCGGGCTGGACGAGGAGATCGCGCGGGTGGAGGCGCTGCTCGCGCGGTGAGGCTCAGCCACCCCAGCGCGGGGTGCGCGACAGCAGCGCGGCGACCGCGGCGACGCCGGCGGTGGAGGTCCGCAGCACCTCCGCGCCCAGGCGTACGGCGACCGCGCCGTGCTCGACGAAGGTCGCCACCTCCTCCTCGGTGAGGCCGCCCTCGGGCCCCACGACGACGACCAGCTCGCCGTCGGCGGGCAGGGCGAGGGCACCGAGCGGCTCGGTGGCGTCCTCGTGGAGCACGACCGCGACGTCGGCCGCCGCGACCAGCCCCGCGACCTCGTCGGTCGCCGCCAGCGGCAGCACCTCGGGGTGCCAGGCGCGGCGGGCCTGCTTGGCGGCCTCGCGGGCAGTGGCCTGCCACTTGGCGTGCGACCTGGTCGCGCGCTCGCCCTTCCAGACGGCGACACTGCGTGCGGCGGCCCACGGGACGACCCGGGCGACGCCGATCTCGGTGAGCACCTCGACGGCGAGCTCGCCGCGCTCGCCCTTCGGCAGCGCCTGGACGACGGTGACCGACGGTCGCGGCCGGGGGTGGTCCTCGACCGCGGTCACGCTCACCGTGAACGCGCGCTTGGCGGTCGCGGTCACCTCACCGGTCGCGACCAGGCCGAGCCCGTCGGTGAGCAGCAGCCGCTCTCCCACCCGGAGGCGTCGTACGACGACCGCGTGGTGCGCCTCGTCGCCCTCGACGGTGACGGGGTCACCGGGCCGGACGCCGTCGAGCGTCGGCACGAGGTGCTGGGGCAGGGTCATGCTCAGTGCGTGAACGCGTCGCGGAGCCGGCCGAACACCGTCTTGTGGGCGGGCCGGACGTCGCCGGAGGGCTGCTCCTCACCGCGGATCGCCGCCAGCTCGCGCAGCAGCTCCTCCTGGCGCGGGTCGAGCCGGGTCGGGGTCTCGACCGCGACGGTGACCGCGAGGTCGCCGCGTCCGCCGCGCAGCCCGGGCACGCCGAGCCCCCGGAGCAGGACCTGGTGGCCCGACTGCGTGCCGGACGGCACCTGCAGGTCGAAGGACCGCTGCACGTCCTCGCCCTCCGGCAGGTCGGCCTCGAGGGTGGGGAGCTCGATCGTCGTACCGAGGGCGGCGGCGGTCATCGGCACCGACACCGTGCAGTGCAGGTCGTTGCCGTGTCGTTCGAAGACCTCGTGGGGCGCGACGTGGATCTCGACGTACAGGTCGCCGGCGGGACCGCCGCCGGGCCCGACCTCGCCCTGCTCGCTGAGCTGGACCCGAGTGCCGTTGTCGACGCCGGCGGGGATCTTGACGGTGAGGGTACGACGCGAGCGGACCCGCCCGTCGCCGGCGCACTCGCGGCACGGGTCGGGGATCACGGTGCCGAAGCCACGGCAGGCCGCACAGGGGCGCAGGGTGCGGATCTCGCCGAGGAAGGAGCGCTGGACGTGCGCGACCTCGCCCTGCCCGTGGCAGGTCTCGCACGGGACCGGGTGGCTGCCGGGCGCGGCGCCCTCGCCGCCGCAGGTCGTGCAGCGCACGGCGGTGTCGACCTTGAGCTCGCGGGAGACGCCGAAGGCGGCCTCGGCGAGCTCGACCTCGATCCGGATGAGGGCGTCCTGACCACGACGCATCCGCGGACGAGGTCCGCGGCCGCCACCTTGGCCGCCGCCCTGGCCACCGAAGAAGGCGTCCATGATGTCGGTGAACGAGAAGCCCGCCCCCTGGCCGCCGAAGCCGCCGCCGAACGGGTCGCCGCCGCGGTCGTACGCCGCGCGCTTCTGCGGGTCGGAGAGCACCTCGTAGGCAGCGGTGACCTGCTTGAACCGCTCCTGGCTCTCCGGGTCGGGGTTGACGTCCGGGTGGAGCTGGCGGGCGAGCTTGCGGTAGGCCTTCTTGATGGCGTCGCCGTCGGCGTCGCGACCGACGCCCAGCAGCTCGTAGGGGTCCTGGCTCACTTCTCTTCTTCTCAGCTCTCGTCGAGGATGCGGGAGACGTAGCGCGCCACGGCACGCACCGCCGCCATCGTTCCGGGGTAGTCCATGCGGGTGGGGCCGACGATCCCGAGCGCCGCGAGCGCGTCGTCGGGTCCGTAGCCGGTGGCGACGACGCTGGTGGAGGCGAGGTTCTCGAACGGGCCCTCGGCACCGATCCGCACCGTCACCGCGCCGCCGGCGGTCGCCTCGCCGAGCAGCTTGAGGAGCACCACCTGCTCCTCGAGCGCCTCGAGCAGGGGGCGCACCGAGGTCTCGAAGTTGTCGCCGAACCGGGCCAGGTTGGCCGTGCCGCCGACCACCACCCGCTCGTCGGAGCGGTGGTCGCTCATCGCGTCGATGAGCGTGTCGACGACGGCGACCGTGGCCGGGGTGGCCGCCGGCGCGCCGGACTCACCCCGCAGCGCGTCGAGCGCCGTCACCGCGTCCGCGATCACCTCACCCGTCGCGGCGAGGTTGACCCGCGAGCGCAGGGCGCCGAGGTCGTCGTCGTCAATCTCGGCGTCGAGCTCGACCAGGCGCTGCTCGACCCGTCCGGAGCTGAGGATCAGCACCAGCAGCAGCCGCACCGGCGTCAGCGCGACGACCTCCACGTGGCGCACGGTCGATCGCGAGAGCGTGGGGTACTGCACGACGGCGACCTGCCGGGTCAGCTGCGCGAGCAGCCGGACCGAGCGGTGCACGACGTCGTCGAGGTCGACGGCGCCCTCGAGGAAGCCCGCGATGGCGCGGCGCTCGGCCTGGGTGGTCGGCTTGACCGTGGAGAGCCGGTCGACGAAGAGCCGGTAGCCCTTGTCGGTCGGCACCCGCCCGGCGCTGGTGTGCGGCTGGTGGAGGTAGCCCTCCTCCTCGAGCGCCGCCATGTCGTTGCGGATGGTCGCGGGCGAGACGTTGAGGTGGTGGCGCTCCACGAGCGCCTTGGAGCCGACCGGCTCCTCGGTCGAGACGTAGTCCTCGACGATCGCCCGCAGCACGGCGAGCCTGCGCTCCTCCTGCATGCCCACCTCCTGAACTTGGCACTCCACCATCGGGAGTGCCAATCCTAGCGCCGACGCGGTCGAATCCCGGGACCGGCAGGACACGGCCTTCCCCGACAGGCAGCTGTCGAGTAGGTTAGGCTCACCTAATCTTCTCGTCCCGGCCTGCAAGGAGCGGACATGACGGTCGACCCCGGACTCGACGTACGGCGCCTCGCCGCCGCGGCGCGCAGCATCCTCGCCTGCCCGCTCGAGGTGCAGCTCGTGGTCGACGGCCTCGACGACCCGGCCGCCGGGCTCGACGAGGGCGTGCTCGAGATGCAGGACCACGGCGGGCACCCGGTGCTCTCGTGCCCCGCCGGCGCTCCGCTGGCCGTCGCCGCCACCGACCGGTGCGGCGCGCTGCTCACCCTCACCAGCGGGCTCGGCGACGACGGCTCCCCCGACCGGGACGCCACCCTCACCCTCTCGGGCCGGCTGGACGCGCTCGGGCTCGAGCAGTGCGAGTGCTGCGACGAGGTCCGGATGCGGATCTGCCTCGACCTGGACCTCGTCCTCCTCGCCCGGGCCAGCGCCCCGCACGACGCGCCCGACGAGACCCGCGTGCGGGTGCCGCTCGGCGCGTTCACCGCGCCCGAGCACGACCTCAACCGCGGCTTCCTCCAGCGCTCCACCGAGCACGCCAACCACTGCCACCAGGACGAGCTGCGCCGCGCCGTCGCCTCGATGACGCAGACCCGTCTCGGCGAGGTCGTCGGCGTGCAGCTCACCGGCTTGCGTCCCGAGGGCGTCGAGCTGCGCTGGGTCGACCTGACCGGCGCCCACCGCACGGTGCTCCGCTTCGCCCGCCCCGCCACCACCGCCCCCGAGCTGGGCGAGCTGCTGCGCAGCGAGCTGCACGCCGGGCTCTGCTGATCGCCCCTGCCGGCCGCCGGGCTGTCGCTACGGTGGACGGGTGCCGTTCACCGAGGTCGCGGACCGCGTCTGGGTCCGCCGCGTTCCGTCGTACGACGTCAACCTGGTCGCCGTCGGCGGCGAGCGGGGCATCGTCGTGGTCGACACCCTGGCCACCGCCGCCGAGGCCCGGGCCGCGATCGCCGCGATCGGCGACCTGCGGGCGGGACCCGTGGTCGCGGTGGTCAACACCCACGACCACTTCGACCACGTGCTCGGCAACGCCACCTTCAAGGCGCGGTACGACGACCCGCCGGTCCACGCGACCGAGGAGGCCGCGGCCCGTACGGACCCCGCCGCGCCGCCCGCCGACCACACCTTCTCCAGCGCCGCCGTCATCGACCTCGGCGACCGCCAGCTCGAGCTCGTCCACCCCGGCCGCGGCCACACCGCCGGCGACCTCGTCGTCCGGGTCCCCGACGCCGACGTGCTGCTCGCCGGCGACCTGGTCGAGGAGTCCGCTCCCCCATCGATCGGCGTCGACTCCTGGCCGATGGACTGGCCGCAGACCCTCGACCTGGTCCTGGGCCTGACCACTCCCGCGACGGTCGTCGTACCCGGCCACGGTGGCGTCGTCGACCGCCGCTTCGTCGAGCAGCAGTGCGACGACCTGCGCGCCGTCGCCGAGACCATCCGCGACCTCGCGGCCCGCGGCGTCCCCGAGGCGGACGCGCTCACCTCGGCCGAGTGGCCCTTCCCCGTCGAGGCGTTGCACCACGCGATCGGACGCGGCTACGCCCAGCTCCCGCCGGCGCGGCGCCAGCTGCCGCTGGCCTGATTTTCGCGTCGCACCTGACGAAGTGGCTGTGATTTCGGCCGATCTACAGCCGATTCGTCAGGTGCGACGAGCGGAGCCCGCCTAGGCTGCCGCCGTGGCGGAGATCGCGATCGGGCGCGTGGGCAGTGAGGTCGTCGTGCCGGGCGAGGTCTGCGTCCGCACCGGCGCCCCCACCCGGCAACGCGTGACCATCCGCGGCGCAACGGTGCCGCGCTGGGTGCACGTCCTCATCGTCTTCAGCTTCTTCGCCTGGCTGCTCGCCCAGGGCAACTCGCAGCGCCACTACCGGGTCGAGGTGCCCTTCCTGCACCACGCCTGGGACCGCTGGAACCGGATCCGCCGGGTCGCCTGGGCGCTCGGGGTCGGGGGCGTCGTGGCGTCGTTCTGGGCCTCGGCATCCGGCGTGCCGAACGGCGCCGCGCTCCTGGCCCTCACCGCCGGCGGCCTCGTCCTCGGCGTGGGCAACGCACTGCTTCACACCGTCGGCTTCCGCCAGCACGACGGCCTGCTCGTGATGACCCGGGTCCACCCGGACGCGGTCGCCGCGATCCGTGCCGCGATGCAGGTCCCGTCACAACCCGGTCCCGACCGCGTGTTCGGCCCGGGAAGTGAGGAGGGTTCGGCCTAGGCTGCTCCGTCGTGGATCGCTACGGGACCGATGTGCTGTCAGGCGACTGGAAGGTCCCCAAGCGGGGCCGTGCCGTGGAGACGCCGGCCGACCCGGGCCTGGTGGTCGAGGAGGTGACCACCGACTGGTGCGGCGAGATCGTGGCGGTCGACCGCGACCTCGACACCGTCACGCTCGAGGACCGGCACGGCAAGCGGCGCACCTTCCCGCTCGGCACCGGATTCCTGCTCGAGGGCAGGCCGGTCATCCTCACCGCGCCGGTCACCAAGGCCGCACCGGTGAAGCCGACGCGGACGGCGAGCGGGTCGGTCGCGGTGCACGACGCGAAGGCGCGCGTGGCCCGCGCGAGCCGGATCTTCGTCGAGGGCCGGCACGACGCCGAGCTGGTCGAGAAGGTCTGGGGCGACGATCTGCGGATCGAGGGCGTGGTCGTGGAGTACCTCGGCGGCGTCGACGACCTCGCCGACCACCTGCGCGACTTCAAGCCGGGCCCCGACCGGCGCGTCGGCGTGCTGGTCGACCACCTCGTCGCCGGCTCCAAGGAGAGCCGGATCGCGCAGAACATCATGAAGTCGCCGGTCGGCAAGGACGTGCTGATCGTCGGTCACCCCTTCATCGACATCTGGCAGGCGGTCAAGCCGTCACGGCTGGGGTTCACGGCCTGGCCGAAGGTGCCCAAGGGCATCGACTGGAAGAAGGGCACCTGTCAGCAGCTCGGCTGGCCGCACCGCGACCAGGCCGACATCGCCCGGGCGTGGAAGCACATCCTCGGCGGGGTGCGCGGCTTCCAGGACCTCGACCCGGCGCTGCTCGGGCGGGTCGAGGAGCTCATCGACTTCGTCACTGCATGATGGTGGCGCTCGCGCATGTCGCGCCGCGACGAAAACCACTTCGGGCGACTGCGCTGGCTACAACCCCGTGCGGAAGCTCGCCAGCACCTCGTCGACCCGGTCCTGGTCACGCGCCTCGAGCGGGATCAGCAGCTCCGCGACGACATCGGTGAGCTCGGCGATGCGCCGGTTGAGCTGACGGTTCTCCTGCACCTCCGCCTCGAGAACGCGGACCCGCTCGCGCAGGCCGGCGTGCTCGCGCAGCCGGCGGTGGGCCCGGCGGGCGCGCTGGGCCAGATCGGTGGTCGTCATGACGTCTCCTTCGGGTGGGGCGCCGCGGCCGGCCAGGCCGCGCGGATCCGGCACACGGCCGGGTCGGGCAGGTCGAACATGTCCTCGCCGGGGCCGGTGGTGAGGCGCTCGACGACGCCGCCGGAGGCCTCGATGCCGCGGCGCACGACCTCGACCGGGGTACGACGGACCAGGCCGTCGCCGGGGCCCGGCAGGCCCACGGCGAGCTCGAGGAACAGCCTGCCGCCGCCGGGCCGCAACGCCATCCGGGCGAGCAGCCACAGCTGGTCGAGCGCGGCGGGGTCGAGGCAGCCGACGAGGTGGCGGGCGTAGAGGTGGTGGGGGGCGCGGGCCAGCCGGGTGCCGTGCGCCAGGGTCGAGCGGAGCTCGCCGAGGATCAGCTGGTCCACCTCGACCGCAACGCCGTGGCGGCGCACCCGGCGCCGGGCGACGCCGAGGGCGCCGCGCGAGTAGTCAAGGGCAGTGACCGGGCGACCGGACGAGGCGAACCAGATGGCGTCGCGCCCGGTGCCGGTGCCGATGTCGACCACCGGCAGCGAGCCCAGCTGCGGCTCCACCCACTGCGCGAACGACGACGGCCCCCGCGGGACCGCCGCGCGACGGGGTCCGTCGTGGAGCTCGGTCCAGCGGCCCATCTCGGTGCGGAAGCCGCGCAGCCACCCGTCGAGGCGGCGTACGCCGGCCGGCGGGTCGGCGTACCTGAACGACGGGTCAGGCGTGCGCCAGTGCGGGCCGTAGAGGAAGGCCAGCATCGCCTCGGGGTCGCGCGGCGCCGGGAACTCGTGCCCGTGCAGGGTGATCGTCGAGAACGGCACGATCGCCTCTCGTGGCAGGCGGCCGCTGCGGTTGCCGAGCTGGTAGAAGGTGCCGTCGACGTGGAACGCCGAGAACACGTCGATGTGGCAGGCCCGGCCGTCGGAGAGCGGCAGCAGGAGCTTCACGTCGCCGCCGGACATCCGCAGCACCCGCCAGCCGCGGGCGCGCATCGCGCGGGTGATCCGGTACGACTCCAGCACGATGTCGGCGGGCGAGGTGTGCTCGGAGAGGTAGCACAGGTCCGTGTCGGAGTCGTGTGCGAGCATCCGGCCCTCACGCACCGCGCCGAGCAGCGCCCCGTAGTTGAGGTACGCCGCCACGCCGGCGTGCTCGCGCAGGTCGTCGATGGCCCGTCCGGTCCCGGCGAGGATCTCGTCGCGGACGCCCTCGTCGGTGGCGGCGAAGGAGCGGGCCAGGTGGCCGACCTTGTCGACGCTGAGCCGGTGACCGGCGGCGTCGACCACGGCGAGGGTGCCCTCGCCGGAGCCGAGGCCGACCTCGTCGTCGTACAGGACCGCGACGCCGGCGGCGTCGGTCACCCGGACCCGGCCGCGGCCGCGGAGGTGCGGCCGGAGCACGCCGGGCCAGGGCACCAGGACTCCCCCGGCGACGGGCCGGCCGTCGCGCGCCGGGGTCAGCGACCAGGCGTAGTGCCCGTCGATCTCGACGACCAGCGGGGCGTCGCCGGGCGGGACCAGCAGGCCGTCGTCGGAGACGGCGACCGAGACGGCGACGCTCATGCCGTCGAGGCCCCGGAGGACGTGCGGTGCGCCAGCGCCTTGCGCAGCGCGGTCGACGAGGTCTGCAGGGTGTAGGGGAAGTAGGTGACCTCGACGCCGAGCGCGGCCATCTGCTCCTCGAGGCGTCGCCCCTTGGCGGTCCCCTGCCAGTCGTCGCCCTTGAAGATCCGGTGGAAGCCGACGTCGCGCCAAGAGTCCGTCTTGTCGGGCGTGCTCTCGGCGTAGACGGCGTCGACGATGCCGATCGCCTCGACGATCTCCAGCCGCTCGGCGAGCGGGACGGTCGGGAGCACGCCCTTGGTCGCCACGCACACCTCGTCGGCGACGACCCCGGCGACCAGCACGTCGCACCACTGGCGCGCCTGGCGCAGCGCGTTGAGGTGACCGACGTGGAACAGGTCGAAGGCCCCCGGCACGTACCCGATGACAGGTCCGGTCACGGATTCGACGACGTCACCCGACTTCTTCATAAAGTTGAGTGTAACACTAGATTTAATACATGTTCACGTCAGGAGCCGGTGCACGACACCGTCCGCGAGCAGCCGGCCGCGCAGCGTGAGGACCACCCGGTCCGTCCGGTCCTCGACCAGGCCGTCGGCGACGAGGCCGGGGAGCGCCGCGCGCCCCGCCTCGTCGAGGACGTCGACCGGCAGCCCCGAGCGCAGCCGGACCTCCAGCAGGACCCGCTCCAACCGCCGCGTTCCCGCGTCGAGGACCTCCCGCGCGTGGGCCGGCGTCACGCCGTCGACCAGCCGGCCGGCGTACGCCGCCGGGTGCTTGACGTTCCACCAGCGCACCCCGCCGACGTGGGAGTGGGCGCCCGGCCCGATCCCCCACCAGTCCGCGCCCGCCCAGTAGCCCAGGTTGTGGCGGCAGCGGGCGGCGTCGTCCCGCGCCCAGTTCGAGACCTCGTACCAGCCCAGGCCGGCCCCGACGAGCCGCTCGTCGGCCTGCACGTACTTGTCGGCCAGGTCGTCGTCGTCCGGCATCGGCAGCTCGCCGCGGCGCACCCGGCGGGCCAGCGCGGTGCCGTCCTCGACGATGAGGGAGTACGCCGACACGTGGTCCGGCGCGCACGCGAGCGCCGCCTCCAGCGTCGTCTCCCAGTCGTCGTTGCTCTCCCCCGGCGTCCCGTAGATCAGGTCCAGGCTGATGCTTCCGCCCCCGGCCGGGTCGAAGCCGGCCGCCCGGGCCGCCTCGACGACGCCGGGGACGCGGAGGGGGTCATGGGTGCGGTCGAGGACCGCCAGCACGTGCGGCACGGCCGACTGCACCCCGAAGGACACCCGTGTGTAGCCGGCCTCCCGCAGCCGCTCGAGGTAGGCGAGGTCGACCGAGTCCGGGTTGGCCTCGGTGGTCACCTCGGCACCCGGCGCCAGGCCGAACTCGTCGTCGATCGCCCGCAGCAGCCGGCCGAGGTCCTCGGGCGGCAGCAGCGTGGGGGTACCGCCGCCGAGGAAGACCGTGTCCACCGGCAGGTCGCGCTCACCCAGCACGCGGCGCGCCAGGCGGACCTCGGCGACCGCCTGGTCGGCGTACGACGTCCGGGAGACACCCGGCCCGAGCTCCTCGGCGGTGTAGGTGTTGAAGTCGCAGTAGCCGCAGCGGACCCGGCAGAACGGGACGTGGACGTAGAAGGCGAACGGACGCGCTCCGAGCTCCGCGAGCGCGGACGGCGGGAGGGACCCGTCGGTCGGGACGGGATCACCTTCGGGCAGGGCGGACGGCACGGCCCCAGTGTCCCAGTCGGTCCGTCAGACCGGGACGTTCAGGGTCACCGTGTAGCCCTCGTCGGGCGAGCCGGTGACCTTGGCCATCTGCAGCGAGTAGCCGTCGCTGAAGATGCCGTCGGTCTCGATGGACAGCTGGGACAGGTTCTGCACGCTCTGCTCGTAGCCCTCGCTCGCGTAGGCGTCGTTGCAGGCGTCCTCGGGCAGCGCGAGCTGCGAGGTGCGCAGCTTGTTGGCCACGTCGGTGGCCGCGTCGAGGCTCGGGTAGACCTCGAAGTGCATGTGCGGCCAGCGACCCGCGTAGCAGGCCGGGAAGATCGTGGTGAAGGTGAGGTTGCCGTCCGCGTCGGCCTCCTGGACCCCGCGCAGGTAGTTCTCGTCGGCGATCCCCTCGTCGTACATCGAGTACCGACCCTCGCGGTCGCAGTGCCACAGGTAGATCGCGGCACCGGCCAACGGGACCACCTCGTCGCTGGCGAGGTCGTAGACCGTGAGCCGCACCGTGGTGGGGATGCCCTCCGCGACGCCGGAGGCGGTGCCGAAGCTGGCGGTGATGTCGCTGCGGACCACACCCGACTCGCCCAGCACGTCGGGCCCGTTGCTGCCGTCGCCCGGGTACGGGCCGGCCGTCTCCTCGGGGATCTCGCCCTCGGCGACCTGGGCACCGCCGTCCGGTGGCTGGCCCGCACCGGACGGCCCGGCCGTGGTGCCCGAGGACCCGGTCGGGTCGTCGGCACCGCAGGCGCTCAGCGCCGCGGCGGCCCCGACGCCGCCCAGGAGGCCGAGCAGCCCACGACGCGCCATGATCCGTGGCAGGTCGTGGGACAGCCCGAGGTCGTGCTCTTCGGTCGTGTCGGCTCCGTGGCCGTGGTGTGTCATGACCCGAGTCTCGCCGCCGACCCTGTGCGCCTGCCGTGAGCTCGCTGTCCGCCAGCGCCGAAGCGCCAGTTTCACCGGCCGGCCGGTGAAACTCCCGCTCTGCCCGCTCCGCGACCCGTCAGGAGTAGAAGGAGTCGATGAGCTCGGCGTTGTTGGTCTCGACGACGGTGCGCTTCACCTTCAGCGAGGGGGTGAGCTCACCGGACTCGATGGTCAGGTCGTGGTCGAGCAGCTTCCACTTCTTGATCGTCTCCCAGCGGTTGAGCTGGCCGTTGAGCTCGTCGACGTACTCCGCGACCATCGCCTGGACGGCGTCGTCGTTGACGAGGGCGGTGTAGTCCTTGCCCTCCTTGCCGTTCTCGGCGGCCCAACCGGCGATGGCGTCGGGGTCGAGGGTGATCAGCGCGGAGACGAAGTTGCGCTCCGCGCCGAACACCATGAACTGGCTGACGTAGGGGCAGATCGCCTTGAACTTGGCCTCGATCGCCGGCGGCGCGATGTACTTGCCGCCGGAGGTCTTGAAGAGCTCCTTGATCCGGCCGGTGATCTTGAGGAAGCCGTCGGCGTCGAGCTCGCCCTTGTCCCCGGTGCGCAGCCAGCCGTCGGCGGTGAGCGCGTCGTTCGTGGCCTCCGGGCGGTTGTGGTAGCCGGCCATGACGTGGGGGCCCTTGAGCTGGACCTCGCCGCCCTCGCCGATGCGGACCTCGGTGCCCGGGAACGGCTGGCCGACGGTGCCGAGCTTGTAGGCGTCGGGGTGGTTGACGGTGGCACCGGCGGCGTTCTCGGTCATGCCGTAGCCCTCGAGGATGAGGATGCCCGCGGCGTGGAACCAGGCGGCGATGTCGGCGTTGAGCGCGGCGGAGCCGGAGATGAAGAACTTCACCCGGCCACCGAAGCGGTCGCGGACCTTGCTGAAGACCAGCTTGTCGAAGAGCGCGTGCTGCACCTTGAGCGGCAGCGGCACGGACTTGCCGGCCAGGCGCAGCGCGTCGACCTTGCGGCCGACCTCGAACGCCTTGAGGAAGATCTTCTCCTTCGCACCACCCTCGGCGGCCTGCATGGTGACGATCCGGGCGTGCGCCTTCTCGAAGATGCGCGGCGCCGCGCCCATGAAGGTCGGCTTCACGACGCCCAGGTTGTCGACGATCTTCTCGACGCGGCCGTCGATCGCGGTCGCGAACCCGCAGGCGAGCTGCGTGGAGAGCAGCACCTTGCCGAACGAGTGGGCCATCGGCAGCCACAGGAACTGCAGGTCGTCCTCGTGGAGGATGTCCTGTGCCTTGATGGCCTCGCCCTCGAACACCCAGGCACGGTGCAGGGTCCGCACGCCCTTGGGCTTGCCGGTGGTGCCGGAGGTGTAGATCAGGGTCGCGAGGTGGTCGGGGGCGATGCCCCGGGCGACCTCGTCGACGGCGTCGGGGTTCGCGGCGAGGTGGGCGTCGCCGAGCTCGGCGAGCTGGTCGAGCGAGATCACCCAGTCCCCGTCAGCACCGCCGGCCAGCGCGGCCTCGAAGCTGACGACCTTCACCAGGTCGGGCAGCTCGGCGCGGTGGTCGCGCAGCTTGGCCAGCTGGGTCTCGTCCTCGGCGAAGACGATCCGGCACGCGGAGTCGCTGAGGATGTACGCCGTGTCGTCGCCGCCCGTCGACGGGTAGACCGTCGTCGTGGCGCCGCCGGCGCACATCACGGCGAGGTCGGCGAGGATCCACTCGTAGCGGGTGGACGAGGCGATGCCGACCCGCTGCTCGGACTCCAGGCCCAGGGCGAGCAGGCCGGCGGCGAGGCGGCGTACCCGGTCGCCGGCCTGGCGCCAGGTCACCGACTCCCATGCCTCACCCCGCGGGAAGCGGAAGGCCTCCCGGTCGGCACTCCTCTCCACGCGGTCGAGGAACTGCACCGCGCAGTTCGACGGCATGTGCTCGAGGAAATTGGTGTCGTGAATGATGGGCATGACGCTCCCTGCGTTTGCTCGTCTGCTCGTCCGAGACCGGTGTGACTGAGCAGTAACCTAAGCCACAGGCTCCGCAGGGGGTAGCGAACCTGCCGTCCTCTGGACGAAATCCTCCGCTTTTGCGCGCACCTTGGGCAGCAGGCCCTCGATCACGAGCAGCTCGGGCAGTCGGCTGCGGTCGGTGTTGAGCGCGACGAACATGTCGCGGATGGTCCTGCCGTGCGCCGGGACGTGCACCACCTCGATCGGGTCGCCCGGGGCGATGGTCCCGGTCTGCAGCACCCGCAGGTAGGGGCCCGGGCGGGCCTCGGCGGTGAACCTCTTCACCCACGCCCGCGGGTCGTAGCCGCTCTCCCCCATCCAGCCCTTGAAGTCGTTGCAGGGCGTGCGGACGTAGACCGCCTCCAGCACCACCCCGACGCCGGGCATCCCGACCTGCAGCCGCGTGCCGACCTCGAGGGCGTTGAGGTCGATGCCCTCGGTGGTGAGGTTCTCGCCGAACTGGCCGTCGCGGATCGGCCTTCCGAGCTCGCCCTCCCAGAAGTCGAGGTCCTCGCGGGCGTAGGCGTAGACCGCCTGGTCGGGGCCGCCGTGGTGCCTGGTGTCGGACACCGAGTCGCCGTCGATCCCGAGCTCGTGGACCGCGACCGGACCGCCCACCGGGCGCTTGTCGATGGAGGTGCGGCCGATCCCGGCCCACTCCCTGTCCTGGGGCTGGCCGACACTGATGCTCCGTACGAACGCCATGGCGTGAGGCTACCGTCGGGAACGGGCCGGCTCTCGTGAATTTCCCGGCCGGGACCCGTGCCCGCTGGCTACTCCTGGACCGCCTTCGCGACGGTGATGCACGCGGTGACGTGGGCGCGCTCGGCCGCGTCCAGCGGGCGATGGGCGCGCACGGCGTCCTCGTGGGCCCAGTGCGCGTTGAGGACCGAGCGGACGACCACCCAGTCCCGGGCCCGGGCCTCGTCGAGCCCGGCGGTGTCGACGAGGGTGTGGAAGCGGCGCCGGATGCCGTCACGGACCGAGCCGGCCGCCCACGGGGCGGCGTACTCCTCGAACCGGTCGCGCAGCATCGGCTCCAGCTCGTAGTGCGGGTCGCCGTTGGCCGGCTTCGGGTCGATGACCAGCCAGGTGTCCTCGCCGTCGCGGCGGCCGCGCAACACGTTGCCGTAGTGGAGGTCGCCGTGGACGACGGCGGTCGCGGGCTCGGCGGTCAGGTCGCGGGCCAGGCCGAGGGCCTGCTCGACGAGGCGGCGCGGGACCGGGACGGTCGCGGCGTCACGGGCCAGGGCGGCGGCCCAGCGCTCGACGTACGACGCCTGGGTGCGCAGCTGCGGCATGGGGGGCACGTGCAGGTCGGCGTACCTGCTCGCCACGACCTCGCAGGCCTCGAGGTCCCACGCCTCGGCGAGGTCCTGCCTGTCGAGCCGCTCGAGCAGGAGGGCCCGCCGGGCGGGGTCGGCGCGCAGCAGCTCGACGGCGCCCCGGCCGCGCCAGCGCCGCAGGGCGAGGTGCTCGTGCTCGGACTCGTCGTCGGGCAGCCCGACCTTGAGCGCGGCCCGGGTGCCGGACGCGGTGGTGACGGGCAGCACCAGGGAGCAGAAGCCGTGCCAGACCTCGCCCTCCGGCGTCAGCCCCCAGTCCTCGAGCACCGCCTGCGCGGTCGCGGGCAGCCTGTCCAGCCAGGCCGCCCACTCCGGGCCGAGACGACGCTGGGCGTCCAGCTCGGGCGGGACGGTGACGGGCACGCATCCATCCCACCACAGCGGTGGTGGACGTAGCGTGCAGGTCATGCGGTGCGACGACCTTCGACGCGTGCAGCTCGGCACCTTCGTCCGGCCGGCGGAGGAGACCGGGACCGGACAGCCCCGGGTCGAGCACGTCCTGGGCTACGTCGTGCGCTCCCCCGCCGGGCTGGTCCTGCTCGACACCGGGATGGGCGATGCCGGCGCGGAGACCGAGGCGCACTACCGGCCCACCCGGGTGCCCCTCCCGGAGGCGCTGGCGCGCGTCGGCGTGGACCTCGACGAGGTCGACGTCGTCGTCAACTGCCACCTGCACTTCGACCACATCGGCGGCAATCCGCTGCTCGCCGGACGTCCCGTGCTCGCGCAGCGCGGCGAGCTGGAGGCCGCCCGCGGGCCGGACTACACGGTGCCGGAGCTCGTCGACTTCCCCGGCGCCCGCTACGAGCTGCTCGACGGAGAGGCACAGATCGCGGCGGGAGTGCTCGTCGTACCGACCCCGGGGCACGTCGCGGGCCACCAGTCGCTGGTCGTGTCCTGCTCCGACGGCACGGTCGTGCTGGCCGGCCAGGCGCACGACACGGCAGCGGAGTGGGCGGCGCACGCGGCGTCCGGCGAGCCGAGCCCGTGGATGCGACGGATCCTGGACCTCGACCCGCGCCGCGTCGTGTTCGCGCACGACGCGGCGGTGTGGGAGCCCTGAGCGGGCTACTTCTTGGGCTTGTCGCCCGCCGGACCCGTGGTCGACAACGCGGCGACGAAGGCCTCCTGGGGCACCTCGACCCGGCCGACCATCTTCATCCGCTTCTTGCCTTCCTTCTGCTTCTCGAGCAGCTTCCGCTTGCGGGTGATGTCACCGCCGTAGCACTTCGCGAGGACGTCCTTGCGGATGGCGCGGATGTTCTCGCGCGCGATCACCCGGGCGCCGATGGCGGCCTGGATCGGCACCTCGAACTGCTGCCTGGGGATGAGCTCCTTGAGCTTGCCGGCCATCATCACGCCGTAGGAGTAGGCGGCGTCCTTGTGGACGATCGCGGAGAAGGCGTCGACGGGCTCGCCCTGGAGCAGGATGTCGACCTTCACCAGGTCGGCGGCCTGGTCGCCGGAGAACTCGTAGTTGAGCGAGGCGTAGCCCTTGGTCTTGGACTTGAGCTGGTCGAAGAAGTCGAAGGCGATCTCGCCCATCGGCAGGGTGTAGCGCATCTCGACCCGGTCCTCGGACAGGTAGTCCATGCCCTGCAGGTTGCCGCGCTTGTGCTGGCACAGCTCCATGATCGTGCCGATGTAGTCGGCCGGCGCGAGGACCGTGGCGTCGACGATCGGCTCGCGGACCTCGGCGATCTTGCCGTCGGGGTACTCGCTCGGGTTGGTGACCGTGAGCTTCGTGCCGTCCTCCATGACGACCTCGTAGACCACGTTGGGGGCGGTCGAGATGAGGTCGAGGTTGAACTCCCGCTCGAGTCGCTCACGGGTGATCTCCATGTGGAGCAGGCCCAGGAAGCCGCAGCGGAAGCCGAAGCCGAGCGCGCCGGAGGTCTCGGGCTCGAAGGTGAGCGCCGCGTCGTTGAGCTGGAGCTTCTCCAGCGCGTCGCGCAGCGTCGGGTAGTCGTCGCCGTCGATCGGGTAGAGCCCCGCGAACACCATCGGGTTGGGGTGCTCGTATCCGCCCAGCGGCTCGGTCGCCGGCCGCGCGTTGACGGTGACCGTGTCACCGACGCGGGACTGGCGCACGTCCTTCACGCCGGTGATCAGGTAGCCGGTCTCGCCGACGCCGATCTTGGCGGCCTTCATCGGCTCGGGGCTGATCACGCCGACCTCGAGCATCTCGTGGAGTGCCCCGGTCGACATCATCTTGATCTTGTCGCGGTGCGACAGCTCGCCGTCGACGACCCGGACGTAGGTCACCACGCCGCGGTAGGTGTCGTAGACCGAGTCGAAGATCAGGGCGCGAGCCGGGGCGTCGGCGTCGCCGACGGGCGCCGGCACCGACCTCACGATCTCGTTCAGCAGGGCCTCGACGCCGACGCCGGTCTTGGCCGAGGTGAGCAGCACGTCCTCGGGCTCGCAGCCGACCAGGTTGGCCAGCTCGGCGGCGTACTTCTCGACGTTGGCGCTCGGCAGGTCGATCTTGTTGAGCACCGGGATGATGTGGAGGTCGGCGCCCATCGCGAGGTAGAGGTTCGCGAGGGTCTGCGCCTCGATGCCCTGGGCGGCGTCGACCAGCAGGATCGCGGCCTCGCACGCCTGCAGCGACCGGGACACCTCGTAGGTGAAGTCGACGTGTCCGGGCGTGTCGATCATGTTGAGGATGTAGGTGCCCGGCTCGGCGCCCGCCTCGTTGCCGGCCGTGACCGTCCAGGGCATCCGGACGGCCTGGGACTTGATCGTGATCCCGCGCTCGCGCTCGATGTCCATCCGGTCGAGGTACTGCGCCTTCGCCTCGCGCTCGCCGACGACGCCGGTGAGCTGCAGCATCCGGTCGGCGAGCGTCGACTTGCCGTGGTCGATGTGCGCGATGATGCAGAAGTTGCGGATGATCGCGGGGTCGGTGTGACCCGGCTGCGGGGCGGCGGCAGACATGGTGCGCCCATTGTCCCAAAGCGCGCTCGGGTTCGCTCAATCCGGACGGCATCCGTGGGCAACGTCGTCGGCAGCCCTGTGACCTGCTCAGCGAGCCGCGGCGGCCCGGCGCGCCCTGTGGACCTCCTCGACCAGCTGTTCCGCGGGCACGTCGAAGGCCGCGATCGGGATGACGACCGGGGTCCGGGCGGCCCGCAGGTCGACCCGCACGCCCGCGGGGTTGCGCCGTTGGATCGACGCCCCCGTCACGTCGCGCAGGGGCACCGTCACCTCGGTCCGGTAGCCGCGATAGACCAGCGCGGTCGGCCCGAGCACCAGCGTCCACCGGTGCAGCCGCCCGGTGACGACCCGGACCAGGTCCGGGACCGAGGCGAGGGCCGCCGCTACCGTCGCGAGGGCCACGCCGGGCGACTCCAGCGAGCCGAGGTCGACGATCGCGAGCCATCCCCACAGCAGGGCCACGACCAGGAGCGCCACCCAGGCGGCCAGCAGGCCCGCGACCGTCAGCGCCGGCGTCCGGAAGGTCCGCGCCCCGTCGATCGCGACCTCGGGCTCGCGCCGCCGGCGCGGGCGGAGGAACGCGGAGCCGGCGGCGACGAGCAGGCCGGCGAACGCGACGAGCAGACCGACCCCGCACCACGCCACGGCACCCTCGGCGGCCACGGTCATGGCCGCTGCCGCCAGGAGGCCGAGGAGCAGCAGGAGGAGCACGCTCGCCGTCCACCACCGCGGGACCAGCCCTCGCCCGTCGCCCATTCCCGTGAGGCTACCGGCGAGCCGACCAACCGTTCGCCGCCGGTTCACCGCGGGCTCGCCGTGCCGGCGGGGCGGCGTTCGCCCTCCAAGGGTGGGCTGGTGGCCATGACCTCGGACTCCCCCACGCCCACCTCGCGCCGTACCCTGCTGCGTGGCGCCGCGCTCCTCGCCGGCACCGCCGCGACCACCGGACTGGCCACCGGCCGGCTGCCCGGCCGCGCCGCAGCCGCTCCCCTGCTCGTCCGCCGGGACCGCCCCGTCCTGCCCTACGGCGTCCAGTCCGGCGACGTCGGCCGCGGGTCCGGGGTGCTCTGGGCCAAGGCCGACCGACCGTCGCGCCTGGTGGCCGAGATCAGCCGCGACCCCTCCTTCCGCAAGGCGCGCACGGTCCGGGGCCCGGTCGTCACGCCGGACACCGACCTCACCGGCCGGCTGGTGCTGGGCGACCTGCCCGAGGGCGTCGACCTCCACTACCGGATCCGGGCCGTCGATCTCGACGACCACCGCGCCGCCAGCGAGCCCGTCGCCGGCCGGCTGCGGACCGCACCGGGCCGCCGCGACGACGTCCGCTTCCTGTGGTCCGGTGACATCGCGGGCCAGGGCTGGGGAGTGAACCCGGCGTACGGCGGCTTCCGGATCGCCGACGCGATGCGCGCCCGCAACGCCGACTTCTTCCTGTGCAGCGGCGACAACGTGTACGCCGACGGGCCGGTCCAGGCCTCCGTCGCGCTTCCCGACGGGTCGACCTGGCAGAACCTGGTCATCCCGGAGAAGACCAAGGTCGCCGAGACGCTCGACGAGTTCCGGGGCCAGTACCGCTACAACCTGATGGCCGACAACTGGCGGGCGTTCCTCGCCGAGACCGCGCAGGTCAGCCAGTGGGACGACCACGAGGTCACCAACAACTGGTACCCCGGCGAGATCCTCACCGACACCCGCTACACCGAGAAGCGGGTCGACGTGCTGGCCGCGCGGGCGCAGCAGGCCTTCCACGAGTACCTGCCCGTCGCACCGATCTCGCCGGACCCGGAGGGCCGGGTGTACCGGGTGATCCGGTTCGGTCACCACCTCGACCTGTTCGTGCTCGACATGCGCACCCACAAGGACCCCAACACCGGCAACCGGGAGCCGGTCGGCGACGGCGGCGTGCTCGGCGGGACGCAGACCCGCTGGCTGGTCCGGGAGCTGGAGCGCTCCCGGGCGACGTGGAAGGTGATCGCGGCGGACCTGCCGTTGGGGCTGGTCGTGCCGGACGGCGCCACCGCCCAGGAGGGGATCGCGCAGGGCGACCCGGGCGCGCCCCTGGGCCGGGAGGCCGACATCGCCCGGGTGCTGACCGCGCTGCAGCGGGCGGGGATCCGCAACCACGTGTGGTTGACCGCCGACGTGCACTACACCGCGGCACACCACTACTCGCCCGACCGGGCGGCGTACCAGGACTTCGACCCCTTCTGGGAGTTCGTGTCCGGTCCGCTCAACGCCGGCGCGTTCGGGCCGAACGTGCTGGACGGCACGTTCGGCCCGGTCGCCGACTTCGTCGCGGCGCCGCCGGCACCGAACACCTCGCCCGCGCTGGGCTTCCAGTTCTTCGGCGAGGTCGAGGTCGACGGTCGCACCGGGCAGCTCACGGTGACGCTGCGCGACGTGGACGGTGCCGCGATCTACACCAGGACGCTGGACCCCGCGGCCCGCTGATCGTGGCTGGGCTGCTCGACGCCGGCGACGAAGGTGCGCAGCACCTCGGTGGTCAGCAGGTCCTCCGGCGCGGTGGCGAACGGGTCCGCCGCCAGCACCACGAGGTCGGCCGACCGGCCCGGCGCGATGGCGCCGATGCTCCCCTCCATCCGGGACGCGTACGCCGCGTCCCGGGTGGCGTGGGTCAGCGCCTCGGCCAGCGGCACCGCGAGGTGCGGGGTGTTGGCCGGGAGACCCTCGACCAGCGCCGAGCGACGGGTCGTGGCGACGTACATGTTGTGCAGCGGGAGGTGCGGCGCCGTGGGGGCATCGGTACCGAACGCGAGCACGGCGCCGGCGTCGGTCACCTCGCGCCACGGGTAGCCGCGCTCGACCCGCTCGTCGCCGAGCATCGCGCGCCAGTTGTCCTGGACGGCTGGGTCCGCGTGGACCGGCTGCATCGACGCGACGACGCCGAGGCGCGCCAGCCGGGCGACGCTCTCCTCGGAGACCACCTCGAGGTGCTCCATCCGGTGCCGGCGCTCGCGCGGGCCGTTGACCCGGATCGCCTCCTCGAGTGCGTCGAGGGCGATCGCGGAGGCCTCGTCGCCGATGGCGTGGATCGCGATCTGCAGCCCGGCGGCGTCGGCCGCGACCACGACAGGGATCAGCGCGTCGCGGTCCCAGATGGGGGCGGCGTTGCTGCCGTCGGCGTACGGCCGGGCCATCGAGGCCGTGCAGCTGTCGATGACGCCGTCGGCCATGATCTTGATGCCGGTGATCCGCAGCCGGTCGCCGTCGAGGCGGCGGGCGTGGGCCAGCGCGGTCTCGACCTGGGCGAGGTTCTCGGCCTCGGTCGCGGACGGCTTCACCAGCCAGTGCCCGATCACGCGCAGCGGCAGGGCGTCGGCGGCCAGGGCCCGCTCGAAGGTGGCGAGGTCGTGGTCCTCGACACCCATGTCGACGACGGTGGTGACGCCGTCGGCGAGGTAGCGGGCCATGCCCGCCCGCAGCCAGGCGTCGCGGTCGGCGTCGGTGACCTGGGCGGCGAGGAAGCTGCGGGCCATGCCGAGCGCAGCCATCTCGCTGAGCAGGCCGGTGGCGTCGCCGTCGGCGTCGCGCTCGATGGTGCCGCCGATCGGGTCCGGTGTGTCGGCGTCGATGCCGAGCTCGCGCAGCGCGGCGGAGTTGCACCACGTCGAGTGCAGGTCGTTGGCCTGCAGGTAGACCGGGACGTCCGGCACCACCGCGTCGAGGATGTCCTTGTGCGGCTCGCGGCCCTCGAGCGCCGGGAACAGCCAGCTGTTGCCGATCACCCGGGTCCGCCCCTCGGCAGCGGCGGCCGCCACACGGGCCTGGATCTCGGCGATGCCGGCGGCGTCGACGAGGCCGACCTCCTCCGCGGAGGCACCCATCTCGACGAGGTGGGTGTGCGCGTCCACGAAGCCCGGCAGCACGAACGCGCCGTCGAGGTCGATCACCTCCGCGCCCTCCGGCGCGGCCCGGTCGAGGCCCTGGACCCGGCCGTCGGCGATGACGACCGACGCGGCCCACGGGTGCTCGGGGTCGGCGGTGAAGATGCGGGCGTTGCGCAGCACGAGGGTCCGAGCGCTCATCGGGGGGTCCTTCCGTAGAACAGGCGGGTCAGGCCGACGTACAGCACCGAGGCTCCGATCATCCCGACCGGGATGGACAGGTCGAGGCCGTCGAGGGCCTTGGCGACCGGGCCGGTGTAGGCCTCGGTGCTGGCGCACATCAGTGCGGCGGCGAACGAGGTGAGGCAGGCGATCGCGCCGGCGAGGTTGACGCCACCGGTGTACCAGTAGCGCGAGCCGGGGGTGTCGTCGCTGAGCTCCACGCCGTCGTAGGCGTTGCGGCGCATCAGGATGTCGGTCACGTAGATCGCCATGATCGGTCCGACCAGGCTGACCAGCAGGACCAGGCTGCTGCTGACGGTGTCGAGGAAGTCGAAGACGAACAGCGCGTAGAGGGTCATGGCCACACCGACGACGGCGGTGAGGGCGACGCTGGTCACCCGCGAGAACGGCAAGCCGACGGCCTGGAGCGCGAGACCGGAGCTGTACGTCGTGAGCGCGTTGTTGGCGAGGATGCCGACGATGATCGCGACCAGGAACACCGTGACCAGCCAGCCCGGGACGATGCCGCTCAGGCCCGCCTCGGGGTCGGACAGGTCGGTGACGGTCGCGGCGAGGATGCCGACGGTGAGCAGCACGACGCCCGGCACCAGGTTGCCGAGCGCGGTCCAGGTGGCCACCGCGACCGGGTTGGTGTCGCGGGGCAGGTAGCGGGCGAAGTCGGAGCTGATCGTGTACGACAGCGGCGTCGCGGCGATGAGGGTGACGCCCGCCAGCCAGGTGATCCAGAGGTCGGTGCCGTGCAGGGCGACCGGCGGCGCGTAGGAGAGGTCGGCCTCGGCCACCAGGAAGCCAGAGACGACCAGGAAGACGACCGTCAGGCCGGCGGAGAGCGGGCCGTAGAGCCGCATGATCAGCCCCTGGCCGTAGATCGAGATCGCGGTCGTCGCCGAGGCGATCACCAGCACGACGACCACCTGGACCGGTGTCGAGGAGCCGAGCCCGACCCGGTCGGCGAGCGCGAAGCCGATCACGGAGGCGGTCAGCCAGTTCAGCGCGATGTAGCAGACCGAGACGAACCAGCCGTTGACCGCGATGGCCACCCGGTTGCCGCGCACGCCGTACATGGCCCGGGTCGCGACCTGGCTGGGCGTGCCCGACACCGGGCCGGTCACCGCGACGATGCCGGTGGCGACCGAGAACAGGCAGCCGACCACGACGGCGGCGATCGCCTGGGCAGGGCTCAGGCCGATCAGGACCAGCACGCCGCCGACGACGAACGAGAGGTAGTTGACGTTCGGCGCGACCCACAGCGCGAACAGGCTGCGGGCGGTGCCGCGGCGCTCGGCGTCCGGGATGACGTCGATGCCGTGCGTCTCGACGTGGCCGCTCAGCGGCCCCTCGTCGAGCGGCGCGTGTGTCTGGTCGATGGCCATGGCTCCCCCGCGTTCGGTCGGTGTGTCGGGCGTCACGCTAGGCAGCCAAAACGATTTGGACCAGACCTTGCGCGCCGGTGGCCAAAACGGTTTGGGCGCCCTAGCGTGGGCGGGTGACCACCCGCCGGCCGACGATCCGCGACGTCGCGCGCCGGGCGGGGGTCTCGGTGACCACCGTGTCGCACACCTTCACCGGCAACGGCACGGTCGCCCCGACCACCCAGCAGCGGGTCCGGGCCGCTGCCCACGACCTCGGCTACCGGCCCGACGTGATCGCCCAGGGACTGCGGCGCAACCGGCTCGGCGTGATCGCCCTCGTCGCCCGCCAGCTCGACGCGCTGCGCCCCGACCTGCTCGTCGACGTCGACTACTTCGCCCGCTTCGCCGGCGCGGCCGCGGTCGCCTCGCTCGCCGAGGGGCTCGGCCTGATGCTGGTCTCCGACCCGACCGGCCCGCGTGCTGCCGGCGCCGCGCTGGCCAGCGACGGCTTCATCGTCACCGAGCCGGTCACCGACGACCCGCTGGTCGCGATGCTCACCAGCGCCGGCATCCCGTTCGTGACCGTCGGCGAGGTGCCCGGCGTTCCCATCGGCCCCGACTCCCCTCCCCACGTCGACATCGAGTCCGGGCGACTGACGACCCTGGCCCTCGACCACCTCTGGGACGCCGGCGCCCGCCGGATCGCGCTGGTCACCGGCACCGACCGCAACGAGTGGAACCTGCGCAGTGCCGCGGTCTACCAGCGCTGGGCCCGCTACCGCCGGATCACGCCGGCGATGGTCCACGTCCCCGAGCAGCTCGACGACGAGGGCGGGCGTCGCGCCGCCACCACCCTGCTCTCGTCCGGACCTGCGCCCGACGGCGTCTACGCGCTCACCAGCAACCACGCCCTCGGAGTCGTGGCGGTGCTCACCGAGCACGGCCTGCGCGTCCCCGACGACGTCCTCGTCGTCGCCGGCTCCGACGCCGAGAGCCTGCGCGCCGCCCGTCCCACCATCTCCTCCATCGACCTGCAGCCCGACGAGCTCGCCCGCCGCGCAGTCGAGGCGCTGGCCGCCCGGCTCGACGACCGTCCCCTCCCCGACCACGGCGACCAGCGGGTGGGTCGCCTCGTCGTGCGGCAGTCGTCGGCACCGGGCGCCCCTCAGCCATGATGGGCGGCGTGTTCCCCACCGTCATCCCCCACGGCCGCACCGCCCGTCGCCTGTCGTGGGCGCACCTGCCCCCGATCGTCCGGCGCGCGGTCGAGCAGCGGCTCGGCTCGCCGGTGGTGGACGCGGTCTCCCAGGACGGCGGGTTCACTCCCGGGTTCGCCTCGGTGCTCACCTGCGCCGACGGGACCCGCGCGTTCGTGAAGGCCGCGTCGACGAAGGCGCAACGGGTGTTCGCCGACGCCTACCGGGAGGAGGCGCGCAAGCTCGCGGGGCTCCCGGCCGCCGTACCCGCTCCGGGGCTGTCGTGGACCGACGACGTGGCCGACTGGTTCCTGCTCGCGACCGAGTACGTCGACGCCCGGGCCCCGCACCGCCCCTGGTCGGAGACGGACCTCGCCGCCGCGTCGGCGATGACGCTGGCCATGGCCGAGGCCCTCACCCCCGCACCGGCCATCGCCCTGGACGGTGCCGTCGACGACTTCGCGTCGTGGCCGGCCCTGTGGGACCGGATCGCCCACCCGCGGCGCGACGAGCTGCGCGCCCTCGCCGACCGCTACGCCGAGGTCGTCGTCGGCGACACCCTCGTCCACACCGACATCCGCGACGACAACATCCTGGTCCGCGCCGACGGCAGCGCACTGCTCTGCGACTGGAACTGGCCGACCGTCGGCGCCGCCTGGCTCGACTCGCTGCTCCTCCTCATCGGCCCCCGCGGCGACGGCCTCGACGTCGAGGCCCACATCGCCGCCCACCCGTTGCTCGCGGGCGTGCCGGCCGAGGACGTCGACGTCTTCCTCGCGCTGGTCCTCGGCTACTTCGCCGCCAGCGCCGACCAGCCCGTCCCTGCCACGTCACCGCACCTGCGCGCCGCACAGGCCTGGCAGCGCGACGTCCTCGACCACTGGCTGGCCGAACGGCGCGGCTGGGCCCCGCACGAGCGTGCGGCGATCGGCGGGTGATGGGCGCGTGATCGGCACTCTTGCCTGCATCGTCATCGACTGTCCCGACCCGCAGCATCTGGCCCCGTTCTACGAGGCCCTCCTCGGGCTTCGACGCGTCCACGACGATCCGGACTGGGTGACCCTCGGGGACCGCGCCGCGCCGCCGCGGATCGCCCTCCAGCAGGTCGCCGACCACCGACGTCCCGGGTGGAGCCCCGGCGACGCCCCACAACAGATGCACCTCGACGTCCTCGTCGCCGACCTCGACGTCGCCGAAGTCGCGGTGCTCGCCCTCGGAGCGACGCTGCTCGAGGGATCGGACAAGCCGATCGGATATCGCGTGTACGCCGACCCGGTGGGTCACCCGTTCTGCCTGGTCACGCGCGAAGGGCTGACCTGACTCGTCCCGCTGCCCGATTTGGGCCGCGGATCGACCCACTGTTAGCCTTGCTGGTCGCGTCTCAGCGTTCCTTCCTGCCCGCCGCCCAGGCGGTCGGGATCACGGTGACCGAGGCGCGCTCCGGACCAGAACCAGCACTTCCACCTGACACAGAGGCGAGTAACCCGTGGCGAACATCAAGAGCCAGATCAAGCGCAACAAGCAGAACGAGAAGCGTCACGAGCGCAACAAGGCCGTCAAGTCCGGCCTGAAGACCGCGATCCGCAAGTTCCGCGAGGCCGCCGAGGCCGGCGACAAGGACGCTGCGGTCGCGCTCGGCCGTGAGGCCACCAAGAAGCTCGACAAGGCTGCCTCCAAGGGCGTCATCCACAAGAACCAGGCCGCGAACCGCAAGTCGTCGATCGCGAAGCAGGCCGCCTCTCTCTGAGACCACCCTGCTGGCTCCGGTCCTGAGCCATCACGTCGAGGGAGTCCCCGTTCACGGGGGCTCCCTTCGTGATTTTCACCCGGCCCGCCGCAGGTTCGAGGGGAGGAAGCGGCAGCTCAGCGCTGGCGCAGGGAGGTGACGGTGAGCACCAGCCGCTCGAGGGCGTACGACGCATCGCTGGCGGCACCCTTGATGTCGGCGTCGGCCTGGGCGACGGCCCGGATGGCGCGAGCCAGGCCGGCGTCGGTCCAGCCCCGGGCCTGGTCGCGCAGCGAGCGCAGCTTCCACGGCGGCACGCCGACCTCGCGCGCCAGGTCGGCGTCGCGCATGCCGCGCGGCGCGCTGACCATCCGGGCCAGGCCGCGGGCGCTGCCCGCGAACGCGGAGGTGATGAGCACGGCGGCCGTGCCGGCGTCGAGGGCCCAGCGCAGCTCCTCCAGCGCGACCCGGTCGCGGCCGGCGAAGGCGGCGTCGGCGACGGCGAAGGACTTCGCCTCGGCCCGGCCGCCGAAGTAGCGGCGGACCTGGTCCTCGCTGATCCGCTCTCCCGGGAAGTCGTTGGTGAGCTGGTGGGCGGCCGCGGCGAGCGAGCGCAGGTCGCGGCCGATCGCCTCGATCAGCACGTCGGCGGCCTCGCGGTCGATGCTCGCTCCGTAGCGGCGTGCCTCGTTGGCCACGAAGCCCGGGAAGTCCGACGCCTTCAGCTCCTCGGACTTGTGCTCGGTGACCGTCTTGAGCTTGCGGAGCTTGGCGAGCACCCCGCTGCCCTTCTGGCCGCCGCCGTGGACGAGCACGAGGGCGACGTCCTCGACGGGCGCGGCGGCATAGCCCAGCAGGCCCTCGACCGACTCGTCCGGCAGGTTCTCCAGGCCCCGCACCACGACGCACCGCACCGCGGAGAACAGCGACGGCGCCGCCATCTCCCCCAGCGTCGCCAGGGTCAGCTCGGAGGCGGCGCTGTCGGCGAACTCGGCCTCGGCGTCGTGGGCGCGCACGGCGGCCCTGACCTCGTCGACGGTGCGTGCGCCGAGGAACTCCTCCTTGCCGGTGACCAGGATGACCCGACCCAGCACGTCCTCGGCCCGCATGGTGCCCACCCTCC
>JADCLI010000029.1 GCA_016803235.1 Pimelobacter simplex
GCCCGCGCCCGACCCGGTCGTGCCCCAGCCGCCCGACGAGCCGGAGCCACCGGTCACGCCGGTCGCGAGCATCCGCTTCGACGAGCTCGTCGACCACCTGTGCCGCACGATGCTCGGCCGCCCGGTCACGCCGACGATGCTGCAGGCGGCGTGCGAGGCGGCCGGCTGCGCGCCGAGCGACGTGATCACGCCGCAGCACCGGATCGTGGCGTGGGAGATGCCGCGCCTGGTCACCGTCCTGCTCGACTCGCCCCTGCACATGACCCGGTGAGGTGCCGATGACTTCCTCGTGCTGCGACGAGCTCGCCGCGCTCGACGGTGCGCTGTCCCGCCGCGGCCTGTTCCGCGGACTCGCGGCCACGGCGGCGGCGACGACGACCACCACCGTCGTCGGCAGTGCGTTCATGTCGACGTCGTACGCCGCCACCGCGAGCGCTCCCGCGGTGCTGGTCGTGCTCTCGATGCGCGGTGCCGTCGACGGGATGAGCCTGGTCGTCCCCCACGCCGACCCGGTGTACTACGCGGCACGCCCCCGGATCGCCGTACCGTGGGGCAGGCTGCTCGCCAAGGACGCCTTCTTCGGCCTGCACCCCGACCTGGCGCCCCTCCTGCCGTGGTGGAACGCGGGCTCCGTGGCCGCCGTCCACGCGACCGGTCTCCCGGCGCCGAACCGCTCGCACTTCGCGGCGATCGAGGCCGTCGAGGACGCCGACCCCGGCTCGTCGGAACGGGTCGGCTGGCTCAACCGGCTGATCGGCCGCGACACCGGCGAGAGCCCGCTGCAGGCCCTGCAGCTCGGCGACTCCGTGCTGCCGGCGTCGCTGCTGGGACCCGAGCCCGCGGTGGCCGTCGACCGGGTCGCGTCGATGGTCCTCGCGGGCGCGGACCGTTGGGACACCCATGGCCGGCGGCCGAGGTCGATGACGACCATGTGGGCGGACGCCGACGGCCCGCTCGGGGTGGGCGCCCGCTCCGCGATGCAGGCGATCGCCGACTTCGCACCGGTCCGCACGTCCTCGGCGATGCCCGCGAACGGCGCGGTCTACCCCGACGGCGACCTCGGCGACAGCCTGGCCTCGGCGGCTCGCACCATCCGGGGCGACATCGGGGCCGAGGTGATCACCATCGACACCGGGAGCTGGGACCACCACGTCGACCTGGGCACCCTCGACTGGGGCCAGATGCAGCGGATGACCAAGGAGCTCGCCGCCGCGCTGGCTGCCTTCCTCACCGACCTCGGGCCGCTGGCGTCGAAGGTGACCGTCATGACTCTCTCGGAGTTCGGCCGGCGGACCAGGGAGAACGCGAACTACGGCCTCGACCACGGCTACGGCAACGTCATGCTCCTGCTCGGCGCCGGGGTGAGGGGCGGCTACCACGGCAGATGGCCCGGGCTGGTCAACACCGTCGACGGCGACCTGCTGGTCACCACGGACTACCGCAGCGTGCTGTCGGAGGTGGTCGTGGGTCGGCTGGGGGCGTCGTCCGCCCAGGTGTTCCCCGGCTTCCAGCCGGAGGACGTGGGCGTCATCGCCCCAGCCACTCCCTGACCGCGGCGTCGTGCTGGCCGAGGGGTGGCGGCGCGACGTGCCGCGGGGTTCCCCAGCCGGCCCGGGAGCAGCCGGACGTCCTCGCGGACGTCTCGGCCTGGGGCCCACGTAGGCTGGCTCCATGATCCCCCAGGTCGAGATCGACGGCGTGCCGGACCCGCTCCCCGAGGGCCTGGTGGTGCTCGACGTCCGCGAGGACGACGAGTGGGCCGCCGGCCACATCGAGGGCGCCGTGCACATCCCGCTCATGGAGCTGCCCGCCCGGCTGGGCGAGTTCGTGGAGCTCGAGGCGCCGCAGACGCTGGTCGTCTGCAAGGGTGGCGGCCGCTCGGCCCGGGCGGTCGCCTATCTGGCGCAGCAGGGGTACGACGTGGTCAACCTGGTCGACGGCATGCTCGGCTGGGAGCGGGCCGGGCGGGCGATGACCGCCGACGGCGACCAGCCGCCGTCCGTCGTCTGAGCCGCGGGAGACCGCGGTCCGGTGATCGATCGATGGCAGCAGGCAGCCGGGCACCAGGACTGGATCCTCGCCCACCGCCGCCGACTCCACCAGCAGCCCGAAGTCGGGCTTGCGCTCCCCGACACCCATGCGTACGTCGCCGCAGTGCTGGCCGACCTCGGGCTGCGGCCGGACGTGCACGACTCCGCGGGAGTCACTGCGGTGATCCGTGGCCGGGAGACCGGACGACCGGTCGTCCTGCGGGCCGACATGGATGCGCTGCCGGTCCGGGAGGAGTCGGGACTCCCGTTCGCCTCGCAACGTGACGGCGCGATGCACGCGTGCGGGCACGACCTCCACATGGCGATGCTGATGGGCGCGGCTCGGTGCCTCGTCGAGGAGCAGCCACGACGCGACACGGTCCTCGTCTTCCAGCCCGGCGAGGAGAGCGATCGCGGCGCGGTGCCCACGCTGGCCCGCCACGCCAACCTGCGTCTCGACGACGCCGAGACCTTCGCGATCCACGTGCACGCCACGTGGCCGGCGCGGACCGTCTTCCACCGCCCCGGGGTCTTCATGGCCGCCGGGGACTGGTTCCGCATCACCTTCTCCGGACCGGGTGCGCACGCGAGCCAGCCACACCTCGCCGGCAACCCGATCGTCGCGGGAGCCGACGTCGTCCACGGCCTCCGGGCCGCCGTCGCGGAGCTCTCGGCCGACGAGCACCTCGTCGCGACGGTCACCGAGAGCCTGATGGGCAACACGGTCAACGTGATCCCCGCCGAGGGCAGCCTGCGCGGGACGTTGCGGACCCTGAGCACCGAGCGGCGTTCGGCCCTGGTCTCGAGGCTGCGTGACGTCGCCGAGCGCGCGGCGAAGGACGCGGACCTGTCGGTGTCGGTCGAGATCGTCGAGGGCTACCCGCCCGTGGTCAACGACGCGTCGTACGACGACCGACTCGTCGCCGCGCTCCGACAGGCCCCCGTCGAGGCCCGGCCGATGGCCGACCCCTCGATGGTGATCGAGGACTATGCCTACTTCCTGGAGCGGTGGCCGGGCTCGATGGTCTATCTCGGGGCCCAGGTCCCGGGCCACGACGCGTTCAACCACGCGGCCGACGCGGTGTTCGACGAGGGCGTGCTCCCGGTCGGCACCGGCCTGCACCTGCTGGCGGCGGACGGCTTGTAACTACGTGTTAGGTCACGAAATCCGGTGCAACAGCGCCCGGGTGGGTGCCATAACACTTAGTTACAAGGGCGTGCGGGCTCAGCCGGTGAAGTCGGCGGGCACCCGTGCGCCGGCGAGCTCGGTGCTGCGCCCAGCGGCCCGGTTGGCCTCGGTGACCGCGTCGACGAGATCGGCACCACAGGCGAGCGCGACGGCAAGGCAGCCCGCGAAGACGTCGCCGGCCCCGCTGGTGTCGACCACGTCCACCGGCCACGCCGCGACGTGGCTGGCGGCCCCGTCGCGCGGCACGACGTACGTGCCGTGTGCCCCCATGGTCACGACGAGGTCGCCCGTGAAGGCCAGGGCAGCGGCGCAGTCCGCCACCTCGGCCGGTGTCTGCGGGGTCGGCCTCCCCGCCAGGCGGCCGAGCTCGGCCTGGTTGGGGACCAGCACGTCGACGCGGTCGAGCAGCTCGAGCACGAACGCCGGGTCGGCCGGCATCGGCGCGGGGTTGAGGATCACGCATGCCTCGGGCACCGCGCGGGCGGCCGCCTCGATGCAGGCCGGGGTGACCTCGAGCTGGGCGAGCACCACTGCGGGCCGTAGGTCGCCCACGGCCCTTTCGACCTCGCCGGCGGCGAGAGCGCCGTTGGCGCCGGGGTCGACGACGATGTGGTTCTCGCCGGCGTCGTCGACCACGACCACCGCGGTGCCCGTGGCGACGGCGTCGAGCCGTCGCACGCCCGCGACACCGACGCCGCAGACGGCGAGTGCCGCGACCGAGCGCTCACCGGCGTCGTCGTCGCCGACCGCGCCGACCATGGCGACCGACGCGCCCCGAGCGCGCCCGAGCACCGCGGCCGCAGCGGCCTGGTTCGCTCCCTTGCCGCCGGGCGCACGGAACGAGTCGGTGGCGAGGACCGTCTCACCGGGCCGGGGCAGGCCGGGCACGCGCAGGGTCGTGTCCTCGTTCAGCGAGCCGACCACGCAGACGAGCGGGCCGCCGCTCATGCCGAGCCCCCGAGGCGGTGCAGCGCGTCGAGGACCAGGTCCCAATAGCGGTCGGCGTCGAGCCGGACGGCGACGTGGGCGTTGAGCGCCTCGTCGGGGTAGCGACGGTGCAGGTCGACGACGGTCGTGCCCCGCGTCCAGGTGCCGGCGAGCTCGACGGCGACGAACGCCTCGCGCCACTCGATCACGTCGGGATCGATGAGGGCGGCGATGGTGCAGGGGTCGTGCACCGGCGGGGCGTCGAACTCCCACAGCCGGTGGTAGGAGTCGCCGAAGAACCCCATCCACGCCGCGCAGGTGCGGCCGATCCCTGTCGGGATGGCACGCATCCGCTCGACCACCTCCGGGGTGGCGAGCGCCTGGTGGGTCAGGTTGAGCCCGACCATCCGCACGGCCACGCCGGAGCGCAGCACGACATCGAGCGCCTCAGGGTCGGCGTAGGTGTTGAACTCGGCTGTCGGCGTGTGATTCCCGCGCTCGGTGCTGCCGCCCATGAAGATCACCTCGGCGATCCGGTCGGCCACCTCCGGGTGCTCGCGCAGCAGCCGGCCCGCGTTGGTCATCGGTCCTGTCACGACGAGGGTCACCGGCTCGTCCGCCTCCACCAGCATGCGGCGCAGGAACGTCACGGCGTCCTCGGCGACCGGATCCGCGGCCGGGTCGGGCAGGGGCGGACCGTCGAGGCCGCTCACGCCGTGGACGTAGTTCCCGAGAGCGACGTCGCCGACGAGGGGTCCGGCCGCACCGACGGCCACGGGTACGTCGGCCCGGCCAGCCAGGGCCAGGACCCGCTGGGCGTTGTGGGTGGCGTCCTCCACGGCGCAGTTGCCGAAGCAGGTGGAGATCCCGAGCAGGCGCACCTGGGGCGAGCCGAGCGCGAGCAGGATCGCCACGGCGTCGTCGTGGCCGGGGTCGCAGTCGAGCAGCAGCGGCACCGGGGGAGAAGGGACGGAGCTCATGCTCAGGCGCCGCCCGCCAGCCACGTGATCATGCCGCCCACCAGCGCCGGGAACCCGTCCCAGGCGAGGAACTCGTCGGGGCACCAGTGCGGGCCGATGTCCGAGGTCCAGACCAGGGAGCGGCCCTCGCCGACGCTCGCCGTGGCGACCAGCACGTCGCCGCCGACGGTCGCGACGACCTCGGCGTCGTCCTTCGCGACGACGTGGTTGTAGCCCAGCAGCTCGGGAGCACCCTGCGCCCAAGACGCCGCGAGCGGGTGGCCGGTCCCGACCAGCTCGACGGCGGCGCCCTCCGGCGCCTCCACCCGGTCGTCGGACTCGCGCATCGTCACCGGGAGCACGTCGGCCAACGGGCTGCGTGCGAAGTTCGCCCGTGCCTGGAAGCCCTGGAAGCTCAGGTAGCCGCCGGCCATCATCAGGCCGCCGCCCTGCCGGGTCCACTCCACGAGCGCGTGCAGCGGGTTGCCGCTCCGCTTGCCCTCCAGCCAGGTCTCCGGCGGGAGCACGAAGGAGTTGTAGCCGATGTCCGAGAGGATCACGACGTCGTACGCCGCCAGCCCGGCGACGTCGCGCGGGAACCTGTTCGGCACGTCATGGGCGTACATCTGCTCGATCGTGATGCCTTGCCGGGCCGCGGCCTCGATGAACGCGTCCGCACCGGTGTGGAAGGTGGTGCTGGTGAACTCGTCGAAGCCCTTCACGTGGGTCGCGGTCGAGATCCAGCTCTCGCCTGCGAGCAGAACACGGGTCATGGTGGGTCCTCCCTATCGGGTGAGGAGGCGCCGCGGGTTGTCGACCAGCAGCGTCTCGATGTCGGATTCGGTCAGGCCGTGCCGCCGCAGACGCGGCACGAAGAACTGGGGGATGTGCGCATAGCCCGGGCCGCCGTGGCGCCGGAGGAGCGACTTGAGGAAGACGTCCTGGCTGACGAGCAGCCGGTCGCCGTGGCCGAGGTCGACCAACCGCGCGATCCAGGCTGCGTTCTGCTCGTCGGAGGGGCACTGCACGCCCTGGTCGGCGTAGAAGACCTCCATGCCGACCATGTCGTACTGCACCCACGCGCCCCGCCGCAGCAGCTCACGCTGGTAGCCCAGGTCGTCGCCGGACGGACCCATGTGGCACAGCACCACGCGAGCGGGGTCGACCTGGAGCTCGTCGGCGAGGTCGAGCACGTCGCCCCCGCGCCGGAACCACCCGGGGAGGTGCACCTGAACCGGTAGGCCCGAGGCCCGTTGCGCCAGGAACGCCCCTCGCAGGCTCGCCTGCTCAGCCGGGGTGAAGTCGGCTCCGACCCCGATCTCCCCGATGAAGCCGGGCCGGATGCCGTGCTCGCCGTGCTCGAGGTCGGCCAGGATCCGCTCCGCGATCGCCTCGGGCGCGAGCCCGCGCACGTCCGCCGGCTGTGCCGCGTCGAGGTAGTAGCCGGTGCCCGCGACCACGTGCACGCCCGTCCGCTCGCTGACCTCGCGCAGTCGGACCAGGTCGCGGCCCAGGCCGAGACCGGTGGCGTCGAGGATCGTCCCACCCCCGAGCGCGGCGAACCTCGCCACCTCGTCGACGCAGACCTCGACATCGTCGAGGCGGCAGTTGTCGCGGTTGCCGAAGGGGTCCTGGCGCAGCTCCCACCCGAGGTCCTCCGTGACGGGCGCCGCGGCGTACGCGTCGGCGTCGACGCCCGGAAGCGTCGAGCGCTGCCACCAGGAGGACACGTCGTTGAAGAGGTGCTCGTGGGTGAGCACGACGCCGAGCTCCGTGACCGGCACCGGGCCACGGACCGTCATCACCTCGCTCATGCGCGAGTCCCGACGATCCTGCCGAAGAGCTTGCTGTTGAGGAAGATCGCGACGATCAGGATCAGGCCCTGCGTGATCGGCACCCAGTAGACGTCCACCTTGGACAGCACCAGGCCGTTGTTGATGACGCCCAGAGTGAGGGCACCGATGGCCGAGCCGAGGATCGAACCGCGTCCGCCCATCAGGCTGGTGCCGCCGAGCACGACCGCCGTGATCACCTCGAGCTCGAACGCCGTGCCGGAGTTGGACGACCCACTGCCCAGCCGGGCCGCGGTGATGACGCCGGCCAGGCCGGCCAGGACGCCGGTGAGACCGAGCACCGCGACCTGGATCCGCCGGATGTCGACTCCTGCACGGCGCAGCGACTCGTCGTTGGAGCCGACAGCCGTGACGTAGCGGCCGAAGCGGGTGTGGTTGAAGACGTACCAACCGGTCACGACGGCGATCACGGCCAGCCAGGTCGGGGTGTAGATGCCGGCCAGCGAGCCCTGTCCGAGGGGCAGCAGGAAGTCGGACGTGATCGGGGTGCTGTAGCCGTCGGTGATCAGCAGGGCGACGCCGCGGACCGCGGTCAGCGCGGCGAGGGTCACGATGAAGGACTGCACCTTGCCGAAAGCCGTGATCATCCCGCTCGCCAACCCGATCGCCAGGGCGATCGCCAGCGTGCCGAGCAGCGCGACGACAGGGTTGCCGCTCTCCGCGAACAGCCCGAGGGCCGCGGCCGAGAGCCCGACGATCGAGCCGACCGACAGGTCGATCTGACCGGTGGTGATGACGAAGGTCATGCCCACCGCGACGATCACGGTCGGTGCCACCTGGCGCAGCACGTTGACCAGGTTGGTCGTGGTGAGGAAGGCATCGGAGGCGAGGCTGAAGTAGGCGAACAGCACGACGAAGACGACGCTGATCGAGATGACGCCGAAGTTCTTGGCGACGAAGTCGCGGCGGTTGTCGCGGCGGGCCTCGCGGTCCGGGACGGACGTGGTGGTGGCACTCATCGCTCTACTTCCCCATCATCGCGGTGACCAGTCCGGTCAGGTCGGTGTCGGCCGGGTCGAGCTCCCGGTGGTTGACGCCCTCGTGCAGGACGACGAAGCGGTCGGCGACCTCGAAGAGGTCCTGCAGCCGGTGGGTGATCAGGATGACGCTGACGCCCCGCTCCGAGACGTCGCGGATGAGCTGCAGGGTCATCTCGACCTCGCGTGCGGCGAGCGCCGCGGTGGGCTCGTCGAGGACGAGGACCCGCGGCTCGAAGGCGACGGCGCGGGCGATCGCGATCGCCTGGCGCTGCCCACCCGACATGTTGCCGACGAGCTGCCGGGTGTCGGAGATCCGGATGTGCAGCTTGGCCAGGTCCTCGGCGGCCTCGCGGTGCATCCGGGCGTGGTCGAGCTTGCGGGTGAAGCGGTGGTACGGCTCGCGGCCGAGGAAGAGGTTGCCGGCGACGTCCACGTCGTTGCAGAGGGCGAGGTCCTGGTAGACCATCTCGATGCCGTGCGCCCGGGCGGCCCTCGGTCCCGTTCCGGTGAGCTCCTCCCCGTCGACGAGGATCCGGCCCCGGTCCGGGACGACGGCCCCCGCCAGCATCTTCATGAGCGTCGACTTGCCCGCGCCGTTGTCGCCCACGAGGCCGACGACCTCGCCGCGACCGACGCGCAGGTCGACCCCGCGCAGCACCTTGAGCGCGCCGTAGCTCTTGGTGATGCCCTGCATCTCCACGCGGGGCACGGCGTGCGCCGTGCCCCCGTCCAGCCCGCCGGTCATTCGAAGATGGACCGGAAGTCGTCGACGTTGTCCTTGGTCACGATGGTGATCGGCACGTCGATGAACCCCTGGGGCTCGGCGCCGCCGATGATCGCCTCGAGCTCGTTGACCGCCTCGACGCCCTCCTGGCGCGGGTCCTGCTGCACCACCGCGGTGACCAGTCCGGAGTCGATGCCGGCGATCACCTCGGCCGTCAGGTCCCAGCCGATGATCTTCGTCGTCCCGGCCGGGTCGAGGGCCGCGACCGCTCCGACGGTGGCCGGCTCGCCCGTGGTGTAGACGAAGTCGAGGTCGGGCTCGGCGGTCACCAGGTTCTGGGCGGCGGTGGCCGCCTTCTCCTGGACGTTGTCACCGTTGACGCTCTGGGCGTGGGTCGCGCCGGCGGCGTCGATGACCTCGCGGAAGCTGTCCTCGCGCTGGTTCTGGATGAAGGAGTTGCGTGCGTCGACGACGCCGTACTTGCCCTTCGCGAGGCCGTTGTCGACGACCCAGGTGGCGGCCTCGGCGCCGGCCGCCTCGTTGTCGACACCGACGAAGGTGTCGGCCGCGCCCTCCTCGAGCTCGGCGTCGATGGCGACCACCCGGATGCCGGCCTGCTTGGCCGCCTGGACGGCCGGCAGCACGCCGTTGACGTCGATCGCGACGACGATCAGGCCGCTGACCTGCTGGGTCACGAAGTTCTCGATGTCGGAGTTCTGCTTCGCCGGGTCGTTGTTGGCGTTGGCGATGGTCAGCTCACAGCCGGCCTCCTTCGCCGCCTCCTCGGCACCTTCGTTCATCTGGGTGAAGAAGGCCGCGGTCTGGTTGATCTGGGTCATGCCGATGACGCACTCGTCGCTGCCCGAGCCGCCGGAGCCGGCGGCGCCGTCCCCGTCGTTGCCGGTGCTGCACCCGGCGAGCACCAGGGCTGCGGCGCCGGCCGCCGCGACGATGGTCCGATTCATCCTGGCCATGCGCGCACACTCCTTGGGTAATCGATTTCCGAGACCGTTTCCTCGAGCCTAGGAAGTGACCCGAGCCACGTCCAGTACTCGGTAATCGATTTCCACGGATTGAGACGATCCCTACGCACGTGCCGCCGCTCGGCGGCAGGATCAAGGCGTGCGCTCCACCTCCCGACCTCGGTCGCCACGGATGGCGGACGTCGCCCGCGAGGCCGGCGTGTCCGTCGCCACGGTCTCCCGCGCGCTCAGCGGCACCCGGGCGGTCGACCCGGCCCTGACCGCTCGGGTCCTGGCGGCCGCCGACCGGCTCGGCTACCGGGTGAACCTGGTCGGCCGGGCCCTGCGCCAGACGCGTACCGCCACGGTCGGGCTGGTGGTCCCCGATCTCGACAACCCGTTCTTCTCGGCGCTCGCCCAGCACCTGGCGCGGGTGTTCACCGAGACCGACGTCGACCTCTTCGTGTTCGCCGCCGACGGCTCGCTGGAGACCGAGCTGCGCGGCGTCCGGTCGTTCCTCGGCCGCCAGGTGGACGCGCTCGTCATGATCCCGGTCCACGAGGTCGACAGCGGCGACGCCGTCGAGCTGGCCGCCCGGGCGGTGCCCACCGTCCAGCTGGACCGCTGCGTCCCCACGACCGGGACCCACTACGTCGCGGTCGACAACCTCCGGGGCATGCAGCTCGTCGGGCAGCACGTGGCGGCGCGCATCGACCTGGCTCGGCAGCCGGTCGTCTACGTCGGCGCCGAGCCCGACTCGTCCTCGGCCCACGAGCGACTCGACGGCTTCCGCCAGGCCTTCGGGCCCGACGCCCCCGTCCTGCTGGGCTCCTTCTCCACGGCCTGGGGCAACGAGGCTGCCCGGCGGCTGCTCGCCGACGGGTGGGAGCGCGCGACGGTGGTCACCGCGGCGGACGTGATCGCCCTCGGCGTGCTGTCCCAGCTCCTGCACGCCGGTCGCGCGGTCCCGGAGGACTTCCGGGTGATCGGCTTCGACGGGATCGGCGCCGGCACGCTGGCGCATCCACCGTTGACCACCGTTCGCCAGCCCGTCGAGGAGATGACCCTGGCGATCCGCGACCTCATCGACGGCGGCGAGCTGCCCGCGGACGACGCACCCCCGCGGGGCCACCGGTTCGCCCCTGTCTTCATCGAGGGCGAGACGAGCCCCTAGTTTCCTGTCAGGCTGATCCGCCGCCAGATCCGGCGGCCCTGGCACGCACCTCGCGGCGTTGCCGACGCATGCGGGGACGAGCCGGTACAGCTGCGCACCGGCGCCGTGCGATGCACGCACCAGGACCACCGGCCAGGGTTTCAACCTGACAGGACACTGGTGGGAGAACGAGGACGGGCCCCGGCCGACATCGTCGGTCGAGGCCCGCCCCGTCGCGCAGGTGCGTCAGTGCGTCACTGCGTCGGCAGGTCCGAGAGCAGGCTCTCGAGGTCCGACGGCAGGTTCGACGGGAGGTCGGAGAGCAGGCTCTCGAGGTCCTCCGGCGAGGTCGGCAGGTCCGTCGGGAGGTCCGTGGGCACGTCGGTCGGGACGTCCACGGACGGCTCCTCACCCGAGTCGGAGCCGGTCGAGCCCGCGCACGTCTCGTTCTGGTACTCCGTGAAGGCCTCGACCTTCTCCTTCTCCTCCTTGGAGAAGTCGTCCTCGAACGGGTCCTCGCCCTCCTCGGCCTCGAAGGCCTCCTTGAGGTCGTCGGCGTCGATGTCCTGGTAGGCGTCGAGCTGGATCTCGAAGCCCTCGCGGGCGTCGTCCGGGATGTCCTCGGGGGTACCGGTCTCCTCTGCGTCCTTCGCGTGGTCCTTGAGGAGGTCCTCGAGCTTGTCGTAGTCCTTCTTCTCGAGGGCGTTGAAGAACTCCTCGTTGCCGGTGTTGTCGGCGATCTTGCAGAAGTCCTCGACGGAGGCGTCGGTCGGCGCGCCGCCACCGCACGCGGTGAGCGAGAGCGCGAGCAGCACGGCAGCGCCGGCGGCAGCCAGCGGGCGCTTGATCGGGGTCATTCGTGGGTTCCTTTCGCGGAGGTGCGGGCTCAGCCGCCGAGCTGGTCGGCGCAGGTCTTCTGGATGTACTCGAAGAACTTGTCGGCGTCCTTCTCGTCGTCCTTGGACACGCCCGGGATGGAGTCCTCGCCGTCCTCGTCGCCGAAGGACTTCTTGGCCTCGTCGTAGTCGAGGTCGGTGATCGCGTCGACGATGACCTCGAAGCCGTTGCGCTCGGCGTCGCTGATGTCCTCCGGCGTCCCGATGTCACCGAGGTCGCCGTACGCCTCCTGCAGCTTCTCCCACTCGGACTCGGTCGGCTCCTCGCCGGAGACGGAGGTGGTCGCGGTGAGGACGTCCTCGACTCCGCCGCAGAACTCCTTCTCCGAGGCGTCGCTCGGGTAGCTGCTGCCACCGCACGCGGTGAGGGTGAGGCCCAGCAGCACGGCAGCACCGGCGGCGGCCAGCGGGCGCTTGATCGGGGTCATGACGTTTCCTTTCCTGGAGGGTGGGGCACATCGGCCGGGCCCGCGCAGCGGGCACGGCCGAGCAGGCGGCCACGCGGCCACCCTGCCCCCACCGGTCTCAGACTATTCACAGGTACGGCGAACAACAGGTTGCCGTCCGGTGGCCGGCGAGCCTCAGCGCTCCCAGAGCGCGGCCGTCGGCACGGCCAGCAGGCCCTCCAGCGCGGCGAGGTACGACGCGCGCGGGACCTCCCGCACGCCCAGGCTGATGAGGTGCCGGGTGGCCCACTGCACGTCGATCAGCCGGTTCCCGGCCGCGCCGTCCGGGTCGCCCCGCAGGCCCTCGACGAGCCCCACCAGCGCGACCTTCGACGCGTCGGCGACGTGGTGGAACATCGACTCCCCGGCGAACAGCCCGCCGACCGCGACGCCGTACAGGCCGCCGACGAGGCGACCGTCCTGCCAGGTCTCGACCGAGTGCGCCCAGCCGAGACGGTGCAGGTCGCCGTACGCACGGGCGATGCGGGCGTCGATCCACCCGTGCGGCCGGCGCGGGTCGGCGCACGCCGCGACGACCTCGTCGAAGGCGGTGTCGACGCGGATCTCGAAGTCGCGGGCCGCACGGCGCAGCGACCGGGACACGTGCAGCTCGTCGAGGTGGAGGATCCCGCGGTACGCCGGGCTCCACCAGCCGATGGCACGCCCCTCGGGCATCGGGAACAGCCCGGAGCGGTACGCCGCCAGCAGGGTCCCCGGGGCGAGGTCGGCCCCGATCGCCACGAGGTCGCTCCCGTCGTGCGTGCCGTCCCCGTCGTCCTCGTCGTCGTACTCCTCGGGATCGTCGAGCACCGGCAGCGCCGCCAGCTCCCCACGGCTGGGGAACACCCAGGGGCTGGGCTCGGGCTCGACGGGCACGAGGCCGATCCTAGGGAACCACCGATCAAGGGCGCCGTCGCGAGCGTCGGGACGCGAGTGCGCTGGCCGAGCGTCTGCAACGCAGCCAGCGTGCCGCCTCGCGGCGCGCCGCAGGCGGGATCGAGCGGTGGTTCCCGAGGACCGCCCGGTGGCTAGGCTCGGTGACATGGCTTCGCTCAAGAAGGGCCTCGCGCTGCGGACCGCCCAGCAGCTCGTCCCGAAGGTCACCCAGCTGGCGCCGGGCCTCACGCAGTCGTTCGTGCGCGAGGCGCTGCACCGTGCCCTGGTGGGCGTCGGGCCGTTGCCACCGGCGGCGGAGGCGGCGCGGGTCCAGCTCGACGAGCAGCACGGCGACGTCGACAAGGCCGTACGCGAGCTGGTCGAGAACCACGTGGCCTACGCCAGCGTGGAGGGGCTGGCGACCAACCTCGGCGGCCTGGTCACGGCCGCGATCGTGGCGCCCGCGAGCATCACCGGGCTGGCGCTCATCCAGTGCCGGATGGTGGCGGGCATCGCCCACCTGCGGGGCTACGACCTCGACGACCCGCGGGTGCGCAACGCGATCCTGGTGTGCATCCTCGGCGAGGACACGGTGCACGCGATGGTCAAGCGGCACCAGCTGCCCGCACCGCCGATGGCGATCGCCACCGCGCCCCAGCACGACCCGACCCTCGACCGCACGGTCTCGACGGTGCTGGCCGGAGAGCTGGTCAGCCGGGTGATCGGCAAGCGGCTCGCCACGACCGTCGGCAAGCGGGTGCCGCTCGTGGGCGGTGCGGTCGGCGCGGTGGCCGACGGCTGGAGCACGTACCGCGTGGGCCGGTACGCCGGCCGGGAGTTCCGGCCGCTGCGGCGAGCCTGAGTCCGACTGCTCAGGACTCCTCGGGAGGGACCCGCTTCCTCGCCTTGCGGTAGACCTCGAGCGCCTGGCGGCCCTTGCCGCTGCCCTCGAGCCGCTGCACGGTCCACTCCATCGACCGCATCAGCCGCGGCGTCCGGGCCCGCACCAGCTCGCGGCGCGCAGCCTCGAGCTTGCGGCGCAGCCGCTCGTTCTCGGCATGCGCCTCGGCGTTGTCGAGGAGCAGCGCCTTGATCGCGTCGACCGCCGCGGCGGAGACCTGGCGCTCCGGCGGGTGATCGGGGTCGACCCACTTGCCGGCCGGGGCGGGGGCACCGCGCAGCTCCTCGAGGTCGCCGACGACGTCGTACCCGCGGCGCGCGAGCTCGGCGATCCAGCTCTCGGTGAGCTCGTGCACCCAGGCGTACTGGTCCGGCGGCAGGCCGAGTCGGGCCGACTTGGTGCGCTTGGACAGCGTCTGGTGGGCGAGCAGCTCGCGGACCAGCGGCCGGTAGTGCTGCGGCGGCAGGTCGCGGGCGGCGGTCCGGTTGATCCGCCGGATCAGCGCCGACTCGGGGACGCCGAGGCTCGGGTTGGCGCGCCGCGTGGTGAGCTTGAGGTCCAGCCCGTCGAGCCCGAAGGTCGTGCTGAACCGCTCCCACAGCAGGTCCGGGGGGCCGCCGGACGGCGGGACGGTGACCAGGTGGACCCGCTCGGGCGGGATGTCGGCGCCCCAGCGGTCGAGGATGTCGGGGATCTCCTGGACGCCCCAGAACCACGCACCCACGCGATGCGCGCGCTCCGGGTCCTGGATCAGCTCGAGGAAGCGGCCGTAGCCGAACCGGGCGCGGTGCTTGACGTTCTCCTGCCACTCGGCCGGGATCTGCCGGACCAGGTCGCGCACGGAGAGGATCAGGTGGATCTCGGTGCCGCCGTCGCTCGTGTCGCCGCCGGGCCGGTGGCCGAGCGAGGCGAGGGCGCGGGCGACCTGGCTGCGTGAGGCGGAGGCGAGGATCTCGTGGCTGATGATCGCGGTGCCGTCGTGGGCCCGGACCTCCGCGGCGAGCCTGTCCCAGGCGCCGACGGCCTCGGCCTCGAGGCCGCCCCAGCGCAGCCGCATCAGGTCGAGCGCGGCCAGGAAGTGCGCGTCGAACCGCTCGGCGGGGTAGAGCACGTCCTGCTTGAGCAGCCTGGCGCGGTTCTTGTGCAGGACGTCCTGGAGGTACGACGTCCCGGTCTTGGGCGTCCCGACGTGGAGCAGGACTCGCCGACTCACGGGGCCTCCTTGGTCACGGTCACGGGGTCGAGGAGCAGGCCGAGCGCGAGGGCCAGGACCTCGGCGTCGACCGGTGCCACCGGCTCAGGACCGAGGGGGCGCGGCAGCAACCGGTCGAGGTCGCCGAGCACAGGGTAGCGAGCGGCCGCGAGGTCGTGCCGGGTGCGTTCGGCCTGCGTGCTGAGCCAACCGTCCCACCGCGGCGGCAGCGTCGGCGGCGGCCCGCCGAGCCCGTCGAGACGCTCGCCGAGGGTGTCCCGGAGCAGCCGCGGACGGGCGTCCGACGACACCAGCAGCCCGAGCGGCTCACCGACCCGGCGGACCAGGTCGACGGCATGCGCACCGAGGCGCGGCGGCCCACCGAGGCGAGGCACACCGAGCTCGTCGGCCAGCAGCTGGTCGTCGAGGACGACGCGGACCCGGTCGGCGCCGTACTTGTAGGCCGCGGAGCGCGCCATCCGCGCCAGGTCGGCGCGCGGCGGCAGGTGCCCGGCACCGGCGTTGGCGCGCACGAAGCCGCGCCAGGACGCACCGCCCTGGTCGAAGCTGCGGGCGGTCCAGGCCTGCACGAGGACGGTCTCGAGGTCGTCGGCGAGGAGGTACGCCGTGGGCCGGCGCCCGCCCGGGCGGTGCCCCTGTGCGGTGAGCTCGGCGCGGACGGCGTCGGCGCGCCAAGGCATCCCGACGACCACGAACGAGCGCACCCACGGCCGGCGCACGGCCCGGACCTTGTCCGCCAGGCTGGGCTCGGGAACCGGTCGGGTGGCCACGACCGCGATGTCGTCGGCGATCAGGGCGCTGGCGACCCGGAGCAGCTCGTCGTCGGCCAGCGCGTCGGGATCGACCGGAGGCGGGCCGAACCGGCCGGGCTCCCCGGCGTCGGCGACGCCGACCAGGGCCAGCTCGCTGCGACCGCGACCGGAGACCCCGGCCGCGAGCACCCGTTCGGCGGTGGCCGTCGGGACCGTGCGTCCGGTCGCGGCGGCGTGGGCGTTGAGGCGGCGCAGCAGCGCCAGCTGCTGCGCCCCGGGGAGCTCGGCGCCGAGCGACTCACCCTCGCCGCTGCCGTCGGCAGGCCACTCGAGCCACGGCGTCGTCGCGCCGCTCCGCAACGCGGCCACCCACCCCCAGGCGCGTCGTCGACCACTCATGGGCCCACGTTAGAGGGGCGTCAGGAACCAGTGGTCGCCAGGGCCCTGACCACGGCCGACGGGCTGGGCCGGCCGAGCTGCTGCGCCATCCACACGCTCGCGTCGACGACCGCGCCGAGGTCGACGCCGTGCTCGATGCCGAGACCGGTGAGGAACCACACCAGGTCCTCGGTGGCCAGGTTGCCGGTGGCGCTCTTGGCGTAGGGGCAGCCGCCGAGGCCGCCCGCCGAGGCGTCGTACGTCGTGACGCCGGACTGCAGCCCCGCGTGGACGTTCGTCAGCGCCTGGCCGTAGGTGTCGTGGAAGTGGAGTGCGAGCCGCTCGCAGCCGACCCCGGCGTCCGCGAACGCGGCGACGAGGGCGCGGACGTGGCCGGCGGTGGCGACGCCGATCGTGTCGCCGAGGCTGAGCTGGCCGACGCCGAGGTCGAGCAGCCGCGTGCCGACGGCGACGACCTGCTCGATCGGCACGGCGCCCTCCCACGGGTCGCCGAAGCACATCGAGACGTAGCCGCGTACGTCCATGCCCGAGGCGCGGGCGGCCTCGATCGTCGGCTCGAACATCTCGAACTGCGACGCGAGGGTGCGGTTGAGGTTCTTGTCGGCGAAGGTCTCGGTGGCCGAGGCGAAGACCGCGACGTGGCGCAGGCCGAGCTCGACGGCCCGGTCGAGGCCGCGCTGGTTGGGAACGAGCACGGGCAGCTGGCGGGCGGCGTCGCCGAGGTCGGCGGTGAGACCGGTCATCAGGTCGGCCGCGTCCGCGAGCTGCGGCACCCAGTCAGGGTGCACGAAGCTCGTGGCCTCGACGGTCGGCAGCCCGGCGGCGACCAGTCGCTTCACGAAGGCGGCCTTGACCTCGGTGGGGACGACGGACTTCTCGTTCTGCAGGCCGTCGCGCGGGCCGACCTCGTAGATCGTGACCTCGGTGGGCAGACCCGGCTCGGCGACCACCATCGGCAGCCCGTTCATGCGCTCTCCCCCTCCACGACGAACAGCTCCGCACCCAGGGCCACCTGCTGGCCGGTGCTCGCGCCGACGGCGGTGACCGTCCCGGCGTACGGCGCCTTGAGCGCCAGCTCCATCTTCATCGCCTCGACGACACCGAGCACGTCCCCCTCCGCGACCGCGTCCCCGACCGCGACCCTCACGTCGAGCACGGTGCCGGGCATCGGCGCGACGACGGTGCCGTCGCCGGCCGCCGCTGCGTGGTCGGCGCTCGCGTCGGGACGGTCGAAGACGTAGCGCTGGCCGTGGTGGGCGAGCTCGACGCGGTGGGCGGTCGTGCGCGCCACCGTGCCGGAGGGGACACGCGCGGCCGGAGTGGCCGGCTCGTCCAGGGCGACGACCGGGGCGGCTGCGGGAGCGCCCATCCGGAAGCCGTCGGCGGCGAACGGACCGCTGGCGGCGGTGTTGGCGTCGAGCCAGAGTCGCGCCGCGACGGCACGAGCGGGGGCCGGATCGGGCGCCGGGACGTCGTGGCGGTCGAGCCAGGCGGTGTCGATGCCGCCCGGGACGGCGAACTCCTCGCCCGCCGCCAGCACCCGCAGGAAGCCGGTGTTGGTGGTGAGGCCGAGGATCGCGGTGTCGTCGAGCGCGGCGACCAGGGCGCGACGCGCGGCCTCGCGGTCGCGCCCGGAGACGATGACCTTGCCGAGCATCGGGTCGTACGACGTGCTCACGACCTGGCCGGACTCGAGCGCGTGGTCGACCCGAGCGGCGGCGGGCCACGAGACGACGGTCGCCGTACCGGCCTGCGGGAGGAAGCCGCCGAAGGCGTCCTCCGCGTAGATCCGGGCCTCGATCGCGTGGTCGCCGAACCGGACGCCCGACTGGCCGAACGGCAGCGGTTCTCCCGCGGCGACGGCGATCTGCAGCGCGACCAGGTCCGTGCCGCTGTGGATCTCGGTGACCGGGTGCTCGACCTGGAGGCGCGTGTTCATCTCCAGGAAGTAGAAGTCACCGGTGCTGGCGTCGAGGAGGTACTCGATGGTGCCGGCGTTCTCGTAGCCGACCGACGCGGAGAGGTCGACGGCGGAGGCGTGGATCCGGTCGCGCAGCTCGTCGTCGAGCGCCGGGGCCGGGGCCTCCTCGAGCACCTTCTGGTGGCGGCGCTGCACCGAGCACTCCCGGGTGCCGAGGTGGACGACGGTGCCGTGGCTGTCGCCGAGCACCTGCACCTCGATGTGGCGCCCGCGCTCGACGTACTTCTCGACCAGGATCGTGTCATCGCCGAAGGCGCTGGCCGCCTCGCGCTTCGCGGCCGCGACGGCGGCGTCGAAGTCGGCGGCCGCGCGCACGACGCGCATGCCCTTGCCGCCGCCACCGGCCGCGGCCTTGACCAGCACCGGGTAGGCGAAGGTGGCAGGGTCCTCGTCGATGCCGTACGACGGCACGACGGGCACGCCCGCGGCGACGGCCAGGTCGCGGGCCGCGTCCTTGCGGCCCATCTGCTCGATGACCTTGGGGCTCGGCCCGACCCAGGCGATGCCGGCGTCGGTGACGGCGGCGGCGAAGCCGGCGTTCTCGGACAGGAAGCCGTAGCCGGGGTGGATCGCGTCGGCCCCGGACTCCTTGGCCGCGGCGAGGACGGCGTCGGCGTCGAGGTAGCTGGGGACGCGGAGCGCGACGTCGGCGTCGCGCACGTGCAGCGCGTCGGCGTCGAGGTCGGTGTGGACCGCGACCGTGCGGATGCCGAGGTCGCGGCAGGTGCGGAACACGCGCCGGGCGATCTCGCCCCGGTTGGCGACGAGGAGGGTGGTGATCATCGGGTCACATCCTGAAGATGCCGTAGCTGGGGGCGGGGGTCGGGACCGCGGAGACGACCTCGAGCGCCATGCCGAGCACCCGGCGGGTGTCGGCGGGGTCGATCACGCCGTCGTCCCACAGCCGCGCGGACGCGTAGTACGGCGAGCCCTGGGTCTCGTACTGGTCCTTGATCGGCTGCTTGAACTCCTCGTCGTCCTCGCGGCCCGCGACCGTCGCGAGCACGTTGGCCGCCTGGTCGCCGCCCATCACCGAGATCCGGGAGTTGGGCCACATCCACAGGAAGCGCGGGTCGTAGGCGCGCCCGCACATGCCGTAGTTGCCGGCGCCGAAGGAGCCGCCGATGACGACGGTCAGCTTGGGGACGACCGAGCAGGCGACCGCGGTGACCAGCTTGGCGCCGTCGCGGGCGATGCCGCGGTTCTCGTACTCGCGGCCGACCATGAAGCCGGAGATGTTCTGCAGGAACAGCAGCGGGATGCCGCGCTGGTTGCACAGCTCCACGAAGTGCGCGCCCTTGAGCGCGGACTCGCTGAACAGGATGCCGTTGTTGGCGACGATGCCGACCGGGTGGCCGTGGATCCGGGCGAAGCCGCAGACGAGGGTCTCGCCGTAGAGCTGCTTGAACTCCTGGAGCCGGCTGCCGTCGACCAGGCGCCGGATCACCTCCCGGACGTCGTAGGGCGTGCGGGTGCTGACCGGCACGACGTCGTAGATGCTCTCCGGCGGCTCGTGCGGGTCCTCGACCTCGGCTCGCTGGGCGGCGGCAGGGGCGGGGAGGGTGTCGACGATGCCGCGCAGGATGCGCAGCGCGTGCGCGTCGTCGTCGGCGAGGTGGTCGACGACGCCGGACCTCCGGGCGTGCACGTCGCCGCCGCCGAGGTCCTCGGCGCTGACGACCTCGCCGGTCGCGGCCTTCACCAGCGGCGGGCCGCCGAGGAAGATCGTGCCCTGGTTCTTCACGATCACCGTCTCGTCGGACATCGCCGGCACGTAGGCGCCACCCGCGGTGCACGAGCCCATCACCGCCGCGAGCTGCGGGATGCCGCGGGCGGACATGTTGGCCTGGTTGAAGAAGATCCGGCCGAAGTGCTCCTTGTCGGGGAACACCTCGTCCTGCATCGGCAGGAAGGCGCCGCCGGAGTCGACGAGGTAGACGCAGGGCAGGTCGTTCTCGGCCGCGACGGTCTGCGCCCGCAGGTGCTTCTTGACCGTCATCGGGTAGTAGGTGCCGCCCTTCACGGTCGCGTCGTTGGCGACGACCATGACGTTGCGGCCCTCGACGCGGCCGATGCCGGCGACCACGCCGGCCGCGGGCACGGCGTAGTCGTCGGCGCTGCCCGGCTTGCCGTACATGCCGTAGGCCGCCAGCGGGGCCAGCTCCAGGAAGGGGCTGCCCGGGTCGAGCAGGCCGTCGACCCGGTCGCGGGCCAGCAGCTTGCCGCGGTCGGTGTGCTTGGTGCGGGCGGCCTCGCTGCCGCCCTGGCGCACGCGCGCGAGGCGCTCGCGCAGGTCGGCGGCCAGGTCCCGGAGGGTGGGCTCGGAAGTCTCGGACACGCGAACAGGTTAATGATCATTAACCTGTTCGCGCAATCCCTCGTTGCCCGGCCGCTCCTCGCTCAACGGAGCCGGAGCAGTGCCCCGGGACCGAACAGCGGGCCGACGACGTAGACGTGGTCGCTGACGTCGACCCCGCCCGGGGTCTTCAGCATGCCCGCCGCGAGCTCGCGCACGCGCGGCTTGGTGCCGCGGTCGCGGATGAGGAACAGGCTGCCCACGTCGGCACCGGGCAGGCCCAGCTCGAAGCCCAACCAGCTCTTCTTCGACAGCTCGAGGGCGTAGACGCCCTTCGGGCCGGCGGCGAGGTCGGTGATCGAGGTGAACCCGTCGGCGTAGCGCTTGCAGGCACCCTTGCGCGGGTGAGCGGGGTCGCAGGTCGCGTTCTTCGCGCCCGGCTTGATCCGCCACACCTGCGAGGTGTCCGGGGTCGCCGGGAAGCCGCGCAGCTCGCCGACGTACCAGTAGCCGTCGGCACCGACCGCCACCGACGTGGCGACGGCCTCGGAGACGATCGGCGTGCCGGCGGGCGGGAGCGGGCCCATCGGCGGAGGTACGTCGGGCAGCCCGGCCGGCATCGGCACGGTGCGCGGCATCAACCGCGCGACGGTCCGGATCTTGCCCTTCTTGGGCCAGACCCGGAGCAGGTCGTTGCCGGCCGCGTCGGCCACGAGCACGGTGCCGTCGTCGAGCGCGACCACCCCGAACGGGTTGCTGTCCGTCGGGAAGTTCTCCTGGTCCCACGGGTCCGGGTCGGTCTTCTGGTAGGCGCCGATGTCGGCGACCACCTTCGGCGCCGGCCAGCCGCGCTTCCACTTGAACAGCGTGGTCGCGGGCGCGGGTGCCGCTGCGCCGCGCAGGACCGACGGGCGCTGCTCCGGCGGCGGGCCGGACGCGCCGGTCAGCAGGTAGATCGTGCCTCGCGGGCCCTTCGCGATCGCCGGCGGGAACTCCGTCGGGAGGTTGCCGAGCGGGATCACCCGAGCCGGCTTGTGCCTGCGTTCGACCACGAGGCTGAACGTCCCGCCGGTCTCCGTGACGAGGGTCCGGCCGTTGCCGAGGGCGTCGACGCCACGCGGCCCCATGAGGGGGGCCACCGTCCTCGGCGCGGCCCGCCCGCCGTCCTGCTGTCCACCCTGATCTCCGGCCACCGCCGGGGCTCCGGTCGCCGCGAGCGCGAGCGCCGCCACCGCCGTACCGATCCTGATCGCTGCCTTGCCCATGGTCTGCTCCTCGGGTCATTGGCGCGCACCGCACCGTCCCCTTGCCTAGCAGCGGCGAGACGGCGGCGTCATGCCCCATGTCGGGTACGCCGCCCCGGTGGTCGCGACGACCACTAGCCTTCGGGGGTGACCGTGACCGAGCCGACCCGCCGCGAGCAGATCCTGGCGACCGCCGCCGACCTGTTCGCCGCCCGGGGCTTCCACGGCGTCTCGGTCGCCGACCTGGGCGCCGCGTGCGGCATCTCGGGTCCGGCGCTCTACAAGCACTTCGCGTCCAAGCAGGCCGTGCTCGCCGAGATGCTGACCTCGATCAGCGAGCGGTTGCTCGAGGTCGGCCGCGAGCGGGTGGCGGCCGCCGGGGGCGACCCGGCCGCCGCGCTCCGGGGCCTGGTCGACTGGCACGTCGAGTTCGCGCTCGGCCACCGGCCGCTGATCATCGTCCAGGACCGCGACTGGGAGTCGCTGCCCGAGGCCGCCCGTGAGCAGGTCCGCCGACTCCAGCGCCGCTACGTCGACCTGTGGGCCGACCAGCTGCGGGCCCTGCGCCCCGACCTCGACAAGGCCCGCGCCCACGCGGCCGCGCAGGCCGCGTTCGGGCTGCTCAACTCCACCCCCCGCGCCGGCCACGGGATCCCCGACGCCGCACTGCGTGACCTGCTCGCGTCGATGGCGCTGGGGGCGCTCGGGGTGGAGGCGGCGGCCGGGGCGCCCGGTCAGTCCTTCTCGGTGTAGCCGCCTTCGTCGCTGAGGTCGCCGATCTCGCGACCGCTGATCGAGGGCCACTCGTTGTTGGCGTCGAGCCCGTCGAGGCCGGAGTTCAGCGTGGTCCACATGCTGAGCTTCACCGTGACGTTCTCGTCGAAGTAGGCCTCCAGGTCGTTGACGAGGCCGATCGTCGCGGTCAGGCACTTGCCGATGACCTTGATCGCCGGGCCCGCGTCGAAGGTGACCCACTGGCCGGCGTCGGTGCCGTCCTTGATCGCGTCGAGGATGGCATCGACGACGTCGAGCAGCGCGTCGATGCAGCGGCGCCAGATCGACCGGATCTGGCGGGCGCCCTCGGCGCAGGCGGTCGCCGCCGACTTCAGGCCGGTGTCGACCGCGATGATCGCGTTGTTCTGCTCCTTGACGAGTGCGTCGTAGGTCGTGAACGCGTCGCCGGACCAGCTCAGCGCGAGCCGGGTGCCGATGTCGTTGATGACCCGCTTCTCGTCGCGGATCCGGCCGGCGGCCTTGATGTAGGCCGCGTTCATCGACATCAGCGTCCACGGCTCACCGGTGACGTCGGAGATCTCGTCCCACAGGTCCTCGCAGAACTTCTCGAACTCGCCCCACAGGCGCTCGATCTCGTCCTCGAGGTTGCCCTTCGCCCACTCGTAGCCGGCCTTCAGCCCGGGGCTGATCACCCACGCCCAGTCGCTGTCGAGCCCCTTGGCGATGATCGAGTCGTTCCAGGTGTCGATGATGTAGTCGACACCCTCCTCGATCTTCTTCTTGACGTCCTCGAGCTGCAGCTCGGTGTCGTCGGTGTAGTCGCTGTAGAAGTCGTACTCGGTCATGCCGGCGTCCCGTCGAGCTTGTGGAACGAGTCCTTGACCTCGAGGTCGGTGGCCCCGAAGTCCTTGGCCACGTCGCGCAGCGCGCCGGCGATGTCGTTCATCACCTTCTCGCCCGCGAGGAGCGCGTCGGCCATGGCCGCGATGAAGGTGTCGTGCTGCTGGGGGATCCCGGCCCGGTCGGCGTACCAGCCGAACTTGGAGCCGCTGCTCTCGTAGCCGACGATGTCGGAGTAGGCGTTGTGGAGCTCGAGGCCGATGCCGTCCCAGCCGGCAGCGGCTGCGGTGAGGGCCTCGAGGCTGGCTTTCATGACCATCGATCAATCTCCTAGCGAGTAGCGGGTGGCCTGCGCGATGGCGGCCTCGAGGTGCTCGGGGCGGGCGCCGCTGAGCCACGACTCGTCCACCTCGATGTCGACGATGTCGCCCCGGGGCGAGCGCTGGACGGTGAGGAAGCCGTTGTCGGAGGTGCCCGGCGCCGGGCGCCGCCGGCGCGGCAGCTCCGGCCCGCGTGCCGCGCGCCGCTCGAGCGAGGCCTCGCGGCTGACGTCGGGGCCGTGGGAGCGCACCCGCAACGGGCTGGAGCCGGCGAGGCTCAGGTCCGCACGCGCCAACCACGCCTCCGCCTGACCGTTGGCCCGCAGGACGGCGTAGAGCCGCTCGCCGTCCGCGGCGAAGAAGGCCTCCTCCAACGAGGTCCGGAAGGGCTCGGCGTGCCGCAGGTGGGCGATGTCGAGCACGTCGACGCCGATGACCCGCCGGGCCGCGTCGACGGTGAGGGTGAGCGCCCGGGCCCGGTCGGTACCGGACGTGGGCGGCACCTCCGCGAAGGCGTCGGGGCGGTCGGCGGCCAGCGCCTCGAGCAGGCGGTGGCCGTCGGGGTCCAGGTGAACCATCGGATCCTCCCGATGTGGGACAAGGCTGACGGCAGGCCGTGTGCCCCGGTCGACGACCACCAAACCTGCGCGGTTTCCGGGTGGGGTGCGGGTGGCAGGCTCTGCACGTGACGAACTCGCGCCCCCACCGCGCGGCTGCCCTGCTGCTCGCGACCCTGCTCACGCCCACCCTCGGCGCCTGCACGGGCGAGACCGACCGTCCCGACGGCGTACCGGCGGCGACCCTGCCCGAGGACCTGTGCGCCGCCGTGCCCGCGGACCTGCGCACCGCGTGGCAGCTCACCGACAGCGCCCACGAGACCTCGGTGGACGAGACCGTCACGACGGCGACCTGCACGCTGGCCGGCAGCTACCTCGGTGCCCCGGTCACGGTCGACCTGAGCCTGACCTCGCTGGCGGGCACGTCCACCCGCGATGCGCGCGACGCGATGGCGACCCGCCTCGCTGCCGGGTGCGACGACCTGGCGGACGCCGCCTCGGACGCACCTCCCGGCGTGACCTTCGATCGCGCCGACAGCGGCTGCACGCTGCGCCGGCCGGGCGGCGACGTCGTCCAGGTGGCGCGCTCCGTCCCGGCGCACGGCGTCGCGCGGGTGGAGGTGACCCACGACGGCGACAACGCCTCCGGGGTCGCCGCCGAGGCCGAGCGACTCGTCGGGGTGCTCACCGGCGACCCCGACGAGCTCACGCCGTAGCCGGGCCGGGGGCCCGCCCGCGGGTCGCCCCGGGGCGTCAGAACCCCGGCTCGGTCCGCTCCAGGATCGGCGCGAGGTCCAGGCCGGCGGGCAGGGTGCCGAAGGCGCTGCCCCAGTCGCGGGCCAGGCGACTCGCGCAGAAGGCGTCGGCGACCGCGGGCGAGGCGTGGCGGATCAGCAGGCCGGCCTGGAAGACGACGGCGATCTGCTCGACGAGGCGGCGGGCCCGCAGCTCGATGTCGACCACGTCATAGGGCTGCGTGAGCTCCTTCTTGAGCGAGGTCAGCGCGTCGTCGTAGCGCGGGTCGGCGCCGACGGCCAGCTCGGCCTCGGCGAAGAAGGCGTCGAGCGACGCGGGCTCGCGGCCGATCGCGCGCAGCGCGTCGAGGGCGGCGACGTTGCCCGAGCCCTCCCAGATCGAGAGCAGCGGCAGCTCACGGTAGATCCGGGCCAGGTCGAAGTCCTCGATGTAGCCGTTGCCGCCGAGGCACTCGAGCGCCTCGTTCGCGAGGACCGGGCCGCGCTTGCAGACGTAGTACTTGGTCGCCGCGAGCGCGAGCCGGCGCAGTGCGGCCTCGCCGGCGTCGCCGTGGATCGCCCGGTCGTTGGCGCCGGCCAGCCGCATCATCGCGGTGGTGGCGGCCTCGGACTCGATCGCGAGATCACTCAGCACATTGCGCATCAGCGGCTGGTCGATCAGCAGCTTGCCGAAGGCGGCGCGGTGCCGGGCGTGGTGCGCCGCCTGGACCAGCGCGGTCCGCATCCCCGAGGCCGACCCGATCACGCAGTCGAGCCGGGTCATGTTGACCATCTCGACGATGGTCTTGACGCCCTTGCCCTCATCGCCGACCAGCCAGCCGAGCGCGCCGTCGTACTCGATCTCCGAGGACGCGTTGGACTTGTTGCCGAGCTTGTCCTTGAGCCGCATGAAGCGGATCGGGTTGGCCTCGCCGCCGGGCAGCACCCGCGGGAGCAGGAAGCAGGACAGGCCTCCCGGGGCCTGGGCGAGGGTGAGGAACATGTCGGACATCGGGGCCGAGGTGAACCACTTGTGCCCGACGATCCGGTAGGCACCGGGCTCGCCGGCGACCGGGGTCGCCGTGGTGGTGTTGGCGCGGACGTCGGAGCCGCCCTGCTTCTCGGTCATCGACATGCCGGCGATGAGACCCCGCTTGGTCTCCGGGTCCCGCAGCCCGAAGTCGTACTCGCGGTTGGTCAGCAGCGGCTCGAAGCGCGCGGCCAGCTCCGGGTTGGCGCGCAGCGCCGGGACGACGGCGTAGGTCATCGAGATCGGGCAGCCGTGGCCGGCGTCGACGTTCCACGCGTAGAACTTGGCCGCCCGGGCGACGTGGGCACCGGGGCGGTCGTCGGCCCAGGGGGCCGCGTGGATGCCGTGGGCGACGGCGGTCTGCATGAGCTGGTGGTACGCCGGCACGTACTCCACCTCGTCGACGCGGCGGCCGTAGCGGTCGTGGGTGTGCAGGCGCGGCGGCACCCGCTCGGCCAGGCGGCCCCAGTCCATCGCCTCGTCAGTGCCGGCGAGCCGGCCGACGGCTCGGATCTCGTCGAGCGCCCAGCCGGCGCCCTCGCGCTCGACGCCCTCGATCAGGGCGGGGTCGGCCGAGGTGTCGTGGCCGGCGAGCGGCGGGACCTGGTTGAGGACCTCGTGGGTGCTGGACATGCTGCTCATCCCTTGCTGCTCGGCTGGTGGGTGACATTGCTGGTCGCGGGTCCGCCGTCGTCGTACGGTGCTGCGTCGCGCTCACGCACGGCCGCGCGGAAGCCGGCCTCGGCGGCGCGCTGCTGGAAGGCGTGGCCCTCGCGGGTGTGGCGGGAGATGCCGTCGAAGACGGTGCTGATCAGCTGGCTGTTCTGCACGCCCTGTGCGAGCAGGGCGGAGTTGAGCGCGAGCTTGACCATCATCAGCTGGTTGAGCGGCATCGCGGCGATCCGCCGCACGAGCCGCTCGGTGCGCTCGTCGAGCTCCTCGGGCTCGGGCGCCTCGATCGCCAGGCCCCACTCCGCCGCCTCGCGTCCGGTCAGGGTGTCGCCGGTCAGCAGCAGGCGCTTGGCCCGCTGGTCGCCGAGGCGGTGCGCCCACAGGCCGGCGCTCGGCACGCCCCAGACCCTGGTGGGCGGGTAGCCGATCTTGGCGTCGGCGGCGATCACGATCTGGTCGCAGTGCAACGCGATGTCGGTGCCGCCGGCGACGCAGAAGCCGTGGATCTTCGCGACCGTGGGCTTGTTCGCGTGCAGCAGGCTGGCGAAGCCCTTGGTGAAGCGGCTCATCATCGCGTAGTCGACCATCGGGTCCCAGGTCCCGGCCGGGTCGTGGTTGAGCATCTGCACGGTCGGGTCGAGGACGGTGCCCTCGCGCGGCGTGGCCCCGGACATCCGCCCGTCCATCAGCCCCTCGGCGCTGGCCGCGAGGTCGTAGCCGCCGCAGAAGCCCTTCCCGCGACCGCTCACCACGATGACGTGCACCCGCGGGTCCAGGTCGGCGCGCTCGACCGCGTCGGCCAGCTCGACCGGCGTGTCCGGGGTGATCGAGTTGCCCTGCTCGGGCCGGTTGAAGGTCAGCCGTGCGACCCGGTCGTCGACCTCGTAGGTCAGCGTCCGGTACGACGGCGCGTCGGCCACCGGGCCCGCGACGCGGTACGGCGAGTCAGGTCCATCCGTGGCGGCACGCCGCCAGGGCGCCTCATCGACCATGGCCAGATATTACGGTTGTCCGCACAGTTGTGTCCAGATTCGTAACGATGTGAGACTGTGCCCATGACCGACGTCGCCCCGCTCTCGGCGCGCTCGGTGATGCTGAGCCTGCTGCTCGGATCCCACCCCGACCGGATGTCCGCCGCAGAGCTCGTCCGCGCCGGCGAGCACTTCGCCATCCCGGCCGCGACGACCCGGGTCGCGCTGACCCGCGCGGTCGCGGCGGGCGACCTGGAGCGCGACGACGGCGACTACGTGCTGGGCGAGCGACTCGCCGCCCGCCAGCGCCGACAGGACGAGGCCGTCCTCGACGCCGAGACCGCCTGGACCGGCGACTGGGAGATGGCGGTCGTCGTGGTCGCCGGCCGCACCGGGACCGAACGCGCGGCGCTGCGCGACCGGCTGGCGTCGTACCGGCTGGCGGAGCTGCGCGAAGGCGTGTGGACCCGCCCGGCGAACCTCCGGCGCCCGCGGGGGTACGCCGACGAGGCGGTCCTCTCGACGTTCGTCGCGACGCCCGACGAGGACCCCGCGGACCTCGCGGTCCGGCTGTGGGACCTCGCGGCGTGGGCCGATTCGGGGCGCGCCCTCCTCGACCGGTTCGAGCGGACCACCGCCCCGGCGCCGCGCCTCGCGGTGGCCGCCCACCTGGTCCGCCACCTCGCGGCCGATCCCCTGCTGCCGGCCGCCCTGCTTCCCGGCGACTGGCCCGCGGCGGCGATGCGGGCGGCGTACGCCGCCTATCAGGAGGAGCTGCGCGAGGTCGCCCTCGCGAGCGCCTGACGCGAGGTCGGCAGCTCCCAGAGCGGGCCGAACACGAACCACAGGGCGACCAGCGTCCAGGGCGGGCGGATCCATCCGAGGAGCGCTCGGTCCTGCGCCGGGTCGGCGACCAGCAGGACCAGGCCGAGCATGACCGCGGACGCGATGGCGGCGGCGAGGACGACGCGGAACCACTCGCGCCACAGGTAGGCCATCCGCTCGGGGCCGTGCTTGGGGACCTTGACCGGAGCGGGGCCACCGGCGAAGCGGTGCGCGAACCGGACGTCGGCCCAGCGGACCAGGGCCGGACCGAAGGCCACCGAGAAGCCGAGGTAGAGCCCGGCGAGGCCGTGCGTCGTACCGGCGTCGGCGCCGCGGTTCAGGTCGACGGCCGTGGCTACGACGAGCGCCACGTCGAGCAGCGGGATGAGCGCGAGGGTCACGGTGCTGGCGCGGCGCCGGCGCAGCACGTAGCGCAGGCTGAGCCCGAGCGCCAGCAGCACCCAGAGCCCGATCTCGGATGCGGCGATGAAGCCGGCGACGAACACGGCTGCTCCTTTGGTAGCGCGGATGTGCCAACACCGAGAAAGTAGCACAGTCGTGCTAGCGTGCGTTCATGCCGCGCACCATCGACCACGACGAACGCCGGCAGCGGATCGGCGAGGCCGTGTGGCGCCTCGTCCTGCGCGAGGGCGTCGGATCCGTGTCGCTGCGGACGGTGGCCGCGGAGGCCGACCTGGTCCTCGGCTCGCTGCGGCACAGCTTCCCCACGAGGGCGGAGCTGCTGGCCTTCGCGATGCGCCTCGCCCACGAGCGCGCGGCGGCCCGGGTCGCGCGCCACGCCGCCGTCGCGGACCCGCGCCGCCGCGCCGTCGCCGCCCTGCGCGAGCTGCTCCCCCTCGACGACGAACGGACCGTCGAGATGCGGGTCCATCTCGCCCTCATGGCGGAGGGCCCCCGCCACCCCGAGCTGACCGCGCTCGCCGACGACGCGCACGACGCCATCCACGGCCTGTGCCTGCGCCTGCTCACCGACCTCCGCGACGCCGGCCAGGTCGCCCCGGACCGCCACCTCGGCCGCGAGACCACCGCGCTGCACGCCCTCGTCGACGGGCTCGCGCTGCACGCGATGCGTGACCCGAGGCGACGCCGGGCCGCCACCTGGGTGCTCGACGACCATCTCGACGCGCTCGCCTGAGCCCGGCCGTCGCGCCCGGGCTCAGAGCAGCTCGTCGGGCAGCTCGGCCCCCGCCTCGAACAGCGCGACCAGCCGCCGGGCCCGGACGGCGGCGTCGACGACCAGCTCGACGTCGTCGGCCAGGTCGGCGGACACCGGGAGGCCCTCGGCGCCGACGGCCGGGGCGGTGCGGGCGTGCAGGTCGGCGAGCAGGCTGTCGCGCTCCACACCGCGCAGCGCGAAGAGCACGAGGGGATCGGCGTCGACCAGCCAGCCGACCTGGCACAGCACCGCGATCGCGTGGGGGCACGGGTCGAGGTAGTGGGGGCAGGTGCAGGTCGCGGTGAGCTCGCCGCCGTACGGCAGCAGCTCGACCCCGACCTCCTCGGCGTGCTCGACGAGCTCGTGGGGCAGGTTGCCGGCGAGCAGCTCGGCGATCCGGCCGGCCTCGGCCGCGACCGCCTCCACCAGCGCGGTGCGGGCGGTGGCGTCGAGGACGGGGATCGCGACCTGGACGGTCCAGGCGTCGTCGCGGTCGCGACAGGCCGCAAGCAGGCCGCCGGGCTCGACGCTGATCGCGCCGACGTCGCCGCGGCGGGCGTGGGTGCGGCCGCGGCGCAGCTCGACCTCGGAGTACGCCGCCTCCTCGACCGCCCGCTGCCAGGCCTTGCCCCACCACGAGCGGACGCCGCGCGTGGGCTGGGTCTGGCGGGTGAAGGTGGTGCGCATCAGTCGCGATCCTCCCCGGCCGCCGCCTCGCGGGCCTGGCGACGCAGGGTGACCAGGTCGCGCAGCTCCTCGTTGCTCAGCTCGGTGAGCGCGGCGTCCCCCCGGGCCAGGACGGCGTCCGCGAGCTGACGCTTGCGGTCGAGCAGCCCGGCGACGCGCTCCTCGATGGTGCCGCGGGTGACCATCCGGTGCACCTGCACCGGCCGGGTCTGGCCGATCCGGTATGCCCGGTCGGTCGCCTGCTCCTCGACGGCAGGGTTCCACCAGCGGTCGAAGTGCACGACGTGGTCGGCGCGGGTCAGGTTGAGGCCGGTCCCCCCGGCCTTGAGCGAGAGCAGGAAGACGGGGACCTCGGCGGCCTGGAAGCGGCGGACCATCTCCTCGCGACGACCGACCGGTGTGCCGCCGTGCAGGAACTGGTGGGGCACGCCGATGGCGGTGAGGTGCTGCTCGACGAGGCGGGCCAGCGCGACGTACTGCGTGAACACGAGGACCGCGCCGTCCTCGGCGAGCACGGTCGTGACCAGCTCGTCGAGGAGCTCGAGCTTCTCCGAGCGGCCGGTCAGCCGGACCGCGCCGGACTGCTTGAGGAACTGGGCGGGGTGGTTGCAGATCTGCTTGAGGCCGGTGAGCAGCGCGAGGACCAGGCCGCGGCGGGTCTCCTCGTCGGCGCGCTCGATCCGCTCCATGGTGTCCTTGACGAACGCCTCGTAGAGGACGACCTGCTCACGGGTCAGGCCGAGCAGGTGGTCGGTCTCGGTCTTCGGCGGCAGCTCGGGGGCGATGCCCGGGTCGGACTTGCGGCGGCGCAGCAGGAACGGCCCGATCAGGTCCGCGAACTGGCGGGCCTTGGTCGGCTCCGCGCCCGACTCGATGGGCGCACCCCACACCCGGCGGAACGCCTGGCGGCTGCCGAGCAGGCCCGGCACGCACCAGTCGAGGATCGACCAGAGCTCGGTGAGGTCGTTCTCGACCGGGGTGCCGGTCAACGCGACCCGCGCTCGGCCGGGCAGACGGCGCAGGGCGCGCGCGGTCGACGTACGGGAGTTCTTGACGTGCTGCGCCTCGTCGGCGACCACCAGGTCCCAGGCGACGGCCGCCAGGGTGTCGGCGTCGCGGCGCAGGGTGCCGTAGGTGGTCAGCACGAACCCGCCGCCGAGGTCGTCGAGGGTGCGGGAGCCCCCGTGGAAGCGGCGCACGGGTACGCCGGGCGCGAACCTCTCGACCTCGGCCTCCCAGTTGCCGAGGAGGCTGGCCGGGCACACCACGAGCGTGGGCCCGCCTCGGGAGTGGCCCTGCTCGAGGCGGTGCAGGTGGAGGGCGATCAGGGTGATCGTCTTGCCGAGGCCCATGTCGTCGGCGAGACAGGCGCCGAGGCCCAGGCCGGTGAGGTCGGCAAGCCAGGTGAGGCCGTGGCGCTGGTAGTCGCGGAGCCGGGCGGCGAGTCCCGCCGGCTCGGCGAGCGGCTCCCGTGTCGCCGCCGCCAGCACCTGCTCGCGGACCTTCAGCAGGCTGGCGCCGACGATCACCTCGGTCGTCGCGGGCTCCTCGTCGCCGGTGGCGGGGAGGTCGGTGACGCCGGTCAGCGCCGCGGCGAGTGCCTGGGCCCCGCTGGCCTTGCGGATCAGCCGCTTGCGGGCGCGTGCCGCGGTCGTCGGGTCGACCACGGTCCACGCGCCGCGCAGCCTGATGACGGGGCTGGCGGCCTTCGCGAGCTCGGCCATCTCGTCGGTGGTGAGCGCCTCGCCGTGCAGCGAGACCTGCCAGGAGAAGGAGAAGAGCCCCTCGGTGGAGAACGGGCTGTCCTGCAGCGGCAGCTCCTCGCCGCGGGTCGGCCCCGCGCCCTCGCGACGCCGGTCGAGCACCGCGCGGGTGGTCAGCTCGGGGCCGAGGGAGCGCGGCCAGTGCACGTCGACCCGGGCCTCGCGGAGCGCGCCGACGTGCGCGAGCAGGCTCGCGATCTCGTCTCCGTCGAGCGTCAGCTGGTCGGGGACGGCGAGGCCGAGCAGCCGGTCGAGCACCGGCCACGCGTCGGCCGCCGCCCGTAGCGCGATGCTGGCGTGCACCCGTGCCCGGCTGCCGAAGCCGTGCTCGGCCGGTCCACCGGTCCACAGCAGCGCGGCGTCGCAGACGTGGAGAGGGTCCCGCTCGTCGTGGACCTGCAGCACCACCCGGACCGTGCCGGCGACGAGCTCCTCCTCGGCGGCCTCCACCCGCAGCGAGATCCGCACCAGCTCCGGCAGCACGGCGTCGTCGCGACGCTCGGCCATCCGGCGGCGTACCCGCTCGGCGAAGTGGTCCGGCACGCCGGCCGCGGGGGTTGCGGGCGTCGCGGGGGCCGCCGGGGTCGCCGGGGTACGACGGGCGGCGGGTGCCGCGCGCGGCAGGGTGTCGGCGACCGCGTCGAGCATGCCGCGGACGAGCTCGTCGGCGGCATCGAAGGCGCGGGCCAGGCGGTCGACGGCGTCGTGGTCGCGCCGATCGAGCCCGTCGACCCGCCAGGCCCGGCCGGTCTCGTCGGGCGCGACCTTGCCGACGGCGACCAGGCGCAGGCCGAGCAGCGCGGCCCCACTGAGCAGACGCACGCTGGGATGGGCGTCGTCGGTCGACCGCGACCGGCTCAGCACCGGCAGCGCGGCACTGACCGGCAGCGTCACCTGACGGGCCCCGTCGGCATCGGTGAACTCGATCGTCGCCGGGGTGCCGGGCCGGAAGGTCGCGGGTCCGGAGACGGGAACGAAGCTCACAGAGGGACGTTAACGGGCAGGGCCGACAGGAAGTTCCGGCCGACCCGGTCCGGGGCTCAGGCCGTCGGGGCCGCCGTCCGGCGGCCGCGGAGCCGGGCCAGGAAGGCGGCGCCGAGCAGCAGCACACCGCCGGCCGTGGCGGTGCTGGCCGCCCACCAGGTCGGGTGCTCGGCGGCCAGCGCGAGCGACGCGAGCGGGACGCCGAGGGTCGGCATGGCGATCGCGAGCACCGAGAACCCGGAGTGGTCGGCGACCGCGGCGGCCAGCGCCCACAGCAGGGCGAGGACGCCGCCGAGCGCGACGACCCACCACACGTCGGCCTCGCGGAAGCCGCCGTCGCCGCCCATCATCGAGGACACGTCGCCGGACTCGCTCCCGAGCATCGACCCCATGCCGCCGAAGATCCCGCCCAGGAACCGCATCACGGCGAACGACCCCAGGGCGCCGAGGATCCCGGCCAGGCCGAACACCCCGACCACGACACCGGACACCGCGCGGCTGGGCAGGGCCCAGCCCAGGACGGTGACGGCCACGACGAAGACGGTGACGAGCGCTGCCGCCGTCACCTGCGGGTGGTCGCCGCCGATGCTGTCGGCGAGCAGGTCGTCGAAGGCGACGCCGTAGACGATCGCCAGTCCGAGGATCGCCACGACGACGAAGGCGGCGCGGCGCGCAGCGGTGTACCCGATCGCTGCGAGGACGGCGATCAGGCCACCGATGAGGTAGCCCACCCAGCTGTCGTCGCGGTCGATCCCGATACCGGTCATCAGGCCGGTGGCCAGGATGCCGACCGTGCCGGGCCAGGTGACGACCTCCTCGCGGGCGCGTCCGCCGGCGCGGCGGCCGGCGAGCGCGCCGAGGATCGCGATCACCAGCAGCACGGCGGTGGCGCCGAGGCCCACGCCGTAGTTGGACCAGTCGAGCCCGTCGTCACCGCTGCGGCTGCGGAAGCCGGCGATCACGACGGCAGCGCCGAGCAGGCCGGTGCCGAGGGCGACCACCCCGGCCGTCGTACCGGCACGCGTGGCGCGGGTCGGGTCGCCCGGATCGGCGGGTCCCGGCAGGCCCGCGCCGACCGCGGGCGGCGGCGGTGCTCCCGCTCCCCGCGGGTCGGTGGCCGGACCGTCCACGTCGTCCGGGTCGGCGACGATCGCCCCGGCCGGCGGACGGAGGACGGTGTCGGGCGCGGAGGACCCCGCCGGCGGGGGCGGCGGCCCTCCAGCGGGCTGCTCGGTGGTGCCGTTGGCGGGAGCGTCGTCGGTCATGCTTTCGACTCTAGGTGCGCCGGGCGCCCGATCGCGGGAGGCTGACCCCTACCCGCTCACCCCCAGCACCAGGGGTACGACGCCCGCCGCGCCCGCCGCGTGCAGCGCCTCCGCCGCCAGGGTGAGCGACCACCCGGTGACCAGCCGGTCGTCGACGAGCAGCACCCGGCGCCCCTCGACCGCGGCCGGGTCGTCGAGCTGGAGCGTGCACCGGCGGGTCACCGCGGCGACCCGTTGGGCCGAGTTCGTGGCGCCCCGGTCGGGCCCCACGGACAGGTCGACGACGGCCCAGCGACCGACGACCGGGGCCCGCAGGAAGCGGGACAGGCCGCTGGCGAGGTCGGCGGTGAGCAGCGGCTTGCGCTCGGACTCGGCGACCACGATCGCGTCGACCCGCGGCTGCCAGTCCTGGAGCAGGGTGACCATCGCCCGGGCGAGCGCGTCGGGCACCGGTCCGTCCGGGGCGTCGACCGCGAACAGCCCACGCAGCGCGGCTCCGTGGCCGAGGTCGGTCAGCCGCGCGATGGCGCGGCCCTCCTCGGCGGGCTGCTTGATCCGCCCGGACCGGCTCACCCCGATCGACGAGAGCCCCGTGGGCCACAGCTTGCGTGGCTCGATCGTGACGCCCGGGCGGGCGATCCGGTCGGCGGCCTCCTCGACCGCCGCCGCCGACACCTCGGTCGACAGGTGCAGGCCACCGCAGTTGTCGCACCGCCCGCACCGCCACTCCGGGTCGGCCAGCACGGCCGGGTCGTCGAGCTGGCGGCGCAGGTAGCGCATCCGGCACTCGTCGCTGCGCAGGTAGTCGAGCATCGCCTGCTGCTCCGCCTCGCGGGCCGCGGCCACCCTCGCGTAGCGCTCCGCGTCGTACGACCACGGCTGTCCGGTCGACTCCCAGCCGCCCTTGACCCGGCGCACGGCACCGTCGACGTCGAGCACCTTGAGCATCGTCTCGAGCCGGTTGCGGGACAGGTCGACGCGGGGCTCGAGGGCGGCGGTGCTCAGCGGGCGGCCCTCCTCGGCCAGCACCCCGAGGGTCTCGCGGACCACCTCCTCGCGCGGGAAGGCGAGCGAGGCGAAGTAGGCCCAGATGTCGCGGTCCTCGATGGCCGGCAGCAGCACCACCGTGGCGTCGTCGACCGTGCCGCGACCGGCCCGGCCGACCTGCTGGTAGTAGGCCACCGGGCTGTTGGGCGCGCCCAGGTTGACCACGAACCCGAGCGCCGCGTCGAAGCCCATCCCGAGCGCGCTGGTCGCGACCAGGGCCTTGACCTCGCCGTCGACGAGTGCCTGCTCGAGCGCGAGGCGCTCGGTCTGCTCGGTCTGGCCGGAGTACGCCGCGACCCGGTGCCCGCGGGAGCGCAGGTAGTCGGCGACCTCCTGGGTGGCGGCCACGGTCAGGCAGTAGACGATGCCGCTGCCGGGCTGCTCGGCGAGGTGGTCGGCGAGCCAGGCCAGGCGCTGCTCGGCGGTGGTCAGCCGGACCACGCCCAACCGGAGGGAGGCCCGGTCGAGGGTGCCGCGCAGCACGAGCGCCTCACCGCCGAGCTGCTCCGCGACGTCGTCCGTGACGCGCTGGTTGGCGGTGGCGGTGGTGGCGAGCACCGGGATGCCGTCGGGGAGCTCGCGCAGCAGAGTCCGGATCCGGCGGTAGTCCGGCCGGAAGTCGTGGCCCCAGTCGGAGATGCAGTGCGCCTCGTCGACGACCAGCAGCCCGCAGGTCGCCGCCAGCCGGGGCAGCACCTCGTCGCGGAAGCCCGGGTTGTTGAGCCGCTCCGGGCTGACCAGCAGCACGTCGACCTCGCCCGCCGCGATCGAGCGGTGCACCTCGTCCCACTGCTCCATGTTGGTCGAGTTGACCGTCACCGCCCGGATCCCGGCCCGCTCGGCCGCCGCGATCTGGTTGCGCATCAGCGCCAGCAGCGGCGAGATGATCACCGTCGGGCCGCTGCCTTGCTCGCGCAGCAGCAGGGTCGCCACGAAGTAGACCGCCGACTTGCCCCACCCCGTGCGCTGCACGACGAGGGCGCGGCGCCGCTCGACGACCAGGGCGGCGATCGCGGCCCACTGGTCGTCGTACAGCGTCGCGTCGGGGTGTCCGACCAGCGCGCGGAGGTGTTCCTCGGCGCGGGCGCGGACGGCGGCGTCGGCGGGTGCCCGGGTGTCCATGTCCCGTGTCTACCAGCGGCGCCCGACACGTCGGTGCGCGCATCCACAGGGGCTTCATGGCGAGAGGTCGTCCACAGGTCCGAGTCGCTCCGGGCATGATCCCTGCGATCGCCCTCCGCCACGACGTCGCGCTGCTCCACCGGGACGCCGACTTCAGCGTGATCGCCGAGGTCACCGAGCTGCGCCAGGAGTCCGCGCTGGGCCGCTGAGAATCTTTACCTGCCGATCCTGGCGAATCCCGAGACGGCTGAGCACCGGCCGCGTAGAGTTCTTCATGCAGCCGCTGGTGACCCGAGACGCCAGCGGCTGCATCTATTTCTCTCCCCGGTCGCCGCCAGGCTGAGTGATCGGCCCGGGCCGAATGAGCAACCGCTGCTCAGGACGCGGTGGTGCCGCGGATCCCAGACTCGTCGCGTCCTCGCAGAACGCAACAGATCGGGAATCCCATGGCTCTCCTCAGCAAGTCCGGCATCGCCACCGTCGCCGTCGCGACCGGCCTCGTCCTCACTGCCGGCACCAGCGGCGCCGTCGCCGGCGCGATGATCACCGGCAAGCAGATCAAGAACAACACCGTCACCACCAAGGACGTCAGGAACGACAACCTCACCGGCGCCGACGTCGCGGACGGCTCGCTCGACACGGCCGACCTGTCCGGTGCCGTGCGCTCGGGTCTCGGCGACCTCACCATCTCCGGCAGCGTGAGCAAGACCGGCGCCGTGACCCTCCGCCGCGCCCCGGCGGGTGTCGGCGTCACCGCCCAGGTCAACGTCGGCGGCAACGCCGGCAACGCCTGCGTGAGCGTCACCGGCGCCACGGTCAACCCCGGCAACGCCGTCATCATCGCCACTCCGGACTACGGCAACGACGACACCGTGGGGATCAACGGGGACAGCACGATCGTCGAGGCCACCTCCAAGGCGAACGACGGCGGCTGCACCAACGGATTCCGGGTCCAGACCTTCCTCCGCGACGGGGCCACGATCGAGCAGAAGGCAGAGGGCTTCCTCTTCCAGATCAACTGACGCCGGCGAGGCGACCCGTCCTCGGGGCGGGTCGCTCAGTCGTCGCGCCAGCTCTCGTTGACCAGCTCCGACTCGACCGTGCCCTCGAGGTCGGCCCAGAGGACCACGCCGCCGTGGTCGACCTCGTAGACCTTGAGGTAGATCCAGTGGTCGTACTCGCTCACCGGCTGCTCGACGGTGAATCGACTGTCGCTGAGTCGGCCGCGGCTGCGGCTCCGGGCGTCCTCGTCGACGGCGACCAGGACGCCGGGGTCGACGTCGGCGAGGTCGAACGGCAGCCGGTCGTCGGCCTGCTCGCCCATCCACTTCTCCAGGACGGTGCCGTCCCAGCGCCACACCTCGGCGAGGTCGCCGGCCTGCGCCGGCGGCACGGTCACCTGCATGTCGTCGGTGCCGTACCCGCGCAGCTCGAGGACCTGGGTGCTGCCGGTCTCCGCGGTCAGGGCCGCCTCGAGGGCGGCGAAGCTCTCCGCGGTCGCGATCGGCTGGTACCGGTCCTCGACCGGGAGCGGGTCGGGCTCCCGCTCGCCCCCACCAGCGCGGTTCATCACACCCCAGGTCGAGACCACGGCGAGGAGCACGCCCAACCGGAGCCATTTGTTGCGCGCACGCCGCGCCTTGGTCCGTCGCGACTCCCATGCCGAGATCGCATCGTGCCCGCCGTCGGCCGACGGCAACGGCAGGCCGTCGGTGTCGAGATGCTCGGCGAGCCGTTCGTCGGGCTCGAGATAACGAGGCCACCGACCCGGATCGCCCGAGCGTTCGCGGGGTGCCTCGTCGCTCACCAGATCCGGACCCGGTCCTCCGGCTCCAGCCACAGCCCGTCACCGGGCGCCGTGCCGAACACCTCGTGGAACTCGTCGAGGTTGCGCACGATGTTGGCGCGGAACTCCGGCGGGCTGTGCGGGTCGATGGTGAGGTACTGCTGCTCCTGCTCGAGCCGGCGCTTGGTGCGCCACACGTAGGCCCAGTTGAGGAACAGCTTCGTGCGGTCCTCCAGCGAGGCGGCGCCGCCCTGCGCGATCTGGAACGCGGTGTGGGCGATGGTGAGGCCGCCGAGGTCGCCGATGTTCTCGCCGACGGTCAGCGCGCCGTTGACGTGCTCGCCGGGCAGGTTGCGCGGCGAGAAGCCGTCGTACTGGGCGATCAGCGCCTTCGACTTCACCTCGAACGCGGCCTTGTCGTCGGCGGTCCACCAGTCGTTGAGGTTGCCGTCGCCGTCGTACTGCGCGCCCTGGTCGTCGAAGCCGTGCCCGACCTCGTGCCCGATCACCGCGCCGATGCCGCCGTAGTTCTCGGCCTCGAGGGCGTCGGGGCTGAAGAACGGCTTCTGCAGGATGCCGGCCGGGAAGCAGATCTCGTTGGTGCCGGGGTTGTAGTAGGCATTGACGGTCTGCGGGAGCATGAACCACTCGTCGCGGTCGACCGGGGAGCCGATCTTGGCGAGCTGGCGATCGGTCTCGAAGCCGGCTGCGGCCTGGGCGTTGGCCACCAGGTCGTCCGGTACGACGACCAGCGCGCTGTAGTCGCGGAACCTCTCCGGGTAGCCGATCTTGGGCCGGAAGGTCGCGAGCTTGTCGTAGGCCCGCTCCTTGGTCTCGTCGGTCATCCAGTCGAGCTTGCTGATCGACTGGCGGTAGGCGGCGAGCAGGTTGGCGACCAGCTCGTCCATCATCGCCTTGCTGGCCGGCGGGAAGTGTCGCGCGACGTACTCCTTGCCGACCGCCTCGCCCATCGCGCCCTCCACGAACGAGACCGCGCGCTTCCAGCGGGCGCGCAGCTCGGGCGTGCCGGACAGGGTGCGGCCGTAGAAGTCGAAGTTGGTCTCGACGAACGCCTCGGTGAGGTACGGCGCCGCGGAGCGCAGCACCCGGGAGAGGAACCAGTCGCGCCACGCCTCGATCGGCTGCGACTCGAGGACGCCGGAGAGGTGCTCGAGGTACGACGGCTGCTTGACCACGACCTCCGCGACGGTGGCGTGCTCGCCGCTGAGGTGGCCCCCGAGGTTGGTGATGTAGGCGTCCCAGTCGAACGCCGGGCACAGCGCCTTGAGCTCGTCGGCGGTCATCAGGTTGTAGGTCTTCTGGACGTCGCGCGTCTCGGCGCGCTCCCAGTGGCCCTTGGCGAGCTCGGTGTCGAGGTCGAGGATCCGCTGCGCCGCGGCCGCGGGGTCGGGGTGGCCGCCGAGGGTGAGCAGCCGGGCCAGGTAGGCGACGTACGCGGTGCGGATCTCGGCGAACTTGTCGTCGCGGTAGTAGGACTCGTCGGGCAGCCCGAGCCCGCCCTGGACCACGTGGAACAGGTAGCGGTCGGACTGCTTGCTGTCGGTGTCGACGTAGGACCCGAACAGGCCGTAGCCGCCGATCCGCTCGAACTCGCCGAGGAAGGCGGCCACGTCGCGGACGTCGCGCAGCCCGGCGACGGCGTCGATCAGCGGCTGGGCGGGCGCGAGGCCGGCGGCCTCGACCCGCTCGGTGTCCATGAAGGAGTTGAACAGGTCGGCGATCTTGCGTGCGTCCTCGTCACCACTGGCGCCGGCGGTCTGCGCCAGCTCGGTGATGATCACCCGGACGTCCTCCTCCGCCTGGTCGGCGAGCTGGACGAAGGGCCCCCAGCTGGAGCGGTCGGAGGGGATCTCGGTCTGGGCCAGCCAGGTGCCGTTGACGTGGCCGAAGAGGTCGTCCTGCGGGCGGATGTCGAGGTCCATGCCCGGACGGGCGTCGTCGAGGATGCTCACGCGCCGAGACTAGACCCGGATGAGTAATCGTTGCTCAGGACATCGCACAGTCGCCCCGACAGGCTGGAGCCATGGTCCTCCGCCGCATCCTGCCGCTGGTCGTCGTCGTCGCCCTGAGCCTCCTGGCCGGCCCCGTGCCGTGGTCGTCGGCCGCCGCCCGGCCCACGGTCCGGGTCTCCCTGTCGGGCACCGACGTCGCCGTCGGTACGACGGTCGTCGCGACCGCCCGCGTCCGCGGCGGCACGGCCCGGCAGCGGGTGACCTTGCAGCGTCGTGCCGGCTCGACCTGGACGAAGGTCGCCGCCCGCCTGCTGCCCCGGCACGGCGCGCTCCGCAAGGTCAGGTTCCCGATCACCGCGATGCCGGGCACGACGACCTACCGGGTCGTCCTCGCCCGCCACGGCAGCACGCCGGGCCGTCGGGGCAGGGCGTTCACCGTCACCGGCAGGACCGCGGGCGGTCCGGCCGTGCCGGAACCGCCGAGCACCCGGCTGGTGTCGCACCGCTCCACCGGCGCGACCACCGGCAGCGCCGAGTCCGGCGACCCGTCGATCTCCGCGGACGGCCGGTTCGTGGTCTTCGAGTCGTTCGCCGCGGACCTGTTGCCGGGTGGCAACAACGGGGTGTGGCAGGTCTACCTGTGGGACCGGACGACGGACGCGCTCACCCTGATCTCGCACCGGGCCGACGGCACGCCCGGCCTGGGCCACTCGAAGGACCCGGTCGTCTCGGCCGACGGCCGGTACGTCGCCTTCGTGAGCGGCGCCAACCAGCTCGGCGGCGTGCCTGGCGTGGGACCGGACTCCCTGTGGCGCTGGGACCGGACCACCGACGTCCTCCAGCGCCTCACCGGTGACAACCTCGACCAGAGCGTCACCAACCCGAGCATCTCGGCCGACGGCTCCGCGATCGCCTTCATGTCGGCTGCGACGACCATCGCCGGCCCCGGAGCCGCGGGCGTCGACGACATCTTCCGGTGGCACGAGGGCAGCGGCTTCACCCTGGTCTCCCACGGCGCGGGTGTCGCCGCCAACGGTCCGTCCCTGTGGCCGGCGATCTCGGCGGACGGCGACCACGTCGCCTACGAGTCGTTGGCCTCGAACCTCGTCGCCGCTGCGGGCGGCCAGACCGACGGCAACGGGAGGAGCGACGTGTTCCTCTGGGACGCCTCGATGATCGCGACCACCGAGCCGGTCCTGGTCTCGACGGCCCACGGAGGCCTGGCAGCGGCGACCGGCGGCACCGCGGGGGCGTTCTGGCCGACACTGTCCGCCGACGGGAGCCTCGTCGCCTACGAGACCGACGCCACCAACGTGCTGCCGGTCCTCGACGGCGACACGAACAAGGACGTCTTCGTGTGGAGCCGCGACACCCCGGCCACCCAGGTCCTCGTCTCCCGCCCGACCGGCGGCGGCGCCGGCACCACGAGCGCCTACAACGCGTCGATGTCCGCGGACGGCAGCAGCATCGCCTTCCTCAGCGACCCGCTCTCCCTCACCGGCACGGGGACCTTCCTCGACGCCGCCCTGCTCTGGACCCGCGCCACCGGCCAGCTCACGAACCTCTCGCCGGGCGTCGCGGGCAACCCCGACAGCGGGGCGAGGTCGGTCGTCCTCGCCGGCACGGGCGTCGCCGCCGTGTTCACCTCGGCCGCCACCGACCTGGTGGGCGGCACCGCCGACGCCAACGGCGAGGAGGACGTGTTCGTCCGGGCTCCGATCGGCTGAGCCTCGGGGGACCTAGGTCCCGATTTCCCGGGTCGCGCTCAGGACCCCGGCCCCGGCACCGATCGAGCAGGCATGACCCGCCTGCTCGCCCTCGTCCCGTGCCTCGTGCTCGGCCTGGGCCTGTGGGCACCGACCGCGGCCGAGGCCGGCACCGGTACGACGAGCGCGGCCCTGTTGCGCCCGGTCGCTCCCGACGTGGCGCCCGCCCGCCGGCTGGTCCAGCGGGAGATGGAGGACCGGGTCGTGCAGCTCGTCAACGAGCAGCGCACGAGCAACGGCTGCCGCGCCCTGAAGCCGTCCGGCAAGCTGCGCAAGGCGGCCCGGCGGCACACCGTCGCGATGGCGCAGGCGGGGGTGATGTCGCACCAGCTGCCGGGCGAGGCGAGGTTCTCCACCCGGATCACGCAGGCCGGCTACCGCGGCTGGCGCCTGGTCGCCGAGAACATCGCCCGCGGCTTCAGCTCGCCCGAGTCCGTGATGGACGCGTGGATGAACAGCCCGAGCCACCGCCACAACATCCTCAACTGCCGGCTCCGGGAGATCGGGGTGGGCGTGGTCCTGGACGCCGACCAGCTGTGGTGGACGCAGGACTTCGGGACCCGCTGAGCCCGATCGCGACTTCTTCCTAGTCCTTCGGTACTAGCAGAAACCGCACGGAGCACCGACGCGGCGGACCGGCCGGAGATCGCACCATCGTCCCATGCTCCTGCGCTGCACACGGTTGGTCGCGACGGCCATCCTCTCGGTCCTGATCGCCCTGCCCGCGGCCCTGGCGGCCGCGCCCGCTCACGCCGCCCCGGCGGAGCCGGTGACTGCGGCGACCACGACGTCGGACACCCCGACGCTGACCGGGACCCTGACGGACCTGCTCACCACCCTCCTCGCCGCGCTGCTCGGAGGCCAGCAGTCGGTGCCGGCACCGCAGCCGAGCACGCCGGGTGCCACCGCACCGGCGCCGATGCCGATGGCCATCGCCGCGGACCTCGAGGACGGCGTGGTCGCGCTGGTCAACAAGCGGCGGGCCCGGGCCGGCTGCCGCGCCCTGCGTCCCAACGCCAAGCTGCGCACCGCGGCCCGCGCCCACAGCGTGGGGATGGCGCAGTACCGCACCATGACGCACTTCCTGCCCGGGGAGGCCGGCCTCGGCGAGCGGATCGCCTTCGCCGGCTACCAGGGCTGGCGTCGCGTCGCCGAGAACGTCGCCACCGGCTACGGCTCGCCGAAAGCCGTGATGCAGGCGTGGATGGCCAGTCCCGGCCACCGCGCGAACATCCTCGACTGCCGGCTGCGCCACCTCGGCGTCGGCGTCGTGGTGCAGGGCGACCGGCTCTGGTGGACCCAGGACTTCGGACGCCGCTGACAAACTCCCCGGGGACCGCCATGATGCTCTCCGTGCGCTCGGCAACCCTTCCCCTCGCCGTCCTCGCGACGGTCCTGCTGACCGCGGTCCCCGCGACGGCGCAGCCCGCTCCCACGCCGCAGCACGTTCGCGGGCCGGACACCGCGCGGATCGAGGTCAAGCTCCTCGCCCACGTGAACGTCGTACGACGGCAGTCCGGCTGCCGTCGCCTCAAGGCGCGGGCCGGGCTGCACGGGTCCGCGACCGCGCACTCGTCGGCGATGGCCGCGCAGGGCAGCCTGTCCCACCAGCTTCCCGGCGAGGCCGACCTGCGGGACCGGCTCGCCGCGGCGGGCTACCGCGACGCCGCCCTCATGGGCGAGGTGATCGCGGTGGGGCCGATGAGCCCGCGCGAGGCCCTCAACCGCTGGCTCGAGAGCCCGCCGCACCGGGCCCTCCTGCTCGACTGCCGGATGCGGCTGGTCGGGCTCGGCGTGCAGGCCGTCGGCGACCAGCTGTGGTGGACGATCGACCTGGTCCGCCGCCACTGACGCCTCCCGGAGGACGGGTCAGTCGCGCAGGCGCACCACGAGCTTGCCGAGCGCGGTGCGCCCGTCCATGTCGGCCAGGGCGCGGCCGAACTCGGCCATCGGGTACACCCGCCCGATCGGCGGCCGGACCACGCCGGACTCGATCATCGGCACCAGCTGGCTCCACTGCTGCTGCAGGTAGTCGGGCCGGGTGAAGGCGTAGGCGCCCCAGCCCACGCCCCGGACGTCGATGTTGTTGAGCAGCAGCCGGTTGACCTTGACCTCGGGGATGCCGGCACCGGCCGCGAAGCCGACGACCATCAGCCGGCCCTGCGGGGCGAGCGCCCGCAGGGAGTCGGTGAACGCGTCGCCGCCGACGACATCGAGCACCACGTCGACGCCCTTGCCGCCGGTCAGCTCCATGACCGCGTCCTTGAAGCCGTCGAACAGCACCGCCTCGTCGGCACCGGCCGCCCGCGCGTACGCCGCCTTCTCCTCCGTGCTGGTGACCGCGATGGTGCGTGCGCCGAGGCCCTTGGCCACCTGGAGCGTGGCGGTGCCGACACCGCCGGCGGCGCCGTGCACCAGCACCGTCTCGCCCGGGCGCAGCCCGGCGCGCTCGTCGAGGGCGAACAGCGCGGTGAGGTAGTTCATCGGGAGCGCGGCCGCCTCGTCGAAGCCGATCGCGTCGGGCAGCGCGAAGGTGGCCATGGCGGGGCCGGCGACCAGCTCGGCCGCGCCGCCGTACCCACCGACGCCGACGACCCGTTGCCCCGGCTCGAAGCCCGGGCCGGACACGACGACGCCGGCGTAGTCGACGCCGAGGGTGAACGGCGGCTCGGGACGCAGCTGGTACTGGCCGCGGCTCAGCAGCAGGTCGGGGAAGGACACCCCGACGCTGTGCACCTCGACCAGCACGTCGTCGGGGCCGGGCGTCGGGTCCGGCACCTCCCGGACGACGACGTCGGAGGGACCGGACAGGGTGACCACCTGGACAGCGCGCATGGCTCGGAGGTTAGGCCGTTCCTGGAGACTCAGCGCCATTGCGAGCGGCGTTTCGCGCCGATCCGGCCAGGCGGCGGAGCGACGACGTGCCCCATCGCCCTTCGAGCGACACGCACGCAGCCAGGTCGGATGCGAGACGTCGCGCAGCGGGCACGGGGCTTCCCAGACACGGCCCGGCGCGGGGAGTTTCCGCCGGCGGACCGCTGGGCAGGGCACCGGGGTGAGTGGGAACAACTACTGGACCGACCGGCGCCAGGACAGGCGGCTCGAGGAGGCCGAGGCCCAGCTCGACGCCGAGCGGCGGGCACGCAACCGGCTGGCCGAGCAGATGCGTGCCCAGCAGGGCAACACCCAGGCCCAGCTCGAGCGCCTCACCCGGGCCTTCGTCGCCCTCGTCGAGCACGAGGACATCCGGGCCGAGCTGGGGCAGTACGCCGACGCGGCGGCCTGCCGCCGCTACGCCCGCGAGGTCGTGTCGACCGTCGTCGCCACCGGAGGCGCCGCGCTGCGCGACTCCGCCGAACCGGCCGACGTCCCCGGCTACTGGCTGGCCGCCGCGGCCCGGGGCGTCGCCGCGACCGCGCGGGGCGAGGCCGGAGGGCCGGCGCTGCTCGCCGAGGCCGCCCGGCGCGACCTCGGCCGCACCGACCTCTTCCTCGCCCTGCTCGGCGCGCTCACCCGCGACCCGCGCTGGGCGCCGGAGCGCACCGACGGCGTCCTTCCCGACGCCCTCACGGTCACCCAGGCCCAGCGGCAGGTATGGCTGGCCGCGGTCGACGACCGGCTGCCGGCCACGCTCACCGACGCGCTGGGGTCGGCGCTCGAGGCGCAGGTCGCCGTCACCGGCGGCGCCGGCCCCGACGAGGTCGCCGCGTGGCTCGAGGGACAGGTCACGCCGGGCCGGGACGCGCTGGCCGCCGAGCGGGCGACCGCGCAGCTCGAGGTGCTGCACCGGGTGCTGACGGCCGGTGGCGACGCACCCGAGCCCGGCGCGGGGGCCGCGGACGACCCCGCTCCCGAGGACCCGCTGGCCGACTGCCTGCGCTCGCTGGTCGACGAGGGCTCCCCCGGTGAGGCCGACATCCTCGACCGGATGGCCCTCGCCCGCGCCGACATGGGCTTCCTCGACGAGCGGATCTCGACCGACGCGCCCGCCTGGAACGCCGCGGCCGGCGACGTGCTGAGCCTGCTGCTGGCCGACCTGGCGGCGCCGGTCGGCAGTGGCCGGTACGCCGTCGCCCGCCGCGCCCTCACGCCGGTCCTGCGCGGGATCGCCGACGAGCTCGCCCAGCAGGCCGCCGTACCCGCCCCGGCCCCGGACACCCGGTCCGTCGAGGCGTACGGGGAGGAGCTGACCGTCGACCGCGACGGCGGTCCCGCCGACTGGCAGCAGCGGGTGAGCGCCGGCTTCGACCGGCGCAACCCGCCGGACCGCCGGACGCTGCCGATCGGGCTCGGGGTGGCCGGCCTGGGCGCCGTGTGCTGCCTGCTCGGGTTCGTCGCCGGCGGCTTCGCGCTCCTCGGCGGGCTCGCCGTGTGCCTCGGGGGCGGGTTGGCGCTCGCGGGTGTCACCAAGCGCCGCCGGCTCGACCGGAGCCGCGCGAGCGCGGTCGCGGCGAACGGGCGCGACATCGACCGGGCGGCCGCGGAGGTGCGCGCACACACCGAGCGCAGCAGTGCCGCCGCGGCCAGGGCGAGCGAGCTGCACCGCGCGGTGGCCGGGGTGCTGGTCGGCTGAGCGCGATCAGGCCTCGGCGGACCGCCGGGCGTGCTCGGCCACCAGGGCGGCGTACCAGTTGAACGACCGCTTCGGCGTGCGCTGCTGGGTCGCGTAGTCGACGTGCACCAGGCCGAAGCGCTGGGTGTAGCCCTCGGACCACTCGAAGTTGTCGATCAGCGACCACGCGTAGTAGCCGCGGACGTCGACGCCGCGCTCGATCGCCTCGGCGACCGCGCCCAGGTGCAGGGCGTGGTAGTCGACGCGCTGGTGGTCGTCGACGATGCCGTGCTCGTCGGGTCCGACGCCGTAGGAGCAGCCGGACTCGGTGATCACGATCGGGGGTACGGCGGCCCGGAAGCGCGCGCGGAAGGTGATCAGCCACTCGCGCAGGGCATCCGGCACGACCGGCCAGCCGAAGTCCGTCATCGGGTAGCCGAGCACCTCACGGAACTCGAACGGCAGCTCCGCGGTCTCGTCGGCGGCCGCGATCCGCATCGGGTTGTAGTAGTTGACGCCGTAGAAGTCGAGCGGCTGGCGCATCGTCGCGAAGTCGCCGTCGCGCACGTGGGGCTCGAGCAGCGTCATCAGGTCGTCGGCGTAGCGGCCGAGGAGCATGCCCTCCATGTAGTGGGCGTTCCACATCATGTCGAAGAGCTTCGCTGCGCCGACGTCGGCGGGGTCGTCGCTGGCGGGCCAGATCGGGGCGTGGTTGTTCGCGCAGCCGATGCTGGTCGCACCGGCGGCACGCAGCGCGATCGCGGCCCGGCCGTGGGCGACGAGCAGGTGGTGGCCCACCGGGAGCGCGTCGAACATCAGCGCCTTGCCCGGCGCGTGCATCGCGACGGCGTACCCCATCAGGGTCACGACGTTGGGCTCGTTGACCGGCACCCAGTCGGTCACCCGGTCGACGAGGCGCTCGCCGACGATCGCGGCGTAGTCGCCGAAGCGGTCGACGGTCGCGCGGTTGAGCCAGCCGCCGTCGTCCTCGAGGGCCTGCGGCAGGTCCCAGTGGAAGAGCGTCGCCATCGGCTTGATGCCGGCCTCGAGCAGGCCGTCGACGAGACGGTCGTAGAAGTCGAGACCGGCCTGGTTGACCGCACCGGAGCCGGTCGGCTGGATCCGCGGCCAGGCGATCGAGAACCGGTAGCCGGAGGCGCCGAGGGTGCGCATGAGCTCGATGTCCTCGGGCCAGCGGTGGTAGTGGTCGCAGGCGACCGCGCCGCTCGAGCCGTCGACGATCCGCCCCGGCTCGGCGCAGAAGGTGTCCCAGACCGACCGGCCGCGCCCGTCCTCGTCGACGGCACCCTCGATCTGGTACGACGCCGTGCTGGTGCCGAACCGGAAGTCAGCCGGAAAACGGCTCGCGAGATCACTCACCCTCTCCCCCACGGGACCAGACTCCCACGACACCGGCACAATCTGACACGTGAGCGTCGAGATCCGCAGGGGAACCGCCCGGTTCGTCGAACGAGAGCCCGGCCGGCTGAGCCACCACGGCTTCTCCTTCGGCCCGCACCTCGACCCCGAACGGCTGTCCTTCGGCCCGATGGTCTGCCACGACGACCACGTCCTGGGCCGGGGAACCGGCTTCGAGGAGCACCCCCACGAGGGACTCGAGATCATCACCTGGGTGGTGTCCGGCACGCTCGTCCACCGCGACGGCACCGGTGCCGAGGAGGTGCTCGCCGCCGGCGACGGTGGCGTGCTGTCCGCGGGTGTCGGTGTCAGGCACGCCGAGATCGCCGGGCCCGACGGGCCGGCACGCTTCGTGCAGGTGTGGCTGCGGCCCGACGACCCCGACCGCGCGCCGGCCTACGCGCGCGCGAGCGTGTCCGCGGCTCCCGGCGACGGACCGGTCCGGCTCGTGGGCGAGGGCGGACCGCTGTCCGTCGGCGTCGCGGGGGCGAGCCTCGACGTCGTCCGCCTCGGCGCGGGCGAGACGGTCGCCCTGCCCGCCGCACCGCGGGTGCACGCCTTCCTCACGACCGGCGCGCTGCTGCGGTCCTCGCTGGCCGAGCCGCTCGCGGCGGGAGACACGCTGTGCGTGACCGACGGGCCGTCGTACGACGTGACGGCGGCGGTGCCGACCGAGATCCTGGTCTGGTCGCTGCCCTGATCAGGCGTCGCCGAGGGGACTGCCCGGAGCGACCAGGGCCGCGGCGATGTCCGCCAGGCTGCGCACCTGCTCCGGGGTGAGGCGGTCGAACACCAGGTCGCGCACCTGCGCGACGTGGCCGGGGGCGATCCGCTCCAGCAACGCCTGGCCCTCGTCGGTGAGCACGGCGAACTGGCTGCGCCGGTCGTTGGGGCAGTGCGCCTTCGTGACCCAGCCGCGCTGCTCCAGCACGGCGATCGCGTGGGTCAGGCGCGACGGGCTGGTGGCGGTCAGCCGCGCCAGCTCGCCCATGGTCAGCATCCGGTCCGGCGCCGCGGCGAGGTTGGCGAGCATCGCGTAGTAGGTGTGCGTGAGGCCCGCCTCCTCCCGCAGCCGCCGGTCGATCGCCTGCGGCAGCTCCTGGACGAACCGGATGAGCGGCAGCCACGCCGCCATCTCCTCCTCGTCCAGCCAGCGCGGCTCGTTCATGCCGAGAGCCCGTCGAGGTCGAGGGTGTGCGCGGTGTGGTCGCGCTTGACCGTGAGGTACCGCTCGTTGGCGGCCGACAGGTGCACCCCGGTGGGCACCCGCTCGTCGACGACCACACCGTACGACGCGAGCTGGCGGGCCTTGTCCGGGTTGTTGCTCAGCAGCCGGATCCGGTCGGCACCGACGGCGCGCAGCATCTGGGCGGCGGCGCGGTAGTCGCGCTCGTCCTCGCCACGGCCGAGCGCCAGGTTGGCCTCGTAGGTGTCGAGGCCGGCGTCCTGGAGGGCGTAGGCGTCGAGCTTGGCGTACAGGCCGATGCCGCGGCCCTCCTGGCGCAGGTAGAGCAGGAAGCCGCCCTCGTCGGTGATCCGCTCCACCGCCTCGCGCAGCTGCGGACCGCAGTCGCAGCGCTGGGAGCCGAAGACGTCGCCGGTCAGGCACTCGCTGTGCGGGCGGACCAGCGGTGCCGGGCCGCCGTGGGCGAGCGTGTCGAGGCGCCCGCGCCAGTCGCCCAGGCCGAGCAGCAGGTGCTCCTTGCCGTCGGCCAGGCCGTCGAAGGTGACCACGTCGGCGGTGGTCGCGTAGCCGTCGGGGAAGCGCAACGGGACGACGACCCGGGTGCGGACGGCGGCCGCGGGCTCGGCGTACGGGAGGGCCGGCACGGTCGGGACGTGCTCCCGGCGGGCGCGGGTGGGGCAGGTCGTCATGGTCGCTCCATTATTTCAAACTTGAAATGATGGTGCCACAAGTCCACCGGGGGCGCAGGTATTCCCGGGATCCGGGCTCAGCCCGCCGGCTTCGGCGCCACCGGTCGGAGCACCAGGTCGTCGGGGACGACGAGTCCGTACTGCGCGAGGGTGTCGACGAGGACCGAGACGACCTGGCGGGTGAGCCGGTCGACGAGCTGCTCCTGGCTCTCGTCGTGGTGGTCGAACCACCAGATGATGCTCGCGTCGACCATGCCCATCACGCCGACCAGGACCCCCTCGGGCGGGTCGGCCGAGAGCGGCGTCTGGCTGAGGTACGCGCGGGCGGCGTCGGCGATCTCGCTGAGCAGCCGGGTGCGGCCCAGGCGCGCGCGGTGCAGCGCCTTGGTCTGCTGCTGGGCGGCCAGGAAGCGGAACAGGTGCGGGTGCTCGGCAGCCCAGGCGACGCACGGCGCGATCAGGCCGCGGACGATCTCGACCGGCGTACCCGGCGTCGACAGGTGCGGCCGGACCCGGCGCAGCAGCTCGGTCGCCGCGAACCGCGCCACCTCGGCGTCGAGCTGCTCCTTGCTCGCGAAGTGGCGGTAGACGTTGGGCCGCGGGATGCCGGCACGCTCGGCGATCTGTCCCATCCCCACCTGTCCGCCGCCCTCCTCGATCGCGTCGACCGCGGCCTGCACGACCTGGGCCCGGCGGGCGTCGCTCTCGAGCGCCTCCTTGGCGCTGCGCCGGCGCACGGTCGAGTCGACCCACTTCGCCACGTCCGCCACGTCGACCATGCGACGACGCTATCGCGGCCCGGGGTCCGGATACACCTTGTATCCGGACGGTGCGGCGTGATACACCCTGTACCCATGCGCCGCTCACCCTGGATGAACACCGACCTCGACGACTTCCGCGACCTCGCGCGGACCTTCTGCGAGAAGGAGATCAAGCCGAACGTCGAGACCTACATCGCCAACAAGCAGGTCGACCGCGACCTGTGGAACAAGGCCGGCGAGGTCGGCCTGCTGTGCCTGTCGATCCCGGAGGAGTACGGCGGCGGAGGCGGCTCGTTCGCCCACGAGGCGATCCTCATCGAGGAGCAGGCCCGGGTCGGCGACAGTTCGTGGGGCGTCTCGCTCCACAACGGCATCGTCGCGCACTACATCCTCAAGTACGGCACCGAGGCCCAGAAGCACGAGTGGCTCCCCAAGATGGCCAGCGGCGAGGCCGTCGCCGCGATCGCGATGACCGAGCCGGGCACCGGCTCGGACCTGCAGAACGTGCGCACCAAGGCGATCCGCGAGGGCGACGAGTACGTCATCAACGGCTCCAAGACCTTCATCACCAACGGTGCGCAGGCCGATGTCGTCGTGGTGGTCGTGAAGACCAACCCGGAGGAGGCGGCCGCCGGCATCTCGCTGGTCATCGTCCCGACCGACACCCCCGGCTTCTCCCGCGGCCGCGTGCTCGACAAGATCGGCATGAAGGGCCAGGACACCTCCGAGCTCAACTTCTCGGACGTCCGCGTGCCGGTGTCCAACCTGCTCGGCACCGAGGAGGGCCAAGGCTTCATCCAGCTCATGGAGCAGCTGCCCCAGGAGCGGCTCATCGTCGCGGTCTCCAACGTCGCCGCGATGGAGCTCTGCTTCGAGGAGACCATGCGCTACGTCCACGACCGGCACGCCTTCAACCGGCCGATCTGGGGTTTCCAGAACACTAAGTTCAAGATGGCCGAGGTCGCCACCGAGGCCCGCGTGGCCCGCTCCTTCGTCGACGAGTGCATCGGCCTGCACCTCGAGGGCCAGCTCGACATCCCCACCGTCGCGATGGCCAAGCTGTGGTGCTCCGAGCGCGCGCAGAAGGTCGCCGACACCTGCCTGCAGCTGCACGGCGGCTACGGCTACATGAACGAGTACCCCATCGCCCGCGCCTGGGCCGACCTCCGCGTCTCCCAGATCTACGCCGGCACCAGCGAGATCATGAAGGAGATCATCGCCCGCTCCCTGCCGGCCCCCGCCTGAGCCCTCACGCCAGGACCCGGACCGCCGCGGGGAGCAGGTCGACCCGCAGCGGCGTGGCGGCGTCGGCGGGGAGGGGGCCGAGGCTCTCGCCGTCGGCGCCCACGGGGACGGCGGCGCCGCCCCGGTGCCGCCCCGAGAGGCTGACGCTCCGGCCGGTGCGCACGGTCACCTCCGCGAGGTCGACATGGCTGCCGTCGTACACCTTGGGGAGGGAGCGGATCAGGTCGAGGTGCGAGGCGGCCTCGATCACGACCACCTCGAGCAGCCCGTCGTCGACCGACGCGGTCGGCGCGATCGCCATCCCCTTGCCGTAGAAGCGGGAGTTGGCGACGACCACCGTCGCGGCCTGGTGGGTCGTGCGCTCGCCGTCGACCTCGAGGGTGCACTGCACCGGACGGTAGGTCGCGAGAGCCCGGACCGCGGCGTAGGGGTACTGCAGCGCCGAGGGCAGCCAGTGCGAGCGGTCCACGATCTCGGCCGCGCGGGCGTCGACGCCGGCGTAGACCGACCCCGCGACGACGTACGACGACCCGTCGGCCTGCGTGGCACGGAGCAGGTCGATCGGCCTCGGCTCGGCGGCGAGCAGCAGCCTCGCCTGGGCGCCGGTGTCGGTGGGGATCGCGAGCATCCGGGCGAAGTCGTTGCCGCGCCCGGCCGGGACGACGGCGAGCACGCCGCCGCGCTCCGCGACGGAGCCGGCGACCGAGGAGAGCATCCCGTCGCCGCCGACGGACACCACGACCGCGTCACGGGCGACCGCAGCGTCGACGAGCGCGGGCGTCTCGGCGGCCGAGGTCGTGTAGGTCACCTCGACCTCGGCGCCCGCCTCGCGCAGCGCCCGCGCCAGCGGCACGACGACCCTCGGCGCCGCGCCGCCGCCGGAGGCGGGGTTCACGAGGAAGGCGAAGGCCCTCCGGCCGCCCGCCGTCACGGGATCAGCACCCCCGGGTTGAGGATGCCGGCGGGGTCGACGGCCTGCTTGACCGCGCGCAGCACCTCGACGCCGACCTCGCCGATCTCGGCGGTGAGGTAGGGCTTGTGGTCGGTGCCGACCGCGTGGTGGTGGGTGATCGAGGCACCGGCGGCGACGATCGCCTCACAGGCCGCGGCCTTGGCCGGGAGCCAGGTGGCGAGCGGGTCCTCGCCACCGGGGGCGGCGACGGTGAAGTAGAGGGAGCACCCGGTCGCGTAGACGTGCGAGATGTGGCACAGCACCATCGCGCCCTCGCCGAGCGCCTCCTGCAGCGCCGCCTTCACGCGGGTGTAGAGGTTCTCCCGGTTGCTCCAGAAGGTCACCGTCTCGAGCGTCTCGACGAGGACGCCGACGTCGAGCAGGCTGTCGCGCAGGTACGGCGCGTTGAACCGCCCGTGCGCCCACGCCTCGCCCGGCCCGGAGCCCTGCGGAGCACCGCCGAGCGCGGTGAGCGCCGAGGTGACCGCGGCCTTCTTGGCAGCGACGGCGTCGGGGGTGCCCTCGTAGCCGACGATCATCAGGCAGCCGGCGCTTCCCTCGCCGCCGATGGAGTCGGGGTCGGCGAGGTTGATCGCGGTCTCGTTCTCGTCGGAGAGCCGGAGGACCGTGGGCAGCAGGTCGGACTGGGCGAGCGCCCGCATCGCGTCGGCGCCCTCGGCGAACGAGGCCCAGCGCCAGCCCTCGTACTCCTTGACCTCGGGCAGCGGCCGGACCCGGACGGTGACCTCGGTGATCACGCCGAAGACGCCCTCGGAGCCGAGGAACAGCTCGCGCAGGTCCGGGCCGGACGCGTTGGCCGGGGAGGCACCGAGCCGGACCTCGCCGACCGGGGTGGCGACGCGCAGCGCGACGACCATGGAGTCGAACCGGCCGTAGCCCGCGCTCGACTGGCCGCTGGAGCGGGTCGCGGCGAAGCCGCCGATCGAGGCGTACTCGAAGGACTGCGGGAAGTGGCCGAGCATCAGCCCGTGCTGGGAGAGCAGCGCCTCGGCCTCGGGGCCGCGCAGGCCGGGCTCGAGGGTCGCCGTCGAGGAGACGGGGTCGAGCGCGAGGAGGCCACGCATCCGGCCGAGGTCGAGCGAGAGGATGCCGGTGAGACCGGCGGGGTCGGCGACCAGGCCGCCCGTGACCGCCGTGCCCCCGCCGAAGGGGACGACGGCGATCCGCTGCTCCTGCGCGTAGGCGAGGACCGCGACGACCTCGTCGTGACCGGCCGGGCGGACGACGACGTCGGGTGCGTCACCGAGGTCGCCGGTGCGCTGGCGGAGCAGGTCGGGGGTGGACTTGCCGCGGGTGCGCTGGCGGCGCAGCTCGTCGTCGAGGACGACGTTGTCGTCGCCGACGATCGCGCGCAGGCCGGCGACCTGGTCGGCGGCGAGGCGAGGCGCAGGAACGGCCACGTCGGCGCACGCGGGGGTGTCGCGGATCGGGAACACCAGGCCGACGAGGTCACGGACGCCGTCCGGCAGGCCGGCCGCGTGGGCCGGGTCGCCCCAACGCGTGGCAGGCATCTCGGGCTGGAGAACGGAGGGGCGCTCGGTCGTCATGTGTTACAGTGTTACACATGACGTCACATCGTCACAACAGCGATCCGCGCGACGCCTACCTCGATGCCGCGCGCGAGTGCATCCTCGACGTGGGCTGGCGACGGACGACGCTCACCGAGGTCGCCCGCCGGGCCGGTGTCTCGCGGATGACGATCTACCGCGCCTGGTCCGACATGCCGGCCCTGCTCGGCGACCTGATGACCCGCGAGTGGGGCACGCTCGTCGCGTCGGGGGTGGATGCGAAGCAGGCGGGGAGCGAAGCGACCGACGCCACCGTGACCGCGTCGCCCACCCCCGACGCGATCGCCGACGCCGTGGTCGCGACCGTCCACGCGCTGCGCGAGAACGAGCTGTTCACCCGGATCGTCGAGCTCGACCCTGAGCTGATCCTTCCCTACCTGCTGGCCCGACGTGGGCGCTCGCAGGAGCTGATCCTCCAGGTCCTGGCCGCCGCGATCAGCGCCGGCCAGGACGCCCGGACCATCACCGACGGCGACCCACAGGCCGTCGCCCGCGGCCTGGTCCTCGCCGCCCACGGCTTCGTCCTCTCCGCGCACACCATGGTCGACGACGCCGTGGACCAGTCCGCGCTCGACGACGAGCTGCACGCCCTCGTCTCCCGGAGCCTCGCGCCATGACCCTCTCCCCCACCCGGATCACGCCCGGGCTCACTGCCGTCCCCACCGAGGTCGACGTGGTCGTGATCGGCCTCGGTGTCACCGGTGCCGGGGTCGCGCTCGACGCGGTCGCGCGCGGCCTGAGGGTCCTCGCCGTCGACGCCCACGACATCGCCTTCGGTACGTCGCGCTTCTCCTCCAAGCTGGTCCACGGCGGTCTGCGCTACCTCGCCTCCGGCCAGGTGGGCATCGCCCACGAGAGCGCTGTCGAGCGCGGGATCCTGATGGAGACCACCGCGCCGCACCTCACCCGGCCGCTGCCCTCGATCATCCCCCTGTCCGCCGGGGTCAGCCGACCGATGGGCACCCTTGCCGGCGCCGGCTTCCTGGGCGGCGACCTGCTGCGCCGTGCCGCCGGGACCAGTGGCGACACCCTTCCCCGGCCGCGGCGGCTCAGCGCCGCCGAGACCCGCCGGGTGGCCCCTCCGCTGCGCACCGACGGCCTGCGCGGCGCCTATCTCGGCTGGGACGGCCAGCTCGAGGACGACGCCCGCCTGGTCACCACGATCGCGCGGACCGCGGCCGACCGTGGCGCCCACGTGCACACCCACGCCCGGGTCCTGACCGCGAGCGGCCGTGAGGTGACGCTGCGCGACGAGCTGACCGGCGAGACCGCCACCGTCACCACCCGCACCGTCGTGAACGCGGCCGGGGTGTGGGCCGGCGACCTGGTCGACGACGTCCGCCTGCGCCCCTCCCGCGGCACCCACCTGGTGCTGCGGGCCGGCACCCTCCCCGGGCTCGACGTGGCCGTGTTCGCGCCGATCCCCGGCGAGACCAACCGCTTCGTGCTCGTGCTGCCCCAGCCGGACGGGCAGTTCTACGTCGGCCTGACCGACGAGCCCGTCGACGGTCCGGTCCCCGACGTCGCCGAGCCGACCGAGGTCGAGATCGGCTTCCTGCTCGACGTCGTCGCGGCCTCCTTCGCCCGCCCACTGCGCCGCGAGGACGTGGTCGGAGCGTTCGCCGGCCTGCGCCCGCTCCTCGACAGCGGCGACGACGCGACAGCCGACCTGTCCCGCAAGCACGCCGTGCTCACCTCGCCGACCGGCGTCGTCACCATCGTCGGCGGCAAGCTCACGACCTACCGCCGGATGGCCGAGGACGCCGTCGACGCGGCCGTCGCCCACGCCCGCCTCACCGCAGGCCCCTGCGTCACCGCGACCCTGCCGCTCGCCGGCGCCGCGCCGCGCGAGGCGCTCGCCGACCGCGCGGCCAGGGCCGACCACCCCGGCGCGGCCCGCCTGGTCCGTCGGTACGGCGCCGACGCCGACCTCGCGCTCGCCGCCGCACACGACGCCAGCGGCTGGACCGAGGAGAGGCTCCTCGCGCCGATCGCGGCGGGCATCCCGACCGTGTGGGCCGAGCTGTTCTTCGGTGTCACCCACGAGGGGGCGGCCGATGTCGCCGACCTGCTCGACCGGCGTACCCGGATCGGGTTGGTGCCCGCCGACCGCGCCCTCGCGGTCCCCGCCGCCGAGAGGGTCCTGGAGGTCCTGCGCGCCCACCGATGAGTTTTCCCCTCGCCCCCGGTCACACCCATCAGGCAGACTGGCGAGACCACGGGGGTAGCGATGGGAAGCGCAACGGTGACCGAGGCGAAGACGACCGACACGACGACGGCGAATGACGAGCTCGCCGACTTCGACACCCTCACGGGCCGCTACCAGCGCGAGCTGATGGCGCACTGCTACCGGATGAGCGGCTCGGTGCACGAGGCCGAGGACCTGGTGCAGGAGACCTTCCTGCGCGCATGGAAGGCGTCGGCGAGCTTCCAGGGCCGCAGCTCGGTGCGCACCTGGCTCTACAAGATCGCCACCAACGTGTGCCTGACCAACCTCGAGGCCAAGCCCCGGCGCCCGCTGCCGACCGGCCTCGGTACGGCGGACTCGGCTCCCTCCGACGAGCTGCTCGAGGACCACGAGGTCCCGTGGCTCGAGCCGATCCCCGACGCCGCCGTCGAGGTCGCCGAGCGCGACACGATCCGGCTGGCCTTCGTGGCCGCCCTGCAGCACCTCCCGGCCCGCCAGCGCGCGGTGCTCATCCTGCGCGACGTGCTGCGCTGGTCGGCGGCCGAGACGGCGACCGCGCTCGACACGACGACGGCGGCCGTGAACTCCGCGCTGCAGCGCGCCCACGCCCAGCTCGCCGAGCGCGGCCTGTCGCCCGACACGGTCGAGCCCGACCTCGACCGGGCCCAGCGCAGCCTGCTCGACGCCTACCTGCAGGCCTTCTGGCGCAAGGACATCGACCAGATCGTCCAGCTGCTCAAGTACGACGCCACCTGGGACATGCCGCCCTTCCTCAACCACTTCAAGGGCGCGACGGCGATCGGCGAGCTGGTCGGCACCAAGTGCCCGGGCGGCTGCAACGACATGCCGATGATCGAGACCGTCGCCAACGGGCAGCCGGCGTTCGGGCTCTACATGCGCCAGCCCGACGGCCACTTCGAGCCGTTCCACCTGCAGGTGCTGCAGCTGACCGGCGCGGGCGACGACCTGCGGGTGGAGCACGTCACGGCGTTCTTCGACGCCCGGCTGTTCGCGCGCTTCGGGCTGCCGGAGCGGCTGCCCGCCGACTACGTCCCGGCGTAGGACGAGCGCCGTGTCCGCCGCCACCGCGCCGGACGGGATGGTCGCCGGCCTGGACCTGTTGCAGCGCGCGCTCGACTACACCCGTGCCGCGCTCGGCACCGTCACGTGCGCCGACGTCACCCGCCCCACGCCCTGCACCGGCTGGGACCTCGCCGACCTGTTGGCCCACATGGAGGACGCCCTCGACGCGTTCGCCGAGGCGGCGGGGGGCGCGGTCGGGCTCAGCAGCGCCGCCCCCACTCCCCTCGAGGCCCGGGTCGAGGCGCTGCAGCTCAAGGCCTGCGCCCTGCTCACCGCCTGGCTGCACGCCGACCAGCCGACCGTGGACGTCGGCGGTCACCCGCTCCCGGTCGACGCGATCGCGCGGATCGCGGCGCTCGAGATCGCCGTGCACGGCTGGGACGTGCGCCGCGCGACCGGCCACGCCGAGCCGCTGCCCGAGCCGCTCGCCGTGGCGCTGCTCCCCTCGGCCCTGCAGATCGCGCTCGCGGGCGACGACCGGTTCGCGCCGCCGGTGCCGGTCGACGTCGAGGCGCCCGCCGGGGTGCACGTCCTCGCACTGCTCGGGAGGCGTTCGTAGAGCAGGTCGACGCACGGTGCCGCCCCCAGGAGACTGCTGAATCCGCGCGGCTGCGTGGCGCGGGGTGGAGCGTTCGCCGCGTTGGGCTCGGGCGAACTGACCCGCCACGCCTGTCCTCGCCGCACTGGCGACCGCACGCGCCCGGCACCGCTCGCGTTCGCCCCTCCTGTCCAGCAGGCTCCTAGACTGCGGCGCATGTCGGAGCACCATGCCGAGCAGGCCGAGGAACGCGACACCGAGTCCGCGGTCCGCCACCGCATCCGCCGGATGACCGGCCGTGACCCGCACGAGACCGGCCGCGCGTCGACCCCGCTGGAGCTGTTGTTCGACCTCACCTTCGTGGTCGCCTTCGGGACCGCGGCCAACGAGCTCGCGCACGCCCTCGCCGAGGACCACGTCGGCGGCGGCATCGCCGCGTTCGCCTTCGCGACCTTCGGCATCACCTGGGCGTGGATCAACTTCACCTGGTTCGCCTCGGCCTACGACACCGACGACTGGATCTACCGAGTCACCACGATGGTGCAGATGATCGGCGTGCTGATCTTCGCGCTGGGCATCAAGCCGATGTTCGAGTCGGTGACCCAGCACGGCGAGACGCTCGACAACGACGTCATCGTGTGGGGCTACGTCGTGATGCGCGTCGCGATGATCTTCCAGTGGCTGCGGGCCGGTCAGCACGACCCGGCCCGCCGGCCCGCCTGCCGCACGTACGTCGTCTCCATCGCCATCGCCCAGGTGCTGTGGTGCGTGCTCGCCCTCGTCGACCTGCCGGTCGGCACCACGTTCGCGCTCATCATCGTGCCCTTCCTCGTCGAGGTCGGCGGCCCCGCCGTCGCCGAGCGCGCTCGCGGCGGCACACCGTGGCACGCCCACCACATCGCCGAGCGCTACGGCCTGATGGTCATCATCACCCTCGGCGAGGGGATGATCGGCACGATGGCCGCGATCAACGTGCTCGCCGAGGACGGCCTCACCTGGGAGATCGCGCTCTTCACCCTCGCCGGCACAGCGCTGACCTTCGGGATCTGGTGGTGCTACTTCGCCATCCCGGCCGGCGAGATCCTGCACGCCCGTCGCGAGCGCTCCTTCGGCTTCGGGTACGGCGCGATGGGACTCTTCGGCACCATCGTCGCCATCGGCGCCGGCCTGCACGTGGGCGCGTACTACCTCGACCACCACAGCAAGCTGGGCCTGACCGCGACGGTGCTCACCGTCGTCGTACCGGTCGCGCTGTTCATCGCCGTCTTCTACGCCGGCTACTCACTCCTCTCACGCTCCTTCGACGCCTTCCACCTGGTGCTCCTGGCGGTCACGGCCGTCGTGCTGGTGCTGCCGGTGGTCATGGCACAGGCGGACGTCGACCTGGCCTGGTGCCTGCTCGTGCTCGCGCTGGCGCCGTGGGTGACCGTGGTCGGCTACGAGGCGGTCGGGTACCGGCACAACGTCAAGCTGCTGACCAGCCTCACGAGCTGACCGGCTCGTCACGCAGCGGGTGCGCCAGCTCGTCGGCAGGCAGGCGGGCGCCGACGATCGCGACGGCCGCGGCCACCCCGGGCACCAGTGCCGCGATCGCGAAGGTCGCCTCCAGCCCGATCAGGTCGGCGACCGGTCCGGCGACCGCCATCGAGACCGGCATCAGGCTGATCGAGACGAAGAAGTCGAGCGACGCGACCCGGCCGAGCAGCTCGGGCGGGACCCGGCGCTGCAGCAGCGTCCCCCAGATCACCATCGGAGCGGAGAACAGCGCACCCAGCACGAAGGCCGCGGCCGCGACCTGCCAGACGGCGGTCGCGAACCCGATCACGAGGAACGGCAGGCAGCCGACGCCCCACATCAGGTTCATCCAGGTGAGGTAGCGCCGCGGCATCGGCAGCGAGCCGGTCACCAGTGAGCCCACCGCGCCGCCGATGCCGAAGCAGGCCATCACGACCGCGTGGTCGCCGGGACCGCCGCCGAGCTCGTCCTTGATGAGGAACGGCACGAGGACCTCGAGCGGGCCCATCATCACCAGCACCATGACCGACGCGAAGAGCAGGGTCGCCAGCAGCCACGGGGTGCGCACCATGTAGCCGAAGCCCTCGCGCATGTCGGCCAGCGCGGTGCGGATCGCCCGGAGCGCGCCGCCCGGAGCGCCGGCCTCGGCTGCCGGCAGGTCGCGTCGGACGGCGGTGAGCGGCACCAGGAGCAGCACCAGCAACCCACCGAGGTACGCCGCCGCGGCCACCGAGATCGCCGCCGACGACGAGCTCGCACCCACCACGCCGCCCGCGACGGCCGGGCCGAGGGCCTGGCCGATGGTCGGGCGCACCATGCCCTCGAAGCCGTTGACGGCGAGCAGGTCCTCCTCCGGGACCAGCGCCGGCAGCCAGGCGGAGTAGGCCGGGTAGTAGAACGCCATCGCCATGCCGGCGACGAACGCGACGGTCGCGAGGTGCCACAGCTGGGTGAGATCGGTGAAGGACAGCACCGCCACCAGGCTCATGCCGAGCAGCTCGACGGTCGTGGTGACGATGAGGATCAGCTTCTGCGGGACCCGGTCGGCGACGACGCCGCCGAGCAGCGCCGGCAGCAGCACGCCGACGGCGCCGGCGGTGGTGACCGCGGAGAGCGCGCTGGCGCCCCCGCCGATCCGGATCACCTCCCAGACCAGGGCCACGATCCACACGCCGCTGCCGAAGCTGGTCAGCACCAGCGCCGAGCCGAGCCGCCGGTAGGCGGAGTGCCGGAAGGGCGTGAAGGCGCGCGGGATCCGCCGTGGGCCGCGGAGCCCGGGATCGGGCTCCTCCGGCACGGGGACGAGGGGAGCGAGCTGGTCGGTCATGGCGGTCCTCCGAGTCTGCCCGCGTGGACCAACGCCGGCCACCGATTTCATCGGTGGCCGGCGCCGGATCCCGTCGTACTCCCAGCAGACAACCTCAAGCGCGCTTCGGGTCAAGCGCCCGCCAGCGGGCTCAGGTCACCGGCAGGGCGACGTACGTCGTGTCGAGGTACTCCTCGATCCCCTCGAACCCGCCCTCGCGCCCGAAGCCGCTCGCCTTGACGCCACCGAACGGCGCGGCCGGGTTGGAGACCAGGCCGGTGTTGATGCCGAGCATGCCGGTCTCGAGGCGCTCCGCGAGCCGGATCGTGCGGGCCAGGTCGCGGGTGAAGGCGTAGGCGGCGAGGCCGTACTCGGTGGAGTTGGCCAGCCGGATCGCCTCGTCCTCGCTGGTGAACGTGGTGATCGGGGCGACCGGGCCGAAGATCTCGTTGCGGACCGCGTCGGCATCGGCCGGTACGTCGGCCAGCACCGTCGGCGGGAAGAAGAAGCCGTCGCCGCCGGGGGCCTTGCCGCCGGTGAGGAGCCGGGCACCGCGGTCGACGGCGTCGTCGACCAGCGCGGAGACCGAGGCGACCGCCTTGGCGTCGATGAGCGGACCGACCTGGACGCCGACGTCCTGTCCCCGGCCGACCCGCAGGCCGCCCATCCGCTCGGCGAGCCTGCTGCCGAACTCCTCGGCGACCGACGCCTCGACGAGAAAGCGGTTCGCCGAGGTGCAGGCCTCGCCCATGTTGCGCATCTTGGCGATCATCGCGCCGTCGACGGCGGCGTCGAGGTCGGCGTCGGCGAAGACGAGGAAGGGTGCGTTGCCGCCGAGCTCCAGCGACATCCGCTGCAGCTGGCCGGCCGACTGCTCGACCAGCGACTTGCCGACGCCGGTCGAGCCGGTGAAGCTGACCTTCCGCAGCCGCGGGTCGGCCTGCAGCGTCTTGCTGAAGCCGCCGGAGTCGGAGGTCGTGACGACGTTCAGCACACCGGCGGGCAGGCCCGCCTCGGCCAGCAGCGCCGCGAGCAGGAGCATGGTCAGCGGGGTCTGCGAGGCGGGCTTGACCACCATCGTGCAGCCGGCCGCCACCGCGGGGCCGATCTTGCGGGTGCCCATGGCCAGCGGGAAGTTCCACGGGGTGATGAACAGGCACGGCCCGACCGGCTTGCGCACGGTCAGCAGCCGGCTGCCGCCGGCCGGGTTCTGCATCCAGCGACCGTGGATCCGCACGGCCTCCTCGGAGAACCAGCGCAGGAACTCGGCGCCGTAGGTCACCTCGCCCTTGGCCTCGGCGATCGGCTTGCCCATCTCCAGGCTCATCACCAGGGCGAGGTCGTCGGCGTGCTCGGTGACCAGCCCGAACGCCCGGCGCAGGATCTCCCCCCGCTCGCGCGGCGGCGTGGCCGCCCACGACTCCTGGGCGCCCGCCGCGGCGTCCAGGGCCGCACGGGCGTCGTCGAGCGTGCCGTCGGCGACGTCGGTCAGCACGGACCCGTCCGCCGGGTCGAGCACCTCGATCCGGGCACCGCTGCCCGAGGGGACCCAGGCGCCGCCGACGTAGAGCTGGCGACGCGACTCCGGGAGCAGGTGGACAAGGCGTTCGCGGAAGGTCATGCGCCCACTGTGGCACTGCGTCGGCGAGTTCGGGAGGGCCCGGCCCGGGACGAAGGTCCCAAGGATGGGGTACGACCGGAGGAAATCTCGACGCGAGCCCTTGCCCCTCACCACCGGCGCGCTAGAGTGGCACCAGTCGTACTTCGGAGGGAGCACCGATACGACTGAGCCCCTCGTTGACCCCATGCAATGAGGGGCTCTCTCCATTTTTCGACGACACCACGAGGTGACGTCGCGGAGTCGTCGCGGGGGCCCGGGCACGCGGGTCGTGTCACCCGTTCGGGGGGCATTTCGGCCTGATCGGGCCCTTCTGGCCGTGAGGACCACCCGGGACTCGGTAGTTGTTCGGCCATGTCCGCTTTCATGTCCCCCCTCCATCGCGTGAGGCTCGCCGGCATCGCCGCGCTGGCCACCGCGACCGCAACCATCAGCATGCTCGGCGCCGCGGCGCCGGCCCACTCCGACCCGGCCGAGCCGCCGACCGAACCGCAGGTCCTCGCGCTGGGCGCGTACGACGTCAGCGCCGCCCCCGGCACCTGCGCCGCGATCGTCACCCTCGAGGGTGGCAACGGCGGCACGGCCATCTCCGGCGCCGACAACGACGACGAGCCCCCCACCGACGACCCGACGCAGGTCGGCGGTGGACAGGGTGCCCGACTCCAGTTCCGGATCCCGGTGTCCCCGACCGACGTGCTGACGGGGGTCGTCGGACGCGGCGGCGCGGGCGGTGGCGCCGGCGGCGCCTCCGGCACCGACCAGGGTGGCAACGGTGGCGCGGGGACCCACCCCGGCGCTGGTGGCGGTGGCTACACCAGCCTCCTCCTCAATGGTGACCTCATCGCCCTGGTCGGTGGTGGCGGCGGCTCCGGCGGCGGTCACAACCCCAACGCAGGTGGAGGCGGCCACGCCGGTGTCATCGAGGGTCCGGGCGCCTTCGCCGGCCAGGACGGCGCCAGCGGCGTCGACGCCTCGGCCACGCCTCGCGCGCCGCGCGGCGGTGGCGCCGGCGCGGCCGACGCTCCCGGGCTCGGCGGCGTCCACGCCGACAAGCCGGCCGACAACGGCATGCCGGGCGACGCCCGCAACGGCGGCGACGGCGGCGGCGGCGACGGCGCGGACCAGGGCGGCGGTGGCGGTGCCGGCTACTTCGGCGGCGGCGGTGGTGCCACCACCGTCGGCGACGTGAGCGGCGGCACCAGTGACCCCACCGACCCCGACGTCGGCACTGCGATCGTCGGTGGCGGCGGTGGCGGCGGCTCCAGCTTCTTCAGCACCGCACACGGCGCCGTCTTCGTCCCCCAGGCCGAGGGCGACTCCCTCGCCCCCGACGGCGCGAGCCGCAACGGCACCGGCGAGATCGAGTGGGTGCCCTGCAACTACGACCTCGGCATCACCAAGACGGCTGCGGCGGAGGTCTTCGAGCCCGGCACGGCGGTGTCCTACACCCTCAAGGTCACCAACAACGGCCCCGACCTGATGGGCATCGACGACACGGTGACCATCACCGACGACAAGGCCGCCGGTGGCACGCTCGTGTCGGTCGTGGCGAGCGGCGGCGGCACGCCCTTCACCTGTGACACCGCGGTGGGCTCCAAGATCCCGGCCGGCGGCAAGATCGACTGCTCGCGTCCCGTCGGCGACGACGTCCGTGGCCTCGACGTGGGCGAGACGCTGACCGTGGTCTACAGCCAGGTCCTCACCGGCTCCGCTCCCGTCCTCAACAACGTGAGCATCACCGACCGTGGCAACCCGGCGAACAACACCGCCGCGGCCACCGTGAAGCCGGCCGCGCCGGGCATCTCGCTGGTGAAGAAGGCGACGCCCAAGAAGGTCGCCCACCTCGGCCAGAAGATCAAGTACACCTTCACGGTCACCAACACGGGCAACATCGCGCTCGCCTCGATCTCGATCGCGGAGCAGCAGTTCAGCGGCAAGGGCAGCCTCACCCCGACGTGCCCGGCTCTCCCGGCGACCGGTCTCGCCCCGGGTGGCTCGGTCACCTGCACGGCGACGTACAAGGTGCGCAAGAAGGACCTGGCCGCGGGCAAGGTCGTCAACGTGGCCACCGCCGCGGGCACCACCCCGGCCGGCAACCCGGTCCAGTCGCTCCCGTCCAAGGCGAAGGTCAAGACTCCCAAGCCCAAGCTGGCGGGCACGCCGGCCACCGGTGCCCGGGTCCAGAGCGGACGCTGACCCGGCCTCCTGCGGGAGGAGCTCGAAAACGAAGGGGCCGCACCTCGTGGTGCGGCCCCTTCGTCATGCACACGCGTGGTCCGGCGTTCAGCGTGCTCCCCGCAGGAACGCCTCGAGGAGCGGGCCCGCCGTCTGCGACCCGGACTGGCCGGTCTGCACGAAGACGGCCACGGCGAGGTCGTCCTGGGCGGCGACCATCCAGGCGTGGGTGCGGATGGTGTCGCCGTCGGCGTACTCGGCGGTGCCGGTCTTGGCGATGACCGGCGACCCCGGCACGTCGGCCAGGCCACGGCCGCTGCCCTCGGTGACGACCTGGCGCAGCATCGCCCGCAGCTGGTCGGCCTCGCCGGGAGCGAGCGGCTTCGCCTCGGCGGGCACGCTGACGTCGACCTGGTCGACGAGACGGGGTACGACGGTCGTGCCGGCCTGGACGCTCGCGATCACGGTCGCCATCGCCATCGGCGAGGCGAGCACCTTGCCCTGGCCGATCAGCGACGCCCCCGCCTCGGTCTGGCTGGCCGGGTCGGGGACCTCGCCGAAGTACGCCGGGAAGCCGAGGTCGTGGTCGATGCCGAGACCCAGCGTGGCGGCCGCCGACGCGAGATCGCCCTGGCCGAGCGCGTCGCGCTGGTCGATCAGCGCGGTGTTGCAGGACTGGGCGATCGCCTCGCGCAGCGCGATGGTGCCGAGGGAGGTCGACGGGTAGTCGGAGTAGTTCTTGAACCGGCGGCCGTCGACCGTCACCGTCGGCGTGCACTCGACCGGGCTGTCGGGGGTCAGGCCGGCGCGGAGCAACGCCAGCGAGGTCACGATCTTGAAGGTCGACCCCGGAGCGAACTGCCCGAAGGTGGCGTGGTTCTGCCCACCCGTGCCTGCGTCGTTGGCGGCCGCGAGGATCGCCCCGTCGCTCGGGCGGAGGGCGACGAGCGACGCGGCGGGCCCGGTGGCCGCCAGCACCTTCTCGGCGAGGGCCTGCAGCGCCGGATCGAGCGTGATCGCGAGCGGGCGGCCGGGCTCGGCGTCGCGGCGGTAGAGCTCACGGCGCTCCGCGTCCGCGTCCTCGGGCACCGCGTGCACGACCCGTCCGACACTGCCGCGCAGCTGGTCGTCGTAGCGGGCCTGGAGTCCCGAGATGCCGGCGACGTCGCCGGAGCGGTACTTCTCCGGGTCCTTCTCGACCATCTCGGCGGTCACCGGGCCGACCCGGCCGAGGATCGGCGCGGCGAAGTCGCGGCTGGGCGCGAGGGCGAGCTCGGCATCGACCGTGTGTCCGCCGGCGATGCCGGCCAGGGCGTCGGCGAACCCCGCCGGCTCCTCACCGGCGCGGAAGGTGATCGCCTCGACGAAGGCGCGGGGGCCCGCGCCGCCGACCGCCTTGACGTAGGGCTTCGCCTCGATCCCGACCAACCGGGCCAGGGCCCGGGCGGAGGCCGGGGCCTGTGCGGCGTCGACCTTCGAGCGGTCGATCCCGACCCTGACCACCGGGCGCTCGGTCACCAGGACGGCGCCGCCGGCGCCGGTGATGTCGCCGCGGTCCGTGGCCTCGGTGACGGCGTCCAGGGTCTCGCCGTCGGCCAGGTCGGGGGCGACGGCATCGGGTGCCCAGGCGACCGACCACGTGTCGTCCTGGCTGCTCAGCGCGACGGTCGTGTCGTAGGACCAGGGGTCCGCGCCCTCGACGACCGGCCAGGACCAGCGCAGGGTGGCGGTCGGCTTCTCGGCCTCGGCGTCGACCTTCCTGACCGAGACCGCGGGCACGACACCGTCCATGCCGTCGATGATCGCGGCGTACGACTCCGCCACCGCCGCTGCGTCGGTGCTGGCGAACGGGACGGAGGCCAGGGGCTCGGCGCCCTTGCTCGCCTCGTCGGCCTGCGGGGTCGCGGCCGCGACGAGCGCGCCGGCGAGCTGCTTCGCCACCGCCTCGGCGCCGTCGGTGTCGCTGCCGGAGCACGCGCTCAGGGCGCCGCCGAGCACGAGCAGGGAGGTGAGGGCTGCCGAGGTCCGCCGCATGGGGAAGGTTCTACCAGCCGGGTCCGTGCCTTCCGGCGGACGCGTCAGTGGCCGGCGAGGAAGCGGATGCCCTGCGTCGTGCCGTCCACGATGTCGGAGACGTGGGCCTGGAACCCCGGGCACGTGGTGATGTCGTGCGCCCGGCACTCGAGCGCGTGCTGCGTCATGTGCCGGGAGCGCTCGAGCTCGGCCTGGCGCCGGTCGAGCTCGTCGAGATGGGCCCGCAGCGCGTCCCGGCGACCCTCCACGGACGCGTCGACGAGGGTGCGGATCTGGTCCAGGCTCATCCCCGACGCCTTGCTGGCGAGGATCGCGGCCACCCGGTAGGCGTCGTCCTCGCCGTAGACCCGACGGCCTGCGGAGTCGCGCTCCGGGTGCAGCAGGCCCTTGTCCTCCCAGTGCCGCAGCACGTGGGTCTCGAGCTCGAAGCGGGCGGCCAGCTCTCCCACGGACCAGCGGATGTCCCGGGTACTTGACTTCATGTTCACATGAAGTCACAGGCTGGGCGCATGATCAACTCCCCCACCTCCGCGAAGCCCTACGACGTCGCCGTGGTCGGCGCCGGATCCGCCGGCCTGCAGGCCGCCCAGACCCTCGGCCGGATGCACAGGTCGACCGTCGTGATCGGCACCGATCGCTACCGCAACGACCCGACCGGCCACATGCACAACTTCCTGGGCCACGACGGTGCCCCGCCCGCCGAGCTCCGCCTCGCCGCCCGCAAGGACGCCGAGGCGTACGACGACGTGCACTTCCTCGACGTCGTCGGCGCCGGCGTCACCCGGATCTCCGGCGAGCTCGGCGACTTCCTGCTCGAGATCGAGGGCCAGGAGCCGGTCCGCGCCCGGCGCGTGCTGCTCGCTACCGGCGTCCGCGACACCCTGCCGGACGTCCCCGGGATCGCCGAGAACTTCGGCGACCTGGTCGCGCACTGCCCGTTCTGCCACGGCCACGAGTACGCCGGCACCCGGGTCGGCATCCTCGGCTCCGCGCCGCACGTGGCCGCGATGGCCTCGATGCTGCAGCCGATCGCCGAGGACCGCGTGGTGCTCACCGACGGCGGCGACCTCGACGACGCCACCGCCGCGCTCCTCGCCCGCACCGGAGCCGCCGTCGTGACCGACCGGCTGGTCGCCGTACGCAAGGAGGGCGCCGGCCTCGTCGTCACCCTGGCCGGCGGCGTGGAGACGACCCTCGGCGGCCTGCTCGTCAAGACCGAGTGGGAGCAGGCCGCGCCGTTCGCGGCGCAGCTGGGGCTGGAGCTGTCGGAGGCCGGGGCGGTCGTGGTCGACGCGTTCGGGCGCACCAGCCTGCCGGGCGTCTACGCCGCGGGTGACCTCGCCCAGGGCCCGGGCCTGCCCATGCCGATGGCGTCGGTGCTGGTCGCCGCGGCCGCCGGGATGATGGCCGCCGCGGCGTGCGTGCAGGACGCGGCGCTGGCTCGGATCGCCTGACGTGGCTGGCCCGACTGCGTCGCCACTACCGAAACTGTCGTCGAACCGCGCCAGCGGCAACAGATCCGGTAGTTGCGCCGTCCGGACCGGGGTCGCGGGAACGGCTCAGTACCAGCCGGTCCGCTGGGAGTGCTCCCACGCCTTCTGCGCGTTGCCGTAGCGCGCGGCGATGTAGGCCAGCCCCCAGCGGATCTGGGTCTGCGGGTTGGTGCGCCAGTCGCTGCCGACGACGGCCATCTTGGTGGCGGGCAGCGACTGGGGGATGCCGTAGGCGCCGGAGCTGCGGTTCTCGGCGAGGTGGTTCCAGCCGGACTCGCGCTGCCACAGCGCGTCGAGGTAGGGCCACTGGTCCGCCGGGAACCCGAACTCGATCATCTCCCGGTAGCCCAGGCCACGGTTCGACGCCGGGTCGACGTCGGTGGGGACGACCACCGGCGGCAGCCTCTTCGCGATCCGCTCGGCGCGGCGCGCGAGCTGGGCCATGATCTCGACCGTCGGTACGTCGACCCGCGCCCCGGAGCGGGAGGGCTCGTCCTGCCGCGGGGTCGGCGTGGGGGCGGGCGCCGGGGACGAGGAAGCGGCCGTGGGGCCGGTCGCGGGCTCCGCCGTCGGGACCGGGGTGGCGCAGGCGCCGAGCAGCAACGCGCCCGCTGCGAGTGCAGCGGGTGCGGCCGAGCGACGCAGGACCCCCATGGGGCCCGAGACTAGTGGTCATCTCCGGAAGTTGTTCGGGGGTGGCCCGCGCTCCGAGTGCGTGCATCGCAAGGCGCAGGCGCGAAGCCATACCGGGTTGTCTCGCGAGCGTCTGCAACGCCGCGAGGTGCGTGCTCGGGGTGCGGGACACCCGGAGAACCTCCGGAGATGCCCACTAGGTGTACCCAGCCATCAGGTTGGTGGCAGTCGGCTGATCGGCGGTTGGCCTTCGAGTGCGCTGTGGCGGCGTTCAGTGTTGTAGTACTCGAGCCAGGGTGCAAGGGCGGCAGTGCGGTCGTCGTTGCTGGTGAAGACCTGCCGGTAGGCCCACTCGGTGGCCAGGGTGCGGTTCAGTCTTTCCACCTTGCCGTTCTGCCAGGGGCCATGGGGTCGGATGAACTTCTGCCTGATCTGGTGGGCGGCACAGACATCGCGCAGCGAGTAGCGGTAGGCCCAGGCGTTGTCGGTCATCAGCCGCTCGATCCGGGTGATGCCATGGGCAGCGAAGTAGTCGATGGCGCGTGCGAGGAACGCCGCGCAGGTGGTGCCTTTCTCGTCGGGCAGGACCTCGCTGTAGGCCAGCCGGGAGTGATCGTCGACGAGGGAGTGGATGTAGTCGTAGCCGATGCGGTGATCACGGTCTCGGTTGCCGCCGCCTCGACCGAAGGCTTTCCAGCCGCCGCCTTCGGGGATCCGGCCGAGCTTCTTCACGTCCATGTGCACCAGCTCGCCGGGCCGGTCGCGTTCGTAGCGCACCGCGGTCTGTTTCGAGGATCGGATCACCTCGCCGGTCATCGGGTCGCACTCGCGCAAGTAGGGCACGCCGTGGCGGCGCAGGATCCGCGAGATCGTCCGGGCCGGCACACCGACCTTGGGCGCCAACACATCGGGCCCGTCGCGGTGCTCGGCGCGTGCTGTGAGGACCTTCTCCTCGACCTCGGGTGGGGTCTTGGTCGGCATCGAATGCGGACGCGAGGACCGGGTTTCCAGCCCGGCATCGCCCTCGGCTTCGTAACGGTCGAGCCAGTACTTCACGCACTTGCGTGAGATCCCCATCGCTGCCGCGATGTGGGCTTGTTTCCAGCCGCCCTGGCGGCGCTGGACGATCAGCCGGCGACCGTGGACAGTCAGGCGGGCATTACGGTGGGACACGAGAACCTCCGGGTTGGAGTGGGCCTTAGACAAGCCACATCCCATTCGGAGGTTCTCGTTCGTTCAACCAGGCTCGCCGCTACCAACGTCCTGGCCGGGTACAACTAGGGCGTGTCTCCTAAGTCGCGAGCCAGATGGTGATGGCGCGTAAGACGACGGCTCCTCGGTAGACGGTGGTGAGTTTGTCGTAGCGGGTTGCGATGCCGCGCCATTGCTTGTGGTCGTTGAAGGAGCGCTCGATGACATTGCGGCCCTTGTAGGCCTTGGCGTCGAACGCGGGCGGTCGACCACCCGCTGACCCGCGCTTCTTGCGGTGACCGATCTGGTCGGAGGGCTGCGGGATCACGGCCCTGATCCCACGCTCGCGCAGGTCGGCGCGGATCGCTCGGGAGGAGTAGGCCTTGTCGCCGAGCACCGCGTCCGGTCTGGTGCGGGGACGCCCGGGCCCGAGTCGCTTGACCGCGAGCTGCGCCAGCAACGGCTTCAGCATGGGCGAGTCGCCGGCCTGGCCGGGCGTCAACGCGATCACCAGCGGCCGGCCGCGGCCATCGACAAGCTGGTGGATCTTGGTCGACAAGCCTCCACGCGAGCGGCCCAGGGCGTGATCTGGCGGCTCCTCGAGCAGGCTGGGGCGTGGATTCTTGTAGTTCGACTCAGCCCCCTGTGAGGCCCGTGGCTCGGCCCTGAACCTGGCGGCCGGCAGGCCGCTCGACACGGCGCAGGGTGGTGGCGTGCTGGTGGGCGCGGTTGATCGTGGAGTCGACGCTGACCATCCAGTCGATGTCGCCTGCTGCGTCTGCCTCGGCGAGGAGGCGGGCGTGGATCTTGTCCCAGGTGCCGTCGGTCGAGAACCGCTTGTGGCGCTTCCAGACCGTCTGCCACGGCCCGAACGATCCGGGCAGGTCGCGCCAGGCGATCCCGGTGCGGAACCGGTAGATCACGCCCTCGACGACCTGCCGGTGATCGCGGAACGGCCGGGACTTCACACCGTCAGAGGACGGCATGAACGGCGCGATCCGCTCCCACTGAGCGTCGGTCAGGACTCGTTCACGAGACATGCCCGCATCAAAACAGCCCTACCAGCGCTGACTTGGGAGACACGCCCTAGGTGTTCTGCCCGGGGAGGTTGGGCACGCGGTCGATGGGTGACTTGCCCTTGAGGCT
>JADCLI010000002.1 GCA_016803235.1 Pimelobacter simplex
TCTCGTGGGCGCGAAGATGTGCATACAAGACAGACCCCGCCGACCGGCTCCGCGTCCCCGTTCACCACCCCGACCGAGGGCGGCGCGGCCGACCTGACCACCCTCGGCCCGCAGGGGTCGTGAGGCCGGCCATGCCCACCAACTCCGCGCTGATGGGATTCGTGCACCGCCGCCGGCGGGGCGCGGAGCTCTTCCTGCTCGTGCTCGCCCTGGTCGTCGGCATCGGCGCGTACGCCGCCGTCGGACTGGGCGTCGACGGCGAGGTCCCCACCAACCTGATCGGGTACGGCGGCTGGCTGACCCTGCTCGTCGTCGCGGCCCACGTCGCGGTGCGCCTGGTCGCGCCGTACGCCGACCCGGTGCTGCTGCCCGTGGTGGCGGCCCTCAACGGCCTGGGCCTGGCGATCATCCACCGCGTCGACCTCGCCAAGGACACCGGCCTGGCCAGCCAGCAGCTGACCTGGATGACCCTCGGCGTCGCGCTCTTCGTCGCCACCCTGGTCGCGCTGCCCGACCACCGGCTGCTCGCGCGGTTCACCTACACCTCGGGACTGGCCGCGCTGGTGCTGCTGATCCTGCCGATGATCCCCGGCCTGGGCACCTCCATCAACGGCGCGAAGATCTGGATCTCGCTCGGCCCGTTCAGCTTCCAGCCCGGCGAGGTCGCCAAGCTGCTGCTCGTCATCACCTTCGCCGGCTACCTCGTCGTGCACCGCGACGCGCTCGCCCTCGCCGGGCGCCGCGTCGTGTTCGTCGACCTGCCCCGCGGCCGCGACCTCGGGCCGGTCCTGATGATGTGGGTGGTCAGCCTCGGCATCCTGGTGCTGCAGCGCGACCTCGGCTCCAGCCTGCTGTTCTTCGGCCTCTTCCTGGTCATGCTCTACGTCGCCACCGAGCGGCCGGGGTGGCTCGTGGTCGGCGCGCTGCTGTTCTTCGGCGGCGCGGTCACGGCGTACAAGCTGTTCGGCCACGTGCAGAGCCGCGTCGACATCTGGCTGCACCCCTTCGCCGACGCCGACGGCAAGGGCTACCAGCTGGTGCAGGCGCTCTACGGCTTCGCCTGGGGCGGGCTCGTGGGCCGTGGCCTCGGCGAGGGCATGCCCCAGCGGGTGCCGTACGTCGAGTCCGACTTCATCCTCGCCGCGATCGGCGAGGAGCTCGGCCTGACCGCCGTGATGGCGGTGCTGCTTCTCTACGGCCTGGTCGTGGAGCGCGCCCTGCGCGCGGCGCTGATCTCCCGCGACGGCTTCGGCAAGCTGGTCGCCACCGGCCTGGCCGCGGTCTTCGCGCTGCAGGTGTTCGTCGTCATCGGCGGCGTCACCCGGCTGATCCCGCTGACCGGCCTGACCACACCGTTCCTGTCCTACGGCGGCTCGTCCCTCGTCGTGAACTGGGTGATCATCGCGGTGCTGCTGCGCATCTCCGACCAGGCCCGTCGGCCGCTGCCCGACCTCACGCCCGACGCGGAGGACCCGGACGAGCAGGCCACCCAGGTCGTGAAGGTGGTGAGCGAGAAGTGAACAAACCGATCCGCGCGGTCTCGATCTTCTGCATGTTCCTGTTCCTCGCCCTCATGGCGAACGTGACCTACGTGCAGTTCGTGAAGTCCGGCTCCTACAACAAGGACCCCCGCAACGCCCGCGTCGCGGAGGCCTCCTACAGCCGCGAGCGGGGCCAGATCATCGTCGGCGAGGAGCCGGTGGCCACGAGCAAGCCGGTCGACGACCGCTACAAGTACCTGCGCGTCTACCCGGAGGCCGGGGCCCGGATGTTCGCCCCGGTGACCGGCTACCTCCAGCTCGGCAGCCAGACCGGCATCGAGCGCAGCCAGAACGCCGTGCTCACCGGCGAGGACCCGCAGCTGTTCGTGACCCGGCTGGTCGACCTGCTCAAGGGCGAGACCGCCCAGGGCGGCAACGTGGTGCTCACCCTCGACGCGGCCGCGCAGAAGGCGGCGTTCGAGGGCCTGCGCGACACCCTCGGCCCGCGCGGCGAGGGCTCGGTGGTCGCGATCCAGCCGAAGACCGGGCGGATCCTCGCGATGGCCAGCTACCCGTCGTACGACCCCAACGAGCTCGCCAGCCACGACTCCACCAAGGCGTCGGAGGCCTACAAGGCGCTCGACGCCGACGAGCGGGAGCCGCTGCTCAACCGCGCGATCCGCACCCGGCTGTTCCCCGGCTCGACCTTCAAGCTGGTCACCGCGGCCGCCGCGATCGAGAACGGCGCCTTCCACGCCGGCGACCAGGTCCCCGCGGGCACGACCTACCAGCCGCCGGGCACCAGCCACCGGATCGGCAACGACGGCCGCGGCCAGTGCAGCCCGGCGAAGATCTCCTTCGCCACCGCCATGGAGTGGTCGTGCAACACGACCTTCGCGCAGCTCGCGGTCGAGGTCGGCCCCGACAAGATGCGCGCCCAGGCCGAGGCGTTCGGCTTCAACAGCGACTACCTGCGCGACCTGCAGGGCCAGGTCCAGTCCGTCTACCCGGCCAGCGTCGACGTCCCGGAGAGCGAGGGCGGCGGCACCCGCGAGCTGAGCCTCGCCGAGACCGCGCAGACCGGCATCGGCCAGAACACCGTCCAGGCGACGCCGCTGCAGATGGCGATGGTCACCGCGGCGATCGCCAACCAGGGCACCTTGATGCGCCCCTACCTCGTCGAGAAGGTGCAGACCGCCGGGTTCAACGTGCTGCGCACGACCGAGCCGGAGGTCTTCAACGAGCAGGCCGTGTCGGCCCAGACCGCCGGCGAGCTCACCCAGCTGCTCCAGGCCACCGTCGACAACGGCACCGCCTCGCCGGCCGCGATCGACGGGGTCAAGGTCGCCGGCAAGACCGGTACGGCGCAGCGCGGCGACTCGCTGTGCAGCGCGGGCGGCCAGCCGCCGTACGCCTGGTTCGTCTCGTTCGCACCGGCCGAGGACGCCGAGGTGGCGGTGGCAGTCATGATCGAGGAGGCGCCCGACCGGGCGTGCGGCGAGATCGCGGGCGGCCAGCTCGGTGGTCCGATCGCGAAGGCAGTGATGGAAGCGGTGCTGAAGAAGTGATGGCCAAGTGACCGAGCAGAGCAGGTACGCCGACCGGGCAGGTCGCTACCGCCTCGACTCCATGATCGCCACCGGCGGCATGGGCGTGGTGTGGCGTGCGACCGACACCCGGCTCGGCCGGCCGGTCGCGGTCAAGGTCCTCAAGCCCGAGTACGCCGACGACGCGACCTTCCGCAGCCGGTTCGAGGGCGAGGCGCGCAGCGCGGCCGCGCTCCACCACCCGGGCATCGCGGGGGTCTACGACTACGGCGCCGGCCACTCCGACGCGGGCGGCGCCGACCTGCCGCCGTACCTCGTCATGGAGCTGGTCGACGGGCAGCCGCTCTCGGCCCTGCTGGCCAACGCCCGGGCCAGCGACCGCACCCTCGACGCGGGGGTCGTCCAGGACCTGATGGCGCAGGCCGCCGACGCGCTCGGCGTCGCGCACCGCGCGGGCATCGTGCACCGCGACGTGAAGCCCGCGAACCTGCTCGTCACCTCCGACCGCACGGTCAAGATCACCGACTTCGGCATCGCCCGGGCGCTCGACTCGGTGGCGCTGACCCGCACCGGCTCGGTGATGGGCACGCCGCAGTACCTCAGCCCCGAGCAGGCCCGCGGCAACCCCTCGACACCGGCCTCCGACGTCTACTCGCTCGGCGTGGTCGCCTTCGAGTGCCTCTCCGGGCGCCGCCCGTTCGAGGCCGAGACCCCGGTCGCGACCGCGCTCGCCCACCTCCAGCAGCCGGTGCCCCCGCTGCCGCCGAGCATCCCCGGGCCGCTGGCCGCGGTGGTGCGCCGCGCGCTGGCCAAGGACCCCGCCGAGCGGTACGCCGACGGCGCCGCCTTCGCCGCCGCCCTCCGCGCGCCCGAGGTCGCGGCCGCCGCCCTGGCCGACGAGCCCGACGACGGCCACACCCAGGTGCTGACCGGCGTGGTGCCGCCCGTCCCCGTCCCGGTGCCCGCCGCCCCGCCGTCCCAGCCGATGCGCCGGCTGGACAGCCCGGCGGCGTACGCCGGCGACGCGCGCCCGGATCCGGAGGACGACGAGCGGCGCAGGTCGCCGTGGCCGATCGCAGCCGCGGTCATCGCGCTGGTCGTCCTCGCGGTGATCGCCGCCGTGCTGCTGTTCGGCAACGACGGCGACGACGATCCGACCGTCGAGGACCCGGCGACCACACCGACGTCCGAGCCGACCACCGAGCCCACCACGGAGCCGACCACCGAGCCGACGACGGAGCCGACCACCGAGGAGCCGGCGACCGTCGAGGTCGACGAGGACCAGTACACCTGCTTCAGCCCCTACCAGGACGCCGTGGCCGACCTGCGCGACGACGGCCTCAAGGTCACCTGGGAGCAGGACTCCGAGGAGAACGACGGCAGCTGCGAGGAGGGCACCGTGTCCCGGTTCTCCCGCAACGGCACCCTCACCGAGGGTGACTCGATCGTCGTCTTCTACTGGGGTCCCGTCCCGGAGGAGCCGACCACCGAGCCCACCGAGCCGACCGACCCGATCACCCTGCCCACCGCTCCCACCGACCTGACAGGTGGTGTCCAGTGACCACTCCCCCGCACGAGCCCGGCGCCGGCCGGACCGTCGTCGGCGGACGGTACGAGCTCGGGGAGCTCCTCGGCCGCGGCGGCATGGCCGAGGTCCGCAAGGGCACCGACACCCGGCTCGGTCGGGTCGTGGCCGTCAAGCGGCTGCGCACCGATCTCGCCAGCGACGCGACCTTCCAGGCCCGCTTCCGTCGCGAGGCGCAGTCGTCGGCCTCGCTCAACCACCCGGCGATCGTCGCCGTCTACGACACCGGCGAGGAGCGCACCACCCACCTCGACGGCAGCACCGAGGTCGTCCCCTACATCGTGATGGAGTACGTCGCCGGGCGCACCCTGCGCGACATCCTGCGCGAGGGTCGCAAGATCCTGCCCGAGCGGGCACTGGAGATCACCAGCGGCGTCCTGTCGGCGCTCGACTACAGCCACCGCGCCGGGATCATCCACCGCGACATCAAGCCCGGCAACGTGATGCTCACCCCGTCGGGCGACGTGAAGGTGATGGACTTCGGCATCGCCCGCGCGATGAGCGACGCCCAGTCCTCGATGACCCAGACCGCGGCCGTGGTCGGCACCGCCCAGTACCTCTCCCCGGAGCAGGCGCGCGGCGAGACCGTCGACTCCCGCTCCGACGTCTACTCCGCCGGCTGCCTGCTCTACGAGCTGCTCACCGGGCGCCCGCCCTTCGTCGGCGACTCCCCCGTCGCGGTCGCCTACCAGCACGTCCGCGAGCCCGCCGTACCCCCGTCGCGGCACGAGGACGACCTCACCCCCGAGGTCGACGCGATCGTGATGAAGGCGCTCGCCAAGCGGGTGGAGGACCGCTACCAGTCGGCCGCGCAGATGCGCGCCGACATCGAGCGCTACCTCGCCGGCCGGCCGGTGCAGGCCGTGCTGCCGGCGGAGACCAGCGAGACCTCCGTCGTCGCGCCCCGCCACGCCGCCGCCCCGGTCGAGCACCACGAGACCGCGATCCGCCAGCCGCTGCCGCCCGACCGGGACCGCGACAGCGACCGCCGCAGCCGGGCGACCCTGTGGGTCCTGCTCGGCCTGCTGATCGCCGCACTGATCGGCACCGCGTTCTTCGTGCTGCCGCGGCTCTTCGACAACACCCCGCCACCGGTGCGGGTGCCCAACGTGGTCCGGATGACCGAGGACGACGCCCGCGCCGCGATCGGCAAGGCCGGCTTCGAGGTCGGCACCGTGAGCGTGCGCAACGACGACACCATCGAGGCGGGCCGGGTCATCGAGCAGGACCCGATCGGCGACGACTACGTCGCCGAGGGCAGCCGGATCAGCTTCGTGGTGTCCCTCGGCAAGGGCCAGTTCGCGCTGCCGTCGGTCATCGAGCAGAAGCGCAAGGCCGCGATCCAGTCGCTCGTCGAGGCCGGGATCGCCGAGCGCAACATCACCGAGCGCGCGTGCGACACCGACGAGCCCGAGAACACCGTCGTCGAGCAGAACCCCGCCCCGAACACCATGGTCGACCAGGACGCCACGGTCGAGCTCTGCCTGTCCGACGGGCCGGAGACGGTGCCCAGCGTGGTCGGCATGAAGCAGGCCGCCGCCGAGCAGGCGATCAAGGACGCCGGCTTCGTCCCGGTCGTGCGCGAGGCCCGGCCCGACGACGCCAGCCAGAAGAAGGGCCGGGTCACCGAGCAGATCCCCGCCAACGGGACGCTGGCCAAGGGGTCCAACGTGGTCATCTTCGTGTCGGTCTACGAGCCCGCGCCGCCGCCGGCGGTCACCGACACCGACGGCGACGGCCTGCCCGACACCGACGAGGCGGGTCGCGGCACCGACCCGGCCAACCCGGACACCGACGGCGACGGCGTCAGCGACGGCGCCGAGGTGGCTGCCGGGACCGACCCGACCAACCCGTTCGGGCGGGTCCGCCCCTGATCCCTCCATCCGTTCGATCGAACGGATAGAGGGATTCCTGGCCAGAAGAGTCCCCCAGATCGTTCGATCGAACGATCTGGGGGGGTCAGCGCAGGGGCCGGGCGTACTGCAGGTCGACCAGGCCGTCGTACGCCGGCGCCTCGACCCGGTCCTCGACGTCGAGCTCCCAGCCCATCCGGATGAGCGGGTTGTCGGCGTCCTTGCGGTACCCGGCGACGATCGGGTCGCCGGCCACCGAGGAGTAGAGGTCGCTCGGGTCGCCGACCGCCTCGATGACGTAGGGCTGGGGGAACGGCTCGCCCTGGAGCTGGACCACCGGCCCCTTGCAGCGGATGCCGGTCGTGGAGATCACCCGCTGGCCCGCGATGGTGACGGCGCTGGCGCCGCCCCGCCACAGGGCGTTGACCAGGGCCTGGATGTCCTGCTGGTGCACGACGAAGCGGTTGAGGTTGAGCCGGTCGTCGGGGTCGAGCTGCTTGTTGCGCTCGACCGCCTCGTCGAGGAGCTCCTCGGGCGCGTCGGAGAGGGTGATCTGCAGGCCGGCACCGGTGCGGGGGGTCATCCCGGCCGGGTCGCGCAGCTTCGCGATCTGCCGCCGCGCGTCGCGCACGCCCTTGTCGCCGACGCCGGCGGTGAGCCGGTCGACCTGGTCGGACAGGTCCTGGTACCTCTCCTCGACCTTGCGGTAGTCGGCCGCCTCGCCCTCGACCAGTCCGGCGAGGTCGGTGTAGCGGCCCGGGCGGAGGTCGGATCCCTCGCTGTTGGTGGCCGAGACGGCCAGCAGCGCACCGCTGAGCAGGACGACCACCGGCGTGCCGACCCGCCACGCCCGCGACCGCTTCTGCGCCTCGGGGCGGCGGCCCGTCGTACCTCCGGCGTGGGCACCCGTCATACTGACAGTGTCCACCACCACTGAACCTGACCGAGGAGCCACCCGTGGCGAAGTCGTCCCGCCTGTCGAAGCGCAAGGAGCGCGAGGTCTTCGGCGACCCCGATCGCGGCCCGCTGCTGAGCATCCGCTTCGCCATCGCGCTCGTGCTGATCCTCGGCGGCATCGGCTGGATCCTCTACTACTACTTCGGCATCCGGCCGACCGACGGGTTCGGCAGCATCGGCGAGAACGGCAAGGTCCGCCAGCCCGGCGGCCCCTCGTTCTTCGCCGACCTCGAGGGCAAGAACTACCTGATCGGCTTCATCGCCTTCTTCCTCGGCCTGATGCTCTCCGCCCACCCGTCGACCCCGATGGGGCGCGGCCGCGGCGTCGTCGTCAGCATGCTGGCCTGCTTCATCGTCGGCCTGGTGTGGATCTGCGTCTTCTACATCTTCCTGACGGGCAACGACCCCAAGGACATCCCGATCCTCAACGACCTGGGGCAGAAGAACCTGTTCGTCGGCATCGGCTTCATGGCCGTCGGCTTCGCCTTCGCCACCCGCTGGGAGTAGGCCTCCCCCGCTCCGTGCGCCGCGCCGGCGGACCCTGTGGTCCCCGGCGCGGTGCTGTTTTTCCACCGCTCGTTATCCCCAGGGATGTCCACAGCTGGGGAGAACTACACCCGTGTCATTCATCCACACCGGTGGAAAAGCCTGGGGAAATCGCCGACCGGTCAGACGAGGGTGAGTGTGCGGAGCAGGGTGGCGGCGAGGAGGGCCGCACCGATGGCGGACAGGCCCGCCACCTGGACGGCGGTACGACGCTCCTTGGGGGCGAGCACCAGCACCGCGGCGATGGCGGCGCCGCCGACCAGCCCGCCGAAGTGGCCCTGCCAGGAGACGTTGGGGACGGCGAAGGTGATCGCGACGTTGATGCCGATCCACATCACCAGGCTCTGCACGTTGCCGCCCAGCTTGAGGCCGATGACCACCAGCGCGCCCATCAGGCCGAAGACGCTGCCGGAGGCACCCAGCGTGGAGCCGAACTCGGCGGAGAGCCAGTACACGGCGACCGAGCCGGCGAGGCCGGAGAGCAGGTAGAGCGCGAGGTAGCGGGCCCGGCCGAGGATCGCCTCGAGCTGGGGTCCGAGCACCCACAGCGCGAGCATGTTGAAGCCGAGGTGGAGCGGCTGGACGTGGAGGAAGGTGCTGGTGAGCAGCTCCCAGAGGGCGCCGTCGCTGACGCCGGGGGCCCAGTACGACGACACACCGGCCTCGCAGGCCTGTTGGGTCGTCAGCAGGTAGCCGTCGCCGTCGGCGCACAGGCCACGGGCGCGCAGGGCGAGGTAGTCGACCAGCCGGCTGGTGTTCTCGCCGGTGGCCATGACGGCCACCCAGATGATCGCGTTGATCCCGATCAGCACCAGCGAGGTCAGGCCGGGGTTGGCGGAGATCTGGCCGCCGTACGCGGTCCTCGCCTGGCGCACCGTCCTGCGCCCCTCGGCGACGCAGTCGGGGCACTGGAACCCGACCGACGCCTCACGCATGCAGTCGGGGCAGATCGGGCGCTCGCAGCGCTGGCACCGGATCCAGGTCTCACGGTCGGAGTGCCGGTAGCAGGTCGGCACTCCGACCGGAGGGGTGCTCATGCGGGGTGGGTCAGCCGAGGATCTCGACGGACTCGATGACGACCGGCTCGACCGGGCGGTCCATCGCGCCGGTCGGGACCTTGCCGATGGCGTCGACCACGTCGCGCGAGGCCTGGTCGGCGACCTCGCCGAAGATGGTGTGCTTGAAGTTCAGCCAGGTCGTCGGAGCGACCGTGATGAAGAACTGCGAGCCGTTGGTGCCCGGGCCGGCGTTGGCCATCGCCAGCAGGTAGGGCTTGTCGAAGGTCAGCTCGGGGTGCGGCTCGTCCTTGAACTGGTACCCCGGGCCACCGGTGCCCGTGCCCTGCGGGCAGCCGCCCTGGAGCATGAAGCCGTCGATGACACGGTGGAAGGTCAGGCCGTCGTAGAACGGCTCGCCCGCACCCTTGGCGGAGTTCGCCTTCTCGCCCTTGGCCAGGCCGACGAAGTTGGCGACCGTCTCCGGCGCGTGGTTCGGGAACAGGTTGAGCGTGATGTCGCCCTTGTTGGTCTTCAGGACGGCCTGCTGCTCTGCCATGGAAGTGCCTCGTCTCCAGCTGGTGCGGGTTGGTGTGGAACGCCTCGATCCTACTGACCGCGGGTGTACGCGCTGGGGCCGACGTGGTGGGATGGAGTCGTCGGCCCGAGCGGGTCGGGAACCACGAAGGGAGCGCAGGAGATGGGAAAGCTGAAGAAGCTGGTGGTCCTCGGTGCGCTGGGGGCGATCGTGACCGCGGTGGCGAAGAAGCTGCAGGCCGGCGGGAACGAGTCGCCGTGGCAGTCCGCCCCGGAGCCCGCCACTCCGGCCGCGCCCACGCCGCCCCCGGCTGTGGCCGACGAGCGTCCGGACCCGCTCACCGACCCGCTTCCCGAGGAACCGCAGAGCTAGGCCGTGTCGCGCTCAGCACCGCGGCGAGACCGATCGCCGCGGTGACGAGCAGCGCGACCGACGGCCACCCGTACCGCTCGGCGACGACGGCGCCGCACGCCGTGCCCAGGCTGCCGCCGACGAAGTAGACGGCCATGTAGGCGCTGTTGAAGCGCGCCGGTGCGGCCGGGTCGATGGCGAGCACCGTGCTCTGGTTGGCGACCTGGGCCGCGAACAGGCCGGCGTCGACGGCGGCGAGGCAGACGAGGACGGCCGGCATGCTGTCGAGCGCGAGGGCGGACAGCGCCGCGGCGAGACCGGCCAGGACCAGGCCGGCGAGGATGACGGGCCGCGCGCCGACCCGGTCGGTCCACGCACCCGCGACCCGGGTCGCCGCGATCCCGGACAGTCCGGCCAGGGCGTAGAGCCCGATCCGGTCGGCCGAGAGGGAGTACGGCGGCGCGGACAGCGCGACGGCCAGTCCGGCCCAGAGCGCGCAGAACGCGAAGAACCACGCCGCGCCCCGGACGGCGGCGACCCGCAGGGCACGGTGGCGCACGAAGAGCCCGGGCAGGGCGCGCAGACCGGCGAGGAGGCCGGGCCCGCCCGCCCCGGCACGCGCGGGGAGCTGGAGCAGGCAGCCCGCCGCGACGAGCCCGGTGGCCAGCGCGACCAGCACGAGCATCCCGCGCCAGCCCACCTGCTCCGACAGCCAGCCGCCGGCGATCCGGCCGGCCAGGATCCCCCCGGCGATGCCGGCGGTCACCACGCCGAGGACCGTGGCCCGTCGGCCGGCCGGGGCGATCCGGGCGGCGAGGGAGCTGATGGCCGCGCCGACGGCCGAGAGGGCGCCGGTCACGAAGACGGTGGCACCGAGTACCACGACGTCGCCGACGACCGCGGTCAGGAGCAGCGTGGCCGCGAGCACCGCGAACGCGGCGGCGAGCAGTCGGTCCGGGCGGTACCGGTCGACGAGCGGGACCAGCAGCACGAGGCCGACCAGGTAGCCCACCGGCCCCCAGGCGAGGGCCAGCCCGATCGCGCCGAGGTCGGTGCGCAGCGCACCGGCCACGTCGGCGAGCGCCGGTTGGAGCAGGTAGGTGGTGGAGGTCCCGAGGGCCGCGGCGAGGGCGAGGAAGGCGACCATCCCGCCGGTCGTCGCCGTCTCCTCACAGGTGTGCGTCGTCATGGCGACGACGCTAGGAAGACCGGGTCAGCGATGCTGGCGGGAATCCGACCTCACCGTCGCAGGAGTCGGGATCAGGATGCGGAGAGCTCCGCGTGGTCCTCGCGCAGGCGCTGGGCGACCCGCCGCTCCACCCAGAAGATCAGCCCGGGCACCAGGCCGGCCACGAGCATGAGCAGCAGCTGCGGGATCGTCCAGCGCGCCTTCTGGGTGAGCAGGAAGGCGACGACGACGTAGACGATGTAGATCCAGCCGTGCACCAGCCAGATCGGGGTCAGGTCGTCCCCCAGCCGCTGCAGCGTGGTGCCGTCCTCGAGCAGGTACTTCAGCAGCGAGCCGACGGTGCCGACGACGAGGAGCACGCCGACCACGAGCGCGAGCACGCGGTAGACGTTGAAGAGCTTGGTCACGGGTCCGAGGGTACGACGGGCTCCCCGGCCGGCCCCGCGTCGGCCTCCTCGAGGTCCCGCTCGGACGTGGCGTCGCGCACGTAGCGCAGCCACAGGAAGGCCGCGAACGCCGCGAACACCCACCACTCGATCGCGTACAGGATGTTGCGCAGTCCGGTGAACCGGCCCGCCTCGGGCAGCTGGTCGAGTGTCGCGCCGTCGACTCCGGCCGCGGCGTCGGCGGCCAGCGGCTCCTCGGCGACCACGTAGGCGCCGTACAGGTCCTGGTCGACGCGCTGCACCAGGTCGGCGATCCGCAGCTCGGGCAGCACGTCGTCGTCGCGGTCCGCGTCGGTGCCGCTGCCGGCCTCCGTCGGCTGCAGCCAGCCGACCAGGTCGACCTCCCCGGTCGGCGGGGCCGGCAGCGCGGTCAGGTCGGTGCCGGCCGGGACCCACCCGCGCACCACGGGCACGGCGGGAGCGGACGCGTCGCCGACCGTGATCGGGGTGACCAGCCAGCTGCCGTCGGCACCCTTGGCGCCGGTCCGGCCGGACACCAGCACGGTGCCCTCGGGCAGGAAGCTGCCGCGCACCTCGACCGGGCGTCCCAGCCCGGCCGTCGGGAAGGGGTCGTCGGGGCCGATCAGGTCGGTCATCGCGACCGGCTCGGCGTGGGTCAGGTCGGCGCGCTCGGCGGCACGACGGGCCTGCCAGGCGTCGTACTGCCACACGCCCATGCCCACCGCGGCCGACACGCAGACCAGGCCGAGCAGGTGGGCACCCCACAACCGCATGCTCCACCATCGCGCCACGCCAGCAGCCTACGAGCCGCCCGCGCGCCGTCGGTCGGCGGGCCGTCCCAACTGGTCTGACCACTTGACCACAAGGCCACCGCGTCCTACGGTGGCGGCATGGCCCTCCGACCCGTCACCCGCCGGTCCGTGTCCGACCAGGTCTTCGACCAGCTCCTCGACGAGGTGGTCGACGGCGAGCTGCCCGCCGGCGAGCCGCTGCCCAGCGAGCGCCGGCTGGCCGAGGTGCTCGGCATCTCCCGCCCGGCCGTGCGCGAGGCCCTGCAGCGGATCGCCCAGACCGGGCTGGTCGAGGTCCGCCAGGGCGGCGCCACCCTGGTCCGCGACTTCCGCCGCGCCGCCGGTCTCGACCTGCTGCCCCGGCTCCTGGTCCGCGGCGGCCGGCTGGACACCTCGATCGGCCGCAGCGTGATCGAGGCCCGCGCCGAGGTCGGGCCCGGCATCGCCGCCCTCGCCGCCGAGCGCGGCGGCCCGGCGCTGGCTGCCAGCCTCGACGGCGTCACCGAGACGATGGCCGCGACCATCGACCCGGTCGAGTGGCAGGTGCTCGCCCTGGACTACTGGGACCTGCTCGTCGACGGAGCCGACTCGATGGTGTTCCGGCTGATGTACAACAGCCTGCGCGCCGCCTACGAGCCGGCGCTGCCCGCGCTGGCGGCCGTACTCGCCGACGAGGTCGGCCAGGTCGAGCCCTACCGGCTGCTCACCGCCGCCGTGCGCGCCGGCGACGCCGCCACCGCCCGGGCCGCCGCGGCCCGGGTGCTCACTCCGACGGCCGACACGCTGCTGAGCGCCTTCGCCGCGATGGGCGACGACCGGTGAGCCCCCGCGAGGCGCACGCCCAGCGCCGGCTGGCCGAGGACGAGGCGCGGATCGACGGGAAGTACGTCGGCGACCGGGCCGCCGGGCGCCGTACCAACCTGGCGATGGGCGAGGTGCTCGCCGAGTTCTGGCGCCACCCGAGCCCCTACCTGCTGGCGACCTGCCTGCTCGCCGCGGTCACCGGCCGCGTGCTGGCGGGCCCGGGCAGCTGGTGGGAGCTGGCGATCCCGGTCGGCCTGGTCGCGGTGCTGCCGGTCGTGGAGTGGGTGGTCCACGTGTTCATCCTGCACTGGAGGCCCCGCCGCGTCGGCCCCGTCACCCTCGACCCGCTGCTGGCCCGCAAGCACCGCGCGCACCACGCCGACCCGCGCGCGATCCCGCTGGTCTTCATCCCGTGGCAGGCCCAGCTCTGGCTCGCGCCCGCGTGGACCGCGCTCGCGTGGCTGGTCACGCCGACGACGTCCGCGATGTTCACGCTGCTGACCGCGATCTATGCCATCAAGTCGGCCTACGAGTGGACCCACTACCTGCTGCACAGCGACTACCGGCCCCGGTCCGCGTGGTACCGCAAGGTCTGGCGCAACCACCGGCTGCACCACTACAAGAGCGAGCACTACTGGTTCACCGTCACCACCGCGGGTACGGCGGACCGGCTGTTCGGCACCGCACCCGACCCGAGCACGGTGCCGACGTCCCCCACCGTCCAGCGCCTGCACGACCTGGCGCTGTGACTGTGACACGCTGAGCGCCGTGCGGATCTCCCACCTCAACTGCGCGACCATGAGGCCCGCCCTCGCTCCCCCCATGGTCGCCCACGTCCTGCTCCTCGAGCGGCCCGACGGGCTCACCCTCGTCGACACCGGCTTCGGCACCGGCGACCTCGCCGACCGCAGGCGGCTCGGCCGGCCGTTCCTCACCACGGTGCGCCCCGACCTGGACCCGGGCGAGACCGCGCTGGCGCAGGTGAAGGCACGCGGCCACGACCCGGCCGACGTCACCGACATCGTGATCACCCACCTCGACCTCGACCACGCCGGCGGCATCGGCGACTTCCCGAACGCCCGGGTCCACGTCCACGCCTCCGAGCACGCCGCCGCCACCCGCCCGAGCCGGCGCGAGAAGGCCCGCTACGTCGCCGGCCAGTGGGCGCACGACCCCCGGTGGGCGCTGCACGAGGAGGCCGGCGACGACTGGTTCGGCTTCGCCTCGGTCACCGCGCTCGCCGACGACGTGGTGATCGTCCCCCTGCACGGCCACACCCGCGGTCACGCCGGCGTCGCCGTCCGCCGCGACGACGGCCACTGGCTGCTCCACGCCGGCGACGCCTTCTTCCACGGCGGCCAGCTCCACGACCCGCCGACCTGCCCGGTGTCACTCGCCGCCTTCCAGCGGCTGATGGCCGTCGACAACCGGCAGCGGGTCGCGAACCTCGAGCGGCTCCAGGAGCTCGCCCGCGACCGCGGCGACGAGGTCACCGTCGTGTGCGCCCACGACAAGGCGCAGTACGACGAGCTCGCGGGCTCCTAGGCGGAGACGGTCTCCGGCATCGGGACCGTCTTGGCCGGCGGGTTCGCCGTACGCCGGGCCCACGCGTAGTAGATCGCGGCGGTGACCACGAGACCGACGATCCACGAGACGTCCGCGCCGCCGAGGACCTCGGTCATCGGGCCGGTGTAGAGCTTCTGCGCCAGGAACGGGACCTGCGCCACCACACCGATGGCGTACGACGCCAGCGCGGTCGTGTTCCACCGGCCGTACCGGCCGTCCGGGTCGTAGAGCGCCGGCACGTCCACCCGCTCGCGGGAGATCAGGTAGTAGTCGACGAGGTTGATCGCGCTCCACGGCGTGAACACCATGAGCAGCACCAGCACGAAGTTCTTGAAGTTGTCGAGGAAGTCGGCCGAGGCGAAGAGCCCGACCGCCACCGAGGCCGCGAGGAACGCGGCGATGAGCAGCGCCCGGGTCAGTGGCGACACCGAGCTGCGGCGGGTGAACGCCGAGGTGGTGGTGAGGATGGTCATCAGGCCGCCGTAGGCGTTGAGGCAGTTGACCGCGAGCTTGCCGCAGACGATGACGAGGTAGATCACCAGCGCGACGAGCCCGCCGCCGGCGAGGTCGCCCATGAAGCCGACCTGGTTGGCGAGGAAGCCGGTGCCGCCCGCGGCGACGGGGATCGACGCGACGACGGCGCCGAGGGTCATCGACCACTGCGAGCCCAGGACGCTGCCGAGGAAGGTCGACCAGAAGGTCGTGGAGGCGGGGGTGTCGGCGGGGAGGTAGCGCGAGTAGTCCGCGACGTACGGTCCGAAGGTCAGCTGCCAGCCCGCGCCGAGGGAGATCGCCAGCAGGAAGGTGACGACGTCGAAGCCGCGGGTGCCGAAGAAGCTCGACACGTCGTAGTCGGCGAGGATCTTCACGCCGAGGTAGGTGAACCCGACGATGCCGACGACGGTCGAGATCTTCCCCATCAGGTGGATGTAGCGGTAGCCCAGCGTCGCCACGACGGCGGTGAGGACGCCGAACAGTACGATCCCCAGCTTGGGTGCGCCGAGGTGCAGGCCCTCGCTGAGCGCCTGGCCGGCGAGCACGCTGCCGGTGGCGGCGAAGCCGAGGTACATCACCACGACCAGCACGAGCGGGATCACCGCGCCGTACACCCCGAACTGGGCGCGCGAGGAGATCATCTGCGGCAGCCCGAGCTTCGGGCCCTGCGCGGAGTGCAGCGCCATCACGGCGCCGCCGAGCACGTTGCCGACCAGCAGGCCGATGATGGCCCACAGCGCGTCAGCGCCGAAGACGACGGCGAGCGCCCCGTCGACGATCGCGGTGATCTGCAGGTTCGCGCCGAACCAGAGGGTGAACTGGCTGCGTGGGGTGCCGTGACGCTCGGACGCCGGGACGGCGTCGATCGTGCGGCGCTCGACGCCGCGGGGGGTGCTGGTCATCGTGGATCCTCCTGGCACGGGTCCCGTGTTGACCCGTGCCGTCCATTCGACGACGCCTGATCACCCCACCGGAAGGTCCCGATGGCAGCCGGTGTCTCGGATCCCAGATGGAACCCTTGCTGAAGTGATCCTCAGCCCGGGCAGACCGTGAAGGGCAGGTGGCCCTCGCGGGTCAGCCGCGCCGCGGCGGCGGGGTCGTCGAGGACGTACCCCAGCCGACCGCTCGCCGGGTCGGCGACGCCGCGGCTCATCACCAGACCGAACTCCGGGTCGGTCGGCGGCATCACGTCGGCCAGCCGGACCCGGTCGAAGGCGTCGCTGCGCTTCTCGCCGAGCTGGGCGGTGACCAGCTCGGTGCCGAGCGCGACCGACCAGGCGTCGAGCTCGTCGAGGTCGTGCAGCGCGGCGGCGGGCGCGGCGGCGAGCTGCTCCTCCATGCCGGCGCCGAAGACCGTGTCGAAGGGGGTGCAGCCGCGCTCGACGTACGTCGACACCGCCTCGGTGCCGGTCAGCGCGACCAGCGCGGGGTCGGCGCCCCAGGAGTCGGCGGCCGCCGGCGGCTCCGAGGAGGTGACGAGGTGCCGGGTGTCGTCGACGACGGCGCCCGCCAGGGGGCCGACGCCGGCCTCGACGGCGCGGTGGATCGCCGGCATCGGCACCTTGTCGTGGAACGCGAGCACCCAGCCGCGGCCGGCGTCGCCGGTCCAGCTGGCCTCCCACGCGACGTCGTCCTGGCTGATCCCGAACTGGTTGCGCAGACGCTGGTCGTCGGGCCGCAGCAGGCCGGTGGAGAGGGCCGCGGTCCGCGGGACCTGCCGCCAGAACCGTGCGCGCTCCGCGTCGGGTGTCTCGCCGTCGAGCGTCGAGAAGCCGAGCACCAGGCGGAGCTGGTCGAAGTCGGTGACCTCCAGCGTGGTCGCCGTGGCGGGCACCAGTGAGAGCACCGCGGCCGAGGGCTCCTTCGAGGCGTCGTACTCGGTGACCACGGCCTCGGGCTCGGGCACCGCCTGGTGCACGACCTTCGGCTCGCCGCTGCAGCCGGTCAGGAGCAGGGCGCCGACCAGCGCGGCACCGAGACTCCCCACACGACTCACGCGCCGCATCTTGCCATGACCGCCGGGCCCGGAGCGCCGAACGGGCGCCGACGAGTACGTCGACGCCCGTTCGCGGGTGGGATCACCCGGTGCTTCCGTGCCTCCTCAGTCGATCAGCGCCCGCTGGCCTGGGCCTCGAGCAGCAGCTGCCGCAGGTCGGCCGGCATCCGGTCGTCGACCGTCAGCGGACCGGTGCCGCGGGCCGACACGCTCGCCGTCGGCGGCGGGACCGGCTCGCACTTGAGGTCACTGCGCTTCTTCTTGTTGCGCTTCGGCAGGATCCCGGTGTCGAGGTAGCTGGCGATCAGGTCGTCGGTGCAGGCGATGCCGGACAGCGAGCCCGAGTGCGTCGTACCGCCCACGCCCTCGATGAGGAACGAGGTCTTGAACGCCTTGCGGGTGGCGACGGCACCGGAGAACACGGTGGCGGCGTCGTTGGTCTCGGCGATCATCAGGATCCGCGACTTCACCTTCTTGCCGCTGACGTCGAACGCCTTGCGCGACGGGGCCGGCCAGTTGAGGCAGGGCGCGTTGTACCAGGTGTTGCCCCACGTCAGGAACGGGTGCTTCTTGTGGACCCGCCAGGCGTCGGCCTGGGTCTTCTGCCAGTTCGGCCACACCGCGTCGGTGCACTGGACGGCGTTGTAGACGGCGAAGCCGTTGTCGTCACCGGGACCGGCGTACATGCCGATGATGTCGGTGCCGTCACCGGTCTTGACCAGCTTGGCGTAGGCCAGGCCGATGGTGTTCCAGTCGTAGACGTAGTAGCCGGCGCTGAGCAGGACGTCGGCGAGCTCGTCGGGGCCGAGCTGGCCGTTGGCGGCGGGCTGCTTGTCGAGCTGCTTGAGCAGCTTGTAGTAGCCCTTGCGGATCGCCTTGCCGCTGGTGCCGAGCCCGAACACCGCGTTGTTCTGGGCGAGCCAGTTGAAGTAGACCTTGATGTTCTTGTCGAACTGGATGTTCTGGTCGACGTTGGCCTCGTAGAAGGCGTTGTCGGCGTTCAGCACGCCGTCCCAGACGAACCGGCCGACCTTCTTCGGGAACATGGTCGCGTAGACCTGGCCGAGGTAGGTGCCGTAGGAGAAGCCGTAGTAGTTCAGCTTCGGCGCGCCGACGGCCTTGCGCAGGCTGTCGAGGTCCTGCGCGACGTCGGTGGTGTGGATGTGCTTGAGCAGCCGCTTGGCGTCGGCCTTCGAGCACGCCTTGGCGTACCGCTTGGTGACGCGCTGCCACCACCGCAGGTCCTTGGCCTTCTTCGGCACGTAGTTGGGCCGGTCGTAGCCCGCACCCTTGTAGTCGGGGTTGCAGCTGAGCGACGGGGTGCTGCTGCCGACACCGCGCGGGTCGAAGCCGTACCAGTCGTACTTGGCGCCGACGCCGTTCGGGATGGCGCCGCCGAGGCGCGCCATGCCGAGGCCGGAGCCACCGGGGCCGCCCGGGTTGCCCACGATCATGCCCTTGTAGTCGGGGTTGGTGTGCAGCACCCGGCTGATGGCGATGTGGATCTTCTTGCCCTTGGGCTTGTCGTAGTCGAGGGGTACCTCGAGCATCGCGCACTGGGCTCCGGCGTCGATCAGACGCTGGTTGGTGCACGCGCCCCAGACCGGGGCGGGCGGGGTGTACGACGGTGCCTTCGCGGCGACCTGGGGAGCCTGCGGCGCAGCCGTGCTGCTCCCCCCGGGCACCAGCAGTGCTGTTGCCGTCGCAACCGACGCAACGATCGTCAGTGCTCTCTTCACTTCACAACCTTCCGAGAAATGTGGGTGTCCGGGATCTTCCGGCGCAGGTCCGACCTTGCCCCGTCACTCCCGTCACGTCCACCCCGACGCGCGGACTCATCGGGGGTATCCGGTGGAGTCGGGTCTATACCTTCATGGCGAGCGTCAGGGCGAAGTCGCCCGCGTCGTCGGTCCACACCCGAGCCACGTCGAGACCCGCCGCCTCGAGCTCGGCGGCGATCCGGCTGACCCGGAACTTGGTCGAGATCTCGATCCGGATCTCCTCGCCCATCGCCAGGTCGAGCACCACGTCGGCGCCCGGGATGCTCACCCGTTGCGGCACCTCGGCGCGCAGCCGCAGGTCCATCCGCTCCATGTGGGGGTCCCAGAACGGGACGTAGGAGAAGGCCTCGGAGTCGAAGTCCGCGCCGAGCTCGCGGTTGACCACGACCAGGCTGTTGCGGATGAACTCCTCGGTCACGCCCTGACTGTCGTCGTACGCCGCGATCAGCCGGTCGGCGCTCTTGACCAGGTCGGTGCCGAGCAGCACCGAGTCGCCCGGCTGCAGCTGGTCGGCCAGCGCACCGAGGAAGGCCGCCCGCTCCTCGCGGTAGAGGTTGCCGATGGTGCCGCCGAGGAAGGCCACCATCCGGCGCCCGCCCTCGGGCAGGTGGGCGAGGTGAAGGGTGAAGTCGCCGACGACGGCCACGACCTCGAGGCCCGGGTGCCGGGCGGCGATCTCGTCGGCCGCCTGCCGCAGCGTCCCCTCGGCGACGTCGACCGGCGCGAACCGGGTCAGCTGTCCGGTCCTGGTGAAGGCGTCGAGCAGCAGCCGTGTCTTCTCGCTCGTGCCGCTGCCGAGCTCGATCAGCGAGGTGGCGCCGCTCGCCGCGGCGATCTCGCCCGCGTGCGCCGCGAGGATCGACCGCTCCGCGGTGAACGGGTAGTACTCGGGCAGGCGGGTGATCTCGTCGAAGAGCGCCGACCCGCGGTCGTCGTACAGCCACCGCGGCGGGAGGGTGCGCGGATAGCTGCTGAGGCCGCGGCGTACGTCGGCGGCGAGGCTGTCGCTCGCCCAGTCGGGCTCGAGCAGCACGCAGACGCGGGGTTCCTGGCTCATGCGCCCTCCTCGGTGGTTGAGGTGCGAGCGCCAGCGAGCCTCGAAACCCCGTCCGCCAGGCGCAGACCACTCAACGCCCACCGGGCACCGGGTGGGAAGAAGTTGCGGTAGCTGGCCCGCGCGTGGCCCGGCGGCGTCAGCGCGCAGCCGCCGCGCAGCACCATCTGGTTGGACATGAACTTGCCGTTGTACTCGCCGATCGCGCCGGGCGCCGGGTGGAAGCCGGGATAGGGCAGGTACGCCGACGAGGTCCACTCCCAGCAGTCGCCGTACACCTGCCGCAGTCGGCCCGTGCTGGTGCCGGCAGCGCGCGGGTGCCAGGTCTCGGTGTCGGCGAGGTTGCCCTCCGGCTCACGGTCGGTGGTGTCGACCCGGACGGCGTGCTCCCACTCCGCCTCGGTCGGCAGCCGCTTGCCCGCCCAGGTCGCGTAGGCGTCGGCCTCGTAGTGGCTGACATGGCTCACCGGCAACCCGAGGTCGACCGGGAAGGTGCCGTGCAAGGTGTGCTCGAACCAGACGCCGTCGACCTGTGTCCAGTAGAACGGCGCGCGCCACTCATGGGTCTTGACCTGGGCCCAGCCGTCGGAGAGCCACAGCTCCGGGCGCCGGTAGCCGCCGTCGGCCATGAAGTCGAGCCACTCGCCGTTGGTCACCAGCCGGTCGGCGAGCCGGAACGGCTCGAGCCAGACCTGGTGCTGCGGGAGCTCGTTGTCGAAGGAGAACCCAGCGTCGCGGTGGCCGATCTCAACCAGCCCGCCCTCGACGTCGACCCAGCCCATCGGGTCGGGCTCCGTGCGGTCGACGGGGGTGCCGGCGTACACGGGCCGCAGGGGGTTGAGGGAGAGCACGTGCTTGATGTCCATCAGCAGCAGCTCCTGGTGCTGCTGCTCGTGGTGGAACCCGAGCTCGATGGTCGCGGCCAGCTTGTCGATCGTGCCCTGGTCGAGGCCGGCGACGAGGTCGCGCATCCGGTCGTCGACGTTGCCGCGGTAGACGCCGACGTCGTAGGCCCCCGGCCGGCTGATCACGCCCCGCTCGGCGCGGTTGTAGCGCGGCCCGACGGCCTCGTAGTAGCTGTTGAAGAGGAACCAGTACTGGTCCTGGAAGGGCTTGAACCCCGCCTCGTTGTCCGCCAGCACGAAGGTCTCGAAGAACCACGTCACGTGCGCCCGGTGCCACTTCGTCGGCGAGACGTCCGGCATCGACTGGACCGTCTGGTCCTCCGGGGAGAGGGGCGCCGCGAGGCGCTCGGTGTGGGCCCTGACCTCGTCGTAGCGGGTCAGGAGGGAGTCCGCCGTCCACTGGGTTGCGGTCATGGTTCGACACTAGATCGGCGCGCCGACAACGCACAGGGACACCGGTCGAACAGGCGGCGTCCGGACGACGACGGGCGGGCCGGGGACTCCCCCGACCCGCCCGTTCTCGCGTCAGTCCCTCGTCAGCCTGTCGTCAGTCCTGCTCGGGTGCCGCCACGTCGAAGGCGGTGGCCAGGTCGGCCAGGATGTACCGGGCGCCCTGCAGGCTGACCGAGGTCATTCAGTAGGTGTCGGAGACCCTCGACGACCTTCGTGACTTGTGAGGTCCTAACCTTCCGCAGCCCCAGGCTCACGAGATGCCGGTGCAGAGCAGCGCCGGGTCTCCGATCACGGGAAAGGCATCCAGGCCGTCAGGCGAGGTGTCGGTGGCCCGGAACCCGAGCCGGTACGGAAGGGAGAGCGGCACCTGGATCTTGGTGCTCATGCCGGGCGTGAGCGCGGACGACTGGTAGACCGGTGCGTCGTCCGCGGTCAGGGCGATCGTCCCACTCGACCCGTCGTCAGAGACGTCGTCGACGCCCAGCACACCCGAGAACGCCTTGCAGTTCCTTCCCGGGGTGAACCGCGCCTCCCAAGCACCTGCGCCTGAGTACGACGCCGCGCCCCAGGTCTTGTATCGAGCGCCATTGATGCTGGCCTCGCTGAAGACGGCGCCACTGGTCGACGAGTAGGAGGAGATGCTGCGCAGCGGGATCCAGCGCCACACCGTCACGCTGACCGGCCGCGACGTCAACGGCTTGCCCTGGTGCCGGCGTACGACCACCCGGTAACGGGCCGTGTTGAGGCTGGTCGCAACCTCGTGGAACGTCGTCGTCCGCTTCCGGACCTTGACGCTCCGCACGTCCTTCCACGAGCCGCTGCCGAAGTAGAGGGGCACGTCCCAGCGCTGCAGCGTGATCCGCCTCGCCTGCTTCGGCTTCGAGATCTTGGCACGGATCGTGAGGGTCTCCCCCTCGACGGCCTCACCGACCGAGGTCGTCAGCGTGACGCCTCGCTTCGGGGCTCGGGAACTACCCGTCAGGTCAGTCGGCGTCGCGACCGCCGGCAGGGCAGCCCCGAGCAGAAGGCCGGTCGCAGCGAGGGCGATGACGATCCTGACGCGCACGATGAGCTCCTCCACTCGACTGCAGGTCGCGTCACCGTACGTTCGCGGACGAGTTCCAGGGATGGGATTGGCGAAACTTCACCATCGACACTGCGCTCGAACAGCCCGAGCTGCGATGATCCGCCTGTGACACCCGCCGATCGCCTCCGCGAGCTGGCGATCCGCCATGCGGCCTTCGCGTGGCTCGACCGGGAGCGTGCTGCCGGGAAAGAGACATTCACGCAGCTGGACACGAGCGGGCTCACCCTTGCCGGCGAAAGCATGCGCCTCATGCCGACTCAGCAAGGGATCTGGAAGCCAGGTCCTCTCGCCGCGGCACTGTCCTTCCGAACCGTCTACCGCCCCGAAGGCATCGACCGCCCTTACGACGACGCGGTGGGCCAGGACGGCTTCTACCGCTACAAGATGCGCGGCGACGACCCGAACCACTTCGAGAATCGCGCCCTTCGCGAGGCGATGGTCGAGCGGCTCCCGTTGATCTGGTGGATCGGTGTCCAGGGCGGCGGCTACAGCGCGCTCTATCCGATCTTCCTGATCGACGAGGAGCGGGCCGACCTGCAGTTCGTCGTGGACGTCGACGCAGTGCCCCAGCCGGACATCACATGGCCCTCGATCGAGCTCGAGCTCGACCCGTCGTACCGCCAGCAGCTCACGAAAAGGCGGTTGCATCAGCGCCCCTTCAGGGCAGCCGTCCTCCGGGCGTACCGAACGTCCTGCGCGGTCTGCTCCTTCCGCCACAGCGACCTCCTCGACGCTGCGCACATCCAGGAGGACGGCGCCGGGGGCCGGCCGGTCGTCACCAACGGCCTCACCCTCTGCAAGATGCACCATGCCGCCTACGACCGGCGGATCCTCGGCATCACGCCGGACTACGAGATTCGGATCAACGACGACGTCCTTCGCGAGGTCGACGGGCCGATGCTGCGCCACGGCATCCAGGAATTCCACGGACAGCGACTGATGGTGCTGCCCGCTCGTCGTACCGAACGACCCGATCGAGTCCTGCTTGAGCAGCGGTTTCAGGCGTTCTTGGATGCCAGCTGATCTGCTCGATCATGGTGGCGGGCCCAGGGGTTTGAACCCCCTAACCCCCTGCTTGCAAATTCCGAAAAAGCAGGGGGATGAGCACCTGTTCACGCTCAAACACGAGGCCTGTGGGGGACAGATTGACCCCAATCTGCCCATTCCTTCCCCCACTGGTCCCCCAGGATTCGGTACCGCACTAAAGCGTTATGGGGTTAGCATACTGGGATGGTGCGGAGACGGGGCTTCGGCGAGGTAGAACGACGGCAGAATCCAGCCGGTAAAGTCACCTACCGCGCTCGATACGCGATGGGCGACGGCACCCGGCACTCGCGCACGTTCGCGACGAAGATCGACGCCGAAGCCTGGCTTGCTTCCGAGCGTGGCCTCATCGATCGGGAGGAGTGGAGTCCGCCGAAGGTGCGTCAAGCCGCGCAGGAACAGCGGCGCCGGCAGGCGTCGGTCAACACGGTCGCCGGCTTCGCCGAGCGCTACCTCGTCGACAGGGTGCTGAGGCCAAACACCATCCGCACCTACCGCCAGCTGCTCGACGCTCGGATCCTCCCCTACTTCGGAGAGATGCCGTTGATCGACGTCAGCCTCTCCGAGATCAAGCTGTGGCGGGCCTCCCTCGACCCGGAGGCCGTCGCGGCCAATGCGGCCGCGTACCGACTGCTGCGCGCGATCCTCCAGGCCGCTGAGGAGGAGGAACTGATCGATCGCGCTCCACCGAAGATCCGCGGCGCGGGATCGGCACCGGTCCGCCGGGTCGCCGTGCCGGCAACGCTCGATGAGATCACGACGATCATCGACGAGATGCCCGAGCGGCTGAAGCTCCTCATTGTTCTCGCCGCCTTCGTTGGGCTACGTCAAGGCGAACTACTGGAGCTGCGCCGCTCGGACGTGGATCACCGCTTGGGTTGGATTCACGTAGCTCGCAAGGTCGACAAGGACGTGATCCCGAACGCCCAGGGCGCCTGTCCCAACTGCGGCCGAGCAATCAGCCCGCCCAAGACCTCGAGCGGGGTCCGCACGGTGCATGTGCCGCCGCCGTTCCTGCCGATGCTTCAGAAGCACCTGATCGAGTTCGCGGAGCGTGGGCCGAATGGCCTGCTGTTCCCCGGCGACCGCACCGACCACATGAGCGCTCGTTACCTGATGGACCGCTACCGCCCGGCCCGGGAGAAGGCCGGCCGCCCGGACCTCACGATCCACCACCTGCGCCACACCGCACTCACCATGGCCGGGCAGCATGGCGCGACCGCCGCCGAGCTCCAGGCCCGTGCCGGCCACGCCTCCCAAGCAGCCATGGCGATCTACCAGCACGCCACGCTCGACCGCGACCGGTTGCTGGCCGAGAAGATCGGCCAGTCGTACGACGCCTGGCGCGACTCGCGAAGACCGGAGTGATCGAACTGTCGGAGCTCCCGGACCAGTTTGTTGTCTTAGCAGGTCGGCAATCGTGAGCGCCTCGCCCCCGGGATCTGTCGGCATCCCCCGAACCGTCAGACAACGACCGACCACCGCGGACATGCGCTTGGACCTGAGGAATCGAACCGCGGCGCCAAGCCCGTCCGCTGACACAGCCCGAGAGCTGCCGCGTCCTTTCGCCCAGATTGACGCGGTAGGGGCAAGCGGTCGAACGTCACGGGAGCCAAGACCATCCCCTGATGGAAGCCGCTCAGTCGTCGGCGGGTCGTCCAGGTTGAGCTCCTCCTCGGCGTTTTCCAAATCGTCCGACAGCCAGTGGGCAGGCAGGAGCGCCTGGCTGCCACGCCAGCGTTCGACGACGGCTGGTGCGAACTGCGTCGGAGATGGCATTGCTGCTGAGTTCGGCGGCTTCGGGCCTCGCGACCGCATCGGGTAGCAGCATTGCCTGGTTGATGACAAGCTTCTAATGCGGCCCCAATTGCCCGTCGGCTCTTGACGCGCCGGACCGGCTCTCCCGAACCAGTCCGTTCACGGCGCGAGTCCCCACACGTCGCGCTCGCCCAGCCAAACCGCCGCCCCCTTTTGGCATCGGTTGACCGCGACCAGCACGGCCGTTCCGACGCTAGAGTCTCCGGTGCAGGTCACAGACCAAGCCAAACAGTGGATTCACGAGGACCGCGAGTGACGCTTAAACCCAACCTCGGTCCCGATACCTGGGCCCAGGAGCCCGACGGATCTATTTTCGTCTTTCTCGATGAGGCCTATGCGCCATACGTGGCTTACGCGGGCGTAGTGCTCGAGGCCTCAGATGCACAGAGGCTGGAGAGGAAGATTGAAGAAGATTTTGAGCGGATGCGTGGCTGGCATCACCTGAAGGGTTTGCCGAGTTTCGAAAAGTTTCGCGCGCGCGGATTCCACGCTTCAGAGAACCCACCCGAGATCCAGGCTGCATTTATCGCCTTCTTGTCAGAAACATTGAATTTCAAGTCCATGATCGTCTACAGCGACCGCTCTGAGCGACCGGATCTCAGCGACAAGAAACGCCTGATGATTGTCCTTGATCATCTAGTGAGAGACATTTTGAGAAAGTATCGGCGACGACCGAAGGTGGTTCTCTATTTCGAGTCGGCACAGGCGATGGACCCGTTCATCCACAGGGTGGCCATCCGGGCCGCCCGCGCGGAATCTAACGGGAAACAGAGGGTGGAAATACGTTTCGGAACAAAGCGCGATCCCGACCTCCTGGCTGTCCCAGACTACGTGCTGCGCGTCTTTGGAAAGTGGAAATACTCCTTCGATGATCTGCCGCTCATTCTGGATCGCCTAGATCATCGGGCCCGCGCGGTCGCGACGATCGCTGGATCGATCTCGATGGCCAAGCTGATCGACCGGCCCTACCACGAGACCAACCCGGTCATCGAAGTAATCCGAAGGCATACTTTGACACCACCAGACTGTTAGGATTGCCTGGCGCCGAGGGTGGTGCCATGTGGCGTGCGAGTTCGCACGCGTTAGGATTCGGTAACAGGCGCGGGGCCCACCCTCGGTCGCACTGGATGGATTAATGATCGATGCGGACTCGCTGGCACAAGCCAGCGGCATGACAGCGGGCTACCTCGCCCATCTAGGCGACTTGGTGCAGAATGGCACGGGCTATTCACATGTAGTCATCCCTCAAAAGAGGCGCCGCCCTAGGGAAGTTCTAATCCCGTCAGTCGCACTGGACCGCGCGCTGAAGCAACTGCGCATAGGGCTCGAAGGGAGATCTTCCTACGAACCGCACGACGCGGTTCACGGCTTCGTCGCCGGGCGAGACATCGTCACGAATGCATCCCAGCATCTTGGTCAGGACGTCGTCCTGAGGGTCGACCTCGCCGACTTCTTTGGTTCAATCGACCGAGACCGACTGAAGTCGTCGCTCGGTAGCGCGGGCTTCGCACCGTCAAGCGCCGAGATGATCGCCAATGTCGCGCTCGTCAATGGCGCCTTGGCCCAGGGGTTCAGCACGAGTCCCCTCCTATCGAACATGTCGTTTCAAAATACCGACAAGATGATTAGCGACCTCGCCAACCAGAAGTCGGTAACCTATACACGATATGTCGATGATCTCGTGTTCTCTGGAGACATGTACGCCGTCACTGACGACCTCTCCAACGCGATCGAGACACTCCTGCAGGAGGAGGGGTGGAAGGTAAATATCCGAAAGACTCGATTTATGCGACGCGGCAAATCGCAATATGTGACTGGCCTCTATGTGGGGGACGCGGACAGGCCGCACATTCCCCGAGGCATGAAGAAGAGGCTTCGCCGTGAAGTCTATTTCGCTTCGAGATACGGGCTGACGGACGCCCGACAGCACTCGCCGACCCCGATGGACCCCAAGCGCCTCGGCGGGTGGGTTCACTTCGCGGCGTACGCGGATCCCGTTTTCGGGTTGCCACTGCGCGAGACCTGGCGGGCCGCAGTGCGGAGCGACCCACCGCCGGAAAGCCGGACTTGGGACTCGGTGCTCGCCGACATCGGGTTCCCGGAGGACTGGTAGCGGGGTGGGTTCCCGCACCGGCCGACCGGACGGTCGATCATCACTTGAAAAAAGCAACGGAACTCGGGCGGGTGTGAGGCTCGCGCAGGGGACCGGGACCTTGCATGAGTCGCGTCCGGCGTGTTCGCGGGTCTGGTTCAGTCAGGTGTAGTTGCGGTCGGACCTGTCTCTGCCAAGATCCGTTGCCGCGTCTTGGGCCCGGCAATGCAGAGGCACCCATAAGACCGCTGATGGCGTGAGGGTCTACTGCACCTTCCAGTGTCAGCACCGCCTAGCCCATTCCGCCGCCTGCGGGGCAACCGACCGGCCTTGGCCCCAAAGCACCGATTGCTGTCGGCGTTCGCCCCTAGGGTGAACGCCGTGCCCATCGAGCAATGGTTGACCGGCGTCATCAGCCTCATGGCCGCTGCCATCGGCGCAGGCGCCGCCATTGGCGCCCAGGCCATTCACCTGCGAGAGGGCCGGAAAGCAGACGCAGAACGGGAACGGAAACACGCCGTCGAGGAGGTTCTCGTCCGGGCCGGGGCGATCGACTTGCGGGCACACGAAATGACCGTGCTCGCGGCGACCACTGGGTCACTCAACGGCACCTTGGCACGGGTTCTGGGAATCATTGTTCCGCTCGACTACGCGGACATGTTCGACAAGCTGAACCACGAAGCCAACGCACTCAGTCGTGCCTCGGCCCAGGTCTGGCTGTTTGGCGACGACCAGACGGTCAGGTTGACCAACGCCGTGACGCTGGCCGCCAGCGCTGTGATCGGGGCACACACCCGGCCGAGGACGCACTGGATCTTGAACCTGTTTCGGGTTGCGCTGCTCGGCAAGACATCCCGAGACGACGAAGGCGTCGAGACCACCCGGCAGGCGCTCGCGAACGCGCGACGCGATTTGGTCGACCATACGCGACGGCACTTGAACCTCGAAGACATCGACCTGTTTGCACTTCCAGTCGTTCAGGACCACTGACCGTATGCACCCGGCCGCTCGGCGTCGGGGCACGTCTTTTCGCCGCGGTACGGCCACGTCACAACCAGCGCACGTCCCGAACCGGCGCCTTAGCCTCGTGATTCAGTTGGCCTTCGGGCCGATTTTGATCGGTGTGGAGGACGTGCGGCGCATCTCAGAAGTCCACTCGGCCACCTCGCCCTCGTGCCAGAACCACTCGCCACGGTCCCGGTATGCCGAGAATCGCTCGTGCAGCTCGGCCTCGCAGTCGTAAGGAATTGTGAACAACAGGTCGAATGGGCCAATCACCATGCCATCGGGCATCGTCGCCCCGCCGTTCTTGAGCGACTTCAGGCGAGACGGGATGTTAGTTGACTTCCCGATCTTTACCCAACGGCCGCGTTCAATTACGTAGACCTGCGAAACCGGGCGAGGCCGGGCTGCGACAGGAGAGGCTGGCTCCTCCGGGTTCGCAGCGGCGCACTCGGCGAGAGCAGCGTCGCTCATCAGGGGCCCATCCCCGTCGATGACCGCGACCGTTGCCACGACGATGCCGCCCGCCGCGTCGATCATTCCCTCGGCCGCCTGCTCCGCGTGGCTATCGCACAACCAAATCGTGCCGCCGCCGTACCAGTCGCCACTGTTGCCTCGAGCCGGATTGCGACGGCACATCTGCTCCTCCCGCGCATCCCACGCTCCGCACTTCACGCCGGACACGACCTGCACCCACACGGACGGCTGCTCAGCCTGAGCGCCGTTCATGACCTTGTCCTGCACGTGGCTGACCGTAGACCTTCCGGCCGACACAATCGGTCGGCACCATCGTTGGGGACGGCAGGTTCGTCGCTGAGGGCCTCCGCGATCAGGCCACCACTGCGATGGCGCAGACGGCCACGTCCTGCTGTTCTCCCAGCCGGCCGCCGCGGGACTCGACAGGGACGCTCACAGATCGCCAGACATGCCCCGAAATCGCGGCCAGGCCGAACTGCCCCTGATTGCGTCAGATCGCCGCCTTTCGGCCGCAGTGACAACCCGGCCAGCGCCATTGTTTGAGCCCCGCGGGCTGGCTATACCGACGGGTTCCATTACGCAAGGCTGCTCCCGTGGAAAACGACCGCCCCGTGATTGCGCTGGTTCGATACATGATCATTCAGGCAGCTCGAGACGGCGAGATCCAGCTCGTCAACCAACCTCACGAGAAGTTGCGCCAAGACATCATCCGCTGGATGCATGACCTCGCAAAGTCCGAGTGGCAGGCGGCGATCCAATCCGAGCATCAGCCGACGTTGATCCAAGCTGCCATGAGGTTCGTCGACGAGGACGAGGTGGAGCTCGCGATCGTCATGTATGCGACGGCTGTCGAGCACTGGCTCAACGGCATGCTCGAGATCGGCTTGAAGCGACGCGGGGAGCAGCTCGACCAGACGACCGAGAGAGGATCACTGGAGCACAAGCTGACGACGAGATGGCCCGAGTTGTTGGGAGTGGAATTTCCCGACAAGTTGCAGCATTCGATCCTCGCCTTGGCACGCGCCCGCAACAACTTCGTCCACTACAAGTGGCCAACGCACTCCGAGTACCAGCACGACACACATCTGACGCGGACCACGGTGATCGCTCGCGACGCTCCGCAGATCCTCGCCGCGCTGCGCGATCTTGAGGATTCGATCGTCTTCAACGGAGAGCGGGAGCGGCTCGACCGCATCCTGGACGAGATGGAGTTGTTTGACGTCCGCGCACCTGACTCCGCTGACGAGTCGGCCTGAACTCGCGAGGAGGCGGCTCGCGGTTCAATGTCGGTCATTCCGCCGCGAAGCGGCCACATCACGCCGCCGCACATACCGCTGATTATCGCCATCCGTGTCAGTTCGGCGACGTGCTCCACGGCTCTCCGAGCGGATCGACACCATCGGGATCTGCCCAGTAGAGGGCGTAGTGGCCGCCGGAGTTCCTCTGAATGAAGGCTTCTTCCGTCGCAACACCTTCGAGGTAGGAGTGAAGCCACGGTGCATGTTGGGCGATAGCAACCAGTTCACAGAAGCCGCACCACCTCTTATCCGTGCCGCCGCTGCATTCATGCCGCTGGAGCGTCGCGAGGTCCTGGCCGAGTGCACCGTTTACCTGCAGACCCGGGTCTTCCAAATCGGGATAGACCAACAAGGCGCCGTCCTGGAACTCCTGAACGAGGCGAAATCGCAAGGCTCCGTCCGCGGACTGCTCAAGGACGTACCCACGCATGAGGGGGTAGGGGTCGGTATACACCAAGAACGGCGTCACGTCGCGGAGCACATGACTACGCAGAAATAGGCGCTTACCTGGCCAGGCAGCCAGGTCGGGCGACGGGGAAGCCGCGTCTGGACTGAGTGCTCTGGCGAGGGCACGATCAGCCAAGCGGTCCGTTTCGGCGGCGTCGTTGCCTTCTCGGAGGTGTGCCGGCTTGAAGATGTCTCGTGGTGCTCCCCCTGGGCCAGTGATAGGAAGCTCGACGGTCGAATCGGTGAACCCCATGCATGTGAGGCACCGAGTGGTCGTGCCCCTCACAGCCCTCTTGAGGAGCGAGGGGATGTGGTCAGTCATCGAGGGGCTGTTGTAAAGCGGCACCCCAAAGGCATCCACCGCTACCTGGAGATGGTGGTCACCTTGATCGTCGCCCGGCTCCGCGACTCGAGGAAGCTGCAGCAAGAGCGCGTACATGGGGTCATCGTCAGGACCAGGGAACAGGTACTTGGTGGTCAGGAGTTCTCCGCTGGCACTGCGCAACTTTTTGACATCTGCGGCCATGCCCGGCGCGAGGTCGATGTGAGCGATCTGGATACCCGAATAGTCGTGGTCTGTCGTGGGGAAGAGGCCGGCGCCTTGCTGGCGTCGAACACGTTCGGCTGATTCCGGTGCATGGTGTTGGAGGTCGACGAAGAGCGGGCTGCTTGGCTCGACGGCGTAGACGAAGATGTGCCCTGGCGCTTCCGCCCGGTCGTAATGTGCGATAGGCAGGTCGAGGGTGTTGATTGCTCCAAGCGGATGATCGACGTGCGTCTCATTCGGGCCGTGGGCCGGGATGAAATGCAGTCCATTCACCTGTCGGAACCGTCGGGTGGCGAACCACAGCGCAATATTCAGATCACTCGTGACATCGATGAACCAACTGCGGAAGCCGTAGTGCTGAAGGAGGCAACTGGCCGCGATCTCATCGACTCGGTGCGACGCCGCAGATGGCGGGGCGGCAGCCAGGACGGCCTTCTTCCACAGATCGCGTTGGTAGCGGACTCGGATCCTGCCAGCAGCCTCAGAAGGCGTGCGAAGCTCGCTGGGCTGCGGCGGATGGTTGTGCACCTGTCCACGGAAGTAGAGCTGCAGCCCGGGGTTGCCAGCTGCTAACTCCGCGCACTGGTGCTCGAGCTCAGCCCGCGTGGCCGCGGTCAACTCTTTCATCGTCCACCTCTCTCGATAACCACCTTCGCCGTGGGCCTACTCGGTGACGTAGTCAGGCACGTCACCAAAGCACCGAGGTGGGCCTCCTGCAAGCCATTGGGACATCGGACTTGCCCCATATCGCCGCGAATCGACAGGTCATGCAGGAACTTGTCAGCGTGAGTGAGACAATTGACGACTGCGATCGACCAAGATGTCAGCGATCGGTTAGCCAAGAAGGAGGCTGCCGAGACCCGGGGTGGTGACGTGAGATCAGAGGATAACCTTGCGGATCGTCTTGCTGGTGACGCCTTCGGGACGCTTGTCCCAGGTGCCAACGCGATCGGCGAGCAGGTGGCGGGCTTGGTTCGCCGAGAGTGGGCTCGGCTCACATCACGGGCACTGACAGTCGCCGAAGTGCGCTCGGGCCTGACGCGCGAGGAGTTCGCAGATTGGGTTGAGGCGGAGCCTCAGGCAGTTCCGCTCTACATGAAGGTCCTGTGGGCTGCAGGGATGAACGGTCATGACGCGACTCTGCGGGCGATGGGTGCCGTGCTCGGTGAGGCCGCCAACGCAACCGCACGCAAGGACGAGGAGGGTTTCGCTCGCGCTGAGTTGGCGCTGCAGGCGATGACCGATCTCGGCCCTCTGCACTTCAGGGTGCTGGCTGTGCTCGCCGACAGCGTCGTCGTTACCCAGCAAGACGGCGACAACTTCGGACAATTTGTGGCGAACTATGTGGCCACGAAGGCGGCGATGTCGGAGGTCGTGGTTGAGCACTGCCTGTTGAACCTCGCGAACAGTGGACTGACCACTCTGACATCCGTCTTCGGCGCCAACGCTTATCCCCTCACGGATCTCGGGCGTGCGGTCCTGAGGGCCGTTGAAGAGGTTGTTTGATTCGCGGTCGCTAGGGAGCCCGAGAGCCCGTCCGCATTTCCGCGCACACGCCGAACTATGACAGCTCACCTCGATCGTGCACGTCCGGATCTGCCACTGAGCGTGCGCTCCAAGGAGTGTCTATCCCCCGCATTGGCGGCACGGCTAGCGGTTTCGACTGGCGTAGGCCTCGATCTCGCCACAGATATTTACGTACTCCGCGAATTCTTCAGCGCACCATTCCAGGGTCTCCAAGCCAATCCGCTCGGAATGGAAGAGCCCCAGGTTCTTGTGGATCTTCGCGGAGCGCTCGTGCTCGAGGATGCCCAACAACTCCGGATCGAGGATCGGATACAACGCTGTGAGCTCGTCGTGAGCAGCACTCGACTGCTTGCCGACATGATCGATGTACTCGGCCCATGCCATCGGTTCTTCTTTGAGCTCGCCGCGCCGAACCATGACGATTCCCGTTGGTGCGGCCGTTGGAATCTGGCTGCACATCGATCGGACCTCTTGCTCAGCGGCGGGGAACCCCACGTCCTGCCTGCCGGAGGCCTCCGCAAGGGTCGACTGCAGTCGTCTACCAACGTCAACCAGTCGCTGAAGTTTCGGCACCAGGACCGCATGCAGCTGCGCATCCCTCCTGCGCTGCGGACCTACTACAACGAGACGGTGAAAGATCCATGCTGCCGCATATGCCAGCCCTAGGTCGAAGAGGAGATCGCCGAGCTCCTCTCCATACTCGAACCGTTCCGGATACGGCCGTGCAGTGGTGATGGCCAAGACCGCGACCAACGAGATTGCAAGCCAGATGTTGATCCACGGATGAGACCGTCGTGCGAAGGGAGCGTCGGACGTCATGGGCCCGAAGACTAGATGGGCCCGCAGCCGCATCGGCGAGTTTGTGGGACTCCACACCTCTGCTGGCATGCCCGGTGAGCCCGCGTCCTTCCGCCGCAACTGGGCGAATGGTGAGAGATCCCGAGGATGGCAGAGCGCCCGCTTCGGTATGCGGCGAGTCTTAGGCGCAGCGCCGGGAAGTGTCGGGGGCTTCACCTAGGGTGCGTTGGCGTGCAGGAACTCGCCACTTTCCTTGCCGGCATCACGGCAGTGCTAGTGCCGGTTGCGGCTCTCGCCAGCGAAGGGCGTCGTCGTCACCGTGCTGCGATCACCGAAACTTTGGCGCTGGCCGAGACCTTCCGCAATCGCGACACCGCTGTCGCTGCACGTCTTGACGCCCGGGCCCTCCAACTTGCCAACGATTACCTTGACGAGGTCGAACGGCAGCCACGGATGTATCCGAAGCTGGTGACGGCTGTGGCCGTCGTCTTCGGAATCAGCGTCACCTTCCTCCTCGGAACCGGCTCAAACGAAACAGATGGAAGCAGCCCTACTCTGGCCGCGGCCCGCGGGCTCCTAGCCGGTGCCATCGCGATTGGGATCCGACCGATAGTCGACGACGGATGGAACCGACTCATCGCTTGGGCAGCGCCACTACGGCGCCGCATCAGAGGTCTCCCCTAACCCAGCTCGTGAGGAAGGTGCCTCCAAGGCGTCGAGCAGCCTCCGGTCCGCCTGAGAAAACCTGATGCCTCGCGTCACGCCGCCGCGTGACTACGGCATCGTCTCGATCCCAACCGGCGCGCTGACGGGTGATGCTGTTGCGTGCACCTGGCTGAACCTGCCAACCAAGGCAGACAGCTCCCCTATCAACTCCAGGATCGCCTCCACATTTGTCTCCACGGTGTCTGCTCGCCCATCCGTCACTGTCCGGTCACGAGCCGGCCGGTGCCCCCAGATACGGCCGTCGGGCTGGGCCGGAAACGAGCTGTGCGCGAGGTCGTTCCGGCGCGAGAACGCATTGGCAGCCTCGTCAAGGAACGCGACGATTACTCCAGCGGCAGCTGCAGGGACCCTGCATGCCAACGTCCGGGCAGCATCAATCTGCACTTTAACCGGCTGGTGCGTGAACTGGCCCTGGCTTGCTCCGGCGAGGGTGTGCCTCAGCGTCGTGATCTGGTCCTCCAAGACAGCGCAGACGCACACGACGCGGCCAACCGCGCCATAGAACTCGTCTGAATGCCGCCCCAGGAGGCCGACGGGGAGCCCATAGGCGTCCACGCTGTTCAATTCGGTCACCTCACTATGGTCGCGCGAGAATGGCCCGCGCCGCGCCGTTATGCACCGGACCGGGCATGTCGTCGAGAAACTCACCAGGTCTACCGCGACAAAGGCCGCGCCCGTAGCCACCACCCGCGGTACAGCGCGACAGCGGGACGCTAGGGTCACCTGGGTGCGGTCGGGCACTCATTTCTCGTGGCATAAGGGAGCGTCCGTGAGCGTCTTGCTGATCGATACGAACCTCTGGTCCTACCTGTCAGCAGAGACTGACCCAGATTCGCTCGCGAAATTGCTTTCCGACGCCGGCCACACTGCGGTGCTGAATTCAGAGATGCTCACCGAGGCCCTGTCGACCTCCGACGCGACGGTTCGGGCACGGATCGTCAACATGATGTGTTCTCACCATTGGGGAAAGCTCCACGCGAATGCACCGTTGATGGAACTGGTCGAGAGTGTTCGCCGCCTGCGGCCGCAGTGGCTCAGATCGATTCCCAGAACAGATCGCTTGAGGAGCATGGACGACTATTGGACCCACAGGTTCTACCGCGAGGCGAAGTACGACCAGGCGGCACTTGTAGATCGGATTCTAGGGTCCACCGCGCTCCAAGAGGCTACGACGGAGATCTCACGGATTCAGGCGGCCAACAAGAAGGTCTGGCCGTTTCTCGACGGGGATCTGGAAACGCCGGCACTCCTGGCCCAGACTGCGGAAGACCACCTGAGCCCGGATCCTCGCTCGAGGTTGGGTTGGCCACCACAGACACCGGTTCGCATCTGGCGCATCCTGGCTCGCGACACCACGTGGGCCTACCTGCAGCGGGAAGCTCTTGGTCGCCTCAACGGGTACGTCGACAGGACGTACACCGACACCATCGGTGCCTATGTGGACATTTCATCGATGATGAACGACCGGGAAGGGTTCAACACCCTGTTCCTGTTCGATATGGATACTTGGGACATGCCACGTGCGTGGTGGCACGGGACGGTCGAAACTCTCCAACACGCAACGAAGTTGGCAGACAGCAATGGCGTAGACGCTGCCCACGCCTCCTACCTGCCCGACTGCGACTACCTACTCACGACTGACCAGCGGTTCCATCGAGTGCTGCTGGCTGCCACCAAGACATTGGATGCCCCAAGAGGGGGCATGCCGGTGCTAGTGAGGGGCCATGAGGATGGCTGGATCGAAGCGCTGAAACTGGCGCTGACAACTCTGCCGCCAACTAGACAGCCGAAGCGGGTGAGAACTCTCCACGTCGGAGGTTCCTACGTTGTCGGCGACGGTGAAGGGCAAGTGTCGGCCCGGCAGGCACGCAAGAACGCACTCAAAGGCCCGGTGGCCGAGATCTACCGCGGGCCGGCGGACCTTGAAGATACTTCGGGGAACGTCCTGCTTCAGGACATCGCCGCAGTTATGACAAACAGTGAGGAGCAACGGCCCGCGGGCGTGACGTCAAAGTACTTCGGAACGATATACACCCGCCCTGGGCTAGAGATGGCCCTGGCCGCACTTCCCGTCCGCACTGTGCTGACTTTGCGCTGGAGAGACGATCAGACGACGACCGCCATCTACCTCCGGCAGGTCGATACTGTGACCGGCATCGGCATCTTCGCGGTGAACGGAAATCCGCGACCGACTGCCTGAGAGTCGGGGTCGTCGTGTCCCGGTGTCCGACGACAGAACGTCACTGACACCGAACGTTCCAGGCCGACGGGTGCTGCACTCCGCCGCCCATCTGCGCAGGTTGAACACGCAATCATTGCCCAAGCTCGGATGCGAAGCCCCGCTAAGGTGCTGATCCGGTGCTGTCGTATCTGGGATCGAGGATGGATGCGTAGATTCGACGCTAGCTCGGTCGCGTGACGACCGGTTCGTGCACTACAGATCGAATAGGCGATAGGGGTTGACGTCGTCCGCGTCGATACCGTCTTCTGCGGCCGTCTCCTCGACGACGATACGAAGGATCTGCAGCGAGAGCGGCGGAAAGGGGTCGCCCCAGTTGCGTTCCTGGTACTCGATGCGCACGATGTTGTGCTCAAAGATGCCGTCGCCCTCACGGAGGAGGAGGACGCCTTCGTCGAAGCGGTACAACGGGTCAACTTCCTCCCGAACCGCGGCGATAATTCGGTTCGCCGCACGAGTCAGCTCGATCGCAAGGAAGTACGTCATCGTGCACTGGACCCGGTGCTCAGCGATCAGCTCCTCGTACAAGGGCGGATTCCATTTCTTGAGCTCCTTGTACTTCCGCTCGAGCTGCCACCGATTGGACTCGCCCACCCGGACAAATGACTGGGCCACGTGAGCGGTCAAGACCCGCACGACGCCGAGGAAGCGATCGAATGCCTCGCGCACGTGCGGTGAGGTTTTCGGCCAGTCCCGCGCAAGCAGCCACTCCCCCAGCTCGAAGAGTCCGTCCCGAAGCGGCTCCCTGATGTACGGGACTGGCGTGTTCAATGACCACGTAAGGTTCTGCCACTCATCGAGCATCGCCTTCGCTTCCCAGACCTGGATCGCCGCGGCCAGCCGCTCGTCCGCAACCCGCTTCCGCTCAGCCGCAGCACTCTCCAGCTGCTGCAGCGCTCCCTCGTGATTCGACCGCATCTTCTCCAAGTCTTCGACAGTGAATCCGCGACCGCCGTCCTTATCGACGAGGGTGTGGTGTGTCGGGCACAACAAGATCAAATTCGCATAGGAATCCAGGCGCTCCGGGGGGTACTCGCCGTCGTGGCGCGGACCGCCGTCCTGACTGGAACGGATGTGCGCCTCTTCCCCGAGCACCACGCCAGCCTCACCAAGCACCTCCGACTCAGGGTCGTGAAGGTCGACGGTCAGCAACTGCGAGCAGTCGGGAAACGCACACCGATTGCGCGAGCGGCCCCACAGAAGCTTCCTGTCAGCGACGCGGATACTCAATGCACGGTCCTCTCACCCACCAGATCTGTCGTCCGCCGGCCAGCATCCCGCCCCGGGCGACGCAGTACGGGTGCATCCGCACGCGTTCCGGGCCAACCACGCTTCCGCGAACCTCGCCTGCCCCGCGAGGCCGCAGCACGCGCTCAGGCGTTCCCATGGCCGCACCATGCCACGAAGCGTCCGCTCATGCCGCGAATCGCGCGCTTCCGAGGTGCATCATTCCGCCGCGCAAGGGCTAGGGATCGGGCAAGCCCGGAACCCGGTCGATGGAGGGCAGTCTCTAAATGCTCGGCGAGCTAGCCCGCGAAGGTCTTCGCTACCTTTCGGGCGGCATAGCCCTCCGACTCCAGCATCCGGAGAGTCGGGTAGTTCTCCTTGTCCTGTCGCAGCCAGGTGCGCACAGTCGTCCGCGTCTCGCCCGCTCCGAGTGCGGCGAGGGCGAGGATTCGGCGCGCATGTGGGGTGCTGGCACGTTTGATGCCATCGCGACACGCAGTTCGGCCCTCCGGCGGATCCCAAGCGGTGAGGCGCTGGGCCGCCAACGCGAGAAGGGGGACGCTCGTGTTGGAATCGCGAATGGCCGCCGAGCAGAAGTCACGAAGCGCTCGGCGCGGCCGCTTGGCCGTCGGGAACATGTGGCCGAATCGAGCGACCGACCACTCGTAGGTGGCCCACTCGCTCGCTGCATACTCGAGAAACCAGTCCTGCAAGCTCGACTGTGTGAAGACCTCCTTCATCAGCTCCGCCCACGAGTCCGCGACGTGCGGCATGCGCTCAGCCGTCGCGGCGATGTCATCTGCGCGGTAGTGGTGGGAGTGGTCTCGCATTCGTCGGGCGGCGAACCTGATCGAGGAGCGCCCGGCGAGTTCTCTCTGGTCGAGCAAGCGGTCAATGAGTCCTTCGAGCGGCTTGAAGTCCTTGCGGTTGTCGATCGCGTCATCAACAGCGCTGTGCTCGATGTCAAGGATCACATCGAGTTGCGATCCTTCAAGTACTTCTGTCTTGGCGTCGTTCAAGTTGAGTCCGAGCGACCGGGCCACCGACTGCAACTCGATCTGGACTTGGCGAGCCGCGGAGGGCTCCGCCCCGAACCACAGGATGTCGTCCATCCAGCGTGTGAAGCTCATTCGCGTGGTCTTGCTCTTGAAGAGCACGGGCATCGCCGTGGCGTGGCTTGCGAGCACGTCGTCGAGCGGCGTGAGATACATGTTCGCGATCGCCGCCGATGCGAACGACCGTTGCGGCAAGCCCGAGCGGCCGGACACGTCGTCGAAGCTCGCGATGAGATCACATAGACGGCTCGTGACCTCGCCCTTCGACGTCTTGTCCTGAATGGCCTCCTGCACCGGGTCAACGGGCAGGCTCGCGAAGAACGAGACAAGGTCGGTTCGCAGCGCAACGTCGTATCGCCAGACGAGTTCCTGAAGGTGCCTGCGATAGCCCTCCCACTGCCTCTTGTTCTGCGAGTAGGTGCCAGCCTTCGGTTTGAGGGCGGGTAACCGCCATCCGTAGACGTTCGGATCAAGTCCACCGATGAGCCGAACGCTGACCCGGTCGACGAGCGCCTGATAGATCAGGCGGTCCATCAGATCGAGAACGACCGCCGGCCGTGCCCCCCAGTTCTCCTTCGGTACGTCGATCAACGCCGGCCGAAGGCTGCCAGATCCTGAACAGTGCTGGACCGCCAGCGACGGCTCCTTCTTGACCACGAAGTCGAGCTCTGGCCAGTTCCACGGATCCCAATGCCAGTCGTTGGCGCCCATCTCGAATCTAAGATTCGCTGCTGCGCGACTCAGATCCAACGCCTTCGCCCAGTCGACCGTCACGCCCGACATGGTCGCAGAGGGACTTTGCTGAGGGGATGACCCCTACAGGCGCGTCGGTGGACTTGACTGCCGGCGGCACGTTCGCGAACTCGCCTGGTTCGCCGGCATCGCTGTCAGCAGACGTAGCACATTTCGCCGCTACTGGACGGCCCGCGAAGCCCGCAACTCAGCGCTCACCTGATTCGCTGCGGTCGTGACGAAGACCTCGACCAACGTGCGTGTGCTCTCTGCGCGCTCTTCCATCTCTGTCTTCGAAGCACCCTTGTGGATCGCTCCGAGCGATCCCACTACTTCTTCGGCGAGTTCAGTCAAGGACTTGTCGCCTGCCACCAGCTCCACGCGATACCGCTCCCGACGAGCTTCCGTCCGCCCGCGATATGAGTCCGCCTTCGCCTCGTTGTACTCGTCGCTTCCGCGTCCGGCGTCTCTACGTTGGTACCACCGGTTGATTTGGCCACGGCGTGCGTCCAATGGCTGACGCCGCGAACGCGCTGTAGGCATCCATCCGCTCACGCCTAAGGCGCTCCTGGGTCTCGAAGCCTTCAGCGCGGGCCGCCATCCGGTTCTGCACCCAATAGGTCGAGATCGAACCGAGCAGGACGCCAAGAATTGCGAAGAATCCAGCGGACATGTGGGTGACCGTAGTCGCGCGCTGGGACACCTGCGCTTCGAGCGCCGAAAGATACGTCGCAAAATGGGGGAGTCGCCTCTCCAACCGCACCCCTTGGGCGACGAGCTCCGACCGGCCTACGCTGCCCAGATGGTCGACCTGAATGCCATCGACGTCGAAGAGTTGGCATCAGCCCTGGCCGACCAGACCGACTACGACCACCGATGGCTGATCGACCCGCGGAGCGGGGAGATCGTGTTCTGGACCAGCGACGGCGGCATCGACGGCGAGAACCCGGTCGATATTGACGAGCTGGATCACCTGATCCTCATCGACCCGCTGCCGTCGTACGTCTGGTACCAAGACATGGTCGACTTCGCCGAGGGGATCAGTGACCGGAGCGCGGGCGAGCGCCTGAGCCGCGCGCTTCAGGGCAAGGGCGCCTTTCGGCGTTTCAGGAATGAGCTGCATCAAGGTCCTCCCGACCTGGTGTCGGTGTGGCGCGCCTTTACCGACAGCCGGGCCGCGGTGCGGGCCGTGCGTTGGCTGGCCGACGAGGGGATTGTTGACGACGACGCCGCGCAACAGTTTCACCGGGACAACACGGAAGCCCAGCTCCCCTGACCCGACGACGGTCAGGTCCCCCGGATCGCTGCACGTGCCACCGCGGCGACCGCGAAGTCAGTGCCCTTGACCTTGCCCCACCGAGCCCGGGAGGCGCCGGCCAGCTGCTCGAGGACCTCAAGGGTCGGGCTCCCCGGAGGTGGCGGGGTCAACCGATCAGGACCATGGCTCCATCCCAAGTCGTGGAGGAGGTCCGCGGTCTCGTCGCGCCAGAGCTCGACCGGTGCCCCACTGCCTGCGACCGCCAGGACCATCCACCCGGCCTGGCGCTCGAAGTCCTTGGTGCCGAGCGGCAGGCGACCCACGATGTGGGCGAGTAACGCCTGCGGATCGCCGGCACAGCGGAGAGCAGCCGCGGTCGGAGTGAGCTGTCCCTTGCGGACGCTGACCAAGCCGAGAGCCCGCGCGGTGTCGCGGACCGCGGCGACCGGGTAGGTCAGGTCCTCGCGGTTGGCCTTGCCGATCCACCACTCGGCGATGCCGGTCCGGGTGGCGATCTCCTCGACCACGGCCGGCCGCAGGTAGCCGGCGGCGGTGAGCGCGACGCCTTCGCCGACGATGTCGAGGAAGGCCCGGTAGGTCTCCGTCAAGCTCGCAGCCTGCGCATCGCCGATGTCGACGGGCGCGTGGGAGAGCGGGCGTCCGAGCACCTCCCGCAGGGCCGTGATCCCACGTCGTTCGAGCTGGTCGACCAGCTCGGCCAGCTCGCCACCGACGTCGACCGGTTCAGCGGTCGCCATCGCCAGCGACTCGTTCACCTCGCCGAGGTCGAAGTGGTCCGGGTGCCACTCGACGGGAAGCCAGTCCCGGCCGTGCTCAGCGTCCTCGAACGACTGCGGCAGGAGTGCGTCGTCGTACCCGCTGCGCACCCATGCAGCGATCTCGCCGTATCTCCAGATCCCGCCGCAGTCCTCTGGCGGACAGGCCATCCGCCCGGCGGTGCAGCGCACGGTCGCGGGTGGATCGTCCAGGACCGCCTCGACGACGAGCTTGTGGTCCCACCCGTCACCGAAGTCGTACTCGTACCAGAGCTCGTCGCCCTTCTCGGCGAGGAGCTGGTCGAGGCGTACGTCGGCCTCGGGCATCCCCTCGTCGCCTTCGTCGAGGTCGAACTCGGTCGCGAAGTACGCCGACCGGTGGTCGTTGCTCACGCGAAAGCGGTGGAGGTGGCAGTCGTACCAGCCCATCGCGGCCTGGATCGCGACGTGCACCTGCGGCAGGGTCAGGTCGCCGGGTAGCTCGAGGCGACGCCAGATGGGCGGCTTGGCTCCGTGCAGGTCGAGCCGGACGCGGAATCCGCGCACACGCTCCGGGACGGGCAGCAGCGCGGGCCGTTCGTCGCGCTTCAACTTCTCGAAGATGCTGGTGACTTGGCCGTTCATCAAGGCGTCGAGGAGCGCCTTGCCCTCCTCGGGAGTGGCGCCGGCCATCAGCTGCTTCACGAGGTGCCGGACGTCGGTCTTGTCGGCCACGGCGACAGTCAACCATCGGCTCTCCAGGCGCTCAGGCATGACACCCAGACCACCGTTGACTGCGGATTCGTCTGCGGCATCGCCGCTTCGATGCGACCCTCGGTGAGCGAGGAGGTGAGCGGACGTGACCGAGTGGACTGTGCGACGGTGGGCGCGATACGGCCACGAGCGGCTGTACGCCGAGACGCCAGGCGGGACGGCGCTGGGCTACTACGACGTGAAGACCGCGCGTTATCACTCCGACGACTTATCGAACCTGCCTTTGTTGCAGCGGGCGATCGCTGACCACCTGGCGGCGCTAGTGCCGACGACGCCACCAGTACCGTCCTCACCGAACCCACTCGACCTTGACCACGCCTCGGTGGAGTCACCGTCGCCCACGCCACCGGCGGCGCTTCCCCCTCCCCCACCCGCTTGGCACGACCTCAGCGCGAATCGCGCGGGTGCCGCTGCGCGGGAGCGCGCGATGGCGGAGCGCGAGGCCCAAGGCACCTTCAAGCACGTGCTCTCGCGGCTCGTCGGCGCCCGCACCGAGGAGCGCGCGTGGCGGTTCGGTGCCGACGGCGAGGAGGCCGTCGCCGCGCAGCTCCTGGCCCTCGGACCGGCCTGGCGGGTCCTGCATGCGGTCCGCGTGGGCGAGCGCGGCTCGGACATCGACCACGTCGTGGTGGGACCGCCCGGTGTTTTCACCGTCAATGCGAAGCATCATCCGAACGCATCGATCTGGGTGGGCGGTGACACCTTCATGGTCAACGGGCAGCGCGTGCCCTATATCCGCAACAGCCGGCACGAGGCGCGACGGGCCGCGCGGCTCCTCACCGAGCATGCTGGCTTCCCGGTGACCGCGGCCGGTGTCATCGCGGTGATGGGAGCCCACAAGGGCTTCAAGATCCGGGCTCAACCCGAGGACGGTGCTGTCGTCGTCGTGACCCGCCGGCGGATTGCCCACCACCTTTTGTCGCAACCGCATCGGTTGTCGCCGCGCGAAGTCGATGCTGTCTACGACATCGCCCGGCGATCGACGACGTGGCGCAGCTGATCGGCGCAGGAGGTGTGAGCGGAGTCATCGCGTGAAGCGTGCTACCTCCGCCGCCATAGGCGATCAGGTCGTGCGTCTGGTTGCTTCCTCGACCAAGGCTGCTGAAGCTCGCATGGCTGCCCTGCGGTCACTCTCCTTGAGGAGATTCTTGCCGTAGTGAGCAGCCGGCTTGAGGGCGATCAGAGTACGTAGGTGCTTGGCCGCCTCGGCGTCGTGGCGGGCCAGCAGGTCGGCCGCGGCGGAGTGGTCTGTTCCTGAGTAGCGTTCGCCGGCCGCAGCGGCGCAGATCGCGTCGCTGGCCGCAATGCCGGCCAAGACGCAGAGCCCGACGCACACATTGATTGCTGCACCGTCTTCGACCTCGGCAACCTCGGCTATCTCGCGGTACTTCTGCGCCACGATGCGTCGGGCCCGCCCCCAGGGCAGGTCGGCCGGCTTGGTGGCGAGCTTCTTCGGGCTCACCAGTTGCCCTTTTTCCTGCCCCGGAGGGACGCGATGACCTCAGCGGGAGCGGGACCCAGGAGCACAATCCCGTTGTTACGGATCGAGTCGAGCACCGGTTCCTCGCCTCGAGCCGCGTCGGCCAGCTCGCTGAGTGACATCGAGAGGAACTCGACCCGGTTGCCGGACCACATCAGGACGTCGTCTGCCCATGTCCTGAGTTGCTCGGTCCACGACTCATCGTGACGGTCGATGCCGTCGGAAGTCACGACGAAGACGTCGATGTCGGAGTCCGGTCCCCCTTCGCCTCGTGCGAACGATCCGAAGACGCACACGTGGGCGGGTGCAGGTTCCCAACCGGCGAGCCCGTCCTGCATTCGGGTCAGCAACTCCAAGCGGACTGAGGTGGCAGACAGGACGGCTTCGGCGAGGACGTGGTGCCGGTTCAGTCGGTACATGTAGCCACGATTCGCAGGCTCGGCGATCACGAGCCCGTGGAGGGTGAGCCGGTCCAGTGCCAGGGACAGTCCAGCTCGAGACCCGCGTCTGGCAAGACGTTGCACCGTGGTGGCGCTAAGCGCCCCTTCGGTGCCGGCGAGCACCGCCAGTACCGCGCCGTCCAGGGAAGGGATCAGCGACTGGGTCGGATCGGAGAGGTCCACTCGCCCATTGTGACAATATTCTGGCAGCAATGCCAGTTTAGTGGCGTATCGACGGAATACTGGCATCTGCCGCTCACCGATCCTTGACCGACAGTCTCCTAGCAGATGAGGCGCATGGCCCACTCCTGAGCCTCAGGGTAGGCATCTGCATCGAGAACGAATTCTTGGCCTCGCCCGACTGTCTTCAGCAGGACATGGTCATCGTGAACCTGCCAGCGGTCTGACCGGGCGTGGTAGCCGAGTGGCGGTCGGTCGGACAATGGAGCGAACCAAGCAGGAAGTCTCCAGTTTGACCTGCCGAATCCCGGAGCGGTCAACTGGAGCTGCGACTTGAACTTGGGAAAGCGACCGGCGCCGGGCAGATCAAGTTCGATTCCGTCAAGCACGAGATTGCGGCGGGCAACGTAGAGGTGGTCTGCAACGAGCGGTCGCCCCGAGGCTAGATGTGGGTGGTACGACATCCATCCGGGAAGTGGGCCTGACTCCACAGGTACGACGTCGCCGACCTGGAGCCACCCCCACAGCACGTGGAGGTTCGGTTCTCGCGGTACATAGCGGTATCGGCCGCCGGCGTTGCTCGCGCGACGGAACCATCCGAAGAAGAGGAACAGGTCTCCTGGGCCGACTTGTTCGCGACCGAGGACCGATTGCGCCGCGCCAGCTTGTCCGAGCAGGGGCCGCCATCCCGGTTCTCGCTTGAGCGCGGGCTCGTCGAGGTCAGGGTCGAGGTGTGCGAAGTGATTGGCTCGAGTCCTGCCGCCAGTGAGATCTGACGCAACGTGCCCGAGGTTGTGCCCTGCCAGGTTGATGTCTTCGTAGCGGATCGGGGAGGTCTTGTCTGGGATCGGGAGCGGGAGCATGGTGCCGTCGTCGAGGATTGGGTTGGCGACTCTTCCCGCTCCTGAGTCGAAGGCTTTCCGGCTCAGAATGATCTTCACGCTTGACGCCAGCTCTCGTCGCCGACCTTCCACCGTGTCGGTGGTCCGAGCACGCCCTGGGGTTGGTTGCTGAACCATCGCGCGACGGCGGCGATCTGGTCGTCGGAGAACCTCGAGCGATGGCCTCGACCGACGGCTAGAAACCCGACTTCCTCTGGAAGCGACGGACCGGTGCCGCCCCAGTACGCGAAGCGATCGCAGACGAGGACCTGTTGTCCGCCGAGATCGTGCTGCTTGCTGCTGGAATTCTCTGTTCCGTCCGCGTGCGAGTGAGCGGAGTGCAGTTGCCGGAACGCACCGTCAAGTGGTTCGTAGATGTTGTCCCCCGTGCGGTCGACCACGCGAGCGGAAGTCGGGACGGGACGTCGGCTCTCGTAGCGCGGGTCGGCCCAGAACTCCTCGAAGCTGATGACGTGCTCCACCCGCGCTGCGTAGACAACCCGTGCCGACCGACTTGAAAGACCAACGACGATGTCCCCGACCGAGCCCTGTCGCCGGATCAGAGGCTTGCAGCATGCCAGCGTGAGGAATCCGTGGAAGGGGTTCGGAGCGAAGCCGGTGTCCGAGGCAACGACGTACGAAAACACACGACTCATCGCGGCGGCACTCTCCGTTTGGATCCCTGAGCGGGAGACTTCTCGTCGACGCACGGATTGAGACCCGGGTCTGTCACACACCTCGTGAGGCGATTCGCCCTCACTTCACGTACCAGAACTGTGAGGGATTGCCTGCAGGCGACACTGTGGTCACGCGATGCTGGCGACCGTTCATGTCGTGCAAGGCGTCGTAGATCGAGATGTAGAGCACGTCGCCGATCCGCTGCACCACCTGCCACAACCTCAGCCCGGACTCGCCCTTGCTCCACGCGCCGCGGTCGATCAGGGCCTCGACCTCTGCGACGGCGTCAGGCACTGACAGTCGGCGGACATCGGAGTAGTGAGAAGGCGGCATCACGTGCCCCCCATGAATGGGGTGCGTGATGAGTAGACCGTCTCTCTGAAGTCCGTTGCTGACGCGATTCCAGATCGATCGGATGTCGTCGTCTTTGAATTCCTCGCGAATCCGGTCTTCCCACTCGCCCCAGCTGGCGCGCACACCGGCCTCGTGTCCATCCAGGACGAACTGACGAACGGCCCGGTCGAGCCCACGAGGCGCACCGCGCTCGACGATCTTGCGGGGCACATGCGTCACCTGGCCGTTCTGCCCGCAGTAGCAGGGGTCGGCATCGCACAGATGGCAGTAGTTCTCTTCCATGTTGGGCCACAACCTAGTGCCCGACTCCGACGGAACCGGTTCGCTCCTCACGATGCCAGGCGAATGGCGATCGTTTTTCCCCTGACGCCCGAAACGGAACTCGACCCTTTGTGGCGGAGGCGTGTCCTAGATTGCGCTGCGTGGAGCACCGATACGGAATCCGGGATCTCGCCCGCGCCGAAGTGGATGCTGTTCGGTTCGCTGACTCGGGTAAGGACGTCGCGTTCTTCTACACGAGTCAGCGGGACGCGATGCGGCAAGCGCTCGGCGCTATCGACCGTCCGGGCGGATTCGGCCATTACAGCGGATTGCGGCCGCTTGTGCAGTCGACGATCCAGACTCTGGCTGCGCTCAGGTCGCCCTTCGCCGACTTCCTCGAAGGGGGCGAAGAGATCATCGCTCTCCACCAGCGTTACGCCGCAGACCTCGACGCCCATGTTCAGCAGATGGAGCCTCTTCTCGAGGATCTGCTCTGCGACGCACTCATCGCGCTTCACCGCATCTCCCCGGACCGGACGGTGAGCAGGGAAGATCTGCTCAACCACAACTTCGATCCGTCGAAGCGTCCCGTGCGGGCCGTCGATCCCGACGACGACTGGTAGGCCACAACTGCAGGGCGACCGATCCCGCTGCGTGGTGCCGGGCCAGTCGCCGATGAGTTCGACGGGCTCATCGATTGCTCCAGCCGTCCGGGTGGACGGTTCCAGGATGGCAAGTCGGCTGCGCGCGGGCGACGAATTACCCCGGTCACCAGTCCTTCGCCGACGGCACCGGCCGCATCATCGCCTCCAGGTCGTCGGTCTTGATGCGGATCGTCTTGCCGCAGCGGTACGCGCGCAACTCGCCGGAGGCGATCTTGCGGCGGACGGTCTTGGCGGACAGGCTCACCCAGACGGCGGCGCCGGTGATGCTCAGCCAGCGCGGGCGCTCCTCCGCGGGCCCTGCGGCGGCGGTCATCTCACTCCCCTGCCTTGAGGAAGCGGCGCAGCTCGGCGACGGTCGTGTAGAGGCGGCCGTTGCCGTTGAAGCGCCACCATCGGGGACCGCGCTTGAGGCGGCGCCACTCGCGGACGGTGCGCTGCGGCGTACGGATGAAGGCGCAGAACTCCTCGAACATGAGGATGTGGTTGTCGTCCCACTCGTCGGGGACGCCCAGCGGCTTGATGCTCATCGATGACTCCCTTGGGTTGGCGAGCGACCGGCATCGGCCGCTCCAGTCACCTATGTGCGAGAGGCGGTTCGCAGCGATCAGGTCCGAGCAGGGATGTCAGCGACCGACACCGCGGCCGCGTTGCTGAGCACCTGTTCTCGGCCGAACCTCGGATCGGTCGCGCCCGAGCGACCTGGGCGCCGGGGTCCAGGATTCGTCGGGGAGGCGGGTGCCGTAGCGGTCGATGTCCTCGTCGACTCGAGTCGCGGCGTGGCTGGGGCCGAGGTCGGCGCGGTCGCGGCCGAAGACCTCGATCCATTGCTGGCGTGCTTCGTCGACGGAGTCGGCGACGAGATGGGCGACGTTGTTGTGGCGGCCGCGGGTCATCGCGACGTACGCCGCGGCGGCTCCGGTGTGGTCGCCGACGACGAGGTGGGCGGAGTCGACGGTCTGGCCCTGGGCACCGTAGGCAGTGGAGGCGAAGGCGAGCTCGACGTGGTCACTGACGTAGTCCTTGGGCAACGTGCGTTGGCCGGCGCGGCCGGCGACGATGAGGCTTCCGTCGTCGCTGATGCCGGCGACGGTCCAGACGTCGCGGTTGGCGACGCCGAGGTCCCGGTCGTTGCGGCGGGTAGCGACGCGGTCACCGAGTCCGATGCGTTCGCCTCGTCGGGTGACCGGTTCACCGACCTGATCGCTACCGGGCTGTCGTCGGTCGCGGATGGCGGCGTTGATGCTCGCGACCTGTTCGCGGGTGTCGGCGATGATCAGCTCGTCGCCGCGGGCACCGATGTCGGCGACGGCGGCCGTGCGTTCGACGTCGCTGGCGTGCACGACGACCTGCCCGCGCTCGAGGAGGGCGTCGAACACGGTGGCGGGGCGTTCACCGGTGCGCATCAGGAGGCTGAGGTCGGCGTACGTCTCGTCGCCGAAGCGGTGGACGGACTCGAGCTTGAGGTGCGCTTCGGGCGGCGCCCATCGGGCGGCGAGGTCGAGCACGCCGCCGCGTCCGACGGCGGGGAGCTGGTGGCGGTCGCCGACGAGCGCGACGGTGGCACCCGCGTGGTCGGCGATCGCGAAGAGGGCGCGGGCGGTGTCCTGGTCGAGCATGCCGGCTTCGTCGACGAGGAGTACGTCACCGGGGAGCAGCCGCGCGCGTGCGTCGGGGGCGGCGTCGACGCGCGACCAGTGGCCGTCCTCGTCCCATTGGAAGCCGTGTTGGTGGATGAGCCAGGCGGCGGAGAAGGCGTCCGCGCCGACCTGTTGCTGTGCGGCCTGCGCGGCCTTGAGGGTCGGGGTGACGACGACGAGGCGACGGTCCTGGAGTTCGAGCGCACGGTGCGCGGCGGCGAGGGTGGTGGTCTTGCCGGTGCCGGCTGCTCCTTCGATGACGAGTACGCCGGCGCGGCCGGCGAGTGCGCCGACGGCATCGCGTTGCGCGGCGTCGAGTTCGCCGCCGCGAACGGCGATGGGCTCGACCGGTTGCAGCGCGCGGGTGGCGATGGCGTCGATGAGGTCGGCCTCGACGGCGAGGACGTGGTCGGAGGTGAGGTTGCGGATGTGGTCGGGGACGTCGGTTCGGTCGCGCAGGGTGCGGCAGGTGCTGACAGCTCGGGCGGTGATGTCCTCGGCGAGCTCGACGCGTGCGGGTCGTTCCGCGACGAGTCCGATGGACGCGATGAGCTTCTCGACTTCGCCGCGGATGTCGGCGGCGTTCCAGGACGATCGCTTGGCACCGAGTCGGGTGAGGATGAGCTCGGCGACCGCGTCGCGTCGTACCTGGCCGACCGTCGCGGGCGTCCCGGTCGATGGTTCGACGGGCGGGCGGAATCCGAGGTCGTGAAGCTCTTCGTTCCAGCGGCGGACCAGGTCGGCACCGTCGGCGGGTGCGACCTTGTCGGGTCGGGCGTCCGCCCAGGCACGGCGGTCCCAAGAGCGACGCAGCTTCGGGCCGGGCTCGTGTCCGGGGTTGTCGGCGCGCCACTCGGCTTCATAGCGGTCGATGTTGCGGCCGATCTGTGATGCGCGTTGGCTGAACCGTCCGGCGTACGGCGTGAGCTCGTTGATCTCGCCGGCGTCGTCGAGCGTGTAGCCGCGGGCGGCGAGTGCCGCGCGGAAGTGTGGGTCGCACACGACGGCGGCGTGACCGATGCCGTTGAGGGCCTCGATCGAGTCGACGACGCCGACGGAGTGGAGGCCGCGCCATGCGCCGCGGGCGAAGACGCGGGCGTTGATCTGGAGGTGGAGGTGTCGGTGCGGGTCGCCGGCGCGGGAGGTGTAGTGCCGGACGAGCGCTGCCTCGATCCTCTCTACCGGCACCTGGACCTGTCGGCCGCGTGGGCCGACGCGCGTCGTCGCGTGCTGCGCGACCCAGCAGATGACCTCGCCGGCGGCGCGCGTCTGGGCGTCCTCATACGCGTCGGCGATGTCGGGATGGAGCGCGGCCGCGAGCGACCAGGTCTTGGGTCCGTTGACGACCACCTCGACGAAGCGGAGGCCGTGGTCGTCGTCGCGCAGTCGACCCTTCGCCTGGCCGGTGCCGACGTCGTACCCGGCGACCCAGCTTTCGTAGCTCGCGCCGTCGAGGTCAGGGCGCCGTTCGGTGCGCGCACCGTCGTCGCCGACGGTGACGGCGTAGTGCTCGGCGACGCCGCTGCCCTCGGCGAGGTAGTAGTCGTCGGCGCGCGAGTGATCGGCCTCGACGTAGGAGCGCGCGGCGGCTGCGGAACCGCGGTAGAACTTCACTCCGCCGTGCATGATGTCGCTGTCACCGCCCGTCACGTTTCGTCAAAGGCCCCTGAAATGACGCTGGTCCGTCCCCAGGGGGACGGACCTTCTACGGAACTTCGTAGCATGCGTGCCGCTGGGTTGTGGCGTCATAACCGAGCGGGAGGTCGTTCAACCTTGGGGTTCGTCACGGCTCGTCACTTCACTGATCAGCAAAAGGTCGGTGTGATGCGAGGATCGACTGAGACAGCGCGAGAAAGGACAAAGGGTGAAGGACGCGCGTGAGCATTGCGACCACTGCGATCTGCCGCTCCAACAGTGCATGCACGGGGCTCAAGTCGACACCGTTACCAGCAGCCACCCTCGACCTCGCGAACCCGAATCGCGGCGTGAACAGCCCCTAGCCAGGCGCGTGAATCGGAGCCGCCGGACGCCGCAGCGAGAGTTCCGCCCATTCATCTTGAGAGTGCTTCAAGAGATGCGCGGACGTGGGGTGGTCGACGAGATTCTCGCTGAGGTCGAGCGCCGAATGTCTCCTCTTCTCACGGACGGCGACTACGACCTCGTAGACAATCACGAGCTCCGATGGCGCAACGCAGCACGATGGGAGCGCAAGGACATGGTTCGCGACGGACTCATTACACCGACCCAAGAGCGAGGCGTCTGGGAGCTGACACCGCGAGGTAGAAGCACGCCACCCGAAGGAGGCCGCGGGTAGCACCCGTGTGCGCAGGCCGTCGAGTCCCTGGCCGGCAAGCACTCGTGGCGAGCGGCTATGAGGAGTCCGGTCACGCCTGACGGCCGGCAGCGTCCACGTCCGGTGCGTCAACTCCACAGTGGTGCAATTCCGGCTAGCTCTCCTCGAAGCCCGACTGGTCGAATTTGAGGGTCCGGGCGTTCTCGGAGACCGTCCGGACACGGCTCTCGTTGAAGCCCTCCGAGTCCGTGGCCTCAATCTCGATCCGCACCGTCACGCTCGTGTTCTCGCCGGAGCGAAGGTGTGCGAGCACCTCGTCGGCAACGTTCTTGAACTCGAGCGCGATCTTGTCAGAGTTGAGGGTCTTGACGCCGTAGAAGCGCGTCGGCCAGACGATATCGACCTTCGAGGACGGGCTGGCCCCAGGCTGGGGCGCGGGCGTCGGACCGGGTCCCGGCTCAGGATCGGGACCGGGGACGGGCTTCTGACGGGGCTCGTCCGTGCGCTGCTGCTGCGCAACGTCCGGTCGGACGAGAAGGAGCGAATCGGTCGCCACCGGCGCGCTCTCCTCGTCTCCAGGAGTCCAGAGTCCGATGTATCGTTTAGCCGCCTCGTCGTAACCAGCTGCAAGCGCAAACGCATCCGTCTGCCAGATCATCGGCAGGTCGAGAATGCCGGCGTCGAGGACGGACCGGTCGCGCAGCCGCGGCATGTACGGGTACTGCGAGTACAGCCCCCACAGCGAGCCGAGCGAGACGTGGCCGTCCTTCCAGATCTGCGGCACCTTGCCGATCGCGAGCCGGATCGTCGCGGCAGCCTGGCGCGTCGACAGATCGCCGTCGTTCCCGAGTCGACGAGACACCCGGTCCGCGAGCGATTCGGACTGCCCTTCGACCTTGGTCTCCCGAATGACGAAAGGCGCACCGGGGTCAGGCTGGGCCGGTACGAGCGCCCAGGTGAACGTCTGGAGCAGGCGTGACATGACCGTCTGGTCGGCTTGAGTCGCCCGCTGCGACGCCTGGTTCTTCTGGTTCTGCGTCAGATCGAGATCGGCTTCGTTCGACAGGACGTGCTTCCAGCCGAGGTAGTCGCGCGTGGCGTTGTCGAGCTCTTCGAGTCGAGCCTCGTCAGCTGCGAGATACACCAAGGTGTTGCGGTGCGTGCGGTTCGAGCTGCCGCGGTGCTCGGTCGCCTTGTGCGCGAACTCCTTGGCCGCCGACTCCGCGCCGCGCTTGTGCGAGACCTTGGGATGCAGGATGACGAGGCGAGCTTCATCGGTGTCGGGGATGTCGGCATTCGACTCAGGGCAGACGTGTACCCCAGCGAAGTCGCCGCGCTTGCGGCCCTGGTCCTGGAGCCGGCGGACGATCTCGGCCCAGACGTCTTCCTTATGAAGGCGTTCGGCCTGGTCCTTGGCGGTGCGGCTGATGTTGGGCTGGACGTCGTACCAGTACTTGCCCGAGCCCGAGTAGAAGTATGTCGCGCGGTCGCCCAACTGGGTCAGCGCGGAGTGGAAGTTGCCGGGGACGTCGCCCGGGATCGCAGTTCCGAGGAATACACGCTGCGTGCCGATGCCCTTGTGGACCGAGCCGGGAGCGATCGTCGGCGCGGCGCCGAAAAACACCGTGCGCGCGAGGCGCTTGGTCAGCGCACGCTGGCCGAAGAGCGGCTTCTCCTTGTCGATGCGGGCAGGCTCGGAGTTCGAGCCATCAACGTCCGCGTCGATGATCGCCTTCCAGGAATCCTGGAGATACTGCGTGAGCTCGGAGTTCACGTTCGACGTGGCCAGCGGGATCGACGCGGGCATGATCATCGGCGACTGGTCCTCGCCGGTCCACAGGGCGTGGATAACCGTGCTCATCAGACGGAGGACGCCTCGGGTCCGCTGGAAGCGCTCCAGCGACGACCACTCCTCGTACAGGGTGTCGAACAGCTCCGGATGGATCGGGTACGTCCGCTTGATCCGGTCCTCGTAGGCAGCGTCCCGTGCTTCGCGAGGGAAGTCGTCGGAGAACTTGCGGTACATCTCGACGTACGCCCGAGCCGTAGCGCCGATGGCTGCCAGGGCGGCGGCATCCGGCTGCTTGAAGAGCCGCTGCTTGACGATGTGATACGCCTCGTCAGACGACGCTGGGCGCCACTGGTCCGCCACACGACGTACGACGTTCTGGAGGCGCTTGAGAGCCTCCAGACCGTTCTGACCACCGACCTCTTCGGCGTTGCCGGCGACGATCTTGTCGTTGGCGTCCCCGGTCTCCGAAGCCGGGATCGAGATGGCAAGCAGGACGCCCTTAGTGCCCTTGGCGGCCTCGGTGAGCGACTGGGCGAAGGTGAACTGGTCGTCGAACGTACCGCCAGCGAGGTCGTCTCGACCCACGAGGGAACGCGCGTACGCGACCCACTCGTCAATCAGGATGACGGCCGGTGCGTACTTGACAAGCAGGTCGTGGAGAGCGTCACCGGGGTGAGTCCTGTCCCGGTCCGCCTTGGCGACCACCGCGTACGCCTCGGGCCCTCCCAGCTGCCATGCGAGCTCGCCCCAGATCGTGTTGACGTGGGTGCCGTCGTCCTTGGTCACGCCAGACGGGCTGAAGTGGTTGCCGACGATGGCGACGCGGTTGACCTTGGTGGCCGCGTAGCCGTTGGCCGTCAGGAGTTCTTGGGTCTCCTGCGGGAAGTTGCCAACGGGCAGGCCGGCGGCCACATGCCACAGCGAGAGCATCGAGTGGGTCTTACCGCCACCGAAGTTGGTCTGCAGGTTGATGACCGGAGAAGCGTTGTCGTCGCCCGCGAGTCGACGGACGGCGCGGCCGATGAGGTCGCGAAGGCCTTCGGTCAGGTAGGTGCGCCGGAAGAATTCGACCGGGTCGGCGTAGTCGGAGTCGACCTCACCGCCCGTGGCGACCTTGTAGAGGTCGGCTGCGAACTCGGACGCGTGGAAGTTGCCGGTGGCGACGTCGTCGTGGGGCTGGAGGACCTCACGCCATGGGCGCAGACCGGCGGCTTCGGGGTTGTCGACGGCGGCCTTCAGGACCTTTTTGTCGTCCTTGTCGGCAGTAACGCGGCGCAGGTTGAGCCGGATGCCGCGGACCTCATCTGCTTCCTTGGCGGCGCCAATCAGCTTGAGAAGTCGCTCGCCGGTGTCGAGGGCCCGGTAGGCGTCGTCATCGGTGAAGGTCTTGTTGTGGGCCCACTCGTTGCGGACCTCGCGGAGTTCGCTGGCGAAGGTTTCGCCGGTTCGGCCAATGGTCTGGTTGAAGGGGTACCAACCGGGCTTGAACCCGGCGGTGATGTTGCCCTCGGTGAGGATCCGGAACTGCACCTGGGGATCGAGCGCGTCGTAGGTCTTCGTCGAAGGTGCGCCGTTCTTGCTGTCCTTCGCCTGCACAAGCTTGGTCCACACGGCGCCGAGCGACGGATCGCCTTGACCGACGACGGTCGAGATGAAGTCGTCGAGTGCCGGCGCGAGCACCTGGAACATGCGGTCGATGCGGTCGCGGTTACTCAGTGCCATGTCAATCGTTCTCCGTGACGGTGTCGTCTTCGAGCTCGTCAGGTTCGAAGTGAGCCGAGTCTTCCTCGGCGAAGCCTTGGTCGATGTCGCGCTGGACGTTCTTGCCGATGGCGGCCTCGACGAGCTTGCACAGGCTCTCGCGACGGGCCTTGAAGAAGGCCTCGAAGTCGTCTGCACGCAGAAGTTCAGCAGGAACGAGGTGCGTTCCCAACAGCTCGTTGAGGCGCGGCGATTCGAGCTGAGCGCGCGACTCGATCACGGTCATGTACGACGACGGCGCAGCCCCGCCGATCGTCCGGTTCGTGCGGGCGCTGATCGTCGTCTTGTTGACGATGCTCTCGCGGTGCTCGTCGTCGATGCCGGTGTCGTTGCACCACTTCTGCGGGAAGATGTGGTGGATGTCGACGGCAAGGTCGACGTACTGGACCTTGTCGAGCGCCTTGTCTTCCATCCAGTCGCGCGCGCCGCCGGCGAGGACGAGTGCGGCAATGCCCTTGTACGCTGCGGCGTTCCGGGTTCGCAGCGAGTGGAGACGCGACTCAGTGAAGTTCGCGTCCTGAACGGTTCGCGGGACCGGCTTGGACTCGTCATGAGCCCACGCCGGAACCATCTCGATGTCGCGCGCGAACCGCGTCTCGATCGCCGAGCCATACAGCTCGCCGAGCACTCCGCACCAATACCAGCGGATCAGTCGCTCGCTCACGCTGATGAGGTCGGCGTCCTTGCCGAGGACGACCTTGATCGCAGCGAGAGGGACCAGCTGCTTCGGGTAAGGCACGTCTCGCGGAGCGAAGATGTGCCGGTCGGCAAGGAACGTGGCAGCCCAGACGAACGCCTCGCGGAGCTGGTCCCGCCACTCCAGGTAGTCCGCCAAGGTGAGCTTGAGAACGTCCTCGCGCTTCGCGGAGATCGCGGGCGGCCGGTCAGAGGTGTCCGCGAGGTTCCGCTTGCGGGTGGTGAGCATCGTGATGGCCTGCAGGAAGTCGGTGTTCTCCACCGCAGCGAGGACCGGGTAGGACGACCACTTGAGTTGGGTCTCCTTCCAGTCGTCGTTCAGACGGAAGTCCTCGCCGGACTTCTCGTAGTACCCGGCGTCGCCCGCAAAGACGGCCGTGAGCAGCTCGAAGACGTTCAGGGGCAGGCCGCCGATGTTGACCTTCTCGAAGACCGTGGCCACCGCGGCCTTGTCGGTGCTCTCGTCGAGCACGATCGCCGGGATGTCGTAGGTCGCCGCCGGCTTGATGAACTGCTCGTGGAACCGCTTGCCGAGCTCGCGGTCCTCAAGCTCCAGGATCCAGCTCATGTAGTCGCCGTACAGCAGGTGAAGCGGGAAGTAGCCGTGCTCGCGCTGCTTGTCGTGGTCGCTCAGGTCGAGAACCACGTCCTTGCCGAAGTTGGTACGAACCACACCGTCCGCCGGGATGCTGATGAGTGCCTCGTCCACACGGTTCGAGTCGCTAAGCGCCGTGTCCATGTGCACGAGGTAGCGGCGGTCGAGCAGTTTCCCTCGGCTGTCCTTCGTCGCAACTGCCCCGTCACCGCTAAGCGCCTGCGTGAGCGACGTCAGCCGCTGCTGACCGTCCAGTAGCAGGAACTTCGCGTCGGTGCCTGCCGTCAACTCGACGCCCTCGATCGCGCGCGGCTTGAAGCGGACCTGGGTGTTGCCGGTCTTCAGAAGCATCACCGCACCCAGCGGGTGACCACGCAGCACCGTGACGAGCAACTGGCGGATGCGCTCGTCCTCCCACTTGTAGCCGCGCTGGAAGTCTGGGAGCTGGATCTCCCCGGATCGCGTCCAGGTCAGGTACTCGCCGAGCTCGTACATCGGCGTCAGAAAACCCATGTCAGTCGTCTCCCTCGTCGAAGTCGAACGCCCCCTGCTGCGCGGCGGGCTGCTTTGCCGACCGTGCGACCTCAAGGATCTCGGGCCACGTCGTCACCAGCGTGTTGAAGCTGAGCGCATCCTTCGTCCACCCATTGCTCTCAGCGATCCGGAACAAGAGGTGAGCGAGTTCCTTGACCAGGTCGGCGTCGACCGCGCCATCGGGACGGGTCAGCGCGGCATGAAGGAAGTCGCCTGCGGGCGCGATGCCATCTCGCTCCAACACCTTGATCAGGTGGTGGAGCGCTTCCCAGTTGCTGGTGTGGAGATCCTTGAGGACGTCGTAGTCCCAGGAGAGGTCTGCTGGCCTGATGAGTTGGACGTTGCCGGCGCGGCTCGTCAGGATCTCGTCACGATCCATAGCCTCGACACTGGTGTTGCGAGCACGGGCAAGGTTGTCGGCGTCGCCGAACTTGCCTATTCCGTATCCGTGCTGCCGATACCAGGCGATTGCGAACCGCGAGGTCGCGTCGAAGTCACCCTCCTGCTCGTTGAGCACCTGGTCGAGGATCTCGTTGATGCGGGCCAACGCCGCGCGGACAGTCATCGCGGACCCGTTCGGTTCCAACACGGCTGAGTGGCGACTAAAGACGGCCATGCCAGGACCAATGGCGGCCTGCGGAAGATCAACGGGTGCTACCTGGCCTTGCTGCAGACGTCGCAGAGCCTCGGGCAGTTCACGCTCCAGTGCGGCGATAAGCCCGCGCCTGTCCGTTGTGGGCGCAGACGCCGGTCGCGGTCGGAGAGAGAGCACAATTGACGACGCCAATGCGTTGGAACCAATACTCCGCATGCGGTTCCCCATCTCACTCCGGAGCGGCCACGTCGAAGTGATCTCCCAGCCGCTTTGGACCATCCCCTCGATGAGGGTCTCCCAGCCTGTCGATGCCTCGCCATCGGCGTCCGATTCGGACTGTCGGAAGGCGTAGTAGACAGTGATCGGGAACTCTGTGCGTGCCTCCTCACGGATCTTGCGAAAGACGTTGCGGAAACCATCTTCAAAGAACTGCTTGGCTCCCTCCTTCCCGTCGTGACGCCGGGAATCCGCGACAAGTTCAGCGGTTTTTGGAACTAGCATCGTTGCGAGTAGATCCGGATAAATCGGCCGCAGCGTCCGCCGCAGCCACACATAGAAGAAGTCCGAAAGATCGGCGTAGGGGACGTTGTCGTAGTACGGCGGGTCCGTCGACACAACCACTCCGGAATACGAGCGGGTCGCGGCGTCGGCCTGCACGACCTGCCCCGATGCCGCGGGCGCGAGCTTTTCCAGCACCTTGGCGATCCACGTCCACTGATCCTGCATGTTGCCCGAAGAGCGGGAGAGCGGATTCGCCTCGCAGTAATCCCACACCATTGGAATGGCCTGTCGGGAGAACAGGTGGCCAATGCCTTCATTCTTGACGTCGGATCGCCAGGCGCACAGGGCGTTGTGGTAGTCGGTGGCCTTCGAGACCCCGAAGCCCAGGAAGGTTGCGACCGCGTCCGCGTAACTCGAACTGCCGCCGTCGCGGATGACTTGCTCTCGCGCGTCAGCTACGAGGTCACTGAAGGTTGTGAGAGCGAGCAACTGGCGATTCGTGAACAGGCTCGAAGTGGTCTCCATCCCGTATAGGGGCGCACCCATGTACTGCGAGTGAGTAGAGAGCACCGCATCGGGGACCTCCTCAGGACGTTCCACCAGGGAGGCCTTGACGTGTACCTCAGTCGGTGGAAGGTAGGTCCTTTGTCGCTTGCCCTCCGCCACGACCGCGGTGAGGACCGAACCTAGGCGTCCTTCCGCGCCTTGCGCCTTGAGATATTCGGAGCTGGCGTTCGCATCGCAAGCGACACAGGTGGCGCCCTGACGGCCAGCCATCGTGCCGTCCTTTTCTGGTCCACTGCGCCCGTGACCGATCGAGAAGTCCACGCGGCGTCCGGACGCATGACTTGAGTCAGGAACGACCGTGGGGACAATGAAGGTCTCCTTCCCCTTCTTCTTCCCCAACCACCAACTCCGGGCGAGAGGCATCTCGATGCCACACGCCGGGTTCGGGCAGCGCACAGTGCGCGCCCAGATCCAGGCGATCACCGTCGCCTCTGATCCATCCGTCAGTCGTGCTCGCGGGTAACTCTGGTCCAAGGACCGTCCCGCGCGTTCCCTCATCCACGCGCCGTAGGCAATGACGTCCGCAGCCAGGCCCTCGGCGTCCGCCCAGGTGCGGATCTGCGACTCGGCGAGTCCGGGAAATACTGGGGCCTGACCCGCAAACTTCGGCGGAAGTTCGATCAGCGCCTTATTGATCAGCACCGGCACCGGGTTCAGATCTGAGGCCCGAGCGTCGAGGCCCAGCCGCTGCGCTTCCAAGGGAATGGTTCCGCCACCAGCGAAGGGGTCGAGGACGGCTGGTAGCTCTCCACCGGTGGAGCGAAGGATTTCGGCCCTCGCCTCAGCAAGTACGTGCTCGTCCCGCACGCTCTCCCAGGCGACCAAGCGCTCGATAATCCCGTGCAGACGCTCCCGCTCGACGCGTTGTGCCTCTTCGGTCGGGAAGGAGACGGGATCGCTGACCGGGTCGTCGATCAGTTGAGCGAAAATGACTGCGCGGGCCGCTGCCAATGGCCGTCGGGCCCACCACAGATGAAGCGTCGACGGGTGGCCATGCCGGATCGACTTCTCCCGGGCGGACTCCCGGTTGATGGCCTCCAGCGGCAGAGCCACCTCGATCAGCTTGCGCTTGTGCACTAGTTCCTCGACCCTTCATGCCCGAGATGACGGGCGAACCTCACCGGCGATGCGGCGCGTGATGTGTGCATGAACTTACCGTTGAGGCCCGACGCTTCGGGTGGAACGGGAGTGAATGGTGGGGCCCGCGCGCGTCAGAAGGGTGCTGTGCCCTTCGCCCAGGTCTTGGCCCAGTGACCCCGGATCCCGGTGGCCTCGAAGTCGCCGAGGTCGGTGGTCGCGAATGGGTCGCCGAGGTAGCGGACCTCGTCGTACTGCGCACCGCGTTGGTCGACCCGGACGAGAGCGAGCCGGTAGCGCGGGACGGCGTTTTTGCCGGTCATGACCTCGTTGTGGGTGACGAAGAAGTCCTTCGAGCCCTCGATCCGCGCCTTGACCTCGATCCGGTAGGTGTCGCCGTTGGCGTCGGTCGACAGGATGTCGAAGCCCTTGTTGTTGAACGCCTGCTCGACGGGCTTGCGTCCGAGTTCGCGCTCGCGGGCGAGCACCAGGTCGACACCGCGGCGTTCGACCGCCTTGGTCTCCTTCGCGTGGATCGGTGCGGTCGCCGGAATCTCGCCTTCGAGCATCCCGATGGGCAGCACCAGCGCCGCGGTGACGATGTGCGGTGGCTTGGTCGACATGAGCTGCTGCTGGTCGAGCAGCGCGAGTCGCTTGCGGAGGCGCGAGTCGAGTTCGACAGCCTTGCGGTTCAAGCTGTCCGAGGACTCCTTGGGCTTCTCGCCCTTCTGCTCCTTCTCCGACGCAACGGCGGCATCGAGCAGGAGTCGTTCGCTCTCGGCGCTCAGGCGTTTCGTGACGAGGTCGCGCGCCTTGATTAGTTCGTTCAGGCGCCTCGGCTGTACTTCGGCGAGGTACTCGGGAAGCTGGTTAGCGATGATCCAACTCGTCGCCTTGTCCTCCGCGTCACCGAGCCATCCGAGGCGGCGTGCCGCGTCGGTGGCGGCGCCAGCCGGGGCTGCCACGCAATCCAGGTAGGGCGCCGGTCCGGCTGGGCTGACGGTGCCGAAGCTGTCGACGTAGGCGTATCCGAACCGTCGAGCCACGGACTCGCCGGTCGCGTCGGCGACTTCCTCGACGACCCCGACGAGGAGCTGCGGCTCCTCCAGGGTGGACGAGACGAGGACCGTGCCTTGGTTCAGCGCTCCACCGAAGTTGCGGATGGCCTCGCCCATGACTGCGTCGTGGAGCGGGTGGCCTGGTGCGAGCAGGTCCGCGCGGGTGAGGTCGTCGGGCTGGACGTGGCTGAGGTCGAAGGTGACCCGGTCGTACTTGGTCGCGATCGGGCCGGTGCCCGCCGAGCGGATGTGCTGCGGCACGTTGGCGATCTCGTAGCGGCCCTGCTCGCGCTTGACGATACGTCCGCCAAGCTTGGTGAACGCTGCCTTGAAGGCAAGTTCGATGTAGTGCGGCTGGAGGCGTCGCGCGCGGGCCTCGTCCATCGCGGCACGGAGCGCGTGCAGGTCAGCGTCAGCGAGGTGATCAGAGGCAAGGGCGCGCTCGTCGAGCAGGTCCTTGAGGCCGTCGCCGACGGAGGCGTCGATGACCTCGTGCATCTTCGCCTTCACGTCGGCACGCTCGCCGTACTGAATGGCATCGAGGAGCAGGTTGCGCAGCGGGGTTTCGGTGAAGGCCTCGCCGAGGACATCGAAGACCTTGCCGCCGTAGGTCTCGCGCATCTGCTCGAGCTTCTCCAGCAGGCGGGTGAAGACCTCGCCCTCGCGGGTGTTAGAGGCGACGAGGTTCCAGAGGCGGCAGACCTCTTCCTGGCCGATTCGGTGGACGCGGCCGAACCGCTGCTCGATGCGGTTGGGGTTCCACGGGAGGTCGTAGTTGACCATCAGGTGCGCGGCCTGGAGGTTGAGGCCTTCACCGGCCGCGTCGGTGGCCAGCAGGATCTGGCAGTCGCGGTTCTTGGTGAACTCCTCGGTGATCTGCCGGCGCTCGGCTCGGCGTACTCCACCGTGAATGGCGCGGACCGCGTCCGGCTTGCCGAGAAGCGAGCCGATCCTGCCCTGGAGGTAATCGAGGGTGTCGCGGTGCTCGGTGAAGATGATGAACTTCCGCGGCCAGCCGTTCGCGTCGGTGACCAGCGCGTTGTCCTGGAGGATGGTCGACAGCTCGGTCCACTTACGGTCCGTGCCAGCCTCACGCACCAACCTGGCTGTCTTGACGAGTTCGCCAAGCTCGATGAGTTCAGCGTTGAGCTCCTCGACGGTCTGCGCGGCCGTGGCTGCGTCGAGCAGCTCCTCTTCGGCCGCCTCGATCTCCTCGGCGTTGAACTCGTCGTCGTCGATCTCGCTCAGGTCGATGTCGGGCTCGACCTCGCGATAGGTGCCGTTGAGGATCTCCTGCTTCTTGCGCTCCAACCTCTCGGTACGACGGACGAGGCTCTTGTAGATCGCCTCGGGGCTGGACGCGAGCCGGCGCTGGAGGACCGTGAGCGCGAAGCCGACAGTGTTCTTGCGCTTGCCTCCGATGCGCTCGGCGCGGTTCATCCCCTCGCGGACGTAGTGGGTGACGTCCTCGTAGAGGTCGTACTCCAGCGAGGTGAGTTCGTAGGGAACAGTTTCGGCGATGCGCTCGGGGAACAGCTTCTTTCCCTCGAAAGTCAGGAGGTCTTCCTTGACCATGCGGCGCATCATGCCGCTGACGTCGGCGCTCTTCTTCTGCTTGCCCTCGAAGCGGTCGCGGTCGAGCAGGGTGAGGAAGAGCTGGAAGTCCTCCTCCTTGCCCGAGTGCGGCGTGGCGGTCATCAAGAGCAGGTGGCGGGTGATCTGGCCGAGCATCTCGCCGAGCTGGAAGCGCTTGGTCTTGCGCAACTCACCACCGAAGTAGTGAGCGCCCATGCGGTGGGCCTCATCGACGATGATCAGGTCCCACTCGGTCTCCTTGAACTGCGCCTGGAGCTGCTCGTTACGGGAGAGCTGATCCATCCGCGCAATCAGCAGCGGGTTGGTCTCGAAGACGTTGAAGTTGACCTGGGCGTCGATCAGCTGGTTCGTGAGCAGGTCGAACCGGAGGCCGAACTTGAAGAAGAGCTCGTCCTGCCACTGCTCGACCAGTCCGCCGGGAGCGATGATGAGGCACTGCTTCACGTCGTCGCGGAGCAGCAGTTCCTTGATGTAGAGGCCGGCCATGATGGTCTTGCCGGCACCTGGGTCGTCGGCCAGCAGGAACCGGAGTGGTGTGCGCGGCAGCAGTTCGCCGTAGACAGCGCGGATCTGGTGGGGGAGCGGCTGCACGTCACTGGTTGCGACGGCGAGCATGGGGTCAAAGAGCCCAGCGAGAGAGATCCGTTGGGCTTCCGCAACGAGTTTGAAGTCGCTGGCGCTGGCATCGAAGGCTCGGCTGCCACTGGTCGCGATGCTCAGGCTGTCCTGGTCCGTGCGGAACACGACCTGCTGGCCGAGGCCGCCGCCAGCGTTCTTGTAGGTCAGTTCGAGTGCGTCGGCGCCGTGCCACTGGGCAGCGATGACGGTGATGACCTCGGCGGGGATGAGTCCATCGATTCGCAGGCCGGGCTTCAGCTCTTCAAGCTGCACGAGACAACCTCCTGTCGGGAAGAGTTCGAACGCTACCGGCCACCTCCGCCTGATCGCTGAACCGCCTGAATCCATCGGGATCTGCCGATAGCCTGCCGAGGTCCGGGTCGAAGCAGGAGTCATGAATCGTCAAGAGCGTCAGCACGTCCGCGCGGTCGCAGATCAGGTCGCAACGTGGTCCGAGACTGCAACACAGCTACTGAATGATCGACGGGCCGTCGAGGGTGCCGGGTCCAACGCTTCGGGCGAACTCCTCCGGCGCCTGCAGGCATCGAGCCGCAGTCAAACTGCACCGTGGCGTTTCATTCCGCTGATCCCGGCCGATGGTGATCTGGTTGCTGCCCTCGCTCGGGCGCGAGCCATGCCCGCGCCGACGAAGCAGACTGCTCGATTTCTCGACCAGGTGTCTTCGCCTCGCATCAAGGGTGCGGTCGTCGATGCCCGCAGCGTGCTCGGCGCGAAGCGGTTCTTCTCTGGGAGCCAGCGCAAGGATGCCGCGACGGAGGCAACGGCGACCCTAACGTCGGTGCACCGCTCGGTCGGCGACTCCGACGCACTTCCCGAGATCGACCGCCTGCAGGCGTGGCTGACCAGCCCCCGGAAGCCGTTCAATGCTTCGGCCGTGCTCTCGCCGGAGGTGGGCTTCGTCGGAATGCTTCCAGCCGGCGCAGAGGTGATCGATCGACGTTCCTTCCAAGCCGCTGAACGTGCCCTCGCAGCCATCGACGGCGCCCAACGCAACGAGCAAGACTTTCGAAAGAAGGTCATCGCTTGGGCCGATGCCGTGCGGCAGGCCGAAGCGCGCAGGATGGTTCAGGAGATGCCGGTGGAGCGGCTACGGGACGCGACCAGCGGACAGTTGCGGACTGGTGCCCTGGCATCGGCCGGCATCAGGACCGTTCAGCAGGTCCTGAGCCATGGTGATCGGATTCTCGGCCTTCCCGGGGTCGGGGCGACCACGGGGACCCGGATGCTCGGGGCTGCTCGTGCCATCTGGAAGACGACCCTGGACGAGATGCCGGTCCGGATCGACTTCAAGAACCGTGGCGCCGAGGCGTCGAACCTGGTCATGGCGATGCGGGCGTGGGATGCCGTGCGATCGATCAGCCGGCAGACGACGCTCCTCGCTGCCGCCGACCAGCTGCGGCCGATCATCACTTCGCTCGGAGCCGAGACGACCTTCCTCGTCGTCGTGCCGAACAAGCAGGCGGTCCAGCAGCTCAAAGAGCAGCTCGCGGTGCTTGAGGCCGGGGGCGCTGTGCTCACGCCCGACAGCTCTCCCAGCGCCGGTGACCCCTGGGATGACTTCCTGTCCAGGCCCGCCGACTACTTTGCGATGCTCTCCGAGCTGGGTTTCCTCGCCGATGGCGATGACAAGAGTCAGGGCGATCTTCCGACCGAGATCGTCGAGGCGATCCGCGAACTCAAGCTGGAGACCACGCACCTCAAGGCCTCGCTCCGCGGCTACCAGTCCTTTGGCGCGCGGTTCGCGATCGTCCAGCGCAAGGTGATCATCGGTGACGAGATGGGACTGGGAAAGACCGTCGAGTCGCTGGCCGTCCTCACCCACCTGCGAGCCCGCGGATCGCACCATTTTCTGGTCGTCTGCCCTGCCGCCGTGGTCACGAACTGGGTCCGCGAGGTCCGAACGAAGTCTGACCTACGGGCACACCGTCTCCACGGGCCGGGGCGCGATGGCTCGTTGACCTCCTGGATCCGCAACGGCGGGGTCGCGATCACCACCTACGACAGCCTCGGCTGGCTGGAGGGACAAATCCCGGACAAGGCGCAACCCGCATGTCTGGTGTTCGACGAAGCGCACTACGTCAAGAATCCCGATGCTCAGCGAACCCGTCGATCGCTTGCACTCATCAGGAGGTGCGAGCGAGCGATCCTCCTGACGGGGACACCCTTGGAGAACCGCATCGAGGAGTTCCGCAACCTTGTGGGGTATCTGCGGCCCGACCTGACCGTGAACGCCAGCGAGTTCGCCCCGCGACAATTCCGCAAGCAGGTCGCGCCGGCCTATCTGCGGCGCAACCAGGAAGACGTCCTGACCGAGCTCCCCGAGCTCGTCGAGGTGGACGAGTGGATGCCCATGTCGAAGGCAGACGAGGAGCACTACCGCTCGGCAGTGATGTCAGGGAACTTCATGGGCATGCGTCAGGCCGCGCTTCGGGCGGGACAACAGTCTCAGAAGATGCAACGCCTCCTCGACATCGTCGAGGAGGCGGAGGACAACGAGCGTCGGGTACTCGTGTTCTCGCACTTCCGCGACGTGCTGGACGAGGTGGCCGCCATCCTCCCCGGGAAGGTCTTCGGCCCGCTGACCGGATCCGTTCCCGCAGCAAAGCGGCAGCAAATGGTCGACGACTTCTCCGCCGCGGGTCACGGCGCCGTGCTGGTGGCCCAGATCGTCGCTGGCGGGGTGGGGCTCAACATCCAGGCTGCCTCTGTCGTCGTGATCTGTGAGCCGCAACTAAAGCCCACCACGGAGTGGCAGGCGATTGCTCGGTCACGACGCATGGGACAGCTCGAGTCCGTGCAGGTCCACCGTTTGTTGTCGGAGGAGGGCGTTGACTTGCGGATCACCGAGATACTCGCCAAGAAGAGTGAGCTGTTCGCCGAGTTTGCCCGGGTCTCGGAGACCGCCGAGAGTGCACCTGAGGCGTACGACATCTCTGACGCCGAGGTTGCCCGAGAGATCGTTGCGTCCGAACGACAGCGTCTGATGACGTCTCCCTCCTGAGCCGCCACATCGGCCACGCAGGCCGGGCCGACTAGAGCCGATCGATCCAGGTGTCACCCTCGCGCTGATCCCACGCCGAACCGCTGCGGGTGTTCTCCGGCGCGCGACGATGAAGCTCGTCTCGGAGCGCGCCAGCCTCGGCGGCAGTGAGCTCCTTCAACGCTGCGACGGGCCGGCCGACGATCTCGGCGACGAGGCGCTGACGGTCGTTCATCGAGTCGACGCCACATCGGTCGAGAGCAGCACGCAGAGCGTCGATCTGCCATGCCGGGAGCATCTCGACCTTGGCCGTGTCGGCGGGATCTGTCGTCGGCTCGGGCAGGTCGTCCCCAAATAGGGAGGCATCGACGGACATGGACATAAGGGTAGCCAGCGTCGACCCGGTGAGATTCCCTTCCCCCTACAGTCCCCCTAGCGTCAGATCTCGAACCGAACCAGAGCACTCTTGAAATGAAAGAAACCGCAGGCTGACCTGCGGTTTCTCTGGTGGAGCCTACGAGACTCGAACTCGCAACCCCCTGCTTGCAAAGCAGGTGCGCTACCAATTGCGCCAAGGCCCCTCGCGGTCTCGATACGCCTTCGCCTGGCGGCTCGGGCTACTCGACCAGCTTGGTGGTGCAGCTGATTCAGTTCTTGGGGAGCGTGTCGGTGGCCTCGGCCCACAGGGCCTGCTCGGCCTTGCTCTCCTGGAGCTTCTTGCCGGCGACGACGACGCCGACGAGGCCGAAGACCGCGAGAAGAATCTTCTTCATGAACCGCTCCTCCTTCGAAGAAGCCCCGGTCCGCGGATTCCGCGGCCGGGGCTTTCCGTGGGCCTAAGAGGACTTGAACCTCTGACCCCCACATTATCAGTGTGGTGCTCTAACCGTCTGAGCTATAGGCCCGGGTGACTCGCCGCTCTGGGTGGAAGCCCCGCGGCAGCAAGCCGAGGTCAGACACTACCGGAGGGGGCGAGGGAGGGACAAAACGGGGGCGGCGTCTCGATACGTCCTCGCCCAGGGGCTCGGACTACTCGACGAACTTCGGGCGACGCTGCTCGACGAACTCACCGCGTCTCGATACGTCCTCGCTTAGCGGCTCGGACTACTCGACGAACTTGGGTGCGACGAGGTCGGCTGGGTCAGGCGTCCTCGGCGAGGGTGATCTCGATGCCGCCCAGGAGCGCCGCCGACATGTTGTAGAGGAAGGCGACGAGGGTGGCGGCGGCGGTGATCAGGACGACGTCGATGGCCGCCACGAGCATGGTGAAGCCGAGGACGCGGCTGGTGCCGACGTAGTCCTCGATACGGAAGGAGGCGACGTCCTCGCCGCCGATGCCCTCCTGGATCGTGGAGTTGATCGAGTCCCACACGCCGGCGGCGCCGAGCACCTGCCACACCATCGCCACCGACACCACGGTGACGACGGCGAAGGCGATGGACAGCAGGAACGACGTCTTCATGACCGACCACGGGTCGACCCGGGTCAGCCGCAGGCGGGCGCGGCGCGGGGTGCGGCCGCGCGCCGCCCCCGGACCGGGTACGCCGCCCGGCACAGCCGGGGGGACGGACCCGGAGGCCGAAGGCGCCGAGGGCGCGCCGGCAGGGCGGCCTGCGGCGGCCGCCGGCCGGACCACGGTGTCCTCGACGCGCTCGGTCATCAGCTCTCACTCTCCCCGTCGGCCCCGTTCGTGCCCTCGGATCCTTCGATTGTGGCATCCGGAGCCTGAACCGGCGATTCCGTCGAGCCCTCGACGACGCCGTCCGCACCCTCGGCGGCAGTCTCGGCGGCACCCTCCTCGGCACCCTCCTCGTCGGCGTCCTTGGCCTCGACCGAGCGGGTGACGACGGCGACCGAGTCGGTGCTCTTCAGCTTGACGAAGGTCACGCCCTGGGTGGAGCGGCCGGTCGGTCGGAAGTCGTCGTTGATGGGGCTGCGCACGACCTGCCCGGACTGGGTGATCGAGAGGACCTCGTCGCCGTCGACGACGATGAACGCGCCGACCAGGGAGCCGCGCTCCTCGTTGGCGAGCGCCATCGCCTTGATGCCGGTGCCGCCACGGCCCTGGGACTTGTACTCCGCGATCCGGGTGCGCTTGGCGTAACCGCCGTCGGTGATGGTGAAGACGTACTGGATGTTCTCGTCACTGTCCTCGTGCGCCGCGTCGGCCGCACGGATCGCGGTCATGGACAGCACCGCGTCGTTGGCGATCTTGAACTTCATGCCGGTCACGCCCGACGTCGCCCGGCCCATCGGACGCAGCTGGTCGTCGTCGGCGTGGAAGCGGATCGACTGGCCCTTGCGGGAGACCAGCAGGATGTCGTCCTCGCCGCTGACCAGCTCGGCGCCGATCAGCTCGTCGTCGTCGTCGCGGAAGTTGATCGCGATGACGCCGGCCTGGCGGGGGCTGTTGTAGTCGCCGAGGCGGGTCTTCTTGACCAGGCCCTTCTTCGTCGCGAGGACGAGGTAGGGCGCCTGCTCGTAGTCGCGGATCGCCAGCACCTGGGCGATCGACTCGTCGGGCTGGAACGACAGCAGGCCGGCGACGTGGCCGCCCTTCGCGTCGCGGGAGGCCTCGGGCAGGTTGTAGACCTTGGTGCGGTAGACCCGGCCGGCGGTGGTGAAGAACAGCAGCCAGTGGTGCGAGGTGGTCGAGATGAAGTGGTCGACCACGTCGTCGCCGCGCAGCGTTGCACCGCGCACGCCCTTCCCGCCGCGCTTCTGGGTGCGGTACTGGTCGGCGCGGGTCCGCTTGGCGTAGCCGCCGCGGGTGATCGAGACGACCTGGTCCTCGTCGGGGATCAGGTCCTCCATCGACATGTCGCCGGCGGCCGCGATGATCTGGGTACGACGGTCGTCGCCGTACTTCTCGACGATCTCGCCGAGCTCGTCGATGACGATCTGCCGCTGGCGCGCGACGTTGGCCAGGATGTCCTTGAGGTCGGCGATCTCGAGCTCGATGGCGGCGAGGTCGTCGATGATCTTCTGCCGCTGCAGGGCGGCCAGGCGACGCAGCTGCATCTCGAGGATCGCGTCGGCCTGGAGCTCGTCGACGTCGAGCAGCTCCATCAGGCCCTGGCGCGCCTCGGCCACGTCGGGCGAGCGCCGGATGAGCGCGATCACCTCGTCGAGCATGTCGAGGGCCTTGACGAGTCCACGCAGGATGTGGGCCCGCTCCTCGGCCTTCTTGAGCCGGAACTCGGTGCGCCGCCGGATCACGTCGACCTGGTGCTCGACCCAGTTGCTGATGAACTGGTCGATGGTCAGCGTGCGGGGCACGCCGTCGACCAGGGCCAGCATGTTGGCCGAGAAGTTGGTCTGCAGCTCGGTGTGCTTGAGCAGGTTGTTGAGGACCACCCGCGCGACGGCGTCGCGCTTGAGCACGATGATGATCCGCTGGCCCACGCGCGAGGAGGTCTCGTTGCGGACATCGCTGATGCCCTGCACCTTGCCGGCGTCGGCGAGCTCGGCGATCTTCACGAGCAGGTTGTCGGGGTTGACCATGTAGGGCAGGTCGGTGATCACCAGGACGGTGCGCCCGGACTTGTCCTCGTCGACCTCGATGATCGCGCGCTGGGTGACCGAGCCGCGGCCGGTGCGGTAGGCCTGCTCGATGCCCTCCCGGCCGACGATGAGGGCGCCGTTGGGGAAGTCGGGGCCCTTGATCCGCTCGATGAGCGCGTCCTGCAGCTCCTCGCGGGTGGCGTCGGGGTGCTCGAGCGCCCAGGTGGCGCCGGCGGCGACCTCGCGCAGGTTGTGCGGCGGGATGTTGGTCGCCATGCCGACGGCGATGCCGGCGCTGCCGTTGACCAGCAGGTTCGGGAACCGGGCCGGCAGGATCGTCGGCTCCTCGGTCTTGCCGTCGTAGTTCGGGGTCATGTCGACGGTCTCTTCGTCGATGTCCCGGACCATCTCCATGGCCAGCGGCGCCATCCGGCACTCGGTGTACCGCATGGCCGCGGCCGGGTCGTTGCCCGGCGAGCCGAAGTTGCCCTGCCCGCTGACCAGCGGGTTGCGCATCACCCACGGCTGCGCGAGGCGGACCAGGGTGTCGTAGATCGCGGTGTCGCCGTGGGGGTGGTAGTTACCCATGACGTCGCCGACGACGCGGGCGCACTTGTTGAAGCCGCGGTCGGGACGGTAGCCGCCGTCGTACATGGCGTAGAGGACGCGGCGGTGCACCGGCTTGAGGCCGTCGCGTACGTCGGGCAGCGCGCGGCCGACGATGACCGCCATCGCGTAGTCGATGTAGGAGCGCTTCATCGACTCCTGCAGGTCGACGGCCTCGATCCGGCCGCCGCCCGCGCCGTCGCCCAGGTTGCTCTGCGTCTCAGTCACGATTGCTCTCTCTGAGTTGTTCTACGTCTGTCTAAGAAGATCGGTAGAGATCCGGATACATGGCCAGAGGTCTCGAGACGGTCGCTGCGCGACCCCCTCGACCACCGGTCAGATATCGAGGAATCGGACGTCCTTGGCGTTGCGCTGGATGAAGGAGCGGCGCTGCTCGACGTCCTCGCCCATGAGGATCGAGAAGATCTCGTCGGCCTGGGCCGCGTCCTCGAGGTTGACCTGGAGCAGCACCCGCTGGTCGGGGTCGAGCGTGGTCTCCCACAGCTCGTCGGCGTTCATCTCGCCGAGACCCTTGTAGCGCTGGATCGGGGCCTCCTTGGGCAGCTTCTTGCCCTGCTCGAGGCCGTCGCGCATCACCGCGTCGCGCTCGGCGTCGGAGTAGACGAACTCGTGCTCGTGCGGCTTGTTCCACTTGATCCGGTACAGCGGCGGCTGGGCGAGGTAGACGTGGCCGGCCTCGATCAGCGGGCGCATGAACCGGAACAGCAGGGTCAGCAGCAGGGTGTTGATGTGGTGGCCGTCGACGTCGGCGTCGGCCATCAGCACGATCTTGTGGTAGCGCAGCTTGTCGATGTCGAACTCCTCGTGCACACCGGTGCCGAGGGCCGAGATGATCGCCTGGACCTCCTGGTTGGCCAGGACCTTGTCGATGCGCGCCTTCTCGACGTTGAGGATCTTGCCGCGGATCGGGAGGATCGCCTGGATCCGGTTCTCGCGGCCCATGACCGCCGAGCCACCCGCGGAGTCACCCTCGACGATGAAGACCTCGCACTCCTCCGGGTTGCGCGAGCTGCAGTCGCGCAGCTTGCCGGGGAGACCACCGCCGCCGAGCAGGCCCTTGCGGTTGCGGGCCAGGTCGCGGGCCTTGCGTGCGGCGATCCGCGCGGTCGCGGCGGCCTGCGCCTTGCGGATGACCTCCTTGCCCTCGTTGGGGTTCTGCTCGAGCCAGGCGCCGAGCTGGTCGTTGACGACCGACTGGACGAAGCCCTTGGCCTCGGTGTTGCCGAGCTTGGCCTTGGTCTGGCCCTCGAACTGGGGGTTGGAGATCTTCAGGCTGATGATCGCGGTGAGACCCTCGCGGATGTCGTCCCCGGTGAGCCGGTCCTCCTTCTTCTTGATCAGGCCCCACTCCTCGCCCCACCGGTTGATCAGCGAGGTGAGCGCGGCGCGGAAGCCCTCCTCGTGGGTGCCGCCCTCGGGGGTGTTGATCGTGTTGGCGAAGGTGTGGACCGACTCGTTGTACGACGAGACCTGCCACTGCATCGCGAGCTCGAGGCTCATCGGGTTGGGGACGTCGTCGCCCGTGTCGGCCTCGGCCGCGATGATCGAGCTGACGGTGGTCTTGTTGCGGTTGAGGAAGTCGACGTAGTCGGCCAGGCCGCGCTCGTACTGGAAGACCTGCTCGAGCGCCTTGTGCCCGTCGACGTCGACGGCGTGCACCGCGGACGCGGCGGTCGCGACGCCGGCGGTCTCGTCGGCGGTGCCGTCCTCGACCGCGTCGGCGAGCTCCTCGGCCTTGGGCCGGGCGTCGCGCAGCTCGATCCGCAGGCCCTTGTTGAGGAAGGCCATCTCGCGGAACCGGGTCGAGATCGTCTCGAGGTTGTAGTCGGTCGTCTCGAAGATCTCCGGCGAGGCGAACCAGGTGACCGTCGTACCGGTGCGCTCGCCGTCCTCGAGCGGGCGGACCTGGCGCAGGTCGTAGTCGGGCACGCCGAGGGAGAAGTCCTGCTCCCACAGGTAGCCGCGGTTCTTGATCTCCAGGCGCAGGCGGGTCGACAGCGCGTTGACGACCGACGAGCCGACGCCGTGCAGGCCACCGGAGACCTTGTAGCCGCCGCCGCCGAACTTGCCGCCCGCGTGCAGGACGGTCAGCGCGAGGGTCGCGGCCGGCAGCTCCTGGCCGGGCGCGGTGTCGGTCGGGATGCCGCGGCCGTTGTCGGACACGCTGACCGAGCCGTCGGGGTTGAGCGAGACCTTGATCGTGTCGCACCAGCCGGCCAGCGCCTCGTCCACCGCGTTGTCGACGATCTCCCAGATCAGGTGGTGGAGACCGCGCTCGCCCGTGGAGCCGATGTACATGCCGGGCCGCTTGCGGACCGCCTCGAGACCCTCGAGAACCTGGATCGCCGAGGCGTCGTACTCGGGGGACTGCTCGTCAGTGGACACGCGGGACCTCATTCACTTGGTCGTTCAGGGCACGCCGGGCCGACTTTTGACGAAGGCATGGCGAAGGCCGAGTCAGGCGTCCCGAGACGCGTTCCCGGCCGATGAGTCATTCTAGCCTCCTGAGGGCCTCAGGACACGCGTGGCGGCGCGGTCAGGGGACAACGGCAGGTGAAATGTGGCCGCAGGCGGCCCAGAAACGGCGATGGGAGCGCCGCGCAGGGGTGTCGATGAGCCCCAGTACGTCGCAGGGCCTCCCGATCAGCCGTAGGTGTCGCGCGGGCCCCGGCTCCCCGGCGCCTTGCGCCGGCCGTGCTTCCAGCTCGGCGCGTGCGGCCCCAGCACCTCCACGACGGTGACCGTGCCGTCGCCCAGCTCCTCGTTGAGCCGCCGGACCACGCTCGCGGCGAGCAGCTTGAGCTGGGTGGCCCAGGCGGTGGAGTCGGTGCGCACCACGAGGGTGCCGTCGGTGAGCGACTCCGGCGTGCTGTGGGCGCCGATCTCGGGCCCGACGATCTCGGCCCACCGGGCGAAGACGCCCCGCACCTGCAGGTCGAGCCCCCAGCCGCGGCCGTCGATCAGCCGGTCCACCTCGCTGCCCAGGCCCTGCGGGTCGCGGCCGTCGGGGTGCGCGCTGCTCAGCTGCGGCTCGTTGCGGTTGCCGCGGCGGCGGAACGTCCCGCCGCCCTTGCCCGGGTTGACCCGCGGCAGGCGGCGGGCCGGTGTCGCGCTGGACCCCGCGGTACCGAGCATCTGGGCGCGCGCCAGCTCGAGCCCGTCGGGCCGGTGCTGCTCGGCCTCCACCTGGGGCTGCTCCTGGGGCTGCTCCTCGGGCTCGTCAGGCACGGGTGACCTCCCCCGCCGCGACCTGGAAGGTCGCGCCCGCCAGCTCCACCGGTACGTCGGCCGGCACCGCCGCGGTGACCAGGACCTGCTCGGCGCCCGCGACCAGGCCGGCGAGCTGGACGCGACGCTCCGCGTCGAGCTCGGCGAACACGTCGTCGAGGATCAGGATCGGGTCGTCGCCGTCGGCGCGCAGCAGGTCGTAGGACGCCAGCCGCAGCGCCAGCGCGAACGACCACGACTCGCCGTGGCTGGCGTAGCCCCGCACCGGCAGCCGCTGGTCGTCGCCCGGACCGAGGGTGAGCAGCAGGTCGTCGCGGTGGGGGCCGACCAGCGTGACGCCGCGGCCGATCTCGTCGGCCTGGCGCCGCGCGAGCTCGGCCCGGAAGGCCTCCTGCGTGGGCTCCGGGACGGTCGGCTCGTAGCTGATCCGGGCGTCGTCGCGCGAGGCGCCGCGGGCGACCGCCTCGTAGGCCTTCCCGACGTACGGCGCCAGGTCGGCGCTCAGCGCGAGCCGGGCCGCCAGCAGCTCGGTGCCGGTCGCGACCAGGTGGTCGTCCCAGACCGCCAGCGTCGCGAGCGCCGCGTCGCGGCTGGACCCGCGGGCGGCGTACAGGGTCTTGAGCAGGGTGTTGCGCTGCTTGAGCACCCGCTCGTGGTCGGAGATCAGGCCCGCGTAGCGGGGGGTGCGGAGCACGAGCAGGTCGTCGAGGAAGCGGCGCCGGCCGCCGGGGTCGCCCTTGACCAGCGCGAGGTCCTCGGGGCTGAACACGACGGTGCGCACGATGCCGGCCAGCTCGCGCACCCGCGGCAGCGGCGAGCGGTTGATCCGCGCGCGGTTGGCCTTGCCGGGGTTGAGCTCGACCTCGAGCACCGCGGTGCGGCCCTCGCGGACCACGGCGGCGCGGATGACCGCCTGGTCGGCGCCGGCCCGGATCAGCGGGGCGTCGGTGGCGACCCGGTGGGACGAGAGCCGGGAGAGGTAGTCGACCGCCTCGACCAGGTTGGTCTTGCCCTGGCCGTTGCGCCCGACGAACGCGGTGACGCCCGGTTCGAGCTCGACGTCGACGTCGGCGTAGGACCGGAAGTCGTGCAGGCTCAGCCGTGCGACGTGCACGCCTCCACCTCCCTGACTCCGTTCACGTGAGGATTCTCCCCCGAACCGCTCGGCGAAGGGGGTTTGGACCCCGCTCCGAAACCCTAGGCTGAGCCGCATGACGCAACCACCCACCCCTCCCTACGGCGACCCGGGCCCCTACGGCCAGCAGCAGCCGCCCCAGCAGCCGCCCCAGCAGCCGCCCGCGGGCTACGGCCAGCCGGCGTACGGCGCCTACGGCGCTCCGGGCGCTCCCGGCGGCCAGCCGGGCTACGGCGCGCCGGTGAACGGGCCGTTCTTCATCAACTACCTCGGCCAGGAGCAGGGGCCGATCGAGTTCGGCCAGCTCGCCCAGATGGCCGTCTCCGGCCAGCTCAAGTCCGACACCGCCGTGCGCACCGCCGACAGCCAGCAGTACATCCTCGCCAAGGACGTGCCCGGTCTGTTCTCCGACAAGGAGTGGACCATGGCGCTGATCTTCACCTGGCTCCTCGGCGGTCTCGGCATCGACCGCTTCTACCTCGGCTACACCGGCCTCGGCGTCGCCAAGCTGCTCACCCTCGGCGGGTGCGGCATCTGGTCGATCATCGACGCGATCCTGGTGACCATGCGCAAGGTCCCCGACGCCCAGGGCCGTCCGCTGCGCTGATGGCGATCACCCACGCGCCGGCGACCCGGCGGCTCGCGAGCTCCGAGCTCGTCGCGGCCGCCGGCGTCGCCGCGCTGGGCGTGAGCGCACTGCTCTCCCCCGAGCACATCGAGGACGGGCCGGTCCTGTGCCCGTTCCGCCGGCTCACCGGGCTGCCCTGTCCCGGCTGCGGGCTGACCCGCTCGTGGACCTATCTCACCCACGGCTGGTGGCGCGAGTCGCTCGACGCCCACCTGTTCGGGGCGCTCCTCGCGCTGGTCGTGCTCGGCCTCGCGGCCGCCGTCGTCCGGGCCCGGGTACGCCGCACCCCGGCCCCCTCGCTCGACCGCCTGGTCCGCCACCCCGTCGCCGTGGTCGCGGTCGTGGCGTGGCTCGGCTGGGCCGTGACCCGCGCGGTCCTCGCCGCCTGAGCGTCAGGCGTCCGGGTTGGCCTCGCCGCCCGGAGGCGGCTCGGTGTGCACGGCGTGCCCGCCGAACTGGTTGCGCATCGCGGCGATCGCCTTCATCGCCGGACTGTCCTCCTGGCGCGAGGTGAACCGCGCGAACAGCGACGACGCGATGACGTGCATCGGCACCGCGTTGTCGATCGCGGCCTGCACCGTCCAGCGGCCCTCGCCCGAGTCGTCGGCGTACCCGCGCAGCTGGTCGAGGTGCTCGTCGTCCTCGATCGCCTCGGTGAGCAGGTCGAGCAGCCACGACCGGATCACGGTGCCGTGGCGCCAGGACTCGAAGATCGCGGGCACGTTCTCGACGATGTCGACCTTCTCGAGCAGCTCCCAGCCCTCGGCGTAGGCCTGCATCATGGCGTACTCGATGCCGTTGTGGACCATCTTGGCGAAGTGCCCCGCGCCCGGCGTCGGGCCGGCGTGGACCGCCCCGCCCTCCTCGGGCTTGAGCGCGTCGAAGGCCGGCTGGACCTTCGCGATGTCCTCGGCCGCGCCGCCGTACATCAGGGCGTAGCCGTTCTCCAGGCCCCAGACCCCGCCGGAGACGCCGCAGTCGACGAAGCCGATGCCCTTCTCCGCCAGCGACGCGGCGTTGATCGCGTCGTCGGTGTACTTGGAGTTGCCGCCGTCGACGACCAGGTCGCCCTCGCCGAGCAGCTCCTTGAGCTCGGCGATCGTCGAGCGGGTCGGGTCGCCGGCCGGGACCATCACCCACACCACCTTGGGCGCGGGCAGCTCGTCGACCATCGCGGCGAGGCTGGGGACGTCGGTGACGTCGGGGTTGAAGTCGTAGCCGACCACGGTGTGGCCGGCGTTGCGCAGCCGGGTGCGCATGTTGCCGCCCATCTTCCCGAGTCCGACGAGTCCGATGTGCACAGCGGTTCTCCCTCCGGTTGGCGGTGTGACGAGCGGTGCGGGCGGTAGGCCCGGGTCAGCTGAGCAGGCGGCGCGGCATCAGCAGGTAGCGGAACGTCCCGCCGTCCTCGGCCTCGCCCTCGTCGCCGGTGCCGCTGATGACGACCGGCTTCGAGGGCTGCGTGAAGGCCAGCTCGACCACGGACTGGTCGATCGCGGTCAGGCCGTCGAGCAGGAAGGTCGGGTTGAAGCCGGTGACCAGGTCGTCGCCCTCGATCTCCGCCTGGACCGACTCGGACGCCTGGGCGTCGTCGCCGGAGCCGGCGTCGAGGACGAGGGCGCCGTCACGGAAGCTCAGCTGGACCGCGGTGTTGCGGTCGGCGACGAGCGAGACGCGCTTGACCGACTCGATCAGCTCCTGGCGGTCGATCTTCGCCACCGTCAGCTTCTCGTTGGGGAACAGGCTGCGGACCTTCGGGAACTCGCCGTCGAGCAGGCGGGTCGTGGTGCGGCGTACGCCGCCCGGGCCGGTGCCCTCGAAGCCGATGATGCCGTCGCCGGAGCCGGAGGCCGAGAGCGCGATGGTGACCTCGGGCCCTGCGGTCAGCGACTTGGCGGTGTCGCCGAGGACCTTCGCCGGCACCAGGGCGGCGAGGGTCGCGTCGGGCGTGCCGGGGTTCCACGCCAGTTCGCGCTGCGAGAGGCGGAAGCGGTCGGTCGCGAGCAGCGCGATCGTGGAGCCCTCGATCTCGAGGCGGACACCGGTGAGGACCGGGAGCATGTCGTCGCGACCGGCGGCGGTCACCGCCTGGGCGACGGCGTGCGCGAACGCGTCGCTGGCGACGGTGCCGGTCGCGGCCGGCATGTCGGGGATCGTCGGGTAGTCCTCGACCGGCAGCGTCTGCAGGGAGAACCGCGACGAGCCGCAGGTCAGCGAGACCCGGGCGCCGTCGAGCACCAGGTCGACCGGCTTGTTGGGCAGGCTGCGGCAGATGTCGGCGAGCAGCCGGCCGCTGACCAGCGCCTTGCCCTCGTCGCTCACCTCGGCCGCGAGCGTCGCACGTGCGGAGGTCTCGTAGTCGAACGTCGAGAGCACCAGACCGTCGTTGCCGGCCTCGATGAGGAGTCCCGCGAGCACGGGCGCGCTGGGCCGGACGGGCAGGCTGCGCGCAGCCCAGGCGACGGCGTCGGCGAGGACGTCGCGGTCGACACGGAACTTCACGTCGTCGTACCTCTCACGTGGTGGGTGGGAGTTGCATCCTGCCACGTCGCTCCTGAGCGTCGCAGCGGGAGGCAGGCAAGGGGGATTGATCCACAGGTTGGCGGTCCGGAGGAGTTCCGGCGATCGAGATCCGCATGGAGGTACGGAGTGGTCATAGCGGTGGTGGAAACTGTGGAGAACCGACGTTTCCGCAGGTGAGCGGCCGGATGACCGGTGGATGACGGCTGTGGACGAAATCGGGAGTCACAAGGATCCATGTGCACCCAGCGGCCGGTGTGGAGGGCCGCGCAGGTGCCTCCACGGAATCCTCCCCGTGTAGTTCTCACAATTCCGCAGGCTCTCTCCACAGGAATTGTCGGCCGGGCTCAGCCCTGCCGGGCCTGCATCTTCACCCGGTTGGTGAGCTCGCTGACCTGGTTGAAGACCGCGCGCCGCTCGCCGAGGAGCTGGTTGATCTTCCGCTCGGCGTACAGGACGGTCGTGTGGTCGCGGTTGCCGAACTGCGCGCCGATCTTCGGCAGCGAGAGTCCGGTGAGCTCGCGGCACAGGTACATCGCGATCTGCCGGGCCATCACCAGGTGCCGGCCGCGGCTGGGCCCGGTGAGCTCGTCGATGGACAGGCCGAAGTACGCCGCGGTCTGCGCGATGATGAGCGAGGCGGTGATCTCCGGCTCGCCGCCCTCGGGGATGAGGTCCTTGAGCACGATCTCGGCCAGCGTCATGTCGACGTCCTGGCGGTTGAGGTTGGCGAACGCGGTCACCCGGATCAGGGCGCCCTCGAGCTCGCGGATGTTGGTCTGGATCTTCGAGGCGATGAACTCGAGGACGTCGGAGGGCGCGGTGAGCCGGTCCATCGCGGCCTTCTTGCGCAGGATCGCGATCCGGGTCTCGAGGTCCGGCGGCTGCACGTCGGTGATCAGGCCCCACTCGAACCGGTTGCGCAGCCGGTCCTCGAGCGCCTCGAGCCGCTTGGGCGGGCGGTCGGAGGTCAGCACGATCTGCTTGTTGGCGTTGTGCAGCGTGTTGAAGGTGTGGAAGAACTCCTCCTGGGTCTGGGGCTTGCCCTCCAGGAACTGGATGTCGTCGATGAGCAGCACGTCGATGTCGCGGTACTTGCGCTTGAACCGGTCCTGCCGGTCGTCGCGGATCGCGTTGATGAACTCGTTGGTGAACTCCTCGCTGGAGACGTAGCGCACCTTGGAGCCGGCGTAGATGGTGCGCACGTAGTGGCCGATCGCGTGCAGCAGGTGGGTCTTGCCGAGGCCGGACTCGCCGTACACGAGCAGCGGGTTGTAGCTGCGGCCCGGCGCCTCGCTCACCGCGACCGCGGCCGCGTGGGGGAAGCGGTTCGAGGAGCCGATGACGAAGGTCTCGAAGGTGTACTTGGGGTTGAGGCGCGACTCGCCGCTCGGAGTCGCGGGCGGTACGACCGCGCTCGGGATCGGGCCCAGGTCGGGGGCGAGGGTCGATGAGTCGACAGGTGGATTTGTCGACATGGCGACATGTCGATCCTGGCGCTCGACGGGCGCGGCGGCCTCACGGGGACGCTCGTACGCCGGCGCGGCCTCGAAGGAGTCGTAGCCGGACGGCTCGCCGTAGGCCGGGCCGCCGTCGTACGGCGACGGGGCGGCCGGCTCCTGGCCGAGCTCGTGGCGCAGCGAGGCGTCGACGGTCACCGCGAGCTGCACGTCGTGGCCGAACCGGTCGGTCAGCGCGTCCTCGAGCTCGCCGCGCAGCCGGCCCTCGAGGCGCTTGCGGGTGAAGTCGTCGGGCACGGCGACGATCGCGGTCGTCCCGTGCAAGGTCACGGGGCGGCTGGCCTGGAGCCAGGCGCGCTGGTGGGTCTGCAGCTCGCCGACCACCGTCGTCCACTCGTGGACGAGGCGTGCGGTCGCCGGATCGACGGGCGGGGTGTCCGGGCCGGGGGTGTTGGTCTCGTCCTGGGGCTGATCCGGGTTGCCGGTCACGCCACTCCCTCTCGCTCGTCTCTGTCCCGAGGAGTCGGACCGCGTCGCGGTCGGCGCTGGCTCCACAGGTTTGTCCACAGGTTGTGAACTCTTGCATCATCAGGCCGACGATGCCGAACCGAGACCGGTCCGGAACCTCCCCTGTCGACTGTTTGCGCAGGTCAGCAGCGCTTTCCCGAGTAGAAGGGAGCAACCGTGCGACGTACGTCGACCGAGGTGGCCGGCACCGGCGGGGAATCCCGGATCCGTCGAACCTAACCGCCCGGGTACCTGTGGATCAACCCGCTATCCACAGGTTTTGTCCGTGCCCGCCCACCGGTTCGCCGACGGCCCTCGGAGCGCCGCCGGTTTGACCCCCGATCCGGCGTCCGCGTACCGTTGATTGGTCAACCGGTGTCGACCGGTGCCGCATGTCCACGACGCCCCGGATTCCCCCCGGTCATCGTGGCTGCGCGGTGCCGGCCGACGTGCTGTGCGGGCTCCCGATCGGGGCTCGCGTCCGGCGCCCGGGGACCCTTCCCGACATCTGCATCATCCTGAGAGGCCGATCGTGAGCAAGCGGACGTACCAGCCCAACAACCGTCGTCGCCACAAGGTGCACGGTTTCCGACTGCGCATGCGCACCCGCGCCGGTCGCGCCATCCTGGCGAACCGTCGCCGGAAGGGCCGTTCGAGCCTGTCCGTCTGAGGACGGACCAGCGTGTCCGCCCAGCGGTTCCCGTGGGGCTGACGTGCTCGCCGCCGACCAGCGGCTGACCGAGCCGGACCTGTTCCGGGCTGTCAGCCGCAAGGGTCGCCGTGCCGGCTCGCGCACCCTCGTCGCCCACCTGCTGCTCCCTGACGAGCAGCAGGTTGTCGGCATGTCCGGGGACCGTGCGCGGGACCTCCCCGGCCCTCGGGCGGGCTTCGTGGTCAGCAAGGCCGTCGGCAACGCTGTCGTCCGCAACCGCGTGAAGCGGCGGCTGCGGCACGCCGTGCGACCGGCGCTCGCGGGCCTGCCCGCCGGCTCCGTGCTCGTCGTGCGCGCCCAGGCGGCGGCCGCCGATGCGTCGTACCCGGAACTGGGCGCCGACCTCGCACGTTGTCTTGATCGCGTGACCACGCCCGGTCAGGAGGCGCGATGAAGTGGTTGCTCATCGGCCTGGTGCGCGGCTACCAGCTGGTCATCAGCCCGCTGCTGGGCCCGACCTGCCGCTACTACCCGTCGTGCTCGGCGTACGCCGTCCAGGCGCTGCAGGTGCACGGTGCGTTCCGCGGCAGCTGGCTCGCCGTACGACGGCTGCTGCGCTGCCACCCCTGGTCCCCCGGCGGCGTCGACCACGTCCCGCCGCGGCGCGGGCACGCGCACGACGACCCCTCCCCCGCGTCTGCGGCCCCTCGGGCTGAGCGCGACTCCGAACTCCGCCCGGCGACCGCCGGGCGTCACCCCTTCCAGCAAGGAGCCTGATTCGTGGGCATCATCGGCGACATCGGCCACTTCATCATGGTGCCGCTGTACTACATCATCTCCGCGGTGCTCATCGGCTGGCACGAGCTGTTCAGCCTGTTCCTCGACGCCGACGGCGGTCTGTCCTGGGCGCTGTCGATCATCGGCCTGACCCTGGTCATCCGGGCGGCGCTGATCCCGCTGTTCGTCAAGCAGATCAAGTCCAGCCGCAACATGCAGCTGCTGCAGCCCAAGGTGAAGGAGCTGCAGAAGAAGTACGGCCACGACCGGCAGAAGCTGGCCGAGGAGACGATGAAGCTCTACAAGGACGCGGGCACCAACCCGTTCGCGTCCTGCCTGCCGATCCTGCTGCAGATGCCGATCTTCTTCGCGCTGTTCCGCCTGCTCGACCAGGCCGCGAAGACCGGCAAGCCGCACGGCTTCCTCGACGCGGAGCGCGCCCAGCAGTTCGGCCAGGCCGACATCTTCGGCAGCATCCCGATCGCCGACTCCTTCTGGGGCTCGCGCACCTGGGGCGAGGACCCCAACGGCCTGGTCATGGGCGTGGCCCTGTTCCTGGTCCTCGCGATGACGGCCACCACCTTCTTCACCCAGCGTCAGCTGATGGCCAAGAACATGCCGGCCGAGGCGATGAGCGGCCCGTACGCGCAGCAGCAGAAGATGCTGCTCTACATCCTCCCGGTGGCCTTCGGCCTCGGCGGTGTCGCGTTCCCGATCGGTGTCCTCCTCTACTGGACCACCTCGAACCTGTGGACGATGGGCCAGCAGTTCTACGTCATCCGCAACAACCCCGCCCCCGGCACGCCGGCCTTCGAGGCCAAGCAGCAGCGGGACAAGGCGAAGGCGGCCCGGCACGGGCACGCCGCGACCGAGACGGTCACCGAGGCGGCCCCGGAGCCGGAGCACCGGCCCAGCACGCGCCAGCAGCCCAAGCGGCAGAGCCGGGCGCAGCGCAAGACCACGCCGAAGCCGGGCGGCGCCGCCGCCGGCAGTGGCGCCAAGAACCCGTCGGCCGACTGGGAGAGCTACGACCCCGAGGCCGGAACCGAGACGAACGGAGACACCAAGTGAGCGCCGAGACCGAGACCGGTACCGAGGTCGTGACCGAGGCGGAGGAGGCGACGGTCGACAGCGACCGTGCTGAGGACGTCCGGGACGACGCTCCGGCCGCCGAGGGCGACCGTATCTCCCGCCTCGAGCAGGAGGGCGACATCGCTGCGGACTACCTCGAGGAGCTCCTCGACATCGCCGACCTCGACGGAGACCTGGACATCGACGTGGAGGCCGATCGGGCCGCCGTGTCGATCGTCGGCGCCGACCTGGCCCAGCTCGTGGGCCGCGACGGCAAGGTGCTCGAGGCGCTGCAGGAGCTGACCCGGCTGGCGGTCTACCGGGAGACCGGCGAGCGCTCGCGGCTGATGCTCGACATCTCCGGCTTCCGTGCCGACAAGCGCACCCGGCTGACCCAGCTGGGCACCGAGACGGCCGCCGAGGTCGCCAAGTCCGGCGAGCCGGTCTCGCTGGAGCCGATGACGCCCTTCGAGCGCAAGATCGTGCACGACGCCGTGGCGGCCGCCGGCCTCCGCTCGGAGTCCGCCGGTGTCGAGCCGCGGCGCTACGTCGTGGTCCTGCCGGCCTGACGACCCCCTGTCGACGTTTCACGTGAAACACGACGACGACACCGCGCCCCCGGTGTCCCCCGGCCCGGAGGGCCAGGCGGACCCGGGGGTGCTGCGTGCCGCCCTCCCTGCTCCCCCGGCGGTCCTGGCGGAGGTCTTCTCCGCTGACCGCCTCGATCTCGTGCTGGCGTACGCCGACCTGCTGGCGACCGACGGTGTCGTCCGAGGCCTGATCGGCCCCCGCGAGACTCCCCGGCTCTGGGAGCGCCACCTGATCAACTGCGGCCTGCTGGCCGCCGCCCTGCCCGCGGACGCCACCGTCGCCGACGTGGGATCCGGCGCGGGCCTGCCCGGCCTGGTCCTCGCGATCGCTCGCCCCGACCTGCGGGTGACGCTGATCGAGCCGTTGCTGCGCCGCACGACCTTCCTCGAGGAGGCTGTCGAGCGACTCGGCCTCGACAACGTCACCGTGATCCGGGGTCGTGCGGACGCCGTCCACGGCGTCGAGACCTACGACGTCGTCACCGCCCGCGCCGTGGCTGCCCTCGACAAGCTGGCGACCTGGTGCATGCCGCTGGTGGCGCCGGAGGGCGCCCTGCTGGCCATGAAGGGCAGCAGTGCGGCCGAGGAGGTCGAGGAGGCCGCGGAGGTCACCCGGCGGCTGGGCTGTGCCCCCGCCGTCCTCGAGGAGCTGGGTGCGGAGCTGGCCGCCGACGGCGCCGTCGAGCCGATCCGCATCGTCCGTCTGTCGTGGGCCGATCCGGCCCGCGTATCGTTGCCGCTTCGTGGCCAGCGCGGTCCTCGGGGATCGCGCGGGGGCTCGTCGCGAAGGAAGAGGAGGAAGTCGTGAGCGACTCGTTGGGTCCTGGTCCCGGGTTTTCCACCGGTCCAGAGGCGGGTGCTGAGCGTGAGTCTCCACAGAATGCCCCAAGTTATCCACAGGCAGTGCCGGACGGGAGTGTCGTGACCGAGGACCATGTTTCACGTGAAACGGCGCCGGTGACGTCCACGGGACCGCTCACCGCGGCCCAGCTCGCCGAGCGCGCAGCCGGATTCGACGATGACCTCACTCCCCTCGCTCGGGCCGCTCAGGCCACGGTGATGGTGCGGGCCGGCATCCCGCAGGAGCAGCTGAACCGGCCGTCGGAGACCCGGGTGTTCGTGGTCGCCAACCAGAAGGGCGGGGTCGGCAAGACGACGTCCACGGTGAACCTCGCGGCCGCCCTGACCCAGCTCGGCCAGCGCGTCCTGGTCATCGACCTCGACCCTCAGGGCAACGCCTCGACGGCGCTCAACATCGAGCACCGCCAGGGCACCCCGTCGTCGTACGAGCTGCTGGTCGACGGCGTCGCGATCGCCGACATCTCCCAGCCGTGCCCCGACGCGTCGGGCCTGTGGGTGGTGCCCGCCACCATCGACCTGGCCGGTGCCGAGATCGAGCTGGTGAGCGTGGTGGCCCGCGAGCAGCGGCTCAAGAAGGCGCTCGACGCGCACCCGCGGATCGGCACCGCCGAGGCCGTCGGCGAGGACCGGTTCGACTACGTGTTCATCGACTGCCCGCCCTCGCTCGGCCTGCTCACCCTGAACGCGCTCGTCGCGGGCGCGGAGATGCTGATCCCGATCCAGGCGGAGTACTACGCGCTCGAGGGCCTCGGCCAGCTGCTCGCCACGGTCGACATGGTGCGCGCCCACCTCAACCCGGAGCTCGCCGTGTCGACGATCGTGCTCACGATGTACGACGCCCGGACGCGGCTCGCCGCCGGCGTCGCGACCGAGGTGCGCGAGCACTTCGGTGACCAGGTGCTCAAGACCGCGATCCCCCGCTCGGTGCGGGTGTCGGAGGCGCCGTCGTACGGGCAGACCGTGATGACCTACGACCCGGGTTCGCCGGGCGCGCTCAGCTACCTCGAAGCGGCGCGCGAGATCGTCGTCCGAGGGAGTCTCTCGTGAACGCCCAGGCACCCCGTCGCGGCCTCGGTCGCGGCCTCGGCTCGCTCATCCCGACCGCACCCCCTCCGCGCGTACCCGGGCCGGCCGCGGACGAGGATGTCAACCAGAGCGCCCAGGATGCGGACTTTGGCGCTGGAGCGACGAGCAGCGCCTCCGCGGACCCCAGGCCCACCGGGACCGGGAACGGCGCTCAGATCGCGGATCCGGTTCTGCAGCCCGTCGACGGCGCCTACTTCGCCGAGCTGCCGGTCGAGCAGATCTCGCCGAACGCGGTGAACCCGCGGACCGTCTTCGACGAGGAGGCGATGGCCGAGCTGGTCCACTCCATCAAGGAGATCGGCCTGCTGCAGCCCGTGGTGGTCCGCAAGACCGGCCCCGACGCCTACGAGCTGGTCATGGGCGAGCGCCGCTGGCGTGCCACCCAGGCGGCCGGCCTGGCCACGATCCCCGCGATCGTGCGCGAGACCGACGACACCGACATGCTGCGCGACGCGCTGCTCGAGAACCTGCACCGCAGCAACCTGAACCCCCTCGAGGAGGCGGCTGCCTACCAGCAGCTGCTCGAGGACTTCTCCTGCACGCACGACGAGCTGGCCCAGCGCATCGGCCGGTCCCGCCCGCAGATCAGCAACACGCTGCGGCTGCTCAAGCTCTCCCCCGCCGTCCAGCGCCGCGTCGCCGCCGGCGTGCTGTCGGCGGGGCACGCCCGGGCGCTGCTGGGGGTCGGGGACGGCGAGCAGCAGGACCGTCTCGCCCAGCGCGTGATCGCCGAGGGCATCTCGGTGCGCGGCCTCGAGGAGATCGTCGCGGTCGGCGACGGCACCTCCGGTACGACGCCCCGGCCGCGGCGCGCCAAGCCCCAGGCTCCCGGCCTGGGCGAGCTGTCCGAGCGGCTCGGCGACCGGCTGGAGACCCGGGTCAAGATCGACCTCGGCAAGGCCAAGGGCAAGATCTCGATCGAGTTCGCCAACACCGGCGACCTCCAGCGCATCGTCGACCTGATCGACCCGCGCAACCGGAACGACCGCCCGATCTGACCGTGCCGTTCCCGTGACGGGGCGCGACCGCACCAGCGGCCGCGCCCCGTTTCACGTGGAACGGGCATGGCGCCGCGTGCACCGCATCGCGACCCGCATTGTCGACATATCGACTCATCGATGTATCGATCTACCCACAAGACGACAAAAGCACCACGGGCCCCGGAGGTTTCATGTGAAACGTCCGGGGCCCGTGGTGGCGTGGCGCGGGGTCAGCCCTTCTTCTCGGCGGCCTTCGCGGCCCGCTTGGCGGCCCGGGCCCGCAGCTCGGCCCTGTCGAGGGCGTCCGCCTCTTCGGGCGTGGGGGCCGAGCCGCCGAAGCGGGCGGGGGTCCACCAGGTGCCCGGGGCCTTCTCGGCGTCGGGGTACTCGGCGATCACCTCGTCGAGCATCCGCTGCATCGCGACCCGCAGCTCCGCGGTCTCGGCCTCGACGTCCTCGCCGGTGGGGTGCATCGGCTCGCCGACCTTGACGACGATCGTCTTCGCCGAGCGCGAGAAGTCCTTCGGGTGGTCCTTGGTCATCAACCGGTGGGCGCCCCACACGATGACCGGGATCAACGGTACGCCGGCATCGGCGGCGATCCGCGCGGCGCCCGACTTGAGCTCCTTGATCTCGAAGGACCGGGAGATCGTCGCCTCGGGGTAGATCCCGACGACCTCACCGGCCTTGAGGTAGGCCAGCGCGTCCTTCATCGCCTGCAGGCCCGAGGACCGGTCGACCCGGATGTGGTGGAAGGACCGCAGCAGGTGACCCACGCCCGGCGCGTCCATCATCTCCTTCTTGATCATGAACCGGACCAGCCGCTTCTGCGGCTCGGCGCCCGCGCCGGCATAGATGAAGTCGATGTAGCCGGTGTGGTTGATCGCCATCAGCGCGCCCCCCTTGCGGGGCACGTTCTCCGAGCCCGACACGACGACCTTCTGCCGCATCAGCTTGAAGAGCACCTTGGCGGTGACGATGACGGGCGGGTACGTGATGTCGAGCATGGCCAGATTCTGACAGGCGGCCGGTGTCGGGCCCAGACGCCGTCTGAGGCGCGGGAGGATCAGCGCCGGGTGGCGAGGAAGTCCGCGATCCGGCCGATCGCCTCCTCCAGCACCTCGACGTCGGGCAGTGTGACCAGCCGGAAGTGGTCGGGCGCGAACCAGTTGAAGCCGGTGCCGTGGGTGACCAGGATCTTCTTGGCCCGCAGCAGCTCGATCACGAAGCTCTCGTCGTCGTCGATCGGGTACATCTCGGGGTCCAGCCGCGGGAAGCAGTAGAGCGCGCCACGGGGGCGCACCGAGGTGACGCCGGGGATCTCGTTGAGCAGCCTGTCGGCGAGCATCGCCTGCTCGTAGAACCGGCCGCCGGGGACGATCAGCTCGTTGATCGACTGGTAGCCGCCGAGCGCGGTCTGGATCGCGTGCTGGGCCGGGACGTTGGCGCACATCCGCATGTTGGAGAGCGTGGTGAGGCCCTCGAGGAAGTCCTCGGCGAGCTCCTTGGGCCCGGAGATCATCACCCAGCCGGCACGGTAGCCGCACACGCGGTAGGCCTTGGACAGGCCGCTGAAGGTCAGGCACAGGACGTCGTTGCCGGCCGCCGCGGCCGCGTGGTGGTGCTCGGCGTCGTCGAAGAGGATCTTCTCGTAGATCTCGTCGGCGAAGACGACCAGGTCGTGGCGCCGGGCGATGTCGACGAGCTTGGCGACCATCTCCTTGCTGTAGACCGCACCCGTGGGGTTGTTGGGGTTGATGAGCACCAGGCCGTGCGTGTTCTCGGTGATCTTGGACTCGATGTCCTCGAGGTCCGGCATCCAGCCGTTCTCCTCGTCGCACCGGTAGTGGACCGGCGTACCGCCGGACAGCGAGACGGCGCCGGTCCACAGCGGGTAGTCGGGCGCGGGGACGAGGATCTCGTTGCCGTCGTCGAGGAAGGCCTGCAGCACCATCGAGATCATCTCGGAGACGCCGTTGCCGATGAAGACGTCCTCGACGGCGGTGTCCTTGAGGCCGCGCGACTGGTAGTACTGGGCGACGGCGGTGCGGGCCGAGTAGATGCCGCGGGAGTCGGAGTAGCCCTGGGCGTCGGGCAGGTTGTGCACCATGTCGGCCACGATCGCCTCGGGTGCCTCGAAGCCGAACGGTGCCGGGTTGCCGATGTTGAGCTTGAGGATCTTGTGACCCTCGGCCTCGAGGCGCTGTGCCTCGACGAGGATCGGTCCCCGGACGTCGTAGCGGACGTTGCGGAGCTTCTGGCTCTGGCGGATCTTGCGCACGAACCGCATTCTCTCAGGTCCCCGCCACCGGTTTCCGGCTCGCTCACCGTCGTACGATCGAGGACGTGGCCCGGACCACGGTCCCTCTCACGCTCGACCTGCTCGGTGCGCTCTTCGACGACACGGACGCGCCGTGCCGCAGCTGCCTGTTCTGGGAGCGCGAGCCGGTGCACCGGCAACGCCTCGACGCGCAGGAGCGGGCGGCCGAGAAGGAGGCCTGGGTCTCGGAGGTGCTGCGCGAGTGGGGCTCGTGCGGGCGGGTGGCGGTGATCGACGGCCGCCCCGTCGGGTACGTCGTGTACGCGCCGGCCTCCTACGTCCCCGGCGCCGCAGCCTTCCCCACCGCACCGGTGTCCGCGGACGCCGTGCTGCTGACCACGGCCTGGGTACGCCCGGACCTGGTCCGCAGCGGGATCGGCCGGCTGTTGATCCAGGGCATGGCGCGCGACCTGGTCGGACGCGACGGCATCCGCGCGGTCGAGGCGTTCGCGCGCACCGGCCGGGCGGTGCCGGGGCGGGTCCCCGAGTGCGTGGTCCCCGCGGACTTCCTGGCCCGGGTCGGCTTCAAGACCCAGCGCGCTCACCCGCGGACGCCGCGGATGCGGATGGAGATGCGCTCGCTGGTCACCTGGCGCAGCGAGGTCGAGGCCGCGTGGGAGCGGCTCGTGGGCGCCGTCCGACGGCCGAAGCAGGCCGCCACGCCGGTCAGCCGGCGCTGAGCTCGGCGACCTCCGGCTGCCAGGCCCCGTCGACCTGGGTCATGTCCACCCGGAGTCGCTCGCCCTCGCCGGTGACGACGAGAACACTCGCCGCCGCGGGCTGGTACGACGCCAGCCCGGCGGCGAGCACCTCCCCCGGCACGGCCTGCCCGGCCGCCGCCAGCAGGTTCCGGCGCTGCTGGTCCGGCTCCTCGAGGTGCGTGACCGAGGCGCCGACGGGCGCCAGGTCGTCGACCCGCCAGCTGCCCCGCTCGCGGCGCAGGTGCAGCACGAGGCTGGTGGGCTCGTCAGGAGCCCGGTCGAGCAGGACCAGGACGTCGGCCTCGTCACGGCCGATGCCCATCAGCCCGGTGCCGACGGTGGTCGTGGCCGCCGCCGGGGCGGAGTCGCCGTCGACGGCGTCCCGGTAGGCCCGTGCGTACCGGCGGGTCATCAGCTCCCGCGGGTCGGCCACCCGGTCCACGATCTGTGCCGCGGCACTCGAGGCGATGCTCAGCAGGGCCGCGCGCTCCTCGTCGTCGACCTGGACGGGTACGGCGACCTGCTCCGTCTCCACGCTCGGCACCGGCCCGGTGACCTGGGGCGGCGGCACGTCCCGCTCGCTGAGGAGCAGGCCGAGGACCACGGCCGTCGCCGCGACGAGCAGGACGGCGAGCACGCTGGCGAGCACCTGCTTGGGGTCGGGTGGGCGCCGTCGTACGGCGGAGTGGGTCCCCATGGGTCCTCCGGTCTTCGGTCGGGAGCGAGGACATTCTGGGGGCTGGCGCCGGGACAGGTGGGGGAAATGGGAAAGCCCCCGGCCACGGGCCGGGGGCTCTCGGGGGACTGCGTCAGGCGAGCGTCAGTTGATGAAGTCGGCGAGCTCGTTGAGGATCGCGGCCTTCGGACGGGCGCCGACGATGGTCTTCACGACCTCGCCGCCCTGGTAGACGTTGATCGTCGGGATGCCGGTGACGCGGTACGACGCCGGGGTGACCGGGTTCTCGTCGACGTTCATCTTGAAGAACGTGATCTTGTCGCCGTGGGCACCGGCGATCTCGTCGAGGATCGGGGCGACCTGGCGGCACGGGCCGCACCACTCGGCCCAGAAGTCCACGAGGACGGGCTTGTCGGACTTGAGGACCTGCGCGTCGAACTCGGCGTCGGTCACGGCGGAGATGTTGTCGGCCACGGGGGCGCTCCTTCGGATCTGTGGTGAACGTGAAGTCTGTTGGTTGAACCTACGCGCCGGCCGGGACATTCCCGGCGGTCGCGGCGGCGTGGTCGAGCTCGGCGAGGTAGCGCTCGGCGTCGAGGGCGGCCGCGCAGCCGGTGCCGGCGGCGGTGATCGCCTGGCGGTAGGTGTGGTCGACCAGGTCGCCGGCCGCGAAGACGCCGCGGATGTTGGTCGCGGTCGATCCGGGCTGGACCAGCACGTAGCCGTTGTCGTCGAGGTCGACCTGACCGACCAGCAGCTCGGAGCGCGGCTCGTGGCCGATCGCGATGAACAGGCCGGTGGCGGGCAGCTCGGAGGTCTCACCGGTGACGGTGTCCTTGAGCGTGAGGGACTCCAGGGAGTCCTCGCCGTTGATCGACTCGACGACCGAGTTCCACACGATCTCGAGCTTCGGGTCGGCGAAGGCGCGCTCCTGCATGATCTTCGAGGCACGCAGCTCGTCACGGCGCACGATCAGGGAGACCTTCGAGCCGAAGCGGGTGAGGAAGGTCGCCTCCTCGACGGCGGAGTCGCCGCCGCCGACGACGGCGATGTGCTGCTCGCGGAAGAAGAAGCCGTCGCAGGTGGCGCAGTAGGAGACGCCGCGGCCCGAGAGCCTCTCCTCGTTGGGCAGGTCGAGCTTGCGGTAGCCGGAGCCGGTGGCCAGGACCACGGCGCGGGCGGTGTAGGTGTCGGTGGCGGTCTTGACGACCTTGAGGTCACCGGTGAGGTCGACCTCGACCACGTCGTCGGCGACCAGCTCGGCGCCGAACCGCTCGGCCTGGGCGCGCATCTCGTCCATCAGCGCGGGGCCCTGGATGCCGTCGCGGAAGCCGGGGAAGTTCTCGACCTCGGTGGTGTTCATCAGCGCACCGCCGGCGGTGACCGAGCCCTCGAAGACCAGGGGGTTCAGCTGCGCTCGCGCGGCGTAGACCGCGGCGGTGTAGCCGGACGGCCCGGACCCGATGACGATGACGTTGCGGGGCTCGGACGTGGCGGACTCGGACATGGGACTCCCCAACTGGATCTGACCGGTGGATCAGGTACGACGGACACTTCGACAACGAGATCGTAGGCCGAGAGATTCCTCCGCCGATGCGCCGGTCCGCGACTGGGTCTCGTGACGCGCCGCGATCCCGCTTGCTTCGCTGCGCGGGCTCGCCGGCGCTCCTCGACCTTCGCCCTTCGTCCGCGCGTTCGCAAGCTCACGCGCGGCGGGCTCAGCCGGTGGCCGCCAACGTGGTGGAGTGGATCACGTCGCCGGTGCCGCAGGCGAGCACCTCGGCGACCTGGGTCGTGCCGACCGGAGCCCGGAAGGCGACGACGGCCGGCTTGCCGTCGTACTCGACGCCGACGAGGTGGCCCGGCCCGAAGGCCGCGGGGTCGCACATGAACCCGGCGGGGGCACTCAGCGTCGCACCGGAGTAGTCGGCCGTGCTGGGGTGCGGGAGCGAGACGTGCTGGAGCGCGACCAGGTCCTCGCGCAGGTACGCGATGCGGACCTCGCGCAGCGGCTGGTCGCTGGGCACCCGCTCGGCCCCGACGTAGAGGCGGTCGGCGTCGGGCGGCGCCGCACTGGGTGCCACGGCCTCGGGCGCGCCCTCGAGCACGCCCGCGCCGGCGTCGTCCGTGGCGGCGCTGCCGCGCGCGGAGTCCTCCTGGGCGATCTCCTTGGCGGCGGACAGGTCGTGCTCTCCCCCGCGGTCCGCGACCAGGCCGAACCCGACCGTGATCGCGGCGACGGCCGCCGCCGCACCGAGGAGCACGCGCACCCGGCGTCGACGGCGCCGCGCCGCGGGGTCGAGGGGGACGACGACCGCCTCGGGGTGCGACTCGTGCACCCCGCCGAGCGGGCGGGTGCCCGAGGTGCGCTCGGCGGCGAGCCCGGCGATGACGCCGTCGATCCGCTCGGCGACGTCGGCCGGCATCGGCACCGGCCCACCCGCATCGGCGAGGGCGCGGCGGACCGCGGCCTCCTGCGAGGGGCTCAGCGGCTCGGTGGCGTCGTTCATGGGGATTCCTGGCACGGAGGTCCCGGACGGGACGGACGAGGTGGGTGGTCAGTCGACGGCGGTCCCGGCGGGCGGTCCGCGGGGCGTCACCGATCCGACGTCCGGGCCGGCGGCCGGGTTCCCCGCGGCGTGCGGCGAGGGGTCCGCGCCGTCGTCGTCCAGGTCGAGGACGTCGGCCAGCAGCACCGCGAGCCGGGCACGGCCGCGGGAGCACCGGCTCTTCACGGTGCCCTCGGCACAGTCGAGGATCTGCGCGACCTCGGCGACGGGGTAGCCCTCCATGTCGACGAGCACGATCGCGGCCCGCTGCTCCTCCGGCAGGGTCCGCAGTGCGGTGAGGACCCGCTCGCGCCGCTCGGCGGCGACCCCGTGCTCGGCGGGGTCGGCCGCGTCGGCGGCGACCTCGCGGTGCGGGTGGCCGGAGTGCAGGTCGTCGAGGTCGTCGGGCAGCGGCTCGGCGCGGCGTACCTTCTCGGCGCGCAGCCGGTCCAGGCAGGCGTTGACGACCACGCGGTGCAGCCAGGTGGTCACGGCGGCGTCGCCGCGGAAGGTGGCGGCACGCCGGAACGCCGAGACCAGCCCGTCCTGCAGGCCGTCGGCCGCGGTCTCCGGGTGCCCGCAGGTGCGCAGCGCGACCGCCCACAGCCGGTCGCGGTGCCGGGCGACGAGCGTGCCGAACGCGGTGGCGTCGCCGGCGACGTGGGCGGCCAGCAGCTCGCGATCGGTCATCGCGTCCTCACTCACCACGCACCACCACCTCGGAGACCTGGGCCCGGAAGTCGCCGGAGACCTCCGGCAGGGCCGTCCACCACAGGACAAGGTAGCGAGCCCTCACCGGATCCGCAGGGGTCAGCGCCAGCCGCCCGCCGCCCTCCGCGGTCGCGTCCGGGGAGCCGGCGGGCGCCTCGGTGGGAGCGGTCGTGCCGGCGACGGCGTGCAGGCCGAGCCGGGCCGGGTCCATCAGGCCGTCGTCGAGCATGCGGACCTCGACCGTGGTGACCGTGCGGGTGGCGCCCAGGTCGAGGACCAGGCCGACACCGGTCTTCAGCCCGGTGGGGCCGAGCTGGTCGAAGTAGGTGTCGGTGCGCCAGGTGGTGCCCGGGTCGCCGTCGACGACGTTGCCGGCCAGGGACCGGTTCTCGTCGCCGTCGGTGCCGAGCGGGTCGATCGCGGTGGCCCGGACGCCCTCGACGACCGTGGCCTGCCCGGTGGTGGTCTCCGCGGTGGACGGGCTCTCCTCCGGGTCGCCGCCGAGCGCGGTGCGGCCGCGGCCCAGGTTGAACGCGATCGCCACCGCCACCAGCAGCAGCACCGCCAGCGCGACCGCCATCGCCAGCCGCAGCCAGCTGCGTCCGGGGACGCTCTCCAGGCTGTCGGTGGACTCGTGCTCGTCGGGACCGGTGTCGGTGTCCCACGGCCAGAAGCCGGTCGGCGTCACGCCCGGCGGCGGTCCCCCGGGCTCCGGCGCGGAGGGCATCGGAGGCAGCCGGCGCCGTACGCCGTCCGGGGGGTCGGGCGCGAACAGCGGTCGCTCCGGCAGGTCCTCGAACGGCGGCGGCGGGGGCGGCGGCGTGCTGCGGGTGCGCAGCCAGGTGACGTCCTCGTCGTCACCGAAGACGGGCATCCCGGCCTCGGTGGGCAGCTCGGTCACGAGCGGGACGGGCGGCTCGTCGTCGGGCTCCGGCTCGGGCTCCGGCGCGGGGTCGGGCGCGGGGTCCGGCATCTCCTCGGGCGCGGGGGCCGGGGACACGACCGGGATGTCGTCGCGCGAGGCGTCGTGGGGCAGCGGGTCGGCGACGGCAGGCAGCCACACCGGGCGGAGCTCGTTGATCGGGGGGATCGCCCGGGCCAGTCGGGCCGGTGCACCGGCCGTGTCGCCGACGAAGTCCAGCAGCTCGGCGGCGATGCCGGCCGCGGAGGACACGTCGGGGTGCTCGGCGCTGCGCCGCCGCCAGCGGGGCGCCGCCCCGCGCTGGTCCAGCTCGCGCCAGAGCACGTCGAGGGGCTGCGGGACGCCCGCGACGACCTGGCGCGGGCTCAGCGTGGTGTCGTTCTCGCGAGGCGCGGCGGGCACGATCGAGCCCGACGGTCCCGGCCAGGTCCCCGTGAGGGCGCAGTGCAGCAGGCCCCCGAGGTCCTCCAGGTCGCTCTGGACGTCGCCCGGCGAGAGCCCGTGCAGGGCGGCGTCGACGCACATCCCGATGATCCGGACCGCGCCGTAGCGGTCGATGAGGACGTTCTCCGGGTTGAGCCGGCCGTGGGTCACCCCCGCCGCGTGCGCACGGGCGAGGGCGTCGGCGACGTCGGCGACCAGCCACGCCGCGTTGCGCGGCGTCAGCGGGCCGTCGTGGGTCACCAGGATGTCGAGGGAGATCCCGGTGCCCCACTCGTTGACCACGAAGCAGCGCCCGTCCTCCTCCTCGGCGTCGAGGACGCGCAGGATCCGCGGGTCGAGCACTCGCGCGGAGGTCCGCGCCGCCTCGATCAGCTCGTGGGCGCGGGGATCGTCCTGGGCGATGACGTGCAGGGCCACGAACCGCTCGAGCACCCGGTCATGGGCGCGCCAGAACCGCCCACCGCCGCTCTCGCTGAGCAGGTCGATCAACCGGTAGCGGCCGGCCAGGACATCGCCCGACCGCGTCGACGTCGCCACCTCGATCCCCCTGCCGATCCACCCTCGTGTCCCTGCTGGTCACCTTAGTCCGGTGGCGATCCGATCTAGCGACGACTCAGTCGCCGGCCGACGGTGTCGGCGACCGACGTCACGTCGTCGAGGCCCAGGGGTCGGGCGATCGCGAGCAGCGCGCCACCGGCGCCGGCGCTCACGACGGCCACCTCGAGTGCCGCCCACAGCCAGTGCGGGTGCGCCCCGACGAGCTCGACGACGGTGTCGGTGACCACGATGTCGAGGACTCGGGCGACCACGAACACGACCACGCTGGCCGCAAGCAGTCGGACCAGGAACCCGCGGCGGTGCCACACCGCGCCCCGGGGCATCCCGCCGCGCCGCAGCGTGCGCAGCAGCACGACCGAGGAGAGGGTCGCGCCGACGGTGTACGCGCCGCCGTACGCGAGCACCAGCATCGGGGAGGTGTCCCACGGGTCGACCCGGCTGACGAACAGGACCGCCAGGCCGATGTTGGTCGCGGCGATCGCGCACTGCACGAAGAAGACGAGCTTGTTGAGCTCGAGGGCGTAGAAGCCGCGCAGCACGAGGTAGTGGACGGTGAACGCGACCACGGCGAAGCCGAAGAGCACCATCGACGACTCGAACCGGTGGACGTACGGCGCCGTGGCGCCGTGCCCCCACACGACCTGGGCCAGGGGCAGCGCGATCGAGGGCAGCAGTGCCGCGAACGGTACGACGACCGACAACGCGGTGCGCAGCGTCGCGCCGAGGGTGGTGGCGAGCCGGCCCATGTCGTCGGCCGCGGCCGCGGCGGAGAGCCGCGGCAGGATCGCGGTGGCCAGGGAGACGGTGATGATCGAGTGCGGGACCATCGTCACCAGCATCACGTTCGAGTAGATCGTGATGCCGGTGCCGTCCTCGGCGGCGGCCGTGCCTCCCGACGCGAGGCGCACCACGACGACGTAGGCGACCTGGTTGACCACGACGAACAGGACGGTCCAGATCGCCAGGCGCAGCGTGTGGCCCAGCCCGACCCCGCGCCAGTCGAAGCGCGGGCGCACCCGGACGCCCGCGGCGCGCAGGTAGGGCAGCAGGATCAGCAGCTGGGCGGCGATGCCGACCGTCGAGCCGATGCCGAGCAGGGCCTCCTGCCCCGGGGTGAACGGGCCGCGCTGCTCGGCCTTCGTGGCCGGGCCGAAGGCGACCAGGTAGGCGACCAGGACCGAGATGGCGATGATGTTGTTGGCGATCGGCGCCCACATCATCGGGCCGAACCGGCCGCGCGCGTTGAGCACCTGCCCGACCAGCACGAACATGCCGTAGAAGAAGACCTGCGGCAGGCAGAACCGGGCGAAGTCGATCGCCGACTGGCGCTGCTCGGCGAGCTCCGGCGTGTTGTAGCTCGGCACGAGGACCTGCATCACCAGCGGCGCGGCCAGCACGAGCAGCACCGTGACCAGGCCCAGGAAGCAGGCGGCGAGGGTCATCACCCGGTTGACGTACGCCGCGCCGCCGTCCGGGTCGTTGCGCATCGAGCGCACCAGCTGCGGCACCAGCACCGCGTTGAACACCCCGCCGGCGAGCAGGATGTAGAGCATGTTCGGGACCGTGTTGGCCACGGTGAAGATGTCGGCGTGCAGCGAGATGCCGAGGGCTGCGGCGAGCAGGGTCGAGCGGATGAAGCCGCTGAACCGGGACACGATCGTCCCGGCGGCCATCACCGCGGTGTTGGCGAGGATCCTCCTCTGCTCGCCGCCCGCCCCGGTGTCGCCGTCGGTCCCGCTCGTGGGGTGGCTCACGCGGTGACCTCGTCCGCGGGCTCGCCGGCGTTCCCCCCGCGGGACCGGAACCGGCGGACCAGGCGGATGCCGATCGCGACGAACAGGATGCCGGCGCCGGTGCCGATGATCGCCCAGATCACCACGCCGACCTGGCCGGAGCGGATCGGCAGCCGGTCCTCGGCACCGATCGGCGTACCGTCGGCGTCGGTGAGGCGGAGCCGGACGTTGTGGACGCCGGTGCCGTGCATGTCGGCGCTGATCGGGACCGAGGAGCGGCTGTTGGCCGCCAGCACGATCGGGTTCGCGGCCTTGATCGTGGCGTCGGAGTCGGTGGCGGCCTCGATCCGCACGGTCACGGCGTGGTCGAGGGTGTTGGCGATCGCGACGTTGAAGCTGCCGGAGCTGCTCGACAGGGTGACGCCCTGGGGTGCGTCGAGGGTGACCATGTCGAGCTGGCCGGCCACCCAGTCCCGCGAGCGGCCCAGTCGCGGTGCGGCGTCGGCGTCGTCGCGCATCGCGTACGACGTCCCGGCCAGCGCTTCGCCCACGACCGTGTCGCCGATCGCGTAGCCCTCGCCCAGGATGCTCTGCAGCGACCGGCCCGCGCGGATCAGCGCGCCGGCCTCGCTGAACACGCTGGTGTCGAGCTGCGCGGCGACCTGGCCCTCGGGGTAGGTGAGGTCGTCGGGGTCGATCTGCCGGTCCGCGGCAGGGTCGTCGGACTGGATGATCGTGGGCAGGGAGACCAGCGACACCAGCCCGGGGTCCAGCTGCGACCAGAACTCGGTGGCGTCCGCCGCGTCGATGCCGGACGGGAGGACGACCACGATCGGGGCCGGCCGTCCGGCGCCCGCGGCGAGGATCCGGACGGTCGCCTCGCTGAGGAGCCGCTGGCGCAGCGCCACGGGCGCCAGCGCGCGGTCGGGCCCCGGCCCGCCCCGCGCGGTCGCGGTGCTCGTCGGCACGACCCGCCGGTCGCCCACCAGGCCGCCGACCGGCGGCCCGTCCGGGTGCTCCTCGGCGGAGAACATCTGATCGCCGAGCAGCACCGGTGCGCCGTCGTCCACCTTCTCGATGGCGGCGGCGTCGAGGTAGCCGTTGCGCGAGGCGACGACCGGTGTGCCCTCGACGCCCCACGCGGTCAGCGTCGCCGACGGGTGCTTGCGCGCGGTGGCGTACAGGCTCGGCAGGGCGTGGGCAGCAGCGGCGAGGTCGGGATCGCCGTAGGGCAGCAGGGCGACGGAGTCGTCGGGCAGCAGGGTCCCGGCCTTGTCGAGCCAGGTCTGGGCGGCGCGGACCAGCGTGCTGTCCGGCGCCAGGGTCGCGCCCCCGACGTCCTCGCCGTCCTCCCCGCCCTCTCCGGCCTCGTCCTCGCTCTCCGACTCGCTGGGCGAGGGACTGCCGCTCTCGCTGGGCTCGTCGACCGGCGCGACCGGTGCGATCTCGCGGATCGGGTTGCCGGCGGCGAGCTGGCTGACCGCGTCGGGCACGGCGGGGTCCACCAGCCAGGTCACCGGCATGGTGCCGCTGGCCGCGCCGAACGAGAGCGGGCCGCCGAGCGTGCCGTCGGGCGCGAGCGCGTCGTCCCACCAGCTGGTGCGGCCGAGCTCGCCGTCGGCGGAGTGTGCGACCCGCCCGCGCAGGGGGACCACGACGGCGGTGTCGACGGCGGCGCCGGCGCCGGGGGCGACGTACGGGAGGAAGGTGCGGGCGCGGCCGTCGGCCAGCGTGTCGCGGCCGTCGGGGCTCTCGCCGAGGGCGTGCACGCCGAACCAGTAGACGCCGGTCGTGGGGCTCGGGAACTCACTGCGCAGCACCCGCTGCGGGATCCGGATCGTGTAGTCGGCCGACTCCCCCGGTGCCAGGGTCTCGACCTGAGCCTGGACGGCCGGGTCGTCGGTCTTGCGGACGCCGACCTGCGCCTCGGGGTCGGTGGCGATCGCCGCGGCCAGCTCGTCGTCGCTGGTCATCGCCGGCGCGCTCGACCCGAACATCGGGTAGAGGTTGATCCGCTGCCAGGTGTCGAGGTCGACGTTCGTCACGGTGCCGCTGACCACGAGCGGACCGCTGGTGGGCAGCACGCCGGGGGTGAGCTTGTCGATGCTGACCTCGAGGGGCGGGTCGTACTCCGCGTTCTTCGGGGCGGTGGTCGTCGTGGCGTGGCCCGGCGCGGCCGGCAGCCCCACCGCGACGACAAGCGCCGTCGCCAGACCTGCGAGCAGGCGAGAACGACGGCGGACCACGGACCGAGGGTAGTAGGGGGCCCGGTGCGGCCCGCGCCTAGACTCTCCGGTCGTGACGGACACGCCCGACCAGACATCAACAGGTGCCCCGTTGAGGCTGGTCGACGTGCAGGCCGCGGTCGCCGCCGAGCTGGACCGGATCGCCCCGGTCATCGACGAGCTCGGCGCCCTCTTCGCCGCCGCCGGCCACGAGCTGGCCCTGGTCGGCGGACCGGTGCGCGACGCGATGCTCGGTCGCCGGTCCAACGACCTCGACTTCACCACCTCCGCCCGCCCCGAGCAGACCGACCGGATCCTCAAGGCCTGGGGCGACGCGTGGTGGGACATGGGGCGCGACTTCGGCACCATCGGCTGCCGCAAGGGCGACTGGGTGGTCGAGGTGACGACGTACCGCTCCGAGGCCTACGACGCCGACTCCCGCAAGCCCGAGGTGCAGTACGGCGACAGCCTGGCCGGCGACCTCGGCCGGCGTGACTTCACCGTCAACGCGATGGCCGTGCGCCTGCCGGGGCGCGAGATCGAGGACCCGTACGGCGGCGTGATGGACCTCGCGCACAAGGTGATCCGCACCCCGGGCACCCCGGAGCAGTCCTTCTCCGACGACCCGCTGCGGATGATGCGGGCCGCCCGGTTCGCCGCCCAGCTCGGTTTCTCCGTCGACCCGTCGGTCGTGCAGGCGATGACCGCGATGGCCGACCGGATCCAGATCATCTCCGCCGAACGGGTCCGCGACGAGCTGGTGAAGCTGGTCTGCGCGCCGTACCCGAGGCTCGGCCTGGAGCTCCTCGTCGAGACCGGCCTGGCCGACCGGGTGCTGCCGGAGCTGCCGGCGCTCAAGCTGGAGCGCGACGAGCACCACCGCCACAAGGACGTCTACGAGCACACCCTCACCGTGCTCGAGCAGGCGATCGCCCTCGAGCCGCGCCTCGGCACCCGCGGCGACATCCCGGCCCCGGACTTCGTCTCGCGCTTCGCCGCGCTGATGCACGACGTCGGCAAGCCGAGGACGCGGCGCTTCCAGGACGACGGCGTGGTCACCTTCCACCACCACGACGTCGTCGGCGCCAAGCTGACCCGCAAGCGGATGAAGGCGCTGAAGTTCAGCAACGAGCAGATCGACGCCGTCGGCGACCTGGTCGAGCTGCACCTGCGCTTCCACGGCTACGGCTCCGGCGAGTGGACCGACTCCGCCGTGCGCCGCTACGTCCGCGACGCCGGCGCCCAGCTCGAGCGGCTGCACGTGCTCACCCGCGCCGACTGCACGACCCGCAACAAGAAGAAGGCCGACCGGCTGCGTCGTACCTATGACGACCTGGAGGCCCGGATCGACCGGCTCTCCGCCGAGGAGGAGCTGGCCTCGATCCGGCCCGACCTCGACGGCAACCAGATCATGACGATCCTGGGCATCGGCCCCGGCCGCGAGGTGGGCGAGGCCTACAAGTTCCTGCTGGAGCTGCGCCTCGACAACGGCCCGATGTCCGAGGAGGACGCCACCGTCGCGCTGCAGGAGTGGTGGGCCGCTCGCGGCTGACCCCGGCCCGCTACCAGGGCACCGGGCCGGTCGCGTCGAAGAAGCTGCCCGACGGGCCGTCGTCGTCGAGGAGGGCCGCCCGGACCACCACGTCGGCGGCGTCGTCGGCCGAGGTCGGGGCGGCGGCCCGGTTGTCGGGCCCGCCCAGGTCGGTCTGCACCCAGCCGGGGCAGACCGAGTTCACCTTGACCCGCGATCCCGCCAGCTTCTTGGCCAGCGCGACGGTCACGCCGTTCAGCGCCGCCTTCGACGACTGGTAGGCCGGCACCACCAGCGCGTGGTACGGCGAGGCGGGGTCGAGCTGGTCGGCCAGCGACCCCATCCGGCTCGACACGTTCACGATCCGGCCGGCCGGCGACCCGGCGATCAGCGGCAGCACCGCCTGGGTCACCTCGACCGCGCCGAGGACGTTCGTGCGGAAGGTGCGAAGGAAGAGGTCGGGGTCGAGGGGGTCCGCCGCCCCGGCGGCGGTCGCCTCGGGCAGGATGCCGGCGTTGTTCACCAGGATGTCCAGCCGGCCGTGCTCCCGGCGGATCCGCTCCCCCACCGTCCGGGTGCTGGCCGCGTCGTCGACGTCGAGCGGTACGGCGCTCGCCCAGACGCCCTCCTCGCGCAGCCCCACCACGGCCTCCCGGGCTCGTTCGGGGTCCCGCGCGCCGATCACCACCGTCACGCCCTCCTGGCCGAGGCGGCGGGCGGTCGCGAGGCCCAGGCCCCGGTTGCCGCCGGTGACCAGGGCGACCTTCGTGTTCGTCTTCGTCGTCGTCATGCCCCAAGCCTCGTCGCCGCGGGGCGGCCGGGTCTGGCGGCAATCGGACGTCGCAGCCTGTGACCGGGGTCGCGTACCGTCGGTACGCTACCTGCGGGTAGTTTGCCGGGAACCGCCCTGTTCCCACGGAAGGCAACGTCATGGCCGACACGTACGAGAAGCTGCTCGAGGACTCGATCGAGATCTCCGCCCCCGCCGAGAAGGTCTGGTCGCTGGTCACCGACATCCCGGCGATGTCCAAGTGGAGCCCGCAGGTCGTGAAGTCGACCGTCAAGGGCGGCGTGGTCAAGCAGGGTGCGGTCTTCACCAACCTCAACAAGCAGGGCATCAAGCGCTGGCCGACCGGCGGCAAGGTCGTGCGCTTCCAGCCGCCGACCGCCACGACGCCCGGCGACTTCGCCTTCCGGATCCGCGAGAACCGGACCGTGTGGTCCTTCGAGCTGGCGCCGACCCCGGACGGCGGCACCCGGCTGACCGAGCGCCGCGAGACCCCCGACGGCATCTCCGGGATCTCGATGGTGCTGACCAAGGTGGTGCTCGGCGGCCAGAAGCCGTTCACCGACGAGCTGCGTCGCGGCATCCGGCAGACCCTCGAGCGGATCAAGGCCGAGGCCGAGGCCTGAGCCCACAGCCTGAGCCCCCACAGCCTGAGCCCCAAGCGTGTCTGGTCTCATAGGCGCGTGACCGAGGACCGCTCCAAGCCTCCGCGGCCCGAGGCGGTCCCCGCCGCGAGCCGTGCGACGACGCTCGCGACCCTCGCCGTCGTGCTCGTCGTCCTGGTCGGGGTCGCGATCGCCCTGCTGGTGCAGAGCGGCGACGAGCCGCCCCAGGGCGGGCCGAGCACGCCGGTCACCACGGTGCCGCCGCCGCCGTCCTCGGGCGCGACGCCCACCCGGACCGAGCCGCTGCCGCCGACCCCGCCGCCCCCGGTCCCGTCGACCGCGCCGCCCACCTGTCCGACCCCGGCGCCGGTGCAGCTGACGGTGCTGACCTTCAACATCCACTTCGGGGTCGGCCGGGGCGGCCTGGACCGGGTCGCCGAGGAGATCCGGACCTGGGAGCCCGACGTCGTCCTGCTCCAGGAGGTCGACAAGGGCCGCCCGGTCTCCGGCAACGTCGACCAGGCCGCGGCCCTGGGCCAGAGGACCGGTCTGAACCACGTGTACGGCGCCAACTCCCGCAACACCGGCGCCGGACCCCGCGGCAACGCGATCCTGTCCCGCTTCCCGATCACGACCGCCACCAACACTCACCTGCCGATGGCCGGTGGCAGGGAGCTGCGGGGGCTGCTGCGCGCCCAGCTCGACGTCGGCGGCGTACCGATCAGCGTCTACGCCACCCACTTCGACCACCGCTCGCGCGAGGCCCGGAAGGTGGCCGCGAGGACGGCGGTCCAGCTCATGGCGGCCGACCCGCTGCCCAAGGTCTTCGGCGGCGACCTCAACACCGGCCCCGACGGGCGCCCGGTCGCGATCCTCAGGCGTGCCGGCCTCGGCGACGCCTGGGCCGTCGGGAAGGGCGAGGGCGCCACCGTCCCCGCCCACCGCCCGGGCAGCCGGATCGACTTCATCCTCCACGACGGCTGGTTCACCCCGCTGCAGGCCGAGGTGCTCTTCTCCGAGGTCTCCGACCACCGCCCGGTGTGGACCCGGATGCAGCTCCAGCCGCCCCCCGCCTGCTGAGAGGCCGCCCGCGGGTGAGTCTCGAGACCGGGTGAGGTGCTGCCGGAACTGAGAATGGACGGTTGGCGCAGCATGGCCCGGGGGTCTCGTGACGGTCGCTGCGCGACCTCCTCGACCTCCGGAAAACGCAACGGCCCGGCTCGCAGGTGCGAGCCGGGCCGGAGCCGTGGAGCGGGTGAGCGTCAGACGCCCTTGATGAAGGCCTCGAGCTGGGCGCGACCCTCGGTGTCCTCGATCTGCACCGGCGGGCTCTTCATGAGGTACGCCGACGCGGGGATGATCGGGCCGCCGACGCCGCGGTCCTTGGCGATCTTGGCCGCACGGACGGCGTCGATGATGATGCCGGCCGAGTTCGGGGAGTCCCAGACCTCGAGCTTGTACTCGAGGTTGAGCGGGACGTCACCGAACGCGCGACCCTCGAGGCGCACGTAGGCCCACTTGCGGTCGTCGAGCCACGCGACGTAGTCGGACGGGCCGATGTGGACGTTCTTGTCGTCGATCTTGCCGGCCAGCGGGCCGTTCAGGTTCGACGTGACGGCCTGGGTCTTGGAGACCTTCTTGGACTCCAGGCGCTCGCGCTCGAGCATGTTCTTGAAGTCCATGTTGCCGCCGACGTTGAGCTGGTAGGTGCGGTCCAGCACGACGCCGCGGTCCTCGAACAGCTTCGCCATCACGCGGTGGGTGATGGTGGCGCCGACCTGCGACTTGATGTCGTCACCGACGATCGGGACGCCGGCGTCCTCGAACTTCTTGGCCCAGACCGGGTCGGAGGCGATGAAGACGGGCAGGGCGTTGACGAAGGCCACGCCGGCGTCGATCGCGCACTGCGCGTAGAACTTGTCGGCCTCCTCGGAGCCCACCGGGAGGTAGGACACGAGGACGTCGACCTGGGCGTCCTTGAGGACCTGGACGACGTCGACCGGCTCGGCCGCGGACTCCTCGATGGTCATCCGGTAGTACTTGCCGAGACCGTCCAGGGTCGGGCCGCGCTGGACCTCGACACCCAGGGTCGGGACGTCGGTGATCTTGATGGTGTTGTTCTCCGAGGCGTTGATGGCCTCGGACAGGTCCTTGCCGACCTTCTTGTCGTCGACGTCGAACGCGGCGACGAACTCGACGTCGCTGACGTGGTAGTCGCCGAACTGGACGTGCATGAGCCCCGGGACGGTGCTCGCGGCATCGGCGCCCCGGTAGTACTGCACGCCCTGGATGAGGGACGTGGCGCAGTTGCCCACGCCGGCGATCGCTACTCGAACCGAACCCATGGGGTTTCCTTCCTTGCTCTTCATGACATCTCGTGAATGACAGGTGCTGACCTGTTCCGTGGTGCGGTGCCGGTCAGGACGGCGTCGACGGTGCTGGCGACGTCGTGGTCTCCGGTCCGGGCGGTGCCTGCTGCCCGCTGCGCTCGGCGTTGATGAGCTCCGAGAGCCAGCGGACCTCCCGCTCGACCGACTCCACCCCGTGACGCTGCAGCTCGGCGGCGTACCGGTCGGCCTCGGCCTGCGTCATCGCCAGCTCGCGCTGGACGCGGTCGAGCCGCTCCTGGAGCCGGGAGCGGCGTCCTTCGAGGACGCGCAGCCGGATCTCCATGTCGGTGGAGGAGAAGAACCGGAACCGGATGTCGAAGTTGTCGTCCTCCCAAGCGGTCGGACCCACCTCCGACATCAGGCGCGAGAACTCCTGGGTGCCCAGGTCGGTCACCTGGTAGACGATCCGCTGCCGGCGGGTCTGGGGACCCGAGGGCACGGTCTCCTCGATGAGGTTGCCGCGGAGCATCTTCTTCAGCGCGGGGTAGAGCGAGCCGTACGACAGCAACCGGCCCCATCCGAGCATCAGGTTGAGCCGCTTGCGCAGCTCGTAGCCGTGCATGGGTCCCTCGTGCAGCAGTCCGAGGACTGCGAGCTCGATGGTGTCCCCGCGCCGTGCCATGCGATCTATCGTAGCGATATATCCGCGGGACGTGAACTCTCGATGGATCAGGAGTGTCGGGACGGGGTCCCGGTGAAACTGGCACGACGGCGGCAACCGATTCCGCCCCCGCTCCGTAGGAGGAGCATGAGCACGGACCTGTGGGACGAGGTGGCGGCGGCGCTCGAGGCCGGGTACGACGACGAGCCGGACCCGCGCCCGGCCGGGGGCTACGTCGCGCGCGGCCGGCGGCGGCTGCGCACCCGGCGGCTGGGGGCGGCCGCGGGCGGCGCGGCGGTACTGGCCGCGGTGGTGGTCGTCGCGCTGCTCCCGCAGGGCGGTGCGTCGCGGAGCACCCCGGACCCGACGCCGGTCGTCGAGGCCCCGGCCCCGACGCCCAGCGTGACGGCGACGGTCGCGCCGCCCGCGAAGCCGTCCGACGTGCTCGTCCCCGGCCAGCACGCCGGCTACGACGGCAACGGCAACGTCGTGCTGCGCCGCGGGTGGCGGATCGTGCGCGAGGTGCCGAACCCGCTGCACCGGGTCGCGCCCGAGGCCTCGGCCGGGCTCGTCGTGACCGACGGCGAGGAGACCTACTGGTACCTGCTCGACCACGACGAGGTCGGCGGCAGCACCACGTGGGACCCCGCGAGCAAGGCCTATGCCCGCTTCGAGGAGTGGCTCGCGGTGATGACGGACCTCCAACGCGGCACCGAGCCGGCGGCGTACGTCGCCTTCGCGGGCGACGGCACCGTCCTCGAGCCCGGCGTCGGCGTGCGGATCCTGCGGCAGTGGGCCGACCCGGACGTCCCCGGCTTCGCGGCCCCCGGCGAGGACAGTGCGGCGGCGAAGGTGGAGGTCGACGGCCGCACCTACTTCGTCCTGGCCCGGCGCTCCCCCGGCGGCCCGACGGACACCCTGCCCGTCGACGCCTCGCTGCTGCCCGCCCCCACCTACGACGCGTTCCTCGACCATGCCCGCGAGGCGTACGCGTCCGGGGAGGGCCTGCGGTGAGCGCCCGGGAGGACAGGGACGCCGCGTTCACGGCGTTCGTCGAGGCCCACCAGGTCCGGCTGCGCCGGATCGCGTACGCCGTGTGCGGCGGCGAGTGGGACCGGGCCGAGGACGTGCTGCAGACCGCCCTGGCCAAGCTGTACGTCAGCTGGCCGCGACTGCACGCCGCCGGGACCGAGCTGGCCTACGTGCGCCGGATCATCGTCAACGCCGACCTCGACGAGCGGCGCCGGCCGTGGCGCCGGGAGCGGCCCGGCCTGGCCGGCCACGACCCGGCCGCCCGACCCGGCCTGGGGGTCGCCGAGCGGACCGACCTGCTGGCGGCGGTGCGGGCCCTGCCGCCGATGCAGCGCCGCGTCGTGGTGCTGCGGCACTGGCTCGGGTTGTCGGTCGCGGAGACCGCTGCCGAGCTCCGGATCGCGGAGGGCACGGTGAAGAGCCAGTCGTCCCGGGCCCTGGCGACGTTGCGCGAGCAGGTGTCCGGGAATCGGGTCGGCTGACACCCGCGCCGTACCCTGTCCTGCGTGGTTCAGGGAAAACGGAAGTCCGGAGCGCCGACCAAGCGGTCGAAGTCGCGCACGAAGGACCGCGCACCGCTGACCTGGAAGCAGCGGCTGAAGCGGTACACGATCTGGGGCCTCATCGCCTGCGTGGTGATGTCCCTGCTGGGTGCTGCGGGGTTCTTCGTCGCCTACCGGTCGATCGACATCCCCGACCCCAACGCCGACTTCCTCACCGAGACCACCCAGGTCCTCTACTCCGACGGCAAGGGCCAGCTCGGCCAGTTCGCGGTGCAGAAGCGTGACTCGATCGACTACGACGAGATGCCGCAGTACGTGAAGGACGCGGTGGTCGCCGCCGAGAACCAGACGTTCTGGACCGACAACGGCCTCGACCCCAAGGGCATCCTGCGCGCGGCGTTCAGCAACGCCCAGGGCAACTCGACCCAGGGCGCGTCGACGATCACCCAGCAGTACGTCAAGATCCTGTACCTCACCCAGGAGCGCACCTGGAAGCGGAAGTTCAAGGAAGCGATCCTCTCGCTCAAGGTGAGGAACCAGCTGAGCAAGCAGGACGTGCTCGAGGGCTACCTCAACACCATCTACTTCGGCCGCGGCGCGTACGGCATCCAGGCCGCGGCGCAGGCGTGGTTCGCCAAGGACGCCGCCGACCTCAACCTCAAGCAGTCCGCCGCCCTGGCCGCGATCCTCAACAACCCCAACAGCCTCGACCCCGAGGACGGCGAGGACACCGCGCAGCGCCTGCTCGGTCGCTACCAGTACGTCCTCGACTCGATGGCCAAGATGGGCACCGCACCGGCCGGTGAGGTCTCCCAGGCCCGCGAGGCCCTGCCGAAGTTCCCGAAGATCAAGCAGAGCGAGCAGTACGGCGGCCAGCGCGGCCACGCGCTGACCATGGTCCGCAACGAGCTGGTCCGGCTCGGCTTCAGCGAGCAGGAGATCAACGGCGGCGGCCTCCAGGTCACCACGACCTTCACGAAGAAGGCCATGGCCGCGGCCGCCGAGGGCGTCGCCGAGCAGCGGCCCGAGGGCTTCGGCACCAAGCAGCTCCACGTCGCGGTCGCCTCGGTCGAGCCGGGCACCGGTGCGGTGCGTGGCTTCTACGGCGGCCAGGACTACCTGGAGTCGCAGATCAACTGGGCGGTCGCCGGTGGTCAGGCCGGGTCGACGTTCAAGCCGTTCGCGCTCGCCTCGGCGATCGAGTCCGGCTTCGAGCTCAAGGACACCTTCGACGGCAACTCGCCCTACGAGCTGCCCGGCGGTGGCCGCCCGATCGAGAACCAGGGCGACAGCAGCTACGGCCGGGTCAACCTGATCAAGGCCACCGAGGACTCGATCAACACCGCCTACATCGACATGACGCTGGCGATGCCCGACGGGCCGAGCCAGATCATCGCGACCGCCAACGCGATGGGCATCCCGCCGGCCGAGCCCGCCACGCCGCCGTACGGCATCCCCACCTCCAGCCCCGGGCTGCAGCCCAACACCGGCGTCTCGCTGGGCTCGCAGACGGTGAGCCCGATCAACATGGCCAACGGCTACGCGACCATCGCCAACCGCGGTGTCGCGGCCGACGCCTACATCATCGAGAAGGTCGTCGACCGCGACGGCGTCGTGCGCTTCACCCACGAGGACGCGACCCGCGAGGCGCTCAGCGAGGGCATCGCCGACGACGTCGGCTACGCCCTGCAGCAGGTCGTCCGCTCCGGGTCGGGCACCGCGGCGCTGGGCCTGGACCGCCCGGCCGGCGGCAAGACCGGTACGGCGACCAACGGCCTCGGCGAGGTGTCCTCGGCCTGGTTCGTGGGCTACACCCCGCAGCTGGCGACGGCCGTGATGTACGTGCGCGGCAAGGGCAACGAGCAGCTCAAGGACTGGCTGCCGTCGTACTTCGGTGGCGCCTATCCCGCCGAGACCTGGACCGCGGTGATGACCCGCGCGCTCGAGGGCGAGGACGTCGAGGAGCTGCCGGGCGCGGCGTACGTCAAGGGAGAGGCGCCGAGCGACGGGCACGAGTACGTGCCGCCCCCGCCGCCGCCGCCGAAGAAGCCCAAGAAGCCCAAGGAGACGAAGAAGCCGGAGGACCCGCCGACCGAGCTGCCGCCGCCTCCGCCGCCGACCACGGAGCAGCCGACCTTCCCGACCGCGCCGCCGACGAATCCGACGACGCCGACGACGCCGACCGGGCCGGTCTTCACCCCGCCCGGCCAGCAGCCGCGGGTGCGCCACGGTCGCCGGCGTCCCCGGACCCGCTGAGCGGTGACCCACGTCTACCCCACCCGGGACGACAGCGTCGTCACGGCGCTGAGCGAGGTCGTCGGCGGCCCGATGGGCGACCGCGCGCGGCCGCACCGGTGGTGGACGCCGGCGCGGGTCCTGCTGCTGCTCACCGCGGTGGTGTTGGCGGCGGGCCTGGTGCAGAAGGCGCCGTGCTCGCTCGCGGAGGGGCGCGACCAGAACTGGGTCTACTCGCACATGTGCTACACCGACCTCAAGCCGCTGTACGTGCCGCGGGGCATGGTCGAGCACGCCTGGCCGTACTCCGACGACGCGCAGACCCGGTCGCGCTACGAGGTCATGGAGTACCCGGTCGGGATCTCCTACTGGGCCTGGGGCGCGGCGTGGGTCACGCACTGGCTCAACGGCTCTCCCGACGTCGGGGAGCGCTCCCGGACACCCGTCTCCGACCTGTACGGCGAGAAGGAGGTCGACGACGAGACCCAGCTCTTCCTGCTGGTCAACGCCGTCGGGTTCGCCGCGCTCGCGCTGCTGGCGACCTGGCTGCTGGCGCGGACGCACCGGTCCCGGCCGTGGGACGCGGCGGCGTTCGTCCTGTCCCCCGCGCTGCTGCTGACCGGTCTGATCAACTGGGACCTGCTGGCGGTGGCCCTGGTGGCCGGCGCGCTGTGGGCCTGGTCGCGGGACCGCCCGGTGCTCACCGGGGTGCTGATCGGTCTCGGCACCGCCGCCAAGCTGTACCCGCTGTTCCTGCTCGGCGGGCTGCTGGTGATCTGCCTGCGCCAGCGCCGGTTCGGCCGGTTCGCGGTGGTCACGCTGTGGGCGGTGGTCGCCTGGGCGGTCACGAACGCGCCGGCGTACCTCACCGGCCCGGACCAGTGGAGGCACTTCTGGTCCTTCAACGCCGACCGGGGTCCTGACCTCGGCTCGCTGTGGCTGCTGGTCGACCAGGCCGGCGACCTCGGCATCACCGCGCACACCGTCAACGTGTGGTCGTGGGGCCTGTTCGGCGCCTGGTGCGTCGGGGTGTTCGTCATCGGGATGACCGCCGGGCGCCGGGGGACGGTGGCGATGGTGCCCCGGCTCGCGCAGCTCGGCTACCTGGTCGTGGTCGGCTTCCTGCTGGTCAACAAGGTCTACTCGCCGCAGTACGTCCTGTGGCTGCTGCCCCTCGCCGTCCTGGCCCGGCCGCGCTGGCGCGACCAGGTCGTCTGGCAGGCCAGCGAGGTCTTCTACTTCTGCACGGTGTGGTGGTACCTCGGCGGCTACCTGGCCCCGACCGGCGGTGGCGACGCCGGCTTCTACTGGGTCGGCATCGTGGTCCGGGTGCTCGGCGAGCTCTACCTCGCGGCGCTGGTCGTGCGGGACCTGTACCGGCCTGCGCACGACCCGGTCGCGCTCGAGCGGGTCCAGCCGGGGACACCGTCGGGGGCTGCGGCTCAGTCGGAGACGACCACCCGGTCGAACGCGGTGGCGGTGTAGCGCACCCGGACGTCGACGTCCTCGCCGACCTCGGGCACCCGGGCGCCCTGGGGGACGAACAGCATCGACGCCTGCATGTGCGGCGGCTCGGCGAAGAGCCGCTGCTTGCCGTCGATCGCGTACGGCGAGCGCACGAACCCGACCGCGTCGAGGCCGCCCCGCGCGAGGGTCGCCGCACGCGCCTTGATCGACTGCTCGCCGGTGGGTGCCTCGAGGCCGATGCCGTGGGCGGTGCCGCCGCTGACGACGAGCACGTGGCCCGACTTGGGAGCCGTGCGGCCGCGGTAGCCGAACGCGTCGCCCCGCTCGACGGGGTGCACGTCGAGGACCGTCGCGGTGACGCGCAGCGCGCCGCGGTCACCGAGCCAGAGGCCGGTGCCGATCCGGGGCCGGACCGTGAAGTCGCCGTACTGGGTGCGCAGGGTGGCCAGCTCGGCGTCGGTGAGGTGGCTGACCCAGACCTGCGGGGCCCCGCGGGTGGGGACCTCGGCGGCGACGAGGTCGTTGACCAGCCGGGTCACCTCGCCGAGGTGGGTGCCCTGCCCGAGCGGCAGGTGCAGGGCGAGGCCCTCGACCCGGGCCCCGGGGTGCTTGCGGAGCAGGTCGCCGGCCTCCCACAGCTCGCGGGCGGCCATGCCGTGGCGGCGCATCGAGGTCATCCGCTCGAGCACGACCCGCGCGGTCGGGTCGGCGTGCAGCAGGTCGCGGAGGTCGGCGAGGCGGCTGACGGTGTGGACCAGGCGCCGGCTCGTCGCGGCGTCGGGCAGCGGCACCCACGGGCGCCACGGGGTGAGCACCAGCAGGTCGCCGTGCCAGCGCTGGGTGACCTCGGGCAGCTCGTCGTAGGTGCCGACGGCCAGGGTGCGGACGTCGTGGCCGCGCTCGGCCAGCCACTGCGCCTTGCGGGCCAGCCGGCCCAGCGTGAAGCCGTATCCGTTGCCCTTCGCGACCGGGACCAGCCCGGGATGGGCGTCGGCGACCGCCTCGAGGTGGGCGCGCCAGCGTGGGCCGTCGACGGTGAGGGTCAGCCCGCCGGTCGAGCCTGTCGAGACCATCAGCCCCTCCGCTGCAGGTAGACCTGGAACGCCTTGTAGAGCGCCCGGTTGATCGGCAGGTCCCACTCGCCGGCGTACTCGACGGCCTCGCCGCCGGTGCCGACCTTGAACTGGATCAGGCCGACGTGGGCGTCGTCGGCGTCGAGCGTCTCGGTGATGCCGCGCAGGTCGTAGACCGCCGCGCCGGCGGCGATCGCGTCGCGGATCATCGCCCACTGGATCGCGTTGGAGCCGCGGACCTCGCGCTTCTCGGTCGAGGAGGCGCCGTAGGAGTACCAGGCGTGCTCGCCGACCCGGATCGCGATCGTCGAGGCGACCAGGTCGCCGTCGTGACGGGCCAGCCAGAGCGTGAACCGCTCCTCGCTGTCGGCCTGGAGGGCGTCGTACATGGTCTCGAAGTAGCGCAGCGGGCGCGGCGTGAAGTGGTCGCGCTGCGCGGTGTGGACGTAGAGCTCGTGGAAGGCCGCGAGGTCGTCGCGCGAGCCGCGGGTGACCTCGACGCCCTCCTTGGCGGCCTTCTTGATGTTGCGGCGCCACAGCTGGTTCATGCCCTTGAGGACCTCGTCCTCGCTCAGCTGGGTGCCGTCGGCCGAGCGGAGCGGGATCTGGAAGACGAACTGCGGCTGCCCGGCCGCGAAGCCGCCCTCGACCCCCTGGTGCCGCCAGCCGAGCTCGTGCAGCTGGGCGACCACCCGGGCACCCGCGGGGGTGCGCTCGGCGGGCGGGATATGGCCGAGGAGGCGGACGTCCGGGTCGGCGATCCCGTCCTTGACCTGGGCCGTGGTCCAGCGCCGGGTGACCACCGGCGGCCCGATCCGTACGGCGAAGGCGCCCTGCTTCCTCAGGTGCCGCACCATCGGGTCGAGCCAGGCGCCGAGGTCGTCGCTGCCCCAGTCGATGACCGGGCCCTCGGGCAGGTAGGCGAGGAAGCGGTTGAGCCTCGGGAGCTTGCGGTAGAGCACTAGCGCGACGCCGACCTGCTTCCCCGCGTCGTCGAACCACCCCAGCGACTCGCTGCGCCACTCGCTCTTGACCCGGGCCCAGCCGGGCGTCTGCAGGAAGCTGGCGGACGGCAGCGTGGAGAGGTGGTCGCGGTGCTCGGTCGGGCTGATCGGGCGCACGCTGGGCATGGGGACCAACCTATCGGGCGGGTGGGTCCGGGTGAGCCCCGGCGAGCGGGGTACCGCCCGTCCATGACCGCACCCCGTCCGCTCGGCTACTGGCTGACCACCCTGGACCGCCTTCTCGACGAGCAGGTCGAGGACGCCGTCGCCGCGCGTGGTCTGACCCGTCGGGAGTGGCACGCCCTGGGACGGCTGGAGCACGGTGCGGTGGCCGAGGACGTCGCCGAGGACATGCTGCCGGCGCTGGAGCGCCTCGTCTCGGGCGGTCTGGTCGAGCTCCGCAGCGGCGAGTACCGGCTGACGGACCCCGGCGGCGAGCTGGTCACCGAGCTCCAGACCGGTCCCGTGCAGGCGGTCGCCGAGCGGGCGGCCGAGGGCCTGTCGGCCGAGGAGTACGACGCGTTGCTGGGCTCGCTCGAGCAGGTCGCGACCAACCTCGGCTGGCTCGAGTCCCGCCCGGGCACCTAGGCCCGCCTAGGACTCGGGCCGCGCGTCGGGGCCCTGCGCACGCACCCGCTCGACCTGCTCCAGCGAGTCACGCAGCTCGCCCAGCCAGTCGTCCGCGTGCTGCTGCACCAGCCGTACGCACCAGGACAGCGCCTCGCTGCGGCTGCGCGCGACGCCGCCGGCGATCAGCGTGTCGAGCACGGCGCGCTCGGGCTGGCGCAGCCGGGTCATGACGGGGGCGGCCACGTGCGTGAACAGCGCCCGGGTCCCGTCGCACTCGACGCCCCACGACACCTTCTTGTCGAAGCGGCGCTCCGCCTCACGGGCCACTGCGATCCGGGACTCCCGGGTGCGCTCGCGGAACTCCGCGATCCGGCCCTGGGCGGCGGCCTCGCGCTCGGTCGCCGAGGCGTCCTCGGGGAGCCCGGGGGCCGCGATGCGACCGATGACGGTGATCTCCTCGCGGTCGACGGTGACCTCCGCGAGGGACTCGAAGAGGTCCTCCGGCAGCCGGCCCACGAACCAGCCGCGAACCTGCTCGCGCTGTTCCGTTGTAATCATGTAATCGAGATTACGCCGATGGCGGCAGAGTGCAAGGGCCGCAGCGCGAGGGCTGCGTCAGAGGCGCTCGCGCAGCCAGGCGAAGTCGGCGACGTGCTCGTCCGCGCCGCCCGGCGTCTCGCAAACCACGGGGGCACCGGCGTCGCGCACGACCTGGGCGAGCAGGTCCGGGTCGATCTGGCCGGCGCCGAAGTTGGCGTGCCGGTCGGCGCCGGAGTCGAAGGCGTCGCGGCTGTCGTTGGCGTGGACCAGGTCGATCCGGCCGGTGATGGCGAGGACGTCGTCGACGATCGTCTCCAGCGCGTTGCCGCCCGCGTGGGCGTGGCAGGTGTCGAGGCAGAAGCCGACCATGTCGGCGCCCTCGGCGGAGGCGATCGCGTCCCACGTGCCCTTGATCCGGTCGAGGTAGCGGGTCATCGCGTTGGTGCCGCCGGCGGTGTTCTCGATCAGCAGCGGGACCTTGAGGTCGGTCGCCTCGACCGCCTTGCGCCAGTTGTCGAAGCCCTTCGCGGGGTCGTCCTCGTCGGTGACGTGGCCGCCGTGCACGATCAGTCCCTTCGCGCCGAGCTCGGCGGCAGCGTCCATGTGCTGCTGCAGCAGCTTGCGGCTCGGGATCCGCTGGCGGTTGTTGGTGGTCGCGACGTTGATGAGGTACGGCGCGTGCACGTAGAGGTCGACGCCCGCGGCCTCGGCGGCAGCGCGGAGGGCGGCCGGCCCGCCGTCGTACGACAGGACGGGGCCCTTGTAGGACTGCGGGTTGCCGAGGAAGAACTGCACCAGCGGGGCGTTGCGCGCGGCCGCCTCGGCGATCGGGTCGGTCTGGTCGACGTGGGCTCCGATGCGCAGCTCGCTCATGGGAGCCACGGTATCGACCGGGAGGGACACCGCTGTCCCGGCATGTCCCCGGCTTGTCCTGAGCCTGTCCCTTCCCGGCCGGAATGCTCGTGGCGCGGGCGCCGGGGCACTAACGTCCTCGCGTGACCACCCTCCATGTCTCCGCGGGTGGCCGGACCTGGTCGTTCGAGGAGCCGCGCGTCGTCAGCATCGGACGCGACACCGGCTCCGACATCGTCCTCACGGCGCCCTCCGCCTCCCGCCAGCACGCGCAGCTGCGCTCGGACGGCTCCGGGTGGGTGCTCCTCGACACCGGGTCGAGCGGCGGCACGTTCCTGAACGGCACCCGGGTGACGGAGGTGCGGCTCACCGGGCCGACCACGGTCCGCTTCGGCGGCGTGAACGGGGAGGAGGTCCAGCTCACCCCGGCCGGCGCCCTGCGCCCCGCCGCCCCGGACCCGGCCACGCTGCCGCCCGCCGGCCTCCAGCAGACCGTGCTGCCCGGCGTCGGCCCGGCCGGCCCCGGCTACGTCAGCGGTCCCGGCCTGCTGGTGCGCGTCGGGGGCGTCTCGAAGCGGTTCCCCCCGGGCGTCGTGGTCCGGGTGGGCCGTGACCCGGGCAACGAGGTCGTGGTCGACGACCCGTCGGTCTCCCGCCTGCACGGCGTGGTCGAGGGGCGCCCCGACGGCTGGTGGTACGTCGACCGGTCGAGTGCCGGCACCTTCCTCGAGGAGGACCGCGTCACCCAGCGCAAGCTCGAGGACCCGACCACGCTGATGCTCGGCCACCCCACGGCGGGTGCCGAGGTCGAGGTCGTCCCCATCGTCGCGACCGGCGTCGCGCAGAAGTCGATCGCCAAGAAGAAGCGCAAGCGCACCGCCGCCGTCGTGGGCGCCGCGGTGGCGGCGCTGGTCCTCGTCGGCGGCGGCGTCACGGCGGCGGTGCTGCTCGGCGGCGACGACTCCGGCAAGGGCGGGGGGTCGAACCAGGCCGCCGGCCTCAGCACCGCGGAGCTCGACCGCGCCAAGCTGGCGAGCGTCCTCATCATCGCCGTCGACGACAGCGGCGAGCCGCTCTACACCGGCTCCGGCACGATCATCAGCGAGGACGGTCTGATCCTCACCAACGCCCACGTCGGCAAGCCGAGCGCTCCCGGACAGCAGGGCGGCGAGGACGACCCGGCCGGGCTGCTCGTCGCGCTCACCTCGGCCGAGGACGACAAGCCCGCCGCGCCGTCGTACTCCGCCGAGGCGATCGTCGCCGACGGCGTCCTCGACCTCGCGGTGCTCAAGATCGTCGCCGACGCCGACGGCGAGGAGATCGACGACAAGGACCTGGACCTGCCGCCGCCGGTCCCGCTGGGCGACAGCGACGACCTGCGCACCGGCGACGAGCTGACCGCGCTCGGCTTCCCGGCCGTCGCCCACGTCGCCTCCGACGACGGCCTCGACCGCGCGCTGACCGTCACCCGCGGCGTCGTGTCCACCTTCCTCAAGGAGGCCGCCGTGCCCGGCAACCGGGCCTGGATCGACAGCGACATCCGGATCGGCTCCGGCAACTCCGGTGGCGCCTCGATCAACGACGACGGCGAGCTGGTCGGCATCAACAGTGCCGTGGTCACCGAGTCGACCGTCGGCGACAGCGGCGAGGGCGGCGCGTTCACCGGCGGCTCCGCCCGGATCCGGCCGGTCAACCTGACCCAGGACATCATCGAGATCGCCGAGAAGGGCGGCGACCCCGACTACGTGTCGCCGTACCTCGACGACGTGCCGGAGCCGCCGGCCGACCCGATGGGCCAGGCCACCGCCGCGCCCCGGGGCTGGAGCACCGACGGCAACAGCGACTGCTCGACCCCCAGCACCCTCGACGACCCGCAGGTGCTCAGCGGCGTGACCCTCCCGGCCACGCTGTACGCGCACTTCGCCGTCACCGGGCTGCCCGACGGGACGCCGTTCGCGATCGAGCTCTACAACCCCACCGGCGAGCTGCTCGGCTCGCTCGACGGGTCGTGGGACCTCGGCTCCGACGACGTCTGCGCGTCGGTCTCGCTCGACGTGCCCGAGGGCCTGGCCGGGGCGATCGCGGTGCTCGTCATCGACGACACCGACATCCAGAACCCGGTGCTGTTCGGGTAGCGCGGCCGCCGCCGTCGGGATTCGGCCCGGACGGGCGGGCGCTGTTAGCCTGTCCCGTCCGGTGCCGCTGGCGCCGTACCGTCTGCTGGGCCGAACCAGCCAGACAAGCAAGGCCCTCCTGCCGTGGAAAGTCCGCGGCCGCCTGAGTCCAGAGGAGGTGGAGACCGCTTTGCGCAACTATGAAGTCGTGGTCATCCTCGACCCGAGCCTCGACGAGCGGACGGTCCAGCCGTCGCTCGACAAGTACCTGAACGTCGTCCGCAACGACGGCGGCACGGTCGACAACGTCGACGTGTGGGGCAAGCGCCGCCTGGCGTACGAGATCAAGAAGCACGCCGAGGGCATCTACGCCATCGTCAAGCTGACCGCCGCCCCGGCGACGGTCGACGAGCTCGACCGCCAGCTGACCCTCAACGAGTCCGTGCTGCGGACCAAGGTCCTGCGACCCACCGTCTGAGGAACTGAAGAGATCGTGCCTGTGGACGACGGCTACTCAATGTCGGACGTCCACGACACGATGGGAGCCGTTGTCCGGGTCTGACCCGGCACGTCCGTTCATTCCACCCTCACCAGGAGACCCCCATGGCTGGCGACACCGTCATCACCGTCATCGGCAACCTCACCGACGACCCGGAGCTTCGCTTCACCCCGTCGGGCGCGGCTGTCGCCAACTTCACGGTGGCCTCGACGCCGCGTTCCTTCGACCGCCAGACCAACGAGTGGAAGGACGGGGACACCCTGTTCCTGCGCTGCTCGGTCTGGCGCCAGGTCGCGGAGAACGTCGCCGAGTCCCTCCAGAAGGGCATGCGCGTCGTCGTGCAGGGCCGCCTGGTGTCGCGCTCCTACGAGACCCGTGAGGGCGAGAAGCGCACCGTCAATGAGCTGCAGGTCGACGAGATCGGCCCGTCGCTCACCTGGGCGACCGCCAAGGTGACCCGCGCCAGCCGCTCCGGCGGTGGCGGCGGGTACGGCGGCGGCCAGGGTGGCGGCAACCAGGGCGGCGGCGGCCGTCCCGCGGGTCAGGACCCGTGGGGCAGCGCCCCGTCCGGTGGCGGCAACCAGGGTGGCGGTTCCAACTACGGGGGCGGCGCCCCGGCCAACGACCCGTGGGCCGCGCCGGGCGTCTCGTCGAACGACGAGCCCCCGTTCTGACCAGCATCACAACCAACCATTCCGGCCGCCGTTTGACTGACGCGGCCGGGCTCTGAGGAGGAGCACCACAATGGCGAAGGCAGTCGTCCGCAAGCCGAAGAAGAAGGTTTGCCAGTTCTGCAAGGAGAAGGCCACCGGTGTCGACTACAAGGACACCGCCCTTCTGAAGAAGTTCATCTCCGACCGCGGCAAGATCCGCGCCCGTCGGGTGACCGGCAACTGCGTCCAGCACCAGCGGGACGTCGCGATCGCGGTGAAGAACGCCCGCGAGGTCGCGCTGCTGCCCTACACCTCCGCCGGTCGCTGAGCAGAGTCAGAGAAGGAGAGCTGAACTCATGAAGATCATCCTGACCCAGGAGGTCGAGAACCTCGGCGCTGCTGGCGACGTGGTCGAGGTCAAGGACGGCTACGGCCGCAACTACCTCATCCCCCGCGGCTTCGGCATCCGGTGGACCCGCGGCGCCCAGGCGCAGGCCGACTCGATCAAGACCGCTCGCGCGGCCCGTGCCGTGCGCGACGAGGCGCACGCCGCCGAGCTGAAGGCGAAGCTCGAGGGATCGCCGGTCGACGTCAAGGTCAAGGCCGGCCAGGGCGGCCGCCTGTTCGGTGCGGTCACCCCCGCCGACATCGCCGCCGCGCTCGGCGAGGCCGCCGGCGAGGCGATCGACAAGCGGACCATCGTCCTCGGCAACCCGATCAAGTCGCTGGGCAACCACGCGGTGTCGGTCAAGCTGCACGACGAGGTGTCCGCCGCGGTGGCCCTCAACGTCATCCCGGCCTGACCCGATCGACCTACGACGGCGTGGCCGGTCCCCTCGGGACCGGCCACGCCGTTAGTTTTGGGCCACTCCTCCCTTCCCCCGAGTCCCAGGAGCACCCCATGCGTGTACGACGGCTGGCGCCTGCCGCCCTGCTGCTGCTGACCCCGGTCCTCGCGGCCTGCGGCGACGACGAACCCGACGCCACCGACACCCCCACCGACGCCTCCAGTGCCACCGAGGCACCGACGCCCACCGAGGCGACCAGTGCGCCGACCTCCGCAGCGACGGCGCCGTCGAGCACCGCCGCGGCCGGTCTGCCGATGGCCTGCGACGTGGTCACCGCCGACGACCTGGCCGAGGCCTACGGCATGTCCTTCGGCCCCGCTGAGGTCGGCGGTGGTGGCACCAGCGAGGGCGGCCTCGAGTGGTCGAGCGACAACTGCTCCTTCGAGGCCGAGGGCCTCGCCGAGGTGACGATCAAGCTCACCGGTCCCGAGGACTTCACCAAGGGCGCCTTCGGCTGCCCCCAGCCGCGCGACAACGACGGCATCGTCGAGCCGGCCAACGACATCGCCGGTGCCACCGGCGGCTGGTGGAAGGTGAGCAACCCGCCGGACTTCGAGGGCGAGCTGCGCGCCTGCACCCCGGCGGTCCTGCTGCAGGTCGACCTCGACTACGAGGAGGGCGTGGAGTACGAGGGCGACCCGCTCAACCAGTCCGTCGGGCTGGCCGAGCGGATCCTCGCCGCCATCAAGGGCTGACGTCCTCCGCGTCGCACCTGACGAATCGGCTGTGAATCCGTCCGTTCCACAGCCCATTCGTCAGGTGCGTGCGTCCTCGGGCTCCGCCGCGCCTGCCCACGGGGCCGAGCCCAGGAACGCGCAGAGCCCGATGACCAGCAGCACCCCGGCGAGGCCGAGGGTGCCGACGCCGTACAGCCAGTGCCAGCCGGCACCGTTGTAGAGCACGTTCGCGACCAGCGAGACCACGATCGCCACCTCCGCGACGAACCACAGCCAGCCGCTGCGGGAGCCGGCGCCGCGGGCGCGGGTGCCGAGCGCGTGGCACAGCGCCGCCTGGAAGCCGAGCGCCGGGAGCGAGGAGGCCCACACGACCGCGGGGTCGGCATCGTCCAGCCAGGCGCGGGCCTCGGGCGGGCTGAGCACCGCGGCGACGACCAGCGCGAGGACCGCGAGGTAGCCGAGCGTCAGCCGCAGGGGTACGTCGGGCGCGGCACGGACCAGCCGGACGTACCCGACGAGCACCAGCAGGCAGCCGAGGGGCTCCGAGACGTCGTACCTGTCGGCGGGCGCCGCGGTGAACACGACGACGGCGAGGCCGATCGCGACCCAGTAGAGCGGCTTCACGCGCCGGCCACCAGCCAGGCGTCCCCGCGGGAGCGGCGCACCAAGGTGACCAGCCGTCCGCCCATGAAGACGACGCAGAAGACCCCCCACAGCCAGGGCAGCCCGGCACCCAGCGCACTCGTCAGCAGCACGAGCGGAGCGTAGCCCGCCAGCACCACCACGCCGGCCCGGGCGAGGTAGCGGCCGTCGCCCGCGCCGATCAGGACCCCGTCGAGGACGAACACCACGCCGGCGACCGGCTGGGCGAGGGCGGCGACGAGCAACACCGGGACGAGCGCGTCGCGGACGCCCTCGTCGGGTGTGAACAGCGCGCCGAGCCAGGGACTGGTCGCGGCGAGCAATAGGCCGGTGACGACACCGCTGACGATCCCCCAGCCGACCATCCGCCCGGTCACCGCCCGGGTGCCGGCGACGTCGCCGGCGCCGAGGAAGCGCCCGGTGATCGCCTGCGCGGCGATCGCGATCGCGTCGAGCACGTAGGCCAGGAAGCCCCACAGCGTCATCGCCAGCTGGTGGGTGGCGACGGGGACGGCCGTGCTGCCGGAGCCGGCGGAGGCGGTCAGCACGACCGCGTAGGTCGTCACCAGGAGCGAGGCGCGCAGGGTGAGGGTCCGCACGATGAGGGGTACGCCGGCCCGGGCCGCCGCCCGCACGCCGGGCAGGTCGGGCCGCAGCTGGGCGCCCTCGCGTCGCGCCGCGCGGACCACGACCAGCACCAGCGCGAGCGCCATCCCGGCCTGGGCGAGCACCGACCCCAGCGCCGAACCGGCGATGCCGAGGTGCGGCACCGGCCCGGCGCCGTACACCAGGGCGATGTTGAGCACGAGGTTGGCGACGTTGCCGAGCACGGCGACGACGAGGGGCGTGCGGGTGTCCTGCAGGCCGCGCAGCACGCCGGTGCCGGCCAGGATCAGCAGCAACGGGGTCAGGCCGAGCGCCGCGACCCGGAGGTAGGTCGTGGCGGGCTCGACCACGTCGGGAGAGGCGCCGAACACGGCGACCAGCGGGTCCGCCGCGAGCGCGGTGACCAGCGTCGCCGGGAGGCCGATGAGGACGGCCAGCCAGAGCCCGTCGAGGCCCTGCGCGAGGGCCGCGTCACGGTGACCGGCACCGATCTGGCGGGCCACGCCGGCGGTGGTGCCGTAGGCGAGGAAGATGCACAGGCCGACCACCGTCGTGACGACGGTGCCGGCGATGCCGAGGCCGGCCAGCTCCGGGGTGCCGAGGTGGCCCACGACGGCGGCGTCCCCGAGCAGGAAGAGCGGCTCGGCCACGAGCGCGAGGAAGGCCGGGAACGCGAGCCGGGCGATCTCGCGGTCGAGGGCGCGGGTGCTGCTCACCGCGCGGTCCCCCAGGCTGCTCGGCGGGCCGGTGGATAAGTGGGGTCCTGCTGTGGAAAGAGGGGGCGGCGGTGTGGTAGCGGGGGCGCCCCGACGGGGGACCCGGCTCGACCAGCTGGTGGCCGGAAGGTGAACGGGATCACACCGCTGTTTTTTGTCCTCCACAGGGCGTGGACGGTGTTTGCGCAGGTCAGAGTGACAATGGGTGCCGCAGACCGCACCTTCTCCACAGCTTCCTCCCCACCCCGTGCACACCATGTCCGCGTGTCGTCCACGCCCGGACCCGAGTTATCCCCAACCCTTGTGGACAGGCCCCTTTCGGCGCCCCCGGCCGGCGCCGTAGGTTGCCGCTTCGGTGGCCGGCCCCGGCCACCGACCGACGATTGTGTCGGACCCGTCCGACACGCTGCGCACCGGACGACCCAGCAGTGCCGACCGGGGCCATCACACCAGGAAGGGGGCCCACGACCGTGAGCCTCACGGACGACCCGCCGACCTGGACCGCCGAGCCGCCCGACCAGTGGGGCGACGGGCCGGCGCCGTACCAGCCGGGCGAGGCACCGACCGGCGGCCGCACCCCGCCCCAGGACCTGGCCGCCGAGCAGTCCGTGCTCGGCGCGATGCTGATCTCCAAGGACGCGATCGCCGACGTCGTGGAGGTCATCCGCGGCAACGACTACTACCGCCCGGCCCACGAGGAGATCCACGAGGCGATCCTCGATCTCTACAGCCGCGGCGAGCCGGCCGACATGGTGACCGTCGCCGGCGAGCTGCAGCGACGCGGCCAGCTGCAGAAGATCGGCGGCGCGCCGTACCTCCACACCCTCGCGGCCAACGTGCCGATCGCCGCCAACGCCGGCTTCTACGCCGAGATCGTCTACGAGAAGGCGATCCTGCGCCGGCTGGTCAACGCCGGCACCAAGATCGTCCAGATCAGCTACGCCGGCGAGGGCGAGGTCGAGGGCATCGTCAACGAGGCCCAGTCCGAGATCTACAAGGTCACCGACCGCAACAAGTCGGAGGACTACGTCCCGCTCTCCGACATCATGGACCAGGTCCTCGACGAGATCGAGGCGATCGAGAACCGCGAGACCGGCATCTACGGCGTCCCGACCGGGTTCGCCGACTTCGACGAGCTCACCAACGGCTTCCACTCCGGCCAGATGATCGTCGTCGCCGCCCGACCCGCCATGGGCAAGTCGACCCTGGCGCTCGACTTCTGTCGCGCGGCCGCGATCCACAACAACCTCACCGCCTGCTTCTTCAGCCTGGAGATGACGCGCGCCGAGATCGTGATGCGCCTGCTCTCGGCCGAGGCTCGCATCCCGCTCAACCACATCCGCAACGGCAAGATGGGCACCGAGGAGTGGGACCGCCTGGCCCGCCACGTCGCCAAGGTGTCCGCGGCGCCGATGTTCATCGACGACTCGCCCAACATGACGATGACCGAGATCCGGGCCAAGGCGCGCCGTCTCAAGCAGAAGCACGACCTCAAGCTGATGGTCATCGACTACCTCCAGCTGATGAGCTCGGGCAAGAAGGTCGAGTCCCGCCAGCTCGAGGTCTCGGAGTTCTCCCGGCAGATCAAGCTGCTCGCCAAGGAGCTCGAGATCCCGGTCATCGCGCTCTCCCAGCTCAACCGTGGCCCCGAGCAGCGCGCCGACAAGCGCCCCGCCGTCAGCGACCTGCGCGAGTCCGGCTCGATCGAGCAGGACGCCGACATGGTCGTCCTGCTCCACCGCGACGACGTCTACGAGAAGGAGTCGACCCGCCCCGGCGAGGCCGACCTGATCGTCGCCAAGCACCGCAACGGCGCGACCCGCGACATCGTCGTGGCCTTCCAGGGTCACTACAGCCGGTTCGTCGACATGGCGCACTGACCCGCTCTGCAGCTGACCGGCGCCCGAGGGGACCTAGCCCCCGTCGGTGACCCGGCCCGTCTCGTAGGCCCACATGGCGACCTCGACCCGGTTCCGGGCGTCGAGCTTGGTCATCAGGCTCGCGATGTGGGTCTTCACCGTGCTCATCGAGATGTGCAGCTCGTCGGCGATCTCGGCGTTGGTGCGGCCGCGGGCGATGGTGAGCAGCACCTCCTCCTCGCGCTCGGTCAGCGCGTCGATCGGCTGGGTGGGGGAGGCGGGACGGCGGGTGTCGGCGAAGGTGGACAGCAGCCGGCGGGTGATGCTGGGGGAGATGAGGGAGTCGCCGCGGGCGGCAGCCCGGATCGCCTCGCCGAGCAGCGCGGGACCGGCGTCCTTCAACAGGAAGCCGGTGGCGCCGGCGCGCAGCGCGCCGTGGACGTACTCGTCGAGGTCGAAGGTGGTGATCACGACGACCGCGACGGGATCGGGCACGTCGGGGCCCGCGAGCAGGCGGGTCGCCTCGACACCGTCGAGGACCGGCATCCGGATGTCCATCAGGCACACGTCGGGGCGCAGCTCCCGGGCCAGTCGAACGGCCTCCTCGCCGTCCCGGGCCTCGCCGACGACCTCGATCCCCTCGAGGGTGCCGAGGATCAGCCGCAGCCCGGTGCGCACGAGGTCCTGGTCGTCGGCGACCAGCACGCGGATCGTCAACGCGCCTCCTCGCGCGGAAGGGTGGCGTCGACGGCCCAGCCACGCTCGGGGCCGGGCCCGGCCACGCAGGTGCCGCCGAGCAGCGTGGCCCGTTCGACCATGCCGGTCACCCCGAACCCGGCGCCGTACGCCGAGCGACCCACCGGATCGCCGTCGTCGCGGACCGACAGGCGTACCGCGGTCGGGATCCCCTCGACCCGGACGCCGACCAGAGAGGCGTTGCGGGAGTGCCGCAGCGCGTTGGTGACCGCCTCCCGGGCGATCCGGAACACGGCTGCGTCGACGGCCGGGGACAGCCCGTCGAGGTCTCCGGAGAGCGACACCTCGACCCGCGGGCCGGCGGGCGTCGCACCCGCCAGCCGGGGTACGTCGGCGACCCCCGCCTGCGGCTCGTAGTCGGTGGACCGCGGGCCGCCGTCGCTCCCCTGGCCCCGCAGCATCCGCACCATCGCACGCATCTCCGCCAGGGTGCGAGACGCCTCGGCCTCGATCACCTCGAGCGCCTCCACGGTCGAGGAAGGACTGGTCGCGGCCAGCGCGCGCCCGGCCTGGGCGTGGATCGCGATCGCCGAGACGTGGTGCGCGACGGTGTCGTGCAGCTCCCGGGCGATCTCCACCCGCTCCTCCGCCTTCGCCTGCAGCCGCCGCCGCTCCCGGGCACCGCGCTGGGTGCGCACGGCGTACCCGAGCACCATCGAGCTCGCGAAGACCGCCAGTCCGCCGAAGGCGACGCCGGCGCCCGTCCACTCGAAGGCCAGGCTCAGGGCCGCGGCGCCCAGCATGATCGCGAGCCCGACCATCACCTCGCGCCCCGAGCCCCACCGGAACAGGGCGTACGGCAGCAGCAGGACCGCGACCAGCGCGACGTTGTCGAACGCCGGCTCGCCCGTCACCAGCAGGACGGCGTCCACCACGATCGAGGCGCCGAAGGAGGCGGCGACCACCGCCAGCGGATGGGTACGCCGCCACAGCAGCAACGGCGCCTGGACCAGCACGTAGGCCGTCGACAGGACGCGCAGGTCGAGGTCGGGCCGCAGCAGGCCCTCGAGCAGCGCGCCCACCACCACGGCCGCGAGCAGCACCCAGTCGCGCGCCACCCGCCGCGGCGGGGGCGGCGTCGCCCGGGGCTCCTCCCACAGGGAGCGCAGCACGTTGCTCACCTGGTCAGCCTAGGGATTCCCGTGCCCCGGCATACCGGCCGAAAGGCTGATCCGGGCTCGGCGTTCCGGCCGAGGCCACCGCGGCCTGATGCCCGATGTGGCGACCCCGCCCCGGCCGCGACGGTGGACGCATGTCTACCGCACTCGCCCGGCTCGGCCGCTTCGCCGCCCGCCGCCCCTGGACCGTCATCGGCGCCTGGGTCGCCATCGCCGTCCTGGTCCTCGCCTCCTCGGCCGCCTTCGGCCAGGAGCTCGAGGACCGGTTCGAGGCACCCGACGTCGACTCGTACGCCGCCACCCGGCTCATGGAGCGCGCCGGCGCGGCCGAGATCGGGCTCGGTGCCGACGTGGTGGTGACCCCCGCCGCCGACGCCGCCGGGCCACTCGACTCGCCGGCCCTGCAGCGGGACCTGGCCCGCGTGGAGGACACCCTGGCCGCGCTGCCGCACGTGCTCGGCACCGGCGTCAGCACCGAGGACGAGGTCGCGCTCGTGCGCGTGCAGTATCCCGAGCAGCAGCATCTCGGCCCCGAGGACCTGGCCGCGCTGAAGTCCGCGCTCGACGACCTGCGCGACACCACCCAGCTGCGGATCGAGGCCGGCGGCGACCTGTTCTTCGCCTTCGAGCAGGGCCCGATGGGTGGCGGCGAGCTGGTCGGGCTGGCCGTCGCGATCGTCGTCCTGCTCGTGGCGTTCGGGTCGCTGGTCGCGACCGGCCTGCCGGTCGGGACCGCGCTGCTGGGCCTGGCCATCGGCACGGGCGCCATGTCCCTCGTGGCGCACGTCGTCGACATCCCGGCGTGGGCGACGATGATCGGGTCGATGGTCGGCCTCGGTGTCGGCATCGACTACGCACTCTTCGTGCTCACGCGTCACCGCGAGCTCCTCGCCGACGGCCACACCGTCGAGGACGCGGTCGCAGGGGCGTTGGCCACCGCCGGCCGCGCCGTCGTGTTCGCCGGCGGGACCGTGGTCGTCGCCATCCTCGGCCTGGCCGTGGCCCGGATCCCGTTCATCACCGCGGGCGGGATCGGGATCTCGCTCATCGTGCTGGTGATGGTGCTCGCCTCGATCACCCTGCTGCCCGCGCTCCTCGGCCTGGCCGGGACCCGGGTCGACGGCCGGTGGCGGCGGCGGGTCGCGACCGCACCGTCGCGCTGGCTCGGGTGGGCGGCTCACGTCGGGCGGCACGCGCCGGCGTACGCCGTCGGCGCGACCGTGGCGCTGGTGGCGCTCGCCGCGCCGGTGACCGCCCTGGACCTCGGGTTCCCGGACGAGGGCACCCAGCCGCAGTCGCGGACCGAGCGCCGCGCCTACGACCTGGTCGCCGACGGGTTCGGCCCGGGCGCGAACGGCCCGCTGGTGATCGCCGTCGACCTCGCCGAGGACCCCGAGGTGCTCGAGCCGCTGACCAGCGCGATCGCCGCCGACCCGGGCATCGCGGAGGTGGCCCCCGCGCAGGTCGCCGAGGCCGCCGGTGTCGCGATCCTGGTCGCCGAGCCGACGACGACCCCGCAGGCGGAGGCCACGCGCGTGACCATCGACCGGCTCCGCTCCGACGTGCTCCCCGGTGTCCTCGACGGCACCACGGCGCGTGCCCACGTCGGCGGTCAGGTCGCGGTCATGGCGGACCTCGGTCACCGGGTGCAGGACCGGCTGCCCTGGTTCATCGCGGCCGTCGTGCTGCTCTCGTTCGTGCTGCTGCTGGTGGTCTTCCGCTCGCTGCTGGTGCCGCTCAAGGCGGCGGTGATGAACCTGCTCAGCGTCGGCGCGGCGTACGGCGTGCTGGTGATGGTGTTCCAGTGGGGCTGGGGCGGCGGGCTGATCGGCCTGGAGTCGACGGTGCCGATCCTGTCCTTCATCCCGCTGTTCATGTTCGCGATCCTGTTCGGGCTCTCGATGGACTACGAGGTGTTCCTGCTCTCACGGATCCGTGAGGAGTACGACCGCACCGGCGACAACGACCTCGCGGTCGCGCGTGGCCTGGCCGGGACCGCGCGGACCATCACCTCGGCGGCGCTGATCATGGTGGCGGTCTTCGGCGGCTTCGTGCTCACCAGCGAGCCCCTCGCCAAGATGCTGGGCCTGGGCCTGGCCACCGCGATCGCGCTCGACGCGACCGTCGTCCGATTGGTGCTGGTGCCGGCGACCATGAAGCTGCTGGGTCACGCGAACTGGTGGTTGCCCGGCTGGCTGGACCGGCTCCTTCCCGGCGGGGCCGGCCGGCCCGGCGACGAGCCGGTGCCCGTCGCCGGTGCCGTCACCGGCACCGGCACCGTCTCCGACCGGGCGTGATCGCCGGGGTCAGCGCGACGGCTCCAGGTCGCAGTCGATCTTGGGGTTCACGCCGAAGTAGTTCAGCGGTCCCGCCACGATCGTCAGCGCGGTGTCCCCGAACGTCTTGCAGTTCACGTCGCGGTCGTCGCTGAAGTAGCCCCGCTGCACCGCGGCGACCACGCCGATCACCAACCAGATGACGACGATCACGCCGCCGATGCCCGTTCTCCTCATCACTGCCTCCTTCAGGAGTGTTCCCTCGGCAGTACCCGGAAGCCTGCCGCACAGCGGCAGGCTCCCGGCGCAGCTCAGCCGGCGTACTGCGGATCGGGGGGCGCGACCCACTGGACGAGCTGGTAGACGACCCCGTTGGGGTCGGTCATCTGGAAGTACCGCTCCCCCCAGGGCTCGGTCTCGATCGGGGTGACGACCTCGACGCCCTCGGCCCGCAGCCGTGCGTAGTCGGCGTCGATGTCCTCGACCGTGAACACGACCAGCAGTCCGTCGGCGTGCCCGGCCGCGGACGCGGGCTTGAAGCTGGCGAGCCCGGTGCGCAGGTAGATCAGGTTCAGCCCGGCCTGCGGGTGCTCGAGGGAGCAGAACCCGTCGGCGGACATCGCCTCCGTGAACCCGAGGTGTCGCCGGGCCCAGGCGGCGGAGGCCTCGACGTCGGCGACGTTGAGCGAGATGGCGGTGGCGGTGATGTTCATGGTCCTCCTCGGAGACGGTTCCTCATACATTGTACAGTGTACAACGTACGGATATGCAAAACTGTTCCCGTGACGGGGACGAGCACCGGGGCCGGTGAGCCGAGCAGGACCTTGGCGCTGCTGTGGGGCGACCCGTCGGCCGGCCCGCGACGCAAGGGGCCGGGACGCTCCGTGAGCGTCGAGCAGCTGGTCACCGCCGCCCTCGCGCTCGCCGACGAGCAGGGCCTGGCCGCCGTCACCACGCGTGCCCTGGCGGAGAAGGTCGGGATCTCGGCCATGTCGGTCTACACCTACGTCCCCGGCAAGCCCGAGCTGCTGGACCTGATGGTCGACGCGGTCTACCTCGCGATGCCCCGCCCCTCCTGGCGGAGCCGCTCGTGGCGCACCCGGCTCACCCGGGTCGCCGAGTCCAACCGCGACCTGCTGCGCGCGCACCCGTGGCTGACCGAGGTCGCTGCGCTCAGCCGGCCGCCGCTGGGCCCCGGGGTGATGGCGAAGTACGAGCACGAGCTGGCGGCGTACGACGGCACCGGGCTCGGCGACGTCGACACCGATGCCGCACTGTCCTACCTGCTCGGCTTCGTCCAGGCGCACTGCCGTGCCGCGCACGACGCCGCCCGCGCGAGCACCGACAGCGCCGTGAGCGATGCGGACTGGTGGGCGGCGAACCAGCCGATCCTGGCCCGGGCGTTCGACCCGGAGACCTACCCGCGAGCGGTGCGGATCGGTTCCGCCGCGGGCCAGGCGCAGGGCAGCGCCTGGGACGCGGACCGGGCCTGGCGGTTCGGCCTGGCGCGCACACTCGACGGACTGGCGGCGCTCATCGACCGTCCCCCGGCCCCGCGGGGTGGGTGAGGTCGTAGGCCCGGGACAGCTTCTGCGGGACGACCATCCGCCAGGCGTCGACGACCAGCTCGCGGGCCTCGGCCGGCTCGAGAGCGGCCAGCTCGGCGTGCACCCAGTTGAACCGCAGGTCCGACTCCGTCGGCAGCCGGAACCGGTCCGGCGAGCCGGCGACGAGCGCGGCCCGCTCCTCCTTCGGGAAGGCGAAGCCCATCATGGTCTCGTCGAGGGAGAACGCGACGTAGACGATCTGGCCGACGCGGAACTTCAGCCGGTTGCGGACGTAGACCGGGTAGGAGCGCTCCAGCTCGTCGGCGAGTGGACGGACATCAGCGAGCACGGCCACGGTCGACTCCCTCCTGGTGCATGAAGGGATCGACCGTGGCCGTGTCGCGGAATCATCGGCGTCGGCCGATGGCCCGGGCGCTCAGTACGACGTCTGCGACTGCACGTTCAGCTCGTCGATCCGCACCCCCCGCGCGGGCGCGACGAGCGGGTCGTTGACCTTGAAGACGTCGAAGCCCTGCTGGATGTCGCTGGAGTAGATGTGGCCGTTGTACCAGTACGCCGACCACGAGCCGCCGAGGATGAGCCGCTCGGTGGAGAGCGGGCCGCGGTCGAAGAAGGCGATCTCCTTCGGGTTCGAGGAGTCCGTGAAGTCCCACACCGAGATCCCGCCCTGGTACCAGGCCTGGACCATGATGTCGCGGCCGGCGACCGGGATCAGCGAGCCGTTGTGCGCCACGCAGTTCTCGGTGTTGGCCTGGGTCCGCGGGATCTTGAAGTAGGAGCGGAACTCGAGCTGGCCGTCGACGATGTCGTAGATGCCGTCGGCGCCCTTCTCCTGGCCGATGGTCGGGTTGCAGGTCGGGCCACCGCCGCCGCCGAGCTCGTCGGTGAAGACGACCTTGGTGCCGGCGTTGTTGAAGGTCGCGGAGTGCCAGAACGCGAAGTTCTCGGTGTCGCGGACCTGCTCGGTCACCACCGGGTTCTCCCGGTCGGAGATGTCGACCAGGATCCCGTCACCCATGCAGGCGCCGGCCATCACGTCCTTGCTCGGGTACGCCGTCAGGTCGTGGCAGCCGGAGGTCTCGCGCGAGTAGTTCCCCGGCGGGTTGCCGCCGCCCTCCTCCGCGGGGAAGAGCACTGGCTCGCTGACGACGGCGGCGTCCTGCGGCGCGGCGACGGGCACCTTCACCACGCTGACCTGGTCGTGTGGAGGCTGGCAGTCGGGGAAGTTGACGTTGGGGGAGTACGACGACACGTACACGTAGACGTCCGCGCCGTCCTTCGACGGGGCGAGCGTGTGGGTGTGCGAGCCGCAGGCGGTCTCGACCGACGCGACGTACTGCGGGGCGGTCGGGTCGCTGACGTCGAAGACCCGGATGCCCTCCCACGACTCCTTGATCGTCGCCGACTGCGGGACGTTGGCGCAGGTGTCGTTGCTGCGGCTGGAGTCGACGCTGAGGACGAGCAGGTCGCCGAGCACCGAGATGTCGTTCTGCGAGCCCGGGCAGAGCACCTGGGTGACCAGCTGCGGCTTGTGCGGCTTGCGGATGTCGTAGACCGAGAGGCCGTCGTAGTTGCCCTGGAAGGCGTAGTCGCCCTGGAAGGCGAGGTCGGTCTGGAACGAGGACTCGCCCGCGAACGGACCGGACTTGGGGATGTTCGCGAGCAGCTTGATGTTGGGGCTCTGCTCGACCTCGCCGGGCGCGAGGACGGTGGCGCTGTCGTCGAGCTTCGCGATGTCGAGGCCGGGCAGGCACGCCAGCGCGAAGTTGTCGCCCGCCCGCTCGTTGGCCCGTTGCTGGCCGGGCGGGCACGGACCGGCCGCGCCTCGGTGGTCGTCGTCGTGGGCGCCGGCGGGCAGGTTCACTGCCGCGATGCCGAGGGCCACGACACCCAGCGTGGTGACGCCGAGCCTGCGCAGGCGCAGAGGGACAGGGATCGCCATGGTCACTCCCGAGATGTAGGTGGATGCGGATCCGGTCCTGATCGTGGCCTAAGGTGAGCTGGGTCACAAGCCCCTGTGAGGAGAGTTCTCGGTGTCTCGGTCTCGGTCGTTGTCCGCTGCGTGCCTCGCAGGGGTCGTCCTCGCGCTCGCCCTCAGCGGGTGCCTCAGCCAGGAGAGCGACAGGCAGGAGCGCCAGGACGGGACCGTTCCGGTCGTCGTCCAGCCCGGCGGTCCGGGGGAGGTCGCCTCGACGCTGGCGCCGGGCGCCACCGCCGAGCACGCCGCCACCGCCCACGACGACGTGGCGTTCATGCAGATGATGATCCCGCACCACGCGCAGGCGCTCACCATGTCCGAGCTCGCCCCGGACCGCGCGGGGTCACCGGAGGTCAAGGCCTTGGCCCGCCGGATCCTCGCCGCCCAGCGGCCGGAGATCCTCACCATGGCGGCGTGGCTGACCGAGCGGGACCTCGCCGTGCCCTCGGCGCAGGACGACCCCGCCGACTTCGACCACGGCGAGCACGGGCACGCCACGATGCACGGCATGCTGAGCGACGAGCAGCTGGACGACCTCGAGGCGGCCAGCGGGGCCGAGTTCGACCGGCTCTTCCTCAGCGGGATGATCCAGCACCACGAGGGCGCGATCGCCATGGCCGACGAGGTCGCGACCGCGGGCACCGACGTCCAGGCCACCGAGATCGCCAACGAGATCGTGATCGGCCAGGGCGCCGAGATCGACCGGATGCGGGAGCTGCTCGCGAGCCTGTGAGCGCGGCTCTCGCTCCACCTCGACTCCGAGGTCTTCGAGCGGCTGGGGCCACGCCCTGCGCGGGGTGCGGAACGCGGTCGTGCCGGCCGCGTAGCCTGCGGCGATGACCTCGCAGAGTGCCGGCTTCGGCCCGGTCACGCAGCTGGCCTGGGTGACCGACGACCTCGACGCGACCGAGCAGGCCCTGGGGGCCACCCTCGGCGCCGTCGCGTGGACCCGGATGCCCGCCGTCCACTTCGGACCCGACGCGTGCACCCTGCGGGGTGAGCCGGCGGACTTCACCGCCGACGTCTCGCTCAGCTACGCCGGCGACCTGCAGCTGGAGCTGATCCGCCCGGTGACCGGCACCTCGATCTACACCGAGTTCCTCGCCGAGCGCGGGCCGGGGCTGCACCACGTGTGCTGCGAGGTCGCCTCGATGGACGAGGCGCTGGACCGGGCCGAGCGCGACGGGTTCGCGGTCGTGCAGGCCGGCACCATGGCGGGCGGACTGATGCGGTTCGCCTACCTCGACACCGCGGCGGCGGGGGCGTCGTACGTCGAGCTCGCGGAGATCTCCCCCGACCTGCAGGCGATGTTCGCCCAGATCAAGGAGCGCTCGGCCCCGGCTCCTCGCTGAGGTGGTCGAGAAGGTCGTCGAGGTCGTCGAAGGACACGGACTCGACGCCCTCGATCTCGACCTCCAGGTCCTCGAAGTGCAGGTCCTGGTCGAGCTGGACCCGCACGACCGCGTCGGGCAGCTGGAGGGGCGCGACGAAGGAGAGCAGCACCGCGTCGACGAACACGACCGACGAGGTGAGGGCGAGGTCGTCGCGCAGCGAGGTCGGCTCGGCGACGGGCTGGTCACCGACGGCCGCCTCGATCTCGGCGACGGTCCGGCTGGCGACCTCCTCCCACTGCTCGGGCGTCAGGGCCAGGAAGGCCGCCACGCGGTCGACGAGCACGTCCACCTCGACGTCGTCACGGTCCTCGAGCTCGGGGTCGACGTTGACCATCACGTCGGTGCCGGCCGCGGGCAGGTCGGCCATGCCGTAGGCGAAGTCACCCTCGGCCTCCGGGTCGCGCAGCAGGGGCGCGAGCGCGTCCACGAGTCGCTGGATGTCCATGCCGTCGAGGCTATCCAGCGACGTCACGCTCGCTCCACCTTGGTCCAGCCGGCCCAGCCGCGCTCGGCCAGCAGCTGCCGCAGCCGGGTGACCATGGGGTGCCCGTCGGCCATGGAGTCGAGCAGCTGCACGAAGGCGGAGTCGTCCATCGTCTCGTCCTGCTGCTCGAGCTGGCCGGCGGCGGCCGCCTCCTCGAAGAGCTCGACGAGGAGGTCGGCCATCTCGTGCACGAGCCGCTCGTCGTCCGTCCCGTCGCTGCGCAGCAGCTGGCCGATGAGCCGGTAGAACCGGACGGTCCGCTCGTCCTCGAGCTGCGCCCGCTTGTCCGCCATGAAGGCGCCGATCTGGTGCGGGTAGCGGGCCGCGATCAGGATCCACGCGTCGCGCTCGGCCTCCAGCATCTGCTCCGGTACGCCGATCGCGCGCACCAGCTCCAGGTAGTCCGACACCTCCTCCGGCACGGCCAGGGTGTCCCCTGAGCCCAGCTGGGCGATCCGCTTGCGGTGCTGCTGCAGCTCGCGGATCTCGGCGCGCAGCCGCCGGTCGATCTCCTCGACCGCGGTGCCGAAGGTGTCCGGGTCGGCGTCGAGCAGCTCCTGCACCCGGGCCAGCGGGACCCCGGCGTCGGCCAGGGTGCGGATCCGGATCAGCCGCACGACCGCCCCGGCGTCGTACGACCGGTAGCCGGAGCGGTCCCGCGCCGGCTCCGGCAGCAGGCCCACCTGGTGGTAGTGGCGCACGGTCCGGATGGTCACCCCGGCGTACGACGCCAGCTGTCCGATCGTCAGCACGGCCCCAGCCTGCCCTGTCCGGCCGGCGATCAGGCGAACCGGCGGCGGTAGGCCCGCATCGCGAGGGCGTACGCGAGGACCAGGAGGCCGGCGCACCAGGCGAGGGCGAGCCACGCGTCGTCGCCCACCGGCTGCTCGCCCAGCAGGTGGCGCAGGGTGTTCACGATCGAGGTGACCGGCTGGTTCTCGGCGAACCAGCGCACAGGCCCCGGCATCCCGTCGGTCGGCACGAAGGCCGAGCTGATGAACGGCAGGAAGATGATCGGGTAGGCGAAGCCGCCGGCGCCGTCGGGGGACTTGGCGGCCAGGCCGGCGATCACGGCGAGCCAGGTGAGGGCCAGCGTGAACAGGACCAGGATGCCGGCCACGGCGAGCCAGGCGAGGATCCCGGCGCCCGACCGGAAGCCCATCAGCAGGGCGACCAGGACGACCAGCACGACGGAGATGGCGTTGGCCACGAGCGAGGTCAGCACGTGGCCCCACAACGCCGCCGAGCGGGCGATCGGCATGGACAGGAAGCGCTCGAAGATGCCGCCCTGCAGGTCCAGGAACAGCCGGTACGACGTGTACGCGATGCCCGAGGCGACCGTGATCAACAAGATCCCGGGCAGCAGGTAGTTCACGTACTTCCCGTCGCCGCTGTCGATCGCGGCACCGAAGACGTAGACGAACAGCAGCAGCATGGCGATCGGCGTGATCGCGGTGGTGATGATGGTGTCGGGGCTGCGCAGGATGTGGCGCAGCGACCGGCCGAGCAGGGCGCGGGTGTCGGCGACGACGTGGGTGCTCATGGGGTCCTCCTCAGTTCCCGGCGGTGGCCGTGGTGGTGCCGACGAGCGCGAGGAAGATCTCCTCCAGCGTCGGCTGCTTCTCGACGTACTCGACCTTCGCCGGGGGCAGCAGCGCCGTGAGCTCGGCGAGCGTGCCCTCGACGACGATCCGGCCCTCGTGCAGGATCGCGATCCGGTCGGCCAGCTCCTCGGCCTCCTCGAGGTACTGGGTGGTGAGGAGCACCGTGGTGCCGCTCGCGGCCAGGTCGCGCACGGCCTGCCACACCTCGATCCGGGCCTGGGGGTCGAGCCCGGTCGTGGGCTCGTCGAGGAAGATCACCGGCGGGTCGCCGATCAGGCTCATCGCGATGTCGAGGCGTCGGCGCATGCCGCCGGAGTACGTCGCCGCCCGCCGCCCGCCGGCGTCGGTCAGCGAGAACCGGGCGAGCAGGTCGTCGGCGACCCGGCCGGGGTCGGGGAGGTGGCGCAGCCGGCCCACCAGCACGAGGTTCTCGCGGCCGGTGAGGATCTCGTCGACCGCGGCGAACTGGCCGGTCAGGCTGAAGGACTCGCGGACCCGGTCGGGCCGGGTGGCGACGTCGTGGCCCTGCACGCTGGCGGTCCCGGCGTCCGCCTTCAGCAGCGTGGCGAGGATCCGGATCAGCGTCGTCTTCCCGGCTCCGTTGGAGCCCAGCAGCGCGAAGATGCTGCCCGGCGCGACCTCGAGGTCGACGCCGCGCAGCACCGGCACGTCGCCGAACGCCTTCGTCACGCCGGCGACCCGGATGGCTGGTTCCTGTCGTTCGGTGGGGGTGGTCTCGTTGCTCATGCGAGAAGCGTGCAGGGTTGACGTTGCGTCAAGGTCAAGCCCGGATCCGGAGAGGTTTCTGGTGACCCCCGAACGCTGCTCGGTGAGGGCCCCGCGGCGAGCCGGAGGTACCGTGCAGCCATGACTCGGGCTCAGGGCTACGGCGATGCGGTGCGGACCTTCACGGTGCGGGAGCTCGTCGCGTACGGCCGGCTGATCGTGAACCGTGAGCGGGTCGACCCGGAGCGTGCCGTCCACGAGTTCATCCGGGCGAACCCGCACATCGACATGGACGCGCGCAGCACGATCATCGACTGGCAGGACGGGCACCGGCCGGGCGACACCGCCGAGCGCCCCCGCGGCTACTTCTGAGCCGCACCCTGACGCCTGCGAGGATCGGACGCATGGACGGGTCGGTCGTCTCCGGGCGTTGTTCGTGTGTCCCGCGCCCCGGGCACGCACCTGGCGGCGTCGGCGTCGCTCGTTGGACGACCAGGTACGACGTCGCTCTGCCGCCTTGCCATGCACGCACCCGGCGCACGGGCCACCCCCGAACCACGTCCGGAGACGACCGATGATCCGCTCGATCCCGCTGTTCGTGCTCGCCGCGGTCGCGGAGATCGGCGGCGCCTGGCTGGTGTGGCAGGGCGTGCGCGAGCACCGTGGGTGGCTGTGGATCGGCGCCGGCGTCATCGCGCTCGGCCTCTACGGCTTCGTCGCGACCCTCCAGCCGGACGCCCACTTCGGCCGGATCCTCGCGGCCTACGGCGGGGTCTTCGTCGCCGGCTCGCTCGCGTGGGGGATGGCGGTCGACGGCTTCCGGCCGGACCGCTACGACGTCGCCGGGGCACTGGTGTGCCTGGTCGGCGTCGCGATCATCATGTACGCGCCACGGTCGGGCTGAGCCCAGCCGGCGCCGGTTGCGATGCCCGCCGATACATGGATACTCTATGTCCAGATAAGAGGAGGCAGGGTCGTGCGGATGAACGAGGGCGTGGAGTGGGCGGCCCACGTCTGCGTGCTGCTGCACTGGCTCCAGGAGGACCAGGGCGTCGCCACGCCGGTCCCGGTCGCCCGGCTGGCGGAGGCCTACGACCTGCCGGCGCCGTACCTCGTCAAGCAGGTGCAGGCCCTCACCCGGGCCGGCATCACCGAGTCGGTGCCCGGCAAGAACGGCGGCGTCCGGCTGGCTCGGCCGGCCGACCGGATCACCCTGATGGACGTCGTCGCGGCCATCGAGGGCCCCGACGAGGCCTTCACCTGCACCGAGATCCGCCAGCGCGGGATGAACCAGGATCGTCCGGCCGGCCAGTTCGCCAAGCCCTGCGGCATCGCGCACGCCATGCGCGGCGCCGAGCTCGCCTGGCGTCGCGAGCTGGCCGCGACCTCCGTCCTCGACCTCGCCGCGGCCACGCCGCGCACCATCGCCGCCGACGCCCGGCGGCACTTCGCACGCACCTGAGCACTCTTCGCTCCGGTCCAAAACTGGACAATCGATATCCATGAAAGGAACGACCATGACCCGCACCCGCACCCACGAGGCGTCCCCCGAGACCTTCCAGGCGCTCATCGCCCTCGACAACCGGATGAAGAAGTCGCTCGGCCCGGTGCTCTACGACCTGGTCAAGCTGCGCGCCTCGCAGCTCAACGGCTGCGCGTACTGCGTCGACATGCACGCCACCGACCTCGAGCGCCGCGGTACGCCGAGCCGCAAGCTCCACGGCGTCGCCGCCTGGCAGGAGAGCCCGTTCTTCGACGAGACCGAGCGGGTGGCCCTCGCCTTCACCGAGCGGCTCACCGGCGGCATCGACGCGGTCGACGACGAGCTGTGGGACGCGGCCGGCCGGCTGCTCGGTGAGGAGCGGCGCGCCGACCTCATCGTCGCCGTGGGCACCATCAACACCTGGAACATGAGCGGCATCACCACCCACCTGCAGCCCGAGGGCGAGCTCGTCCCGGCCTGAGCGCGCGGGAGGTCAGCGGGTCGCGCGCTCGGCGAGCCGGACGGCGGCGTGGCGCACGATGGCGACCTCGTCGTCGTCCCGGGCGGCCTCGTGGGGGACCTGGCCGCCGAGCAGGCCGGCGGGCTGGGTGAGCCAGGCCCACACCTGCCACGGGTCCATGGTCGAGGCGAGCAGCGGCTCGAGGACCGCCGCCAGCTCGGGGCGCAGCTCGCCGTCGTCGGCGAGCTGGAAGGCCGGCACCAGGACACCGCCGTCGTGGGGGACGACGAGCAGCGCGTTGCGCTCGGCCGCCTTGTGCACGGCGAACCGGGCGGCGTTCTCGGAGACGCCGCGCACCGAGGCGAGGCTCGCGTAGTCGTGGGTCGGCGAGGCGAGCAGGCCCGCGCGGACCTGCGCCTGGCGGCGCAGCTGCACCAGCGCCAGGGGTACGGCGTGCTCCGGCTCCTCGCCGTCCTGGTGCAGGACCCGGTCGAGGTCGGCGAGCTGCTCGTCGGTGAGGGCGGCTCCCGTGCCGGGATCGCGCCAGCGGACGACGCCGCCGAGGTCGCGCTCGAAGGTCGGCAGCCCGGCGCCGGCCAGGTGGTCGGCGAGGCCGAGCTCCTCGAGCCACGCGGCCAGCTGCTCCCCGTTCACGGGGCCCAGCCTCGCACGGGCGCGACCACCGGCGGACGCCGGCCGGGTCTCACCAGGTCAGCTCGATCTCCAGCTCGTTGCTCTCGCCGATCTCGACCTCGACCTTGAGCTCCACCTCGTCGGGGACGTCGACGGTGATCCGCCGGCCCTCGCGCTCGAAGGTCACGCTGTTGTGCCGCTCCAGTGCGTCCGCCAGGGCGCGCAGGCGACCGGCCGCCTCCTCGCGGCGCAGGCGCTGGGTCTGGTCGATCTCGAACAGGTCGTCCACGGGATGCTCCTCGGTCGGGGGATGTCCCCCAGAGGGTAGTGAGCACCTCCGCACTGGGAGACTGGAGTCGTGGAGGAACCGAGCGACGACGTCCGCATCGAACGCCTCGGCCCGGTGGGCCGGATCGTGCTCGACCGCCCGCGGGCGCTCAACGCGATCACCCTCGCCATGGTGGAGCGGATCCATGCCGCGCTCGAGGAGTGGCGCGACGCCGGGCTGCGCGCGGTGGTCGTGGAGAGTGCGTCCGAGCGGGCGTTCTGCGCCGGTGGCGACATCCGCCGCGTGCGCGAGAACTCGCTGGTCGAGCGGCACGACGAGAGCCTGCGCTTCTTCGAGACGGAGTACGCCGTCAACGCGCTGCTCGGCAGCTACCCGGTCCCCGTCGTGGCGCTCGTGGGCGGCATCTGCATGGGCGGTGGGATGGGTCTGTCCGTGCACGGCACCTTCGTGGTGGTCTCGCCGGAGGCCTCCTTCGCGATGCCCGAGACGAGGATCGGCTTCTTCCCCGACGTCGGCGGCTCCCACTTCCTGCCCCGCCTGCCGGGGCACACGGGTCGCTACCTCGGCCTGACCGGCGCCCGGATCGGCGCCGCCGACGCGCTCGCGCTCGGCCTGGCGACCCACGCCTGCTCGGCCGCCGACCTGGCCCGGCTGCCCGACCTGATCGCCGGGTACGACGGCCCGCTGGAGCAGCTGCTGCGCGAGCTCGCGCCCGAGGAGCCCGGCCCGGCCGGGGACCTCGCGCCGGTGCGGCCCGAGCTCGAGTGGGTGTTCAGCGCGCCCGGACTAGCGGGGATCTCCGAGCGACTGGACCGGCTCGTGTCCGCGGGTGGCGCGGCCGCCGCCTGGGCGGCCGACACCCTCGCGACGCTGGAGGCGGCCTCGCCGTACAGCCTCGCGGTGACCGACCGCCTGCTCGTCGAGGGCCGCGGACGCTCGCTCGAGGAGTGCCTGCGGGCCGAGCTGGTCACGGCCGCGGAGATGATCCGCAGCGCCGACTTCGTCGAGGGCGTGCGGTCGGTGCTGGTCGACAAGGACCACGCGCCGACGTGGTCGACGCCGGTGCCCGACTGAGTCAGGTCAGCTCGGCGACCAGCGCCTCCACCCGGTGACGGATCTCGTCGCGGATCGGCCGGACGGCGTCGATGCCCTGGCCGGCCGGGTCGTCGAGGACCCAGTCCTCGTAGCGCTTGCCCGGGAAGTAGGGGCACTCGTCGCCGCAGCCCATCGTGATCACGACGTCCGCCTCGCGCACCGCCGCGTCGGTCAGCACCTTCGGCTGCTCGGCGGTGATGTCGATGCCCTCCTCCGCCATCGCCGCGACCGCGACCGGGTTGACCTGGTCGGCCGGCTGGGAGCCGGCGGAGAGGACCTCGACGCGGTCGCCGGCGAGGTGCTGCAGGTAGCCCGCCGCCATCTGCGAGCGGCCGGCGTTGTGGACGCAGACGAACAGGACGGTGGGGTGGGACATGGGATCACTCCTTCGAGTCGGTGACCGGTGAGTCAGGGCCGGTGCGGGATGACGACGTCGTCGGCGCTGTCGCCGGCGTCGGGGTAGAGGGCCAGCGTGAGCCCGAGGCCGACGAGCAGGCCGACGAGCTGCATGCCGACGAAGGCCGGGGCAGAGCCGGGAGCGATGCCGGCGAAGGTGTCGGTGAAGACGCGGCCGACCGTCACCGCCGGGTTGGCGAAGGACGTGGAGCTGGTGAACCAGTACGCCGCGCCGATGTAGGCGCCGACGGTCGGTGCGGCGAGGGCACCGCGGCCGGTGCGGACCAGTGCGAAGACCAGCGCGACGAGGCCCGCGGTCGCAACCACCTCCGCGACGAGGGGGCCGCTCGAGACGCGGTCCTTGACGGACAGGCCCTGGTCGACCTCGAACATGACGTTGGCGAGGACCGCGCCGCTGACGCCACCCGCGACCTGGGCGAGCGCGTAGGCGCCGACCTCCGCCAGCGACAGGCCGGCTCCGGTACGACGGCCGAGGAACCAGTCAGCCAAGGACACGACCGGGTTGAAGTGCGCGCCGGAGACCGGTCCGAACCACAAGATCAGCACGGTGAGACCGAAGGCCGTCGCCGTCGAGTTCTCCAGCAGCTGGAGGCCGACGTCGCCGGGTGACAGGGTCTCGGCAGCGATGCCGGAGCCGACCACGACGGCGACGAGGAGGGCGGTGCCGAGGAGCTCGGCCAGCAGGCGACGGGGCAGCGAGGTGCTCACGACGCACATCTTGACCGGTCGAGAATGCTCAGTCAAACTTGAGGCAATGAACACTGAGCGATCATTCTCCGTCGAACGCCGGGTCGAGGTCCACGCCGCTCTCGCGGACGCCACCCGGCTGCGCGTCGTGGACCTGCTGGCGATCGGAGATGCCGCGTCCTCGGAGCTGTCGGCGCTCCTGGACGTCTCGTCGAACCTTCTCGCGCACCACCTGAAGGTCCTCGAAGGGGCGGGCGTCGTCGAGCGGCACCGCTCCGAGGGGGATGGCCGCCGCAGCTACTGGCGCCTGGTGCCCGGCGTGCCGGGGACGTCGGCCGGTTCGTCGATCGCGGCGCCGGGCCGGGTGGTCTTCGTGTGCACGGCCAACACCGCCCGCTCCCACCTCGCCGCCGCCCTGTGGCGCCAGGCCAGCGCGATCCCGGCCACCTCGGCAGGCACCCATCCCGCCGCCCGGATCGCGCCCGGTGCTCGCGCCGTCGCTCGGCGCCACGACCTCGACCTGCCCGACGTACCTCCCCAGCACCTCGACGACATCGCGCCAGCAGGCGACTGCGACGACCTCGTCATCACCGTCTGCGACCTGGCGCACGAGGAGCTGGGCGCCGCCGCTCGGGTGCACTGGTCCGTTCCCGACCCGGTCGCCGCCGGCACCCGGGCCGCCTTCGACCGAGCCTACGACGAGCTCGCGGGCCGGGTTCGTCTGCTGGCCCCGCGCCTGGACCGGGCCTCCTGACGCAACCTGTCCATCCGACCGGAGGTTTCCGATGACCGAGCACTCCCCTGCCGCGATCACCCTCGACCAGCAGGTCGCCCTGCGCTCCGCGGCCACGCGCCTGGCCGAGGAGCTCAGCGGCGTCTTCAACCTCGAGACGATCGAACGGTTCCTGCACGACTCCTACGACGAGCTCGCCGGACGGGCCACGATGGTGAACTTCCTGCCGTTGCTGGCTGAACGGTTCGCCCGGCAACAGCTGCACGCGGTCGCGCGGACCGAGGGCCGGGGAGTCGACGGCAGGCCCGTTGTGCTGTTCCTCTGCGTGCAGAACGCGGGGCGGTCCCAGATGGCGCTCGGGTTCCTCGAGCGACACGCGGCCGGGCGCGCGGTGGCCTGGTCCGGCGGGTCGCTGCCGGGTGACCGGGTCGACCCGGCCGCGATCTCCGCGATGGCGGAGCGAGGGATCGACATCGCCCGGGAGTACCCCAAGCCGTGGACCGACGAGATCGTCCGAGCCGCCGACGTCGTGGTCACGATGGGGTGCGGCGACGCCTGCCCGTACTTCCCGGGCAAGCGCTACGAGGACTGGGCGGTCGACGACCCCGCAGGACTGGACGCAGATGGCGTGCGGGCCGTACGCGACGACATCGAGCGCCGGGTCCTAGGGCTCCTCGACGACCTCGGCCTGGGCGCTCGTCCCTGAGGGGGAGCTCGGCACGGGAGGGACTGCCTCGACGGTCCCGTGGACGTCGCACGCGGAGCCGAGCGTGTTGACGACCGTGCCGAACCTGCGCAGGTTCTGGTGCACCAGGTCCACGCGGCGCTGCGGCTCGGCCGTCGTCACGCGCACGGTGTACGCGATCTCCACGAATCGGGGCGGCGTGTCCTGGCGGCGGGCGATGACGCTGACCTCCGCCTCGTCGTAGTCGAACCCGATGAGCTCCCGACAGCGGGCCAGGTTCTTGAGCAGACAGGCCGCGAAGGCCGCCGCCAGCAGCTCGCCCGGACCGGGGTGGCCGGACGGCACGCCGCCCCACGCGACGTCGATCGGCAAGGTCGCGCCGGCGGCGGTCAGCGTTGCTGGCTTGCCGAGGCCGGCCGTGGCCCGGACCTCGTAGGTGGTGGGTGCTGGCACGTGCCGATCCTTCGGCACGCCCCGGCCCCGGCACAGGGACCTTCGGCACGGCTCAGGCGTGCTCTTCGGCCCGGGTGATGCCCCGGAGCGGTGCCGGGAGGACGCCGATCGACCTGGCGCGGTCCTGATCCGCCCGGACTCAGGCGTCGACGGGGGCCCGGCCGATCTCGAGCAGCTCGCCGCTCGGTGCGGCCGGAGCCGGAGCGCAGCACCCGCCGCCCGCGCCCTCCGGGTCGTCGAAGACCCCAGCGCCGCCGCACACGCCCGTGTCGGGCAGCACCAGCTCGACTCGCGCGGCGGCCTCGTGATCGCCGGCGATCGCCGCGACCACGCTGCGGACCTGCTCGTACCCGGTGAGGGCGAGGAAGGTCGGCGCCCGGCCGTAGGACTTCATCCCGACGAGGTAGAGGTCCGGCTCGGGCTGGGCGAGGTCCGCGGCACCGGTCGCCTGCACCGACCCGCAGGAGTGGATGTTCGGGTCGATCTCGGCCGCGATCCGGCGCGGCGCCTCGAGGGTGGGATCGAGGTCGAGGCGCAGCTCGGACAGGAACGACAGGTCGGGGCGGAAGCCGGTCAGCACCACGACGGAGTCCGCGGGCGCGACCTCGCGGCCGTCCTCGCCGACCAGGACCGCCCGGCCGTCCGCCTGCCGGATCTCGGCCGTGCGGAAGCCGGTGACGAGGTCGACCGCGCCGGACTCGACCGCCTTCCTCGCGCGCTGGCCGAGCGCACCACGCTCGGGGAGCTGGTCGGCAGCGCCGCCGCCGAAGGTGCCCTCGCTCACGACCCGGCGGATGGCCCAGGTGATCCTGGTGCCCGGGTGGTCGGCCGCGATCCGGACCAGCTCGTGGATCGCGTTGAACGCGGAGTCGCCGGACCCGACGACGACGGTGTGCCGGCCGGCGTGCCGCTCGGGCCGGGTGCGGTCGGGCACCTGTGAGGTCAGCAGGCTCGCGGCGGCCGACTCCCCGAGCGCCGGCAGGCCGTCGGCGCCCGCGGGGTTCGGCCGCCGCCAGGTGCCGGAGGCGTCGATGACGGCGCGGGCCTCGAGTCGGGACTCGTTGCCCGCCGCGTCGACGACGTGGACGGTGAACGGCTGGTCCGCCCGGCCGGCGTCGACCAGGCGGTCGCGGCCCTTGCGGGACACCCCGCTCACGCGGGCGTCGTACCGCACCCGGTCGCCGAGGGCTGCCGCGAGGGGTGCGAGGTAGCCCTCGATCCACTGGGCGCCGGTGGGGTAGCCGGTGGTCGGTGCGGTCCACCCGGTCGGCGCGAGGAGCCGGACCGAGGCCGTGTCGACCAGCTCGGGCCAGGCCGAGAACAGCCGGACGTGGCCCCACTCGGCGACCGCGGCCGCCGGGCCGGCACCGGACTCCAGCACCAGCGGCTCCAGGCCGCGCTCCAGCAGGTGGGCCGCGGCGGCCAGGCCCTGCGGGCCGGCGCCGATCACCACGACGGGAAGGTCGCTCATCATGTGCTCCTCGACTCGATCATGTATCGACGTTCTTCGATGGGGCAACGATGGCCGATCCATCGACAGATGTCAATGGATGGGGCAGAATGAGGTCATGCCCGCCTCGCTGCCCGTGATCCAGCCCGACGACGTCGCGGCCTGCTGCTCGCCGGTCACCGGCGGCGTGGTCAGCGACGGGGCCGCCGAGACCCTCGCCCGGATGTTCAAGGCGCTCGGCGACCCCACCCGGGTCAAGCTGCTGTCACTGATCGCCGCGTCGCCGGAGGGCGAGGCCTGCGTCTGCGACCTGACCGCGCCGGTCGCCCTCAGTCAGCCGACCGTCTCGCACCACATGAAGCTGCTCGTCGATGCCGGGCTGGCCACCCGCGAGCAGCGCGGCCGGTGGGCCTACTACCGGGTCGCGCCCGAGGCGCTGCGCTCGCTCGCCGGCGCGCTCGCGCCGGCCGACGGCTGAGCCGCCGATTCGTCGTACGCCGGTCGCGTCCCTAGACTGGCGGTGCGAAGGGGAGTAGTCCTCAACGGCTGTGTCGACACACTGGACCGCGAAGCTTGCGGGCCCGGCGCAGCAGGCCACCGCGAGGTGGCGGACGAGACTTTCGACCAGTTGTGCGACCCGTTGAAGTGGACGTGCCTGGTCGAAGGCACGTCATCACGACGGGTTCCTCCGGCCGGGCGCCGGAGAGGAAGATCCTGATGTACGCGTTCTTGCTGAGCACCGCCGTCATCTTCGTGGCCGAGCTCGGCGACAAGAGCCAGCTGATGGCGATGACCTTCGCCACGCGCTACCGCGCCCGCGACGTGCTGATCGGCCTGACAGCCGCGACCGCGGTGGTGCACCTCGCCTCGGTGGGCATCGGCTACGCGATCGGCGACGCCTTCGCCGGCTACCAGGGGACGATCGAGGTCTGCGCCGGTCTCGCGTTCCTCGGCTTCGCGGCGTGGACGCTGCGCGGCGACGAGCTGACCGAGGACGACGAGCGCAAGGCGGCCAGCGCCACGGGCCGCGCGATCCTCGTGGTGGCGGTGTTCTTCTTCCTCGCCGAGCTCGGCGACAAGACCATGCTCGCGACGATCACCCTGGCCACCCAGGAGGGCTGGTTCGGCACCTGGCTCGGCTCGACGCTCGGCATGGTCGCCGCGGACGCGCTGGCCATCGCCCTCGGCGCGGTGCTCGGCAAGCAGCTGCCCGAGAAGGCCGTCAAGTACGGCGCCGCCACGCTCTTCGCGCTGTTCGGACTTCTGCTCATCGCCAGCGGGGCTGGTTGGATCGGGGCGTGACCCCGGCGCCCGTCGCACCGCCCCGACCGGTCTGGACCCCCTGGCGCACGGTCTTCGCGTTCGGCCTGGTCAGCCTCGCGGCCGACATGGTCTACGAGGGCATGCGCGCGATGGCCGGGCCCTTCCTCGGCAGCCTGGGCGCCTCGGCGCTGACGGTCGGCCTGGTGACCGGTGCGGGCGAGGCGGTCGCGCTGGTGCTCCGCCTGGTCACCGGACCGTGGGCGGACCGGAGCAACCGGCACTGGCGGCTGACCGTCGTCGGCTACGGGATGACCGCGGTGTGCGTGCCGCTGCTCGCGGTCACTCCCTTCCTCGGCAGCGCCGGGCTCGCGGTCGCCGCCACCCTGATCGTGCTCGAGCGGACGGGGAAGGCGGTGCGCAGCCCGGCCAAGTCCGCACTGCTCGCCCGGATGGCGACCTCGACCGGGCGCGGCAAGGGGTTCGCGGTCCACAAGGCGCTGGACCAGGTCGGGGCCTTCACCGGCCCGCTGCTGCTGGCCGGGATCGCCGCCCTCACCGGCCTGCTCTGGCCCGGCTTCGCGGTGCTGGCCGTCCCCGGTGCGCTGGCGATGCTGCTGCTGGCCCAGCTGCGCCGCCGGGCGCCGATCGCGACCCGCGCCGATCCCGATGCCGACGACCTCCCGGCCCCGGACCGGCCACCGCGCAGTGCCTGGGCCGAGGTCCGGGCCGCCGCCGTCGGTGCCGACCTGCCGCGCACCTTCCACCTGTTCTCGCTCGCCGCCGCGCTCACCACCGCCGGGCTGATGACCTTCGGCGTGATGTCCTACCGCTTCGTCGAGGCCGGCCTGGTCGCGGCGGCCGTGGTGCCGCTCGTCTACGCCCTCGCGATGGCCGTCGAGGCGCTGGCCGCCCTGGCGACCGGCGGGATGTTCGACCGCTGGGGCGGGCGGGTCCTGCTCGGCGTACCCGTCCTCGTCGCGGTCGTGCCCCTCTGCGTGTTCACCGACCGGCTCTGGCTGGTGCTGGGGGGTGTCGTCGTCTGGGGCGCGGCCTGCGGGGTCCAGGACTCGACGATCAAGGCGTACGTCGCCGACCTGGTCCCGGCGGGGCGCCGGGCCACGGCGTACGGTGTGTTCGCCGCCGTGCAGGGCATCGGTGCCCTCGTCGGCGGCGCCGTCGCGGGTGCGCTCGTCGACCGCCACACGACGTTGCTCGCCGTGGTGATCGGGGGCCTGCAGGTCGTCGCGGCGGTGCTGCTGTGGCGGACGACCCGGAGGGGATGAGATGGACGTCGTGCTCCGGCCCGTCGTGGCCGCAGACCTGCCCTTGCTCGCCGTGGGCGAGGCGCCGTACGACGACTTCGGGCCGCGGGTGCCGCGCACCGAGCCGTACTCACCGGTGCTGCGCGAGCCCGGCGGGATGGCGGTCTGCGACGCCGAGGGCCGGCTGCTCGGCAGCGTGAGCTGGATCTGGCAGCAGTGGGGGCCGATGCCGGAGTCGCGCAACCCGATGATCGGCATAGCGCTGGTCCCGGAGGCCCGCGGTCGCGGCGCGGGGACGGCGGCGCAGCGGGCGCTGGTCGACCTGTTCTTCCGGCACACCAACGTCAACCGCATCGAGGCCAGCACCGACGTCGAGAACCTGGCCGAGCAGCGGGCCCTGGAGAAGGCCGGCTTCACGCGTGAGGGCACGGTCCGCGGCGCCCAGTGGCGCGACGGCGCCTTCCACGACTGCTACTCCTACAGCATCCTGCGCGCGGACTGGGCGGCCCAGCCCGGTCGTTGACAGGCAAGCCGTCACCTGCCCGCGGTGGCCGACCCCCGGAGGGCATCCCGGCTGGCGCGCGATCCCGCCCTCGCCTGCGTGGACGCACGGTTGACGACGACGTCCAGCAAGCACCAGCGTTGAGGCCGCGCGCCCGGGAGCATCGACCGCGTGGTCCGGGGTACCGCACCGACTCGGAGGTGGACGTCGATGGAGGGACTCGCTCGGGCGGTCCTGGCACTGGTGTTCGTCGCGACGGGCTTCGTCGCGACCGGGCCTGCTGCGGTGTCGTCGGCCGGTCCGGAACGGTCGGTGCGGCCGATGAGCGGCGAGTACGAGGGCGCGGTGCTGAAGGCGATCGAGCGGCGCCGGAGCCGGCGCGACCGCTCCGGGCTGCGCGCGTCGGCCTGTGTCGACGGGTTCGCCGAGGCGCGCTCGCGGCGGATGGCGGTGCGGGACGAGATGGTGCACTACCCGGGCCTGGGCAAGGTCTTCGCCCGCTGCGGCGGCGACCGGGTCGGCGAGATCATCGCCCGCGGCAGGGGCTTCCGGGACCCGGTCGTCGTGGTCCGGGCCTGGATGGCCTCGCCCTCGCACCACGACGTGATCGTGCAGCCGTCGTACCGGGAGGCGAGCGTCGGCGCATGGCGCGACGACGCCGGCACGGTGTTCGTCAGCGTGGTCTTCCGATCGCCCTGATGAGGTGCCGGAACTAGTGAAGTTACTACATCATGTAGTAACTTCACTCCATGACCTCGTCGACCCCTCGCGACGCCATCGACCGCCTGATGCAGCTGTCGATGCTGATCTCCAGCGACCTCGGGCGCTACGAGAAGGAGTCCGGCCTCACCGCGCCGCGGATCCACCTGCTGTGGGAGCTCGGGCTCTCCGGGCCGCAGACCCAGCAGCGACTGGCCGCGGCGATGGACGTCACGCCGCGCAACGTGACCGGGCTCGTCGACGGCCTGGCCGCCTCCGGCCACGTCACCCGGGAGCCGCACCCCACCGACCGGCGCGCGACCCTGGTCACGCCGACCCCGGCCGGGCTCGCGGTCATCAAGGACAACCAGGACAGCTACGACGAGCTGGGCCGCCAGCTCTTCGGCGACCTTCCCGCGGGCCGCCTCGCCGACTTCACGGCCGTCCTCGACGCCACGATCGTCCGCTTCACCGCCCTCATGGAGGAGGCCGCGTCATGAACCGCACCTGGCGACTGGTCAAGGACGCCGTCCTGCTCGAGCTGGCCGTCTGGCGCTGCCTCGGCCGCTGGATCGCCCGCCGTCCCGAGGCCCCGCCCGGCGCCGTGCAGCTCGGCTACAGCCGGCTCACCGCGCCGGTGATGTGGCTGTGGATCTTCGGTGCCTTCGCCGAGGTGGTCGCCTTCGAGCTCGTCCTGCGCAGCATCGACGCCACCTGGGCGCACGTGGTCCGGATCCCGCTGTTCGTCGTCGGCGTCTGGGGCGCCTTCTGGATGCTCGGCATGGCCGGCTCCTTCTACGTGCGCCGCCACCTCGTGCTCGCCGACCGGCTGGTGGTCCGCAACGGGCCGCGGTTCCGTGTCGAGGTGCCCCTGTCCGCCGTGGTCGGCGTCCGCGGCGCGGAGCACGAGTTCGAGGGGATGGTGCGCACCGTGCACGAGGAGGACGGGCTGCTGCTCGTCGGGCCCGGCAACCGCACCAACGTCGAGCTCACCCTCGCCGGGCCGACGGTCCTCGCGACCCACGACCGTGACCGGGTGGCCGACCGGGTCGGGCTCTGGGTCGACGAGCCGAGGGAGGTCGTGCGACTGCTGGCCGAGCGCACCCGCAGCGCCGACGTACGCTGACCGCTCCGTGACCGAGCACCCCCAGGAGGCGCCGATGTCCCGTTTCACGCTGCCGCCCGTCGAGGTCCTGCAGGCCCGCGAGAAGCTGGTGCTCGACCACTTCCACGACGAGGTGCGCCAGGACTGGGACGCGACCCTGGCGACCTTCCCGCACCCGCACTACGAGCTGGTCGCGTCGATGACGGTGCACGACGGCGACGACGAGGTGCGCGGCTACTACCACGACACGCGCGTCGCGTTCCCGGACCAGGACCACGAGATCATCGCGTTCCGGCACACCCACGACGCGGTGGTCGTGGAGTTCTGGCTCACCGGCACCCATCTCGGGCCGCTCGGGAGGATGCCGCCGACCGGATCCGCCCACCGCACCCGGATGACGGCGTACTTCGTCTTCGACGAGGACGAGAACCTCGTCTCAGAGCGGATCTACTTCGACCAGCTGACCATCCTCAAGCAGCTGGTCGCCGGCCTCGACAAGCGCAAGCCGGCGGACCTGCTCACCCTCGGCCGGGTGGTCGCGGGGGCGCTGGGCATGGCGTCGGGCGACCCCGATCCCCGGCTCACGGAGACGACGCCGCCCGACCTCGGCTGAACGCTCGGCGATCAGCCGGCCTGCTTCCAGCTCGGCGCGTCCGCACGCTCGCGGACCGCGACGTTGACCCGGTTGAACAGGTTGAGGGTCGCGATCTGCAGCAGCAGCGCGGCGACCTGCTTCTCGTCGTAGTGCTTGATCACCTCGCGCCACAGCTCGTCCGGCACCGGGTCGTGGCTGTCGGCGAGCCGCGTGAGGGCGTCGGTGAGGGCGAGGGCGGCGCGCTCGGCCTCGTCGAAGTACGGCGACTCGCCCCATGCCGCGACCCCGACGATGCGGTCCACGGACTCGCCGGCTCCCTGCAACGCCTCGAGGTGGCCCTGGACGCAGGCGCTGCAACCGTTCAGCTGGCTGGCCCGGAGCGCGACCAGCTCGAGAGTGGTGGCGGGGAGGCCGCCCTTGGCGACGGCGGTGAGCAGGCTGCCGATGCCCCTGAAGGCGTCGGGCAGGACCTGGGCGGGGTTGGCCATGCGGGGCTCGATGGTGGTCATGGTGTTTCTCCTCGGATCGTCCGGTGGGTTGTTCGCCTCCCTGACCCGCGGCCGCGCAGGAGTGTGACCGGATCCGCGAGGAGATCTGCGGAAGGATCGGGAGCTGTCACATCGGGGGCCCGCTCGGGGTCAGACAGACGACCCCGAGGAGAGGACCACCCGTGAACGACGACGTCACCCTGGCCGCGGCCTTCGAGCAGCACCGCCGCCACCTGCACACGGTCGCCCACCGCGTGCTCGGCTCGGCCGCCGAGGCCGAGGACGCGGTCCAGGAGGCCTGGCTGCGGCTGCACCGCACCGACGCCGCCGAGATCGACAACCTCGGCGGCTGGCTCACGACGGTCGTCGGCCGGATCGCGCTCAACACGCTGCGCTCCCGCGCGACCCGCCGCGAGGATTCGCTGGAGGAGCGGGTCGAACGGCTGCCTGACCCCGTCGTGACGCCGTACGACGGCGCGTTGCCCGAGGAGCAGGCCCTGCTCGCCGACTCGGTCGGCCTGGCGCTGCTGGTCGTGCTCGACCAGCTGAGCCCGGCGGAGCGGATCGCGTTCGTGCTGCACGACCTGTTCGGCGTCCCGTTCGAGGAGATCGCACCGATCGTCGAGCGCACGCCCGCGGCGACCCGCCAGCTCGCGAGCCGGGCGCGGCGCCGGGTCCGTGGCACCGACACCGTCCGCCCCGACCGCCCCGCGCGCCAGCGGGAGGTGGTCGACGCCTTCTTCGCCGCGGCCCACGCGGGCGACTTCGAGCGGCTGGTCGGCGTCCTCGCTCCCGACGTGGTGCTGCACTCCGACCTCGGCGCGCTGCGCGGCGGCGTCGTGACCTACCAGGGCGCCGAGACGATCGCCCGCAACGCGCTGATGTTCGCCCACCCCGACCGGGTCGTGCACCCGATGCTCGTCAGCGGGCGGGCGGGTGTGGTCGTCACGCTGCACGACGAGCTGTTCAGCGTCATGGCGTTCACCGTGGCCGGCGGCCGGATCGTCGCCGTCGACACCTGGACCGACCCGGAGGTGCTGGCGCGGGTGCCCCGTCGCACCTGACGAACGGGCTGTCGATCGTCGCATCTGACGACCCATTCGTCAGGTGCGACGCGGGCCCGGCGGAATGGACATCCGACGTCTGGTGTTGCATGACTCCGTGACCGCCACCGTCTCGACCGATGCCGTGCAGGACACCCGCCTCCAGCGCCTGCTCGTCGTCCTCGGGATCGTGGTCCTCGCGTTCAACCTGCGCCCGGCCGCGTCCAGCGTCGGGCCGCTGCTGGCGGAGATCCGCGCCGGCGTGCCGCTCGGCGACACCGAGGCCGGGATCCTCACCACGCTGCCGGTCCTCTGCTTCGCCGTGGTCGGCGGCGCGGCACCCCGGCTCGGGTCCTGGCTCGGGCTGCACCGGGTCGCGCTGCTCGGGCTGCTGCTGCTCACCGGCTGCCTGTGGGCGCGCGGACACGTCCACCAGGGCTGGCTGTTCCTCGCCCTCTCGTTCGCCGCGCTCGCGGGGGCCGCGACGGCGAACGTGCTGATGCCGTCGCTGGTCAAGCTGCACTTCCCGGCCCGGGTCGGCCAGGTCACCGCGATCTACACCACCTCGATGGCGGTCGGCCTGACCGCGTCGTCGGCGCTGAGCGTGCCGATCGCGACCGGCAGCGGCGACCAGGTCGACTACACCCGCGGACTGGTCGCGTGGTCGGTGACCGCGGCGATCGCAGTACTGCCGTGGATCGGGCTGATCCGGCACGACCTCCACGAGGGGCGGCGTACCCGCTCCCTCGGCGTCGCCGCCATCGCCCGCACCCGGCTGGGGTGGGCGATGGTGGGCGCGTTCGGGCTGCAGTCGCTGCAGGCGTACGCGATCTTCGGGTGGTTCGCACAGATGTGCCGCGACGCCGGCTACTCCGCCGAGGCGTCCGGCGTCCTGCTCGGCGTCGTGACCGGCGCCAGCATCCCTCTCTCGCTGCTCATCCCGGTCCTCGCCGGCCGGCTGCGGGACCAGCGCTGGCTGCTGACCGCGCTGATCGCCTGCTACCCGGTCGGGTACCTCGGCTTCCTCGCCGACCCGCGCCCGCTCGGCTGGCTGTGGGCGCTCGCGATCGGCGCCGGCTGCAGCACCTTCCCGCTCGTGCTCACCCTGATCGGCCTGCGCGCCCGCACCCCCGAGGGCACGGCCGCGCTCTCCGGCTTCACCCAGTCCGCCGGCTACCTGATGGCCGCGGTCGGGCCGTTCGGCGTCGGCGCCCTGCACGCCGCCACCGGCAGCTGGACGCCGTCGGTGCTCGTGCTGCTCGCCCTGTGCGTGCCGCTCTACCTGTGCGGGCTCTACGCGACCGGCGAGCGGTACGTCGAGGACGAGCTCGCAACACGCGGCTGAGCGGATCTGCACAGAACCTGCACACGTCGTCCCCGCAATCCACCCTGCCTCGCTCGTAGCCTCGGAGGCATGGAGAGCGCACGCCGTCGGGTCCTGGTCGTCGAGGACGACCCGGTCATCAACCAGGCGGTCGCCGATCGCCTCCAGGCCGAGGGGTACGACGTGGTGCGGGCCTTCGACGGTCCCGGCGCCGTGGCCGCGGCGGGCGAGCACGACCCGGACCTGGTGCTGCTCGACGTCATGCTCCCCGGGTACGACGGCCACGAGGTGTGCCGGCGGATCCAGGCCGACCGCCCGGTGCCCGTGCTCATGCTCACCGCCCGCGCCGACGAGGCCGACGTGCTGGTCGGCCTCGGCGTCGGGGCGGACGACTACCTGACCAAGCCGTTCCGGATGCGCGAGCTGGTCGCCCGGGTCTCGGCGCTGCTGCGCCGGGTGGACCGGGCCGCCTCGCTGGCGGGCCGGCGAGCCCTCAAGCTCGGCGACCTGCGCGTGGACGCTCCGGCCCGGCGGGTGTGGCGCGGGGAGGAGGAGGTGCGGCTGACGCCGACCGAGTTCGACCTGCTGCTCTGCCTGGCCGCGACCCCCGGAGCGGTCGTCACCCGCGAGAAGCTGCTCGCCGAGGTGTGGGGCTGGGACGGCGCGACCGGCACCCGCACCGTCGACAGCCACGTGAAGGGGCTGCGCGCCAAGGTCGGCGCCGACCTGGTGCGCACCGCCCACGGGGTGGGCTACGCGCTCGAGGTGCCCGGCGGCGCGGCGTGAACGCGCCCCAGCCGCTGGTCGGCGTCCGCTCGATCAAGGTCAAGCTCGGCCTGCTCGTCGCGGCCAGCGCCACGGTCGCCGCGCTGGTCGCCGCGCTCGGACGCTCCGACGGCGTGCCGACCTGGCTGACCATCCCGGTCACGATCGGCCTTGCGCTCGCCCTCACCCAGCTGCTCGCCGTCGGCATGACCTCGCCGTTGCGGCAGATGACCGCGGCGGCGCGGCGGATGGCCACCGGCGACTACGACGTCCGGGTGCCCGACACCGCGCGCGACGAGGTCGGCGAGCTGGCCCGCGCGTTCAACACGATGGCCCGCGACCTCGCGGGCGTCGACCGGCAGCGTCGCGAGCTGGTCGCCAACGTCAGCCACGAGCTGCGCACACCGCTCGCGGGGCTCCGCGCCGTGCTCGAGAACGTCGTCGACGGCGTCGTGCCCGACGACCCGGCAGTGCTGGCGACCGCACTGGCCCAGGCGGAGCGGATGAGCGGGCTGGTCGAGGACCTGCTCGACCTCGCCCGGGTCGACGCAGGCAAGGCGCCGCTCGCGGCGCGTGCGGTCCCGCTCGCCTCGTTGCTGACCGACGCGGTCGCGGCCGCCGAGGCGCTGGGCCGCGGCGTGACCTACGACGTGCACGTGGAGCCGTCCGGGCTCGTCGTCACCGCCGACCCGGCCCGCCTGCACCAGCTCGTCGCCAACCTGCTCGACAACGCCTCGCGGCACAGTCCTTCGGGCGGCGTCGTGGTCGTGCGTGCCGAGGTCGCGGGGGAGCGGTACCGGATCGAGGTCCGCGACTCCGGGCCCGGTGTCCCCGCGGCCGACCGGGAGCGGGTCTTCGAGCCGTTCGGCACCCTCGCCGCGTCGGGCGGCACCGGCGGCACCGGCCTGGGCCTGGCCATCGCCCGGTGGGTGAGCGACCTGCACGGCGGCACCATCGGCTTCCTCGACCCCGCCGACGGGAGCGGCGGCGCCCTCGTCCGGGTCGAGCTGCCCCTCGAGCCCGCGGCCCGCCCGGCCGTCGTACCGGTCCCGTCGATCCAGGAGGCCCGTGTGTCCGCTCCGAGCGCACCCCCACCGCCGCCCGCCCCGCTCTCGCCGCCGCCGTCGATCACCGACGACCTGCTCGGCGGCTTCTGGCCCGAGCGCGGCGTCCCGGCCCGTCCCGCGCTGCTGCTCGGTGCGCTCGGCGCCGGCCTGCTCGGCGGCCTGGTGCTGCCCGAGCGCGCGCTCGGCATCGGCACCTTCCTGGTCCTGATCGCCGCCGGAGCCGTGGTCCTGACCGCGAGCCGCGAGCGCCGCGACCCGTTCACGCTGGCCTGCGCGGGACTCTGCGTGCTGCTCGCCGCGACGGCCGTCGTCCGCGACGCCGAGTGGGTCGTCGTGCTGTGCCTGCTCGCGGGCGCCGGCCTGTGCGCGATCGGCGTGACCCGCGGCCGCAGCCTCGGCGGGTTCCTGCTCTCCGGGCTGATGTGGCCGGCCGCAGGGCTGCGCGGGATGCCGTGGCTGGGCCGGACGATCGCCGCGGTCCCGGTCGTCGGGCACGGTGCCGCGGTGCTGCGCACCGTGGTCTGGTCGGTGCTCGGCCTGGTCGTCTTCGGCGCGCTCTTCGCCTCCGCCGACGCGCTGGTCGCCGAGTGGGTCGACGCCCTGCTGCCCGACCTCAGCATCGACACCTTCGTGCTGCGGGCCTTCGTGACGCTCGCCGTCGGCGGCACGGTGCTCGCGGCGGCGTACCTCTCCCTCAACCCGCCGCGCGTCGACCGCGCCTCGGTCGGTCCACGCACCGTCGCGCGCCGGTACGAGTGGCTCGCGCCGGTCCTGGTCGTGGTCGGTGTGTTCGCGGTCTTCCTGGTCGCCCAGGCGACCGTGGTCTTCGGCGGGCACGCGTACCTGCGGCGCACGACCGGCCTGACCTATGCCGAGTACGTCCACGAGGGCTTCGCCCAGCTCACCGTCGCCACCGCCCTCACCCTGCTCGTGATCTGGGCCGCCGCACGCAAGGCGCCGCGGGAGACCGCGTCCGACCGGCTCTGGCTGCGGGTCGCGCTCGGTGCGCTGTGCGCCGAGACCCTGGTCGTGGTCGCGTCCGCGCTGTACCGGATGGACGTCTACCAGGAGGCCTACGGCTTCACCCGGCTGCGGCTGCTGGTCGACGTCTTCGAGGGCTGGCTCGGGGTTCTCGTGCTCGCGGTGATCGTCAGCGGCATCGGCCTGCGCGGTGCGTGGCTGGCGCGGTTCGCCCTGCTCAGCGGCGTCGTTGGGCTGCTCGGCCTGGCCCTGGCCAACCCGGACGCGTGGATAGCGCGGCACAACCTGGCCCGGTACGCCGACACCGGCCGCGTCGACTGGGACTACCTGCGCGGGCTGTCCGACGACGCGGTGCCGGTGCTCGCGGAGCTCCCCGGCTCCGACCGGATGTGTGCCCTCGCCGCCTGGCGACCCGCCGACGACGACTGGCTGGAGTGGAACCTCGGGCGCTCGCGCGCGGCCCACGCGGTCGACGACACCGGGCCGGTCGCGCCCTCCGTGCTGCCGGGATGTGCGTCCGACGACTGACCCGGTCGGCACCTGAGGACCGCGACCCGGCACCTCAGGCCGAGGCGGGGCACCCCGCCGGATTCCTAGCGTGGACGGCATGACGATCCTGCTGTCCGACCCCCGCGTCCGCGCGGTGCCCGTGGCCGAGTGCGGGGAGCCGCTCGTGCGCCTCCCGCATGACCTCTCGCCCGCCGGCGCCCTGGTGCGCGCGGACCTGGCCGACCGGCTGGTCGCCGCGGACCGGTTGCTGCCGGCCGGCATCCGGCTCCGGGTGGTGGAGGGCTTCCGGCCGGTCGAGGAGCAGCGCGCCATCGTGGCGTCGTACGGCGCCGAGCTGGCCGCCCTGCACCCGGGGATCGGCGAGGCGGCACTCGAGCGGCTGACCAGCCGCTTCGTCGCTCCCGTCGACGTCGCACCGCACGTGGCCGGGGCGGCGGTCGACCTCACGCTGGTCGACATCACCGGCGACGAGCTCGACCTCGGCACGCCGATCGACGCGACGCCGGAGCAGAGCGACGGGCGGTGCTGGTTCGCGGCGGCCGGGATCGGCCAGGACGCGCGGGCGCACCGCACGCTCCTGGCGAAGGTGCTGCGCTCACAGGGGCTGGTGAACTACCCGACGGAGTGGTGGCACTGGAGCCACGGCGACCGGTACTGGGCGCTGCTCACCCGCGCGCCCCACGCGCTCTACGGCCCGCTCGCCTCGGCGGTGGCGGCATGACGGGTCTCGCCGTGGCGCCCCGGCCGGCCGGGGTGTCCACCCCGCGGCTGACGGTCGACCTCGGCGCCGTCGCCCACAACACCCGCACGCTGGCGGACCGCGCAGGCGGCGAGCTGATGGCCGTGGTCAAGGCCGACGGCTTCGGTCACGGCGCGGCCGACGTCGCGCGGACCGCGCTCGCCCACGGCGCCACCCGGCTCGGGGTCACCAGCCTCGCGGAGGCGTTCGCGCTGCGCGACGCGGGCCTCGTCGTACCGGTGCTCAGCTGGCTCAACCCGGTCGACGCCGACTTCCCCGCGGCCGCCGCGCGGGACGTCGACGTCGCCGTCCCGAGCCTCGCCCACCTGGCCGCGGTGGCGGCCGCACCCGGCAGGCAGCGGGTCCACCTGCACGTCGACGCCGGCATGGCGCGCGACGGCGCCGAGCCCGGCGACTGGGCCGCCCTGTGTCGCGCCGCGCGCCGCGCCGAGCAGCGCGGCGAGGTCGAGGTCGTCGGCGTGATGGGCCACCTCGGCTGCGCCGACGACCCCGGCGACGCGTGCAACGCGCGCGGCCGGACCAGGTTCGCCTGGGCAGTCGAGGTCGCCCGCGCGGCCGGGCTGCGGCCCCGCGACCGGCACCTGGCCGCGACCGCCGCCACCCTCACCGACCCGCGCACCCACCACACGATGAGCCGCGTGGGCGCCGGCCTGGTCGGCATCGACCCGTCCCGGAGCACTGCACTGGCGCCCGCGCTGACGCTGACCGCCCCGCTGGTGCAGGTCCGTCGCGTCCGGGCCGGGACCGCGGTCGGCTACGGCCACGACCACCGCACCGCCGACGCGACCCACCTCGGCCTGCTCCCGCTGGGGTACGCCGACGGCCTGCCGCGCGTCGCGTCCGGCCGGGCCGAGGTGCTGGTCCGCGGCGTCCGGCGCCCGGCGGTCGGCCGGATCTCGATGGACCAGGTCGTCGTCGACCTCGGCAGGGCCGGAGCGGAGGCCGGGGAGACCGTCACCGTCCTCGGGCCCGGCCGCGACGGCGAGCCGACCGTCGCCGAGTGGGCGGGGTGGGCCGACACCATCGAGCACGAGATCGTCACCGGGATCGGCGCCCGCGTCCCACGCGTGGTCCGCCCGGCGGCGTACCTGCGGAGGCTCGGGTGAGGACCCGGGTGGCCGTCATCGGCGGCGGGCAGAACTGCGAGCACGACGTCTCCCTCGCCTCCGCCGCCTCGGTCGCGGGCGCGCTCGACCCGGCGACCTACGACGTCGTGCCGCTCACCATCGGCCGTGACGGCACCTGGCGCGACCGCGGCCTGCGACCGATCGGGCTCAGCGGCGCCGCGCAGGTGCTGCGCGGCTGCGACGTGGTGTTCCCGGTGGTGCACGGCCCGCGCGGCGAGGACGGTGCACTGGCCGCGCTGTGCGAGCTCGCCGGCCTGCCGTACGTCGGCAGCGGCATCCGTCCCGGCGCGCTGGCGATGGACAAGTGGGCCACCAAGCTGGTCGCGCAGGAGGTCGGGATCGCCGTCGCGCCCGGCGTCCTGGTCACCCCCGCCACCGCGCGGCACCTGCGCTGGACCCATCCGGTCGTGGTCAAGCCGGTGGCGGCCGGCTCCAGCCAGGGTGTCGGCCGCGTCGACGTACCCGATGCGCTGCAGCCGGCCCTCGACGCCGCCCTCGCCCTCGACGACCGGGTGCTGGTCGAGGACCTGGTGGTCGGTCGCGAGGTCGACGTCGCGGTGCTGAAGCGTGCGGACGGCAGCCTGTTCGTCCCGCCGGCGCTGGAGATCGTGGCCGACGGGATCTTCGACTACGACGCGAAGTACGGCGGCCATGCGGACTTCCGGCTCCCCGCGCAGCTCGACGAGGCCGACGCGAAGGCGCTCCGGAACGCCGCCACGGAGGTGTTCGAGGCGCTCGGCTGCGCCGGTGTCGCGCGGGTCGACTTCTTCCTCACCGCCGACGGCCCGGTGCTCAACGAGGTCAACACCATGCCCGGCATGACCGCGCACTCCCAGGCGCCACGGATGTTCGCCGCCGGCGGGATGACCTACGCCGAGCTGCTCGACGAGCTCGTCCGCTCCGCGCACCGGTGAGGATTGGGTGGCTCTGGTTGCGGTTCAACTACCGAATTTGTCGTGTCTGGAACGGTTCGGCTACAAGATCGGTAGTTGAACCGACCCGACCAGCGGCAGGAGGACCGGCGTGAACCGAGCCGAGCGCTGGCTGCCGGACCTGGTCGCCGGGGCGGCGGCCTTGGTGATCGGGCTGCTCGAGGTCAGGCGGTCCTACGAGCCCAGCCCGTGGCCCGCGCTGCTGGTCGTGGTCGGTGTGGCGATCGCGGTCGGCCTGTCCCGGCGGCTGCCCGCGGCCGCGCTCGCTGCCGCCTGGGGGACCGGAGTGGTGCAGCTCGGGCTCGGCGTCGACCCGATGCTCACCGAGGTGCTCCTGGCCGGGGTCGCCTTCGGCTGCGCCCGGTGGGGACGGCTGCCGACCGTCTGGCTCAGCGGCCTCTCCATCCCCGTGAGTGCGGCGATCGCGGTGCTGCTGTGGTCGCCGTACGCCTTCTACGAGGCGCTGCGGATGCTCGGCGTCGACCGGCTCGCGATCGACTCCTTCAGTCGCTACGACTGGCGGGTGGCCGCCGGGCTGGTCGGCTTCGCGCTGCTCGCGACGCCGTGGCTGCTCGGCCTCGCGCTGCGCTTCGCCGCCCGCTCGCAGGACTCGCGCCGCTCGCAGGTCGCGGCCGAGGCCGAGCGCGACCAGGCCGAGGAGATCGCCCGGCTGCGCGAGGAGCAGGCCCAGCTGGCCCGCGACGTGCACGACGTCGTCGGGCACTCCCTCGCCGTGATCCTCGCGCAGGCCGAGGCCGCGCAGTACCTCGAGGATGCCGACACCCAGGGTCTCAAGACCACCATGGCCAACATCGCCGGCTCGGCGCGCTCCTCGCTCGAGGACGTCCGGCAGGTGCTCGCCTCGACCGCGGGCCAGGCGGGCCCCACCGCGTCCGCGCAGCACGCGGACCTCGACAGCCTGGTCGACGGCGTGCGGGCGAGCGGGCACGAGGTGGTCACGACCGTCGTCGGTACGCCGCAGCCGATGCCGCCCGAGCTCGGCGTCGTCGCGTTCCGCGTCCTGCAGGAGATGCTGACCAACGCGATCAAGCACGGCCGGCGCGACCAGCCGGTCCAGGTGGAGCGGCACTGGGAGGGTGACTTGAGGATCGAGGTCCGAAACGCCGTGCTTCCGGGTGACCCGCCCCCGGGCGGAGGGCAGGGGCTGGACGGCATGCGCCGCCGGCTGGAGGCGGTCGGTGGCCACCTCGACGTACGCCGGCGGGCCGATCCGCCGACCTTCACGGCGACCGCGTGGGTGCCGGTGAGGAACCGATGATCAGCGTGCTGCTCGTCGACGACCAGGAGCTCTTCCGCGAGGGCGTCCGGGTGATCGTCGACGCCCAGGAGGAGATGGAGGTCGTCGGCACGGCCGCCGACGGGGTCGAGGCGGTGCGCCTGGTCGACGAGCTCGCGCCCGACGTGGTGCTGATGGACATCCGGATGCCGGAGATGGACGGCGTCGAGGCGACCAGGCAGATCTTCCTGCCCGACCGCGCCGCCCGCCGCGAGAAGCCGGTCCGCGTCGTCGTGCTCACCACCTTCAACCTCGACGACCGGGCCGCGACCGCGATCAGGTACGGCGCCAGCGGGTTCCTGCTCAAGGGCACCACGCCCGTGATGCTGCGCGACGCGATCCGGACCGTGCACTCCGGCAACGCCGTGCTCGCGCCGACCGACCTGTCCACCCTGCTGGACAGCCAGTTCAAGGCGGCCACGGTGCCGCCGGCGTCGTACCTCGGGCTGACCGACAAGGAGCGCGAGGTCTTCGCGTCCGTCGCCCGGGGGCTGTCGAACCAGGAGATCGCCGGTCAGGTGTTCCTCAGCGAGTCGACCGTGAAGACCCACGTCGGCGCGATCCTGCGCAAGCTCGGGCTGCGTGATCGGGTGCAGATCGTGGTGTTCGCCCACGAGCACGGTCTGGCGGGCTGAGGGCCGGCATGCCGAGCCGCCACGACATCGTCACCTTCCACGACCCGCCCGTCCCGCCCGGCGCCTCGCCGTGGGTCGACGGCGCAGGTCCCTCGCCCGACGTGGCGGTCGTCGCGGCGGATCCCGCGTGGCCGGCGCAGTTCGAGGCGGTCGCCGCCGCGATCCGCGGCGCGCTCGGCTGGCGCGCCCTCGTCGTCGAGCACGTCGGCTCGACGGCCGTCCCCGGCCTGCCGGCCAAGCCGGTGATCGACGTCGACGTCGTCGTCGCCGACCCGGCCGACGAGGCGTCGTACGTCCCCGCACTGGAGGCGCTCGGCCTGGTGCTGCGGGTGCGGGAGCCGTGGTGGTTCGGGCACCGGCTGCTCCGCGGCAGCCAGCCGGCCTCGCACGTCCACGTCTTCGGCCCGGACAGCCCCGAGGTCGTCCGGCACCGGATCTTCCGCGACTGGCTGCGCGGCAACCCCGACGAGCGCGACCGGTACGCCGCCGCCAAGCTCGCCGCCTCCGCCGCGGCGAGCGCCGGGGGTGAGGACGGGATGCAGTACAACGCCCGCAAGGAGCAGGTGGTGCGCGAGATCCACGCCCGGGCGTTTGCGGCGGCGGGGCTGGTCTGAGAAAGAGGTCCGCGGTCGATGTCAAGGAGCGCCGATCGGCTCCGACGTAGCGGTGGACGTGGCCCACCGGGGCCGCGCACACCCGACAGGAGCAGCACCATGAGTGACACGCAAACAGCCACGACCGACACCGTCACCTCCACCGACGGCACCACCATCGCCTTCGAGCAGTCCGGCGCGGGGCCGGCTGTCGTCGTCGTCAGCAACGTCGCCGAGGACCGCACCGGCGTCGCCGGTCTTGCGGCCGAGCTCGCGAAGGACTTCACGGTGATCACCTTCGACCGGCGCGGACGGGGCGGCAGCGGTGATCCGCAGCCGTACGACCCGGAGCGTGAGGTCGAGGACATCGCCGCACTCATCGACGTCATCGGGGCGCCGGTCGCACTGATGAGCGGCTCCGGAGGCTGCGCGCTCGTTCTCGACGCCGCCAGCGCGCTCGGAGACCGCGTGTCGGCCCTCTACCTGTTCGAGCCGCCGTTCATCGTCGACGACGCCCGTCCCCCCGCCCCCGCGGGGTATGTCGAGCACCAGGAGGCGCTCGTCGCCGCGGGGCGGCGGGACGAGGCGGTCGAGTACTTCATGGCCGAGGTGGTCGGCGTGCCTGCCGAGTACCTCCCGATGATGCGCGAGGACCCGTCGTGGGCGCAGATGGCGGCGTACGCCCACACCTATGCGTACGACGGCCGCATCCTGCGCGGCCTGCAGGACGGCCGCCCGTTGCCGGCCGACCGGTGGCACGTCGACGTGCCGGTCGCGGTGGCGGTCACCGGCAACGGCGAGGAGTTCATCCGCCGCGGCGCCGCGGCGCTGGCCGGGCTGCTGCCGGACGTCACCGTCCTCGAGCTCGCGGACCACGACCACTCCGCGTTCTGGGCGGCTCCGCAGCCGGTCGCGGCACAGGCGCGCTCCTTCCTCCTCGCGTGACGGTCGGGGTGGTGCCTGACATGATCGGTCGCGAAGGAGGCGACGTGAAGTTCCTGATCCTGGGCTACACCCCGGCGGACTCGTGGGACGCCGCGACGGCCGAGACGGCCTCGGAGGACGCCCGGGCGGCGTTCGCCGAGTACCAGAGATTCGAGGCCGAGCTGCGGGCCACCGGCGAGTTCGTCAGCGCCGAGGGCCTCGGCCACCCGGTGATGTCCACGACCGTGCAGCGCCGGGGCGGCGACGTCGTCATCTCCGACGGCCCGTACGCCGAGCTGAAGGAGGTGCTGGCCTCCTTCGCGATCCTCGACGTGTCCAGCCTGGACCGCGCCAAGGACATCGTCGCGCGGATGGTGGCTGTGCTCGGCGAGCCCATGGAGATCCGGCCGATCATGGGTGAGGACTTCGTCCCCTGAGCCCGCACCCGGGTGAGCTCGAGCGGGTGCTGCGCGCCGAGGCGCCGCATGTCGTCGGCGCGCTCGCCCGGCGGTTCGGCCGGTTCGAGGCGGCCGAGGACGCCGCGCAGGAGGCGCTCGTCGCCGCGAGCCAGCAGTGGCCGGTCTCGGGCATCCCCGATTCGCCGAGGTCGTGGCTGGTCCGGGTGGGCTATCGACGGATGGTCGACATGATCCGGGCCGAGGCCGCCGCCCGGCGACGCGAGGAGGAGGACCTCGCGCGCGACCCGCGGCTGGTGGCCGGTGGAGACGGTGCGGCCGTGCTCGCGGCCGACGACTCCCTGCACCTCCTGTTGCTGTGCTGCCACCCTGCGCTGTCGTCCGCCTCGCAGGTCGCGCTCACGCTGCGTGCGGTCGGCGGTCTCACGACAGCGGAGATCGCGCACGCCTACGGCGTCTCGGAGCAGACGATGGGTGTGCGGATCAGCCGTGCGAAGCAGCAGCTGCGCAAGGCCGGCGCCCGGTTCGAGTTCGCGGCCGCCGACGACCTGGAGGCGCGGGTGGCCTCGGTGCTGCGAGTGCTCTACCTGGTGTTCAACGAGGGGTACGCCGCCTCCGCCGGCGATCGGCTCGTGCGCGCGGACCTCGCGTCTGAGGCGCTCCGGCTGGCGCGGATGCTGCACCGGCAGGTGCCGGACGAGCCCGAGCCCGCCGGGCTCGTCGCCCTGATGCTCCTCGTCCACGCCCGGCACGACGCGCGCACCGATGCCGACGGCGAGCTCGTGCTCCTCGCCGACCAGGATCGCAGCCGGTGGGACGCGAGGATGATCGCGGAGGGCACCGCGCTCATCGCGGCCGCGTGGCGGCGCGGGCCGGTCGGCCCCTACCAGCTGCAAGCCGCGATCGCCGCGGTGCACGCGGCGGCGCCGACCGCGGCGGAGACTGACTGGCCCCAGATCGCCGCGCTCTACCTGGCGCTCGAGCACCTTGAGCCCGGCGGTCCCACGATGCTCGCCCGGGTCGTCGCGGTCGCGCACGCCTACGGCGACGGACGGGGCCTCGCCCTGCTGGAGGAGCTCGATGCGCAGCACGGGTTGCTCGAGCATCCGCTGACCGCGCAACGTGCCCATGCCATCCGGGCGCACCTCCTCGAGCGGTCCGGCCGGGTCGAAGCGGCTCGTGACGACTACCTCACCGCCGAGCGGCTGACGGCCAACGACGTCGAGAGTCGCTACCTGCGCCGCAAGGCAGGTCCGTCCGCAGACGTGTGACGCCGTGTCACTAGAATCCGGACCCATGCACCGGGTCGTCGCAGCAGGAGCCTTCGTGGTGCATGTCTTGTTCGTCGGGTTCACGGTGGTGGGCGGCTTCCTCGCCTGGCTGATGCCGTGGGTCTTCATCCCGCACCTCGCGGCCGCGGCGTGGGGCGGGCGGATGGCCGCCACCGACGCCGCGTGCCCGCTCTCGCGGCTCGAGGACTGGGGCCGCGAGGGCGCCGGCAGGCCGCGGATGGACGAGCGCGGGTTCATCGCCCACTACTTCGAGGACCGGATCTACCCCTCGCGGCTGGCCCGGCGGGTCGAGGTCGTCGTCGCGACCGTCATCCTCGGCTCCTGGCTCGGCTTCGCCATCCGCTGAGGCCGCGGCCCGGGCGAGTGCCCGACCGGCGGCACGTCGTGCCTGCCCACCCGTTTCGGTGACATCGCGGCCAGCGCGGCGTAGGTTGCGTTTCTTGGGAGGGCTTACCGAAAGGTTGACGCGATGAAGATCCACGCTCGGGTGGCCGCCGTGCTCGCGGCCGCGACGACCGTCGTCCTCGGACTCCTGGCAGCGCCGGGGGCCCTCCCAGCCGCGGGGGCGGCCGCCCCGCGGCTGCCCTCCAGCAGCGACGACTGCGGTGTCCTGATCCCCAAGCCGGGCGGGGGCAACTGGTCGTGCACCTTCCACGACGAGTTCGACGGCAGCGCCCTCGACCGCACGAAGTGGGTGCCGCAGACGAACTTCGTGAACGGCTCGCCCACGCGCTACGCCTGCTACGTCGACGATCCCGCGGTCGTCTCCGTCTCGGGCGGAAGCCTGCGCCTCTCGGTGAAGGACACCGGCGCACCGGTCGCCTGCCCGGCCGGCCTGTCGTCGACGTACGCCGCCGGTCAGGTCTCGACCTTCTACAAGTTCTCACAGCAGTACGGGCGCTTCGAGGCTCGGATGAAGGTGCCCGCCGCGACCCAGCCCGGGCTCCAGGAGGCCTTCTGGCTGTGGCCGGACGTGCGCTACCACGACACCTCGACCTGGCCGCTGTCCGGCGAGATCGACATCGTCGAGACCTACTCGCAGCACCCGACCTTGGCGATCCCGTTCCTGCACTACTCCGCAGACGCCGGGGGCCCGCAGCCCGGCCTCAACACGGCCTGGAACTGCGCCGCGTCGCGCGGCGTGTGGAACACCTACACCCTGGAGTGGTCGGCGAGCAGGATCGAGATCTTCGTCAACGGCGTCTCGTGCCTGGTCAACACCTCCGGCGACGCCGCGTTCCAGAAGCGCTACATCGTCGCTCTGACCCAGGCTCTCGGCCGTGGTGGCAACGCATGGGACGGCAGCGGCGGGCTGCTCCCGGCGACCACGGAGGTCGACTACGTGCGCGTGTGGCAGTAGTCGGCCTCTCCGGGGGTCAGTGGGCGACCCGGGCGGCCTCCCAGGCGAAGCCGTCCGGGTCGGTCGCCGCGGTGGCGCCGCCGACGAGGACGACGCGGTGCGAGCCGCTGCCCTCGATCGGCACGCCGGCGTCCTTGGCCAGCGCCTTGCGGGGCAGCAGGCCGAGGGTCACCGCACCCGAGCCGGGCTCGAACTCGACGTACTTCTTGCCGAAGCTGCGAGCGATCGCGAACCCGCGCTCGACGTAGAACGCCTTGGTCGCGGTGATGTCGTCGGTGCCGATCAGGAGCACGATGCTCTCGTACGCGCGGCTGACCGGGCCCTTGTTCCTCTTCGACGAGCTGACGACCTTCCAGATCGAACCGTCGGGCGCGCGCAGCACGCCGCCGTAGCCCCAGAGGGACTTGGTGACCGGCTTGATGACGGTCGCACCGGCCGCGAGGGCCGTCTCGGCGAGGCTGTCGACGTCGGCCGGCTGGGCCATGGTCAGGGAGACGTGGAAGCCGCGGAACCCCTCGGTGGGGGCGTCGGAGGTGCGGAAGTCGAGCGGCAGGTCCGGGCCGAAGGCCCGGGCGTAGAAGTCGCGAGCGGCGGCCGGGTCGGCCACCTCGAGGAGGAGGGTGTCCAGGGAGTTCGTGTTCATGTCCCCGACGCTAGGGCCGACCCGACCGCCGCTGCTTCTCGATTCCTGACGCCTTCGCCCGGTGGTCGAGGAGGTCGCGCAGCGACCGTCTTGTGACGCGCCACGACCTCGCTTGCTTCGCGGCGCGAGCTCGCCGGCGCTCCTCGACCTTCGGCCGCTGACCGCGGCTTCGTCCCTCAGCCGCGGGCGGCCTTGAACGAGCGCAGTCGCAGGCTGTTCGACACCACGAACACCGACGAGAACGCCATCGCGGCGCCGGCCAGCATCGGGTTGAGCAGGCCGGCCGCGGCGAGCGGCAGGGCGGCGACGTTGTAGGCGAAGGCCCAGAACAGGTTGCCCTTGATCGTGGCCAGCGTCCGCCGGGAGAGGCGGATCGCGTCGACCGCGACCTGCAGATCACCGCGCACCAGGGTGAGGTCGCTGGCCTCGATCGCCACGTCGGTGCCCGTGCCCATCGCCAGGCCGAGGTCGGCCTGGGCGAGCGCGGCGGCGTCGTTGACGCCGTCGCCGACCATGGCCACCACACGGCCCTCGTCCTGCAGCCGCTTGACGACGTCGACCTTCTCGGAGGGGAGTACGTCGGCGATCACGTCGGCCTCGGCGACACCGACCTCCGCAGCCACCGTCCGGGCCACCACCGCGTTGTCGCCGGTGAGCAGCACGGGCCGGAGGCCGAGCTCGCGGAGCTGGGCGATGGCGGTGGCCGAGGTCGGCTTGATCGCGTCCGCGACCACGACCACACCACGCGCCTTGCCGTCCCAGCCGACCGCGACCGCCGTACCTCCCGTCTCCTGTGCCTCGGTCAGTGCGTCGGCCAGGGCGGGCGAGAGGTGCTGCGACCACTCCTCCAGCAGCCGCGGCCGTCCCACGAGCACCGCGTGCGACACCTCGCCGTCGAGCAGCACGCCCTGGACGCCGAGGCCCTCCACGTTCGCGAAGTCCTCGACCACCGGCAGGGTGCCGTGCTCGTCGCGGGCCGCGTCGGCGATGGCACGGGCGATCGGGTGCTCCGAGGAGTCCTCCAGCGCCCCGGCGTACCGCAGCACCTCGGCGGCGTCCTCGCCGTCGTCGGCCACCACCGAGCGCAGCGTCATCCGCCCCGTCGTGACCGTGCCGGTCTTGTCGAGGACGACGGTGTCGACGGCCTTCGTCGACTCCAGCACCTCGGGACCCTTGATCAGGATGCCGAGCTGGGCGCCGCGGCCGGTGCCGACCATGAGGGCCGTCGGCGTGGCCAGGCCCAGGGCGCACGGGCAGGCGATGATGAGGACGGCGACCGCGGCCGTGAACGCCGCCGCGAGCCCGTTGCCCGTGCCGAGCCAGAAGCCGAGGGTGCCGGCCGCGAGCAGGATGACGATCGGCACGAAGATGCCCGAGATCCGGTCGGCCAGGCGCTGGACCTGGGCCTTGCCGTTCTGGGCGTCCTCGACCAGCCGCGCCATCTGCGCGAGCTGGGTGTCGGCGCCGACCCGCGTCGCGCGGACGACCAGCCGGCCCCCAGCGTTGACCGTAGCCCCGACCACCGCGTCGCCCTCGCCGACCTCGACCGGCACGGACTCGCCGGTCAGCATCGAGGCGTCGACCGCGGAGCTGCCGCGCTCGACCACGCCGTCGGTGGCGATCTTCTCGCCCGGCCGGACGACGAACCGGTCGCCCACCCCGAGCTCCTCGACGGGGACTCGCCGCTCGACGTCGTCCGGCCCGAGGACCGCGACCTCCTTGGCGCCGAGCTCCAGCAGCGCCTTGAGCGCCGCTCCGGCCCGCCGCTTCGAGCGCTGCTCGAAGTAGCGCCCGGCCAGGATGAACGTCGTCACGCCGGCCGCGGCCTCGAGGTAGATGTTGCCGCTGCCGTCGCTGCGCTCGATCGTGAGCTCGAACGGGTGCTTCATGCCGGTGGTGCCGGCGGTGCCCCAGAACAGCGCGTACAGCGACCAGCCCAGCGCGGCGAGCGTGCCGAGCGAGATCAGTGTGTCCATGGTGGAGGTGCCGTGGCGCAGGTTGGTCCAGGCCGCCTTGTGGAACGGGAAGGCGCCCCACACCACGACCGGCGCGGCCAGGGTCAGCGAGAGCCACTGCCAGTTGTCGAACTGCAACGCCGGCACCATCGCCATCGCGATCACCGGCACGCTCAGCAGCGCCGAGACGACCAGCCGCTGCCGCAGCGGCGCGACCGGGTCCGCCTCCGCTGCGGGCTCCTGGCCCTCCGCGGTGGGCGGCTTCGGCAGCGAGGCGCCGTAGCCGGCGGCCTCGACGGCGGCGACCAGGTCGTCGGGGGAGACGCCGCCGGCGTAGGTCACCTTCGCCTTCTCGGTCGCGTAGTTGACCGTCGCCGTGACGCCGTCGAGCTTGTTGAGCTTGCGCTCGATCCGGTTGGCGCACGACGCGCAGGTCATTCCGGTCAGCGCCAGCTCGACCTGCTGGTCAGTGTCCGTGCTCACCGTTGCCTCCGTGCTTCTCCTCGGTGACCCCGGTGCCCCCGGCGGTGACGGTGAACGCCGCGGTGCGGACGACGCCGTCGTGCTGGAAGTCGAGGTAGAGGTGGTAGGTCCCGCTGCTGGGGACGGCGGTGTGGAAGACGACTTCCGGCCCCGGCTCGGTCCGCCCGTCGCCCGGCTCGCCGTCCGGGTGGACGTGGAGGTAGGCGAGGTCGCCGCTGCGCAGCGCGACCAGGTGGCCGTAGGCGCCGAGGTAGGGCTGCAGGTCGGTGACCGGCTTTCCGTCCTTGCTGACGCTCAGGGTCAGCTTCGCGTCGGCGCCGGCGCTGAGGTCGCCGTCGAGGGTCACCTCGTAGCCGTCGACCGTGGCGGTGCGAGTCTCCTCCGCCGGCGCCGCCGACTCGAACGCACCGTCGACCGCGAGGTCGGTGCCGAGGGTGAGCGCGTCGCCGCCGGTGGCCTTGAAGTCGGCGAACAGCCGCCACGACCCGGGCGTCAGCGCGAGGTCGGTCGACCAGGTGCCGTCGGCGAGGGTGGGGTGGACGTGCTGGAAGCCGCTGAAGTCCCGCCGTACGGCGATCAGGTGGAGCTGCTTCTCGTGCTGGACCTCGTACGACGTCACGGGGGCGCCGTCGGGTCCGGTGATGGTGAAGCTCACCGGCACCGCCCCGCCGGGCTCGGCCCGGCTGTCGGTGAGGGCGAGGGTGTAGCCGTCCTGCGAGGTCATGAGTCCTCCGGGGATCTCGGTCCCCCCGGCCGGCGCGGGCGTGAGGTGCGTGGGCTCCGCGTGCGTGTCGTGGGCCGGCTCCGCGGGGTCCGCGTCGAACGGGCCGACGGCCCGCCCGACGAGGACCGCGAGGCCGAACACGGCCGCGGCGGAGGCGGCGAAGCCCGCCAGCCTGACCGGGGTGTTCATGCGAGCTGGTAGCCGGCCTCCTCGACGGCGGCCTTCACGGCGGACTCGTCGAGGGGGGCGGCGCTGGTGATCGTGACCGCACCGGTGGGCAGGTCGACCGCGACGTCCTGGACGCCGGAGATCTCCTGCACCTCCTCGGTGACGGAGGCGACGCAGTGGCCGCAGGTCATGCCGGTGACGGTGAAGGTCTGGGTGGTGCTCATCGGAGGGTTCCTCTCGCTGGATGGGTGATGTCAGATCGGGACGCGTCAGGAACGGACCAGGCGGGCGATGGCGTCGGAGGCCTCCTTGAGCTTGATGGCGGCCTCCTCACCTCCCTCCTGGGCGGCGTTCACGACGCAGTGCGCCATGTGCTCGTCGAGCAGGCCGAGGGCGACGGACTGGAGGGCCTTCGTCATGGCGGAGACCTGGGTGAGGATGTCGATGCAGTACTGCTCCTCCTCGACCATCCGCTGCAGACCCCGCGCCTGGCCCTCGATGCGGCGCAGCCGCTTGAGGTAGTCGTCCTTGGTGCGGTTGGCGATGTAGCTGTGCTGGTGCTCCGCGCCGGTGTCGCTGTGTGCCATGGCCCTGTGTCCTTCGTGTGCTGGGGAATCGACCTGCCCGAACAGGATACCCCCCTGCGGTATTCCGTGGTAGCGTCCCGATCCGTTCCATACGGTACCCCCCTAGGGTACCTATACGTCAAGAAGGAGATCGAGATGTCAGTCCTCACCCCGCCGGAGGCCGGCCGCCGGAGCCGCCGCTGGCTCGGGCTCGCGGTCATCGCCGCCGCCCAGTTCATGGTCATCATGGACACGTCGATCATCGGCGTGGCCCTGCCCGAGATGCAGCGCGACCTCGGCTTCACGCCGGAGAACCTGTCCTGGGTCTTCAACGCCTACGTCGTCGCGTTCGGCGGCCTGCTGCTGCTCGGCGGCAAGGTGTCCGACGTCCTCGGCGCCCGCACCGTCTTCGCGGCCGGCTGGGTCGTCCTCGCCGCCGGCTCGCTGGTCGCCGCGGTCGCCGGCAACGTCGAGGTCGAGCTCGCCGGCCGCGCGATCCAGGGAGCGGGCGCCGCGCTCATCGCCCCGTCCGCCCTGGCCCTGCTGATGATGCTGTTCGGCGGCAACCCGCGCGAGCTGACCAAGGCCCTTGCCCTGTACGGCGCCGCCGCGCCCGCCGGTGGCACGGCCGGCGTCTTCCTCGGTGGCGTGATCACCGAGTACCTCAGCTGGCCGTGGGTGTTCGCCATCAACCTCCCGATCGCGCTGCTGATCCTCGCCCTCGTGCCGTCGTCGATGCCGGCTGGTCGCTCGGGTGGATCGCGTCGGGTCGACGTGGTCGGCGCGATCACGGTGACCGCCGGTCTCGCTGCCCTCGTGTACGCCGTGGTCCAGGCTCCCGAGATCGGCTGGGGTGCCGCGCGCACCTGGTGGGTCCTCGCCCTGGGTGCGGTGCTGGTCGCCGTCTTCGTCGCCCAGCAGGCACGCGGCCGCGACCCGCTGGTCCGCCTCGGCATCCTCCGCGCGCCCGACCTGGCCGCCGCCAACCTGGCCCAGCTCCTGCTCGGCGCCGCGTGGATCCCGATGTGGTTCTTCCTGAACCTCTACCTGCAGCAGGTCCTCGGCTTCACCGCGTTCCCCAGCGGCGCCGCCCTGCTGCCGATGACGCTGCTGATCATGGTCGGCATGGTCGTCCTGGCGCCTCGCGTCCTCGCCGTGCTCGGCGTACGGACCGCGACCGTCACCGGCCTGGTCCTGCTCGCCGCCGGCATGGCCTGGCTGGCGATGATCGACCCGGACGGCAGCTACGCGGTCGACGTGCTCCCCGCCTCACTGGTCGCCGCCCTCGGCATGTCGCTCGCCTTCATCCCCACCCTCGGCACGGCGATCTCCGCCGCGCCGCCGGAGGAGGGCGGCCTCGCCTCGGGCATCGTCAACACCAGCTACCAGGTCGGCTCGGCCCTCGGCCTCGCCGTGATGACCGCGATCGCGGCCGGCGCCGGCGCCGACCGGCTCGGTGACCCCGCTGCCCTCACCGACGGCTACTCGGCTGCGTTCGTCGGCGCCGCGGTCGTGGCCGCGGTGGGCGCGCTGGCCTCCGGCGTGCTGCTGAGGGGCCGGTCCTCGTGACCGCTCGCGACGTCCTCCGGGTCGCCGCCGCGTGCGCGCTGCGCTGCGCGGCGGCGGCCCTGGCCGGGGCGGTCGTGCCACGATCCTCCGGTGGCACCGGTGACCGTCCGCCCCCGACGTGCTGCTGACCTGCCGGCGCTGGCCGCGGTGCTGAGGGAGCAGCAGCCGGCGACCCGGTACCCCTTCCGTGACCCGCTGCCGGTCCCGGTCGAGCAGTTCCTCCACGCCGACGACGCGGTGGCGGCCTGGACCGCGGAGGTCGAGGGCCGTCCGGTCGGCCACGTGTGCCGGACCGGGCCGGTCGCCGGCTTCCCGGACGCGGCGGCGTTGAACGGCGCCTGCGCCCGGGCCCACGGCTGCGAGGTCGCCGACCTCGGCTGGGTGAGCACGCTGTTCGTGGGCGCCGAGGTGCGCGGCCGGGGCGTCGGTCGGCTGCTGCTCGACGCCGTGGTCGCCGACCTCCGGGCGGCGGGCCTGCGCCCGTGCCTCGAGGTGCTGCCGGTCCACCCCGCGGCGCTGGCGCTCTACCGCCGGTCCGGGTGGACCGAGGTGCTCAGCCTGCGCCCGGACTGGCTGCGGGACGCGGTCGGCGAGGAAGGCCCGGACGTCGTCGTGATGGCGCTGCTGTCGCCTGGCTAGCTGACCAGCCCCACCACGAAGGTCCCCACCCCGAGCGCCGCACACAGGCCGAGCGTCCGCAGCGGGCTCCAGCCGAGCCGGAACATGACGCCGAGCGCCACCGCGGTGATCGCGAAGGCCACCGGGTCCCAGGACGACAGGACGGGTACGTCGACGTGGAGCCACTCGGCATCGACGGCGCGGTTGCGGTCGAACAGGTTGTGCAGCGCGAAGAACACCGCGAGGTTCGCGATCACGCCGACCACGGCCGCGGTGATGCCGGTCAGTGCGGCGCCCAGGCCGCGGTTGTCGCGGAGCCGCTCGACGTACGGCGCCCCGAGGAGCACGAACAGGAAGCACGGCACGAAGGTCACCCAGGTGACCAGCAGGGAGGCGAGCACGGCGGCGAGCCAGGGGTCCAGCGAGCCCGGGTTGCGGTAGGCACCGACGAAGGCGACGAACTGGACCACCATGATCAGCGGTCCGGGCGTCGTCTCGGCGAGGGCGAGGCCGCGGACCATCTCGCCGGGTGCGAGCCAGTGGTAGACGCCGACGGCCTGCTGGGCGACGTACGAGAGCACCGCGTAGGCGCCGCCGAAGGTGACCACCGCGGCCCCGGAGAAGAACAGGCCCTGGTCGACGAAGACGGGTGTGCCGGTGGTGCCGGCGAGGGCGGCGAAGGCCACGACCGGAGCGAACCAGGTGAACAGCCCGATCGCCAGGACGATGCCCGAGCGGCGCACGGTCGGCAGCTCGTGGTGCAGCGCGTCGTCGCTGATCAGCGGCTCGGGCCCGTCGGCAGCGGCATGGGCAGGTGCCTCACGCAGGGCGGGAAGGCGCAGGCTGAGCAGCCAGCCGAGCAGCCCCGCCGCGAACACCACGGCGGGGAAGGGCACGGCGAAGAAGGTGAGCGCCACGAAGGACGCGACGGCGAGGGCGACCAGCGCCGGGTGGTGCAGTGCCCGCTTCCCGACCCGGTGCACGGCCTGGACGACGATCGCGATCACGGCGGGCGCGACGCCGGCGAAGAGCGCGGTGACGAAGTCGGTCTCGCCGTACCCGACGTAGATGCCGGACAGGGCGAGCAGGGCGAGCATCCCGGGCAGCACGAACAGGCCGCCCGCGATCAGGCCGCCGCGGATCCCGTTGAGCAGCCAGCCGGTGTAGATCGCGAGCTGCTGGGCCTCGGGGCCGGGCAGCAGCATGCAGAAGTTCAGCGCGTGCAGGAACCTCTTCTGCCCGATCCAGCGCTTCTCGTCGACCAGCTTGTGCTGCATGACCGCGATCTGGCCGGCCGGCCCGCCGAAGGTCTGCAGCGAGATCTCGAACCAGGCCCGGGTCGCCTCGCGCAGGGGGATCACGTCGCCGCCGACAGGGCGGGGTTGACTGGTCACGGGACCATTCAACCGGTCTCAGGTGGCAGCCGGGGGAACGTGCACGACCACGGACTCCAGGTGGGGTACGGCGTCGTGCAGCGACCGCGTGCGCCTCGCGCACGCCCAGCTCGTTGCCGAGGGAGCCGACCACGCCGGCGGCGAGGACCCAGATCAGGTGGGTGACCTGGCGGGGTGCACGAGGGCGTCACGCAGCCTCAGCGCGCCGGGACCAGGCCCCAGCCCTCCAGCGCGGACCGCACCTCCTCGGCCGCGTCGACGTTCAGCGGGCCGCTGGTCCACATCGCGTACGGCAGGTTGAGGAAGCGCTCCTCCCGCACGGCGGGCAGGTCCCTCGTCGCCGGGTTGGCCCGCAGCACCGCGACCTTCTGCTCGAAGGTCTGGCCGGGGTAGTCGACGAAGACGAAGGCGTCCGGCCGCGAGGTCGCGAGCCTCTCCCAGGAGACCTCCGTCCAGGTGTCCTTCGTCCCCGCCATCGCGTTGACGCCGCCGCCCGACTCGATGATCGCCTGGGGAGCTCCGAACGCGCCGGAGGTGAACACCGCCTTCTCGCCGCTGTCGAAGACGAACACCACGGGTGGCTCCTCCGGCTGCGGGGCGGCGGCGAGGGCGGCGAGGCGCTGGTCGAGGTCGGCGACCACCTCGCTCGCCCGGTCCTCGCGGCCGGTGATCACGCCGAGGTTGGTGAGGTCCTCGCGCAGCGCGGTCCACGGGTCGACGATCCCGCGCGCCTCGCTGCCGGCCTGGCGGCAGGACTCGGTGAGGACGTACGCCGCGATGTCGCGGCCCGCGAGGCTGTCCGGGGTGAGCTGCTTGGTCTCGTCGTACCCGTAGCTCCAGCCCGCGACCATCACGTCGGGGCGGGCGGCGACCACGGTCTCCAGGCCCGGGTAGTCGTCGGAGACCTGGTCCAGCCCGGCGACGGCGTCGCCGTAGTGCTCGGTCAGCACCTCCTCGTCGCGGCCGATGCCGGAGACCGCGGCGACCTGGTCCTCGGCGCCGAGCGCCAGGACCATCGAGACCAGGTTCGAGTCGTTGACGAAGATCCGCCGGGCGGGGGTGGGGAAGTCGACCTGGCGGCCGCAGTTGGTGATCGTCGTCGAGGCCCGCTGCGCGGCCTCCTCGGCGCCGGCCGAGCAGCCGGCGAGGAGGAGGACGGCCGCGGTGGCCAGGGCGCTGGAGGAACGCAGGTTCACGGGTGGGTCTCGCTCTCGTCGTGGCTGAACAGCAGGTGGGTGCGGCCGGTGAGGGGATGGGTGACCCGGGTCGCCAGGACGCCGAAGGCGTCGTGGAGCACGGTCGGGGTGAGCACGGCGTCGGGCTCACCGACGGCGACCAGCCGGCCGTCGTGCAGCACCGCGATCCGGTCGCAGAAGGTGGCGGCGAGGTCGAGGTCGTGGAGGGCGAGCACCACCGTCCGGCCGAGGCCGCGGATCAGCCGTATCAGGGCCAGCCGGTGGCCGATGTCGAGGTGGTTGGTCGGCTCGTCGAGCAGCAGCAGCGGCGCCTCCTGGGCCAGGCCGCGGGCGAGCACGGCCCGCCGTCGCTCGCCGCCGGAGAGCCGGTCGAGGGGCTGGGCGGCGGCGTACTCGAGGTCGACGAGGCGCAGTGCGTGGCGTACGGCGGCCCGGTCGTCCGCGCCGAGCCCGCCCCGGGCGCCGCGGTGCGGCACCCGGCCCAGGGCGACCAGCTCGGCGACGAGCAGGTCCGAGGGCGCGGCCTCCTCCTGCGCGACGTACCCGATCCGGCGTGCCCGCTCCTGCGGCCGCAGCCCGGCCAGCGGCTGCGCGCCCACCCGCACCTCCCCGGCCGCCGGGGCCCGGACGCCCGCCAGCGTCCGCAGCAGCGTCGACTTGCCGGTGCCATTGGCGCCGATCAGGCCGAGCACCTCACCCGGCCGGACCTCGAGGTCCACGTCCGAGAGCACGGTCCGCCGCCCGATGGCGCAGGTGAGGCCGTGAGCGCTCAGCGCCGGGGCCGCGGTCCGGGTGGTCGTGTCGAGGAGGCTCATCCGTCCTCCCCGAACCGGTAGCGACGCCGTCCGAGCAGCACCAGGAAGACCGGGGCACCGATCAGCCCGGTCACCACGCTGAGCGGGATCTCGGTCGGCCGGACCGCGACCCGGGCCGCGACGTCGACCCACACCAGGAACACGGCGCCGGCGAGCGCCGCGACCGGCAGCGCCACCCGGTGCCGTGGCCCCACGACCATCCGGGCGAGGTGCGGCACGACCAGACCGACGAAGCCGATCCCCCCGGCGACCGCGACGAGGACGCCGACCAGGACGGCGAGCAGGGCGAACAGGCCGATCCGCAGCCCCGCGACGGGTACGCCGAGCGCTGCCGCGGTGTCCGGCCCGACCGCGAGCGCGTCCAGCCAGCCGCTGACCGCCAGGAGCAGCCCGAGGCTCACCACGACCGCCACGCAGGGCAGCCACAGCTGGGCCCAGGTCGCGCCCGAGACCGAGCCGAGCAGCCAGAACAACACCGACTGGGCCGCCTGCGGCTCGGCGCTGCGGAACACCAGGAAGCTGGCCATCGACGAGAACGCCGCCGACAGGACGGTGCCGGTCAGGACCAGGCGCAGCGGGGTGAGCCCGCCCTGCAGCATCGCGATGCCGAAGACCAGGAGCGAGGCGAGCAGCGCACCGACCAGGGCGCCGAGGGACAGCGCCCACAGCCCGGCGCCGGCCAGCACCCCGGTGGTGATCACCGCGGTGGCGCCGACGCTGGCGCCGGAGGAGACGCCGAGCAGGTAGGGGTCCGCCAGCGGGTTGCGCACCAGCGTCTGGATGCCGGTGCCGGCCACCGCCAGGCCCGCCCCGACCACCAGGGCGAGCAGCGTCCGGGGCAGCCGGATCTCCCACACGATGACGTCGTACGCCGGGTCGGCCGGTGATCCCGAGAACCGCGCCGCGAGCGTGTCCACGACGACGCGCAGGGGCAGCGGCTCCGCGCCGAACCCGGTCGAGGCGACCACCGTGGCGACCGCCACCGGGAGGAGGACGGCGACCAGCACCGTCACGGGGAGGCGGCGCGCGTCGGGCCGACGCTCCACCGCATCGAGGTTGTGCATCGAAGACCTGTCGGGGCCGGGAGCTCAAGTCGCGAAGCTCGTTGGACACGTCGAGCCAGCAGGTCTTCGGACTCGGGGTCAATCGGACGAGGCGCCTTCCCAGGCCAGCGTGCGGCCCAGTGGCTTCGTGCCTCGCCCGTCGCCCTCACCGCTGCGCGACAGTTCCGGACTCTCACCGGATTCCCTCACCCCGGGGGGTGTGACTGGCTCGCAGCGGAATCTACGCACCCCGGGCCGGGGCGACAAGGGCGGGGGGTGTCGGAAGGCTCACGCCAGCCGCGAGAGCCGGTGGGCCTCCTCGAGCAGCAGCCGGCCCAGCACCGGCTGCCGGTCGCGGCGGAAGCGCTGCTCGACGCCGGTCAGGGTGAGCGCCCACTCCGGTCGCCCCGACGCGTCGAAGACGGCGGCCGCCATCCCCCAGGAGCCCTCGACCACGTGGCCGGGGTTGAGCGACCAGCCGGTACGACGAGTCGCGGCCAGCCGCTTGCGGATCGCCGCGGCCGAGTGCTGGGGTCCCCACTCGGCGGTCAGGTCGACCCGGGCGAGGAAGGCGTCGATCTCCCGGTCCGGCAGGTGGGCGAGGATCGCGATGCCGGCGGAGACGACGCCGAGGGGGAAGCGGGCACTCTCGTAGAGGACGTACGAGCGGATCGGGAAGTCGCCGTCCTCGCGGAGCAGGACCACGGTCTCGTCGCCGCGGCGCACCGAGAAGAACGCACTCTCGCCGGTCTCCTTCGCCAGCCGGTGCACGCTCGCCCTGGCCTCGTTGGTCAGGTCGTAGCGGGCGGCGGCCGCCATGCCGAGCACGTAGGTCTCGGGGCCGAGGAACCAGCGCCCGGTCTGCGGGTCGCGGTCGACGAGCCCCTCGGCGGCGAGCGACTCGAGCAACCGGTGGGTGGTCGCCCGGGGCTGGTCGGTGGTGGTGGCGAGCACCGTGGTCGTCGTGCCGGACTCGGCGGTAGACAGTGCGCGGAGCAGGGCGGCGACCTTCTCGACGACTCCGGGCGGGCGCTCCACGACGCGATCCTACGCGTCCACTGAGTGGACGCGCCTGCCTGACGGCATCCGCTGCCCGGTCACTTCGTTGACGGCGGGGCTGGGGGTCGGCGGTGATGGGGGCATGACGAAGCTGGTGGACGACGCCCGCTCGGCCGTGGCCGAGCGGGTCCGGGACGCAATGACGATCGCGGTGGGCGGCTTCGGCCTGTGCGGCATCCCGCGCGACCTGATCGAGGCGGTGCGCGACAGCGGGGCGCGGGACCTGACCATCGTGTCCAACAACATGGGCGTCGACGGCAAGGGGCTCGGCGTGCTGCTGGAGAACAACCAGGTCGCCAAGGTGATCGCGTCCTACGTCGGAGAGAACAAGCTCTTCGCGCAGCAGTACCTCGACGGTGCGCTCGAGGTCGAGTTCTGTCCGCAGGGAACGCTCGCCGAGCGGCTGCGCGCCGGCGGTTCCGGCATCGCCGGGTTCTACACCCGCACCGGCGTCGGCACCGAGGTCGCGGAGGGCAAGCCGCACGAGGTGTTCGACGGCGAGACCTTCGTCCTCGAGCGCGGCATCGTCGCCGACCTCGCCCTGGTCCACGCCCACACCGCGGACGCCGAGGGCAACCTGCGCTACCGGGCGACCGCCCGCAACTTCAACCCGCTGGTCGCGATGAGCGGGCGGGTCTGCATCGCCGAGGCCGAGCACGTCCTCGACGGCTTCCTCGACCCGGACGAGGTCGTCACCCCGGGCATCTTCGTCGACGTCACCGTGCAGGCGAGCGACCGGCCCAAGGACATCGAGCAGCGCGTCGTGCGCGAGAAGGTGGGTGCCTGACATGGCCTGGACCCGTGAGGAGATGGCGGCGATCGCCGCCCGCGAGCTCAACGACGGCGACTACGTCAACCTCGGCATCGGCATCCCGACGCTGGTCGCCGACCACCTGCCGCCGGGCGTCAACGTGCTGCTGCAGAGCGAGAACGGCCTGCTCGGCATGGGTCCCTTCCCCTACGAGGGCGAGGAGGACGCCGACCTGATCAACGCCGGCAAGCAGACCGTCACCACCGCGCCGGGCGCGTCGTTCTTCGACTCCGCGACCAGCTTCGCCATGATCCGCGGCGGCCACGTCGACATCGCGATCCTCGGCGCGCTGCAGGTCGCGAGCAACGGCGACCTCGCCAACTGGACCGTCCCCGGCAAGCTCGTCAAGGGCATGGGCGGTGCGATGGACCTCGTCGCGGGCACCCGCCGGGTCGTGGTCATCACCGACCACGTCGCCAAGGACGGGACGCCCAAGATCGTCGAGACCTGCACGCTGCCGCTCACCGGCGCCGGCGTCGTCGACCGGATCATCACCGACCTCGCCGTCCTCGACGTCACTCCCGAGGGGCTCGTGCTCGTCGACGTCGCGCCCGGCACGGACGCCGCCAAGGTCCGCGAGCTGACCGGCGCGCCGATCCTCGACCCGGTAGCCGACCGGCGGTCGTGAGACGGGCTCGCACCCTCACCCCAGATCGAGCCGCTGCGCGAGCGCGGTGACGACGTCGGACGGGCTGTGGACCTTGTCGAACGACCGGTCGACGCCGACCCGGGCCAGGACGGTGGGGTCGACGTCCGCTGAGCTGTAGGTGACGACGACCAGCTCGGGGTGGCGCGCCCGGAGCCGGGGGATGAGGTCCAGGCCGCTCATGTCGGGCAGGTGGATGTCGCAGATGGCGGCGTCCAGCCGTCCCTCGGTGCTGACCGCGAGCGCGGTCACGGCGTCCGTGGCGGCGCCGGCGAGCGACAGGGGCGCCGTGGCCCCGACGAGCTCGGACAGCACGAGCAGCAGCAGCGGGTTGTCCTCGACCACCAGCACGGACGCCGTCCGGCTCACCGTGACCTCGGGGACCGGGTTCATGCCAGCTGCTCCTTGATGGCGGTCTTGAGGACCTTGCCGACCTTGGAGCGCGGCAGGTCGGCCCAGACCTCGACCTGCTTGGGCGCCTTGACGCTGCCGATGCGCTCCTTGGCGAAGGCCCGCACCTCCTCGGGCGAGACCTGCTGCCCCGGCCGGAGCTGGAGGACGGCGGTCACCCGCTCGCCCCACTTCTCGTCGGGCAGGCCGATCACGGCGCAGTCGGCGACCGCGGGGTGGGCCATTAGGGCCTGCTCGACCTCGGTGGAGTAGACGTTGAACCCGCCGGTGATCACCATGTCCTTGGCCCGGTCGACGACGTGCAGGAAGCCCTCGGCGTCCAGGTAGCCGATGTCGCCGGTGTGGTGCCAGCCGTGAGCCGCGGCCTCCGCGGTCGCCTCGGGGTTCTTGTAGTACCCGCGCATCACCAGCGAACTGCGGACCACGATCTCGCCGCGCTCGCCGTCGGGCAGCAGGGTGCCGTCGCCGGCCATGATGGAGACCGTCACCAGCGGTGCGGGCCGCCCCGCTGATGACAGCCGTTCGAGGGCGACCGATCCGTCGGCGCGGAAGTGGTCGCGGGGCGCCATGGTCGAGATCATCATCGGTGCCTCGGTCTGGCCGAACAGCTGCGCCATCACGGGCCCGATCCGGGTGAGCGCCTCCTCGAGCCGGCGCGACGACATCGGCGCGGCGCCGTACCAGAAGCACTGCAGCGAGGACAGGTCCGTGGTCGCCAGGTCCGGGTGGTCGAGGACCATGTAGATCAGCGTCGGCGGCAAGAAGGTGTGCGTCACCCGGTGCTCGGCGATCGCCGCCAGGAAGCCACCGACGTCGGGAGTCCGCATCACCACGATCGCGCCGCCCGAGGCCAGCACCGGGAAGCAGAGCACGCCGGCGGCGTGGGTGAGCGGTGCGAGGGCGAGGTACGTCGGCCGGTCGGGTCGCTCGGGCCACGGGTAGCCGATCAGGGTCAGCGCCGTCATCGTCTCGAGGTTCGTGCCGGTGAGCATCACCCCCTTGGGTCGGCCGGTGGTGCCGCCGGTGCCGACGATCATCGCCAGGTCGTCGTCGGCCGGGTGGTCGACGACCTGATCGCCCCCGACCGCGAGGAAGTCGTCCCACCCGAGCGCCCAGTCGAGGTCCGCGTCGAGGCAGACCAGCGTGGTCACGTCCGGCAGGTCGCCGCGGACCTGGTCGACGAGACCGGCGTACGAGGCCTGGAAGATCAGGGTCGTGCACTCGAACAGGTCGAGCAGCTCGCGGTTCTCGGCCGCCTCGTTGCGCGGGTTGATCGGGCACCACACCGCACCGGCCCGGCTGATCCCGAAGACGCAGGTGAAGGCCACCGGGTCGTTCGAGGAGAGGATGGCGACCTTGTCGCCGGGTCGGACGCCCCGTCCTGCGAGGGCGGACGCGACCCGTCCGGCGAGGTCCCGCACCTCGTCGTACGTCCACGTCCGCCCGTCGCAGACCAGGCAGGGCGCGTCGCCCCCCAGCGACGCTCCCTTGTCCAGGTAGTCGACCAGCCGCACGGTGCGGACCTCAGCCCTCGACCGTGAGGACCGGCTCGGACACCAGGCCGAAGGCGCGCAGCTGACCGAGCAGCACGCGGTGCCCGAAGGCCTTGCAGCCCGACGCGAACCCGACCCGCAGCGGTGGCTGCTGCAGCAGGGAGTAGGCCGCGAACGCCTGCAGCAGGCCGGTCTGCTTGTAGTTCTGGTTGCCGTGGATCACGCAGTGGGCGCGGCCGAGCGGGCCCGAGGCGTGCACCGAGTCGAGCGACTTGTTGAGCCGCGGGTTCTCGCGGGGCGGCATCTGGTTCATCACCTGCGCCGCAGTGGCCGTGAGCGCGGCGTCGCGGTCCGCCTCGTTCATGTCCTTGGTCGCCTCCAGGGCGCCGGCGACGATCTGGGGGACGCCGTTCATCAGCGCCGCGTTGAAGACGCCGCCCTGCGCCTTGCAGTTCGCGACCCGGGGGTCCTTGCGGTACCAGACGGGGTGCGACGTGCCGCCCCACGGCAGCGAGAGCGCGAGCTCGTGCTGTCCCGGGACGACGAGCGGCACCAGGCCCTGGGTGGGGTCGAACTCGACGTACTGGTTCTGCTGCAGGTAGTGGGCCCTCGACGTCGCGGCGTTGACCAGGATGGTCTGGGTCGAGGCGATCGTGGGGGATCCGCCCCAGAACACCGCGATGTCGAGGGAGTCCAGGCCCGGCTTCTCCAGGCACAGCTCGGCGGCGATCTCACCGGTCGTGTACATCTGCGCGATGCCGGGCGACAGCAGCAGGCCGACGGCGGCGAAGTCGGCGCCGTACCTCTCGTCGCAGGTGATCAGCCAGTCCTGCTCGCCGGTCGTGTCGAGGTAGTGGACATCGGCCGCCAGGCAGGCCTCGACCACCTCGGGGCCGTACTTGGAGAACGGGCCGACCGTGTTGCACACGACGGAGGCGCCGCGGAACAGCTCGGTCAGCGCGGCGACGTCGTGGGTCACCTCGACGATCTCGTAGTCGGCGGTCTCGATGCCGGGGACGTTGGCCTCCATCGACGCCTTGAGCTTGCCGCTGTCGCGGCCGGCGGCCACGAACGGGACGCCGAACTCGCGGAGGTACTCGCAGATCAGCCGGCCGGTGTAGCCGGACGCGCCGTAGACGACGACGGGCTTGGTGGTGGTCATCTCACATCCCCATCCCGCCGTCGACCGGCAGGCCGATGCCGTTGACGAAGCGCGCGCGGTCGGAGGCGAGGAAGACGACCGCGTCGGCGATCTCGTCCTCGGTCGCCAGCCGGCCGGACGGGGTGAGGGCGACGACGCCGGCGACCGCCTCCTCCGGTGAGGGGAACAGCCCCAGCGCGGTCATCTCGTTGGCCAGGCCGGCGCCCATCTCGTTGGGCACCAGGCCGGGGTAGACGCAGTTGACCCGGACGCCCAGGCCGAGCTTGCCGCTCTCCATCGCCGCGATCCGGGTGATCCGGTCGACGGCGGACTTGGAGGCGGAGTACGCCGAGAGCGCCGGGAACGCGATGGTGGCGGCGACCGAGGCGATGTTGATGACGACGCCGCCGTTGCCGGCTGCTCCGCCCGGTCCCATCGTGCGGAAGGCGTGCTTGATGCCGAGCGAGGTGCCGACCACGTTGACGTCGAAGATCCGCCGGACGACGTCGGGGTCGAGGTCGAGGAAGAGCCCGGCGATCTCGATCCCGGCGTTGTTGACCAGGATGTCGAGGCCGCCGACCTCGCGCACCGCCTGGGCGACGGCCGCCTCCCACGACGCGTCGTCGGTGACGTCGAGGTGGACGAAGGCGCCGCCGATCGACTCGGCGACCTCCTTGCCCTTCTCGTCCTGCAGGTCGGCGACGACGACGGTCGCGCCCGCCGCGGTCAGGAGCTCGGCGAACTTGCGGCCCAGGCCCTGGGCCCCGCCGGTCACCAGGGCGGTCCGCCCGGCCAGCTCACGTTCGGTCATGGGGTGCGACTCCTTCGTCGGTGGGGCTGCGAGTGATGCAGGACACACAACTCCCGCGCCTTGACGACTGTCAAGACTTCTCTTGACAAATGCCCAGAAAAATCTGGGCGAGTGTCAAGAAGGCGCCGATCTCGGGTAGTGTCCGGCGACATGACGACTGCCACGGCTCGTCGTACGCCGGCCGACAAGCACGACGAGCGCCGCCGCGCCCTCGCCGACTCCGCGCTGCGGACCCTCGGGGAGCTCGGCTACGCGCGGGCCAGCCTGCGCGAGATCGCCAACAACTCCGAGTTCTCCCACGGCGTCGTCCACTACTACTTCCACGACAAGCTCGAGCTGATCGTCTACTGCGTGCGCCAGTACAAGGCGACCTGCGTCCACCGCTACGACGGTGTGGTCGCGGACGCGACGACGGCCGAGGGACTGGTCGAGGCGTTCGCCGACAAGCTCGCCGAGACGATCGTCGACGAGGCCCCGATGCACCGGCTCTGGTACGACCTGCGCTCGCAGAGCATGTTCGAGGAGAGCCTGCGCGAGGCCGTGCTGCAGATCGACCAGACCCTCGAGGACATGGTCTGGCGGGTGGTGTCGACCTACGCCGCACTCGCAGCGCGGCCGGTCGGGATGACGCCGCACGTCACCTACGGCCTGCTCGACGGCCTGTTCCAGCAGGCCCTGCTCGGCTACCTCTGCGAGAGGGAGGGCGTGCTCGACGACCTCCGCGACCAGGTGCGCGAGCTGATGCCGGTGCTGCTGGCGCCGGCGCCGTCGTCGAGCCGCCGGGCGAAGTCCGAGCGGTAGCGGGTCGGGGTCACCCCGACCGCGGCGGTGAAGTGGGACCGCAGCCGGGCCGCCGTGCCGAAGCCGACCCGGCGGGCGACCTCGTCGACCCCGAGGCCGGTCGTCTCCAGCAGGTCGCGCGCCCGCGCCACGCGCTGGGCCACCAGCCACGGGTGCACGCTCGAGCCCGTGCGCGCCCGGAACGCGCGGGTGAAGGCGCTGCGGCTCATGCACGCGTGCCCGGCGAGGGCGTCGATGCCGAGCGGGGCGTCGAGGCAGCCGACCGCCCAGGCCATGGCGCGGGCGACGGCGTCGTCGGCGGCCTCGGGGACGGGCGTCTCGATGTACTGCGCCTGGCCGCCGGCCCGGTGCGGCGCGGCGACGATGCGGCGCGCGACCCGGGTGGCCGTGGACTGCCCGGACCGCTGGGCGAGGACGTGCAGGCAGGTGTCGACGCCCGCGGTCGCACCAGCGCCGGTGATGATCGAGCCCTCGTCGACGTACAGCGTCTCGGGCCGCAGGTCGACGTCGGGGAACCGGCGCCGGAAGGTGTCGGCCCACTGCCAGTGCGTGGTCGCGGCCCGGCCGTCGAGCAGGCCGGCGTCGGCCAGCACGAACACCCCGAGGCACAGGCCGACGACCTGGGCGCCGCGGTCGTGGGCGGCGCGCAGGGCCGCGAGGACCGGCTCGGGTGCGGGCCGCTCGGGGTCGTCCCACCACGGCATCACCACGATGTCGGCCCGCTCCACCGCGTCGAGGCCGTGCTCGACGCTGATCGCGTAGCCGGCCGAGGTCCGCAGCGGACCGGGCCGTACGGCGACCAGCTCGATCGGCCACGGGGGCTGCTCGCCGACCGGCTGCTCGGCGCCCCACACCAGGGACGGCACGGACAGGTGGAAGGGGCTGATCCCCTCCACGGCGATCACGGCGACCCGGGGTGGGGCCACGTCGTACCTCCCGGCCGAAGTGGATGACAGGCGACCCGATCCGACCTGTTGAGGCGGATTCGGGTCGGCGACCATGGAAGCACCCCGCCCCGTGGAAAGGAAACCCCCATGACCTCGACGCCCCTGCGGACGCTCTCCGGAGTGGCCGACGTCCCCGCCTCGCTCGCCGACGCGACGGTGGTGCTCATCGACTACCAGACCACCTACACGACCGGCGCGATGGAGCTGGACGGCTGGGACGCCGCGCTCGACCAGGCCGCGGACCTGCTCGGCAAGGCCCGCGCGGCCGGCGCGACCGTGGTGCACGTCCAGCACGACGACGGGCCTGGCAGCCTCTACGACGTCTCCGCGCCGATCGGTGCGATCCACGACCGGGTGCGCCCGGTCGACGGTGAGGCCGTGGTCACCAAGGCTGCCCCGAACTCCTTCCACGGCACCGAGCTGGCCGACCTGCTGGAGGCCGCCGGCCACCAGCAGATCGTCCTCGCCGGGTTCATGACGCACATGTGCGTCACCTTCACCGCCGAGGGTGCCCTCCTGCGCGGGTACGACGTCACCGTGGTCGCCGACGCCTGCGCGACCCGCTCGCTGCCGAGCGCCGCCGGCGACGTCCCGGCCGCCCAGTTGCACGCGGCGGCGCTGGCGACCATCGGCGACGTGTACGGCACCGTGGTCCGCTCGGTCGCCGACCTGCGCTGACTCCGAGGACACGCCCTACGGCTGAGCCGCCCGGCTGAGCACGAACTCCTCCGTGAGGGAGGTCAGCTTGGCCGGGTTGCGGACCACGAGGATCTTGCTGATCCGGCCGTCCGCGAGCTCCAGGCTGATCGCGGTGACCTCGCCGCGCGCGTCGATCCGGGCGCCGAGAGAGCCGTTGATCCACACCGGCTCGATGACGCCGTCGGGCGCGAAGGTCGCGAAGTTCGCCAGCAGCCGCGCGACCGGCTCCGAGCCGTGCAGCGGCTTGCGGATCGCCTGTGCCACGCCGCCGTGGTCGGCCAGCAGCACCACGTCGGGCGCGAGCGCGTCGAGCAGGCCCTGGAGGTCCCCGCCCTGCACCGCGGCGAGGAAGCTCTCGACGACCGCCTGCTGCTCGCCCCGGTCGACGTCGACCCGCGGCCGCCGTGCGGCCACGTGGTTGCGGGCCCGGGTGGCGATCTGGCGGACCGCGGCCGACGTCTTGCCGACGGCGGCCGCGATCTCGTCGTACGGGGTGTCGAAGACCTCCCGCAGCACGAACACCGCGCGCTCGGTCGGCCCCAGCGTCTCGAGCACGGTGAGCATCGCCATCGACACGCTCTCGGCGAGCTCGACGTCCTCGGCGACGTCGGGCGCGGTCAGCAGGGGCTCGGGCAGCCACTCGCCGACGTAGTCCTCGCGCCGCCGGGACAGCGTGCGCAGCCGGTTGAGTGCCTGGCGGGTGACGATCCGGACCAGGTACGCCCGCGGGTCGCGGATCTCGTCGCGGTCCACCTCCGCCCACCGCAGCCAGGTCTCCTGAACGACGTCCTCGGCGTCGGCCGCGGAGCCGAGCATCTCGTAGGCGACCGTGAAGAGCAGGTTGCGGTGGGCGACGAAGGGATCGCTCATGCGGGCGAGCCTACGGCGGGCCGCTCGGCCAGGGGCTTCATGCCGCACGCGGCCGCGAAGCCCTCGGACTCGATGCCCAGTGCGGTGTTGGACCGGGTCGTCATGTTCGCGAAGCCGATCACGTTGGTCAGCTCGATCAGGCCCGCCGGCCCGAGCGCGGCGAGCAGCGGCTCGACCATCTCGTCGGTGACCGTGGGGGGCGTCTGGCTGGCGGCCTCGGCGTACTCCATCACCTGGCGCTCGAGCGTGGAGAAGACCGTCGAGGCCCGCCAGTTCGGGACCTCGCGCGCCTTGTCGAGGTCGAGACCCTTGTCGCGGGCCATGAAGTAGTTGAAGTCGAGGCACCAGGAGCAGCCGACCAGGGAGGCGACCGCCATGTGCGCGTAGGTCTTGAGGGTCTCGTCGCAGGCATCCCACTTCTGCAGCTTCTGGCCGAAGGACATGCTCGCCTTGAGGACCGGCTGGTGGTGCCACAGCACGCCGATCGACTCGGGCACACTGCCGAACATCTTGGTGGCGAACTTCTTCACCAGGGCGCCGTAGAGGCCGGTGATCGGGGCGGCGGGGATGCGGGTTCCTGTCGTGGTCATGCCATGAAGACACCGGAGCTCCACGGTGTGTGACACACACCGTGGAGCACCGGGGCTCACTGCCGGTCGAGCAGCTCCTCCATGGTGTCGATCTCGGCGGCCTGGCCCTCGGCGATCGCCTTCGCCAGCTCGATCGCGTCGGGGAACCTGCCGTCCTCCTGCTCGGTCTCGGCCATCGTGATCGCGCCTTCGTGGTGCTCGATCATCATCTCCATCCACAACGCCGGGAAGTCCGCGTCGGAGGACTCCTCGAGCTCGGCCATCTGCTCGGCCGACATCATGCCGGGCATGTCGTGACCGGGCATCTCGCTGTCGTCCGCGCCCTCCATGTCCTCCATGTCCTCCATGTCATGGCCGGCGTTGGCGTGGTCCATCGACGTGGCCGGGACCTCCTTGTCCCAGTCCATCAGCCAGGTGGTCATCGTCTCGACCTCCGGCGTCTGGGCAGCCTGGATCTGGTCGACGAGCGCGCGGACCTCCGGCGACAGCGGGCGGTCCTGGGCGAGCAGTGCCATCTGCAGCGCCTGCGCGTGGTGGGGGATCATCATCGTCGCGAACTCGACGTCCGCCTCGTTGAAGACGTCGCCGTTGCGGGCCGTCTCGACGGCAGCCGGCTTCGCGTCGTCCTTCCCCTCGCCGCAGGCGGCGAGGCTCAGGGCAAGGGCGATCGCGCCGGTGGCGGAGGCCAGCCGGCGGAGGGTGGTGGGGTGCATCTGGTTCTCCTGGTCTGTTCGGTGTGCGTCGGGTGCTGGGAGCCGGGGGCTCCTCAGCAGCGCTGCACCGACAGCCGGTGGAGGTCGGGTGGGTCGCGGAACCGCGCGGCGCGGGCCACCAGGATCCGCCAGCGCACGGGCACCTCGCGCGGCGCGAGCAGCGGACGTCGTACGGCGACCACGCCGGTCGCCAGGCCCGCGGCCATCACCAGCAGGGCCAGGCACAGCTCGGCCAGGTCGTGCCCGGTGGTGCCGCCGTGGTCGGGCGGCACGTCCTCGTGGTGGCTGGCCGCCGCGGCCGGGAGCGGCGCAGAGGCCACGCCGTGATCGGCCATCCCGTGCATCGCGAACAGCCCCGCCAGGGCGGCGATCGTGACGAGGAGCCGGCGCAGCAGGTCAGGTCGCATAGCCGAGGCCGCGCTCGCTCATCGCCGCCTCGAGCCGGTCGAGCGCGATCGGCCCGACGCCGTGCAGCGCGGCGAGGTCGGCGCGGGTCCAGCCGCTGACGGCTTCGAGGGTGTGCACGTCCACCGCACGCAGGGCGCGGGTGGCGGGGGCTCCGATGGTGCGCGGCAGCGGAGTCCCGGGGCGGCGCGGCGCGCGCTCGCGTGGGCCGTCCTCGTGGTCGAGGACCGCCTCGCCGCGCGGCGAGAGCCGGTAGCCGATCGCCAGCGACTCGGTCAGCCCGCGCTCCTTGAGCTTGCGCACGTCCTTCTTGAAGTCGGGCGTCTCGCGGCCCAGCTCCGCGGCCAGGTCGGGCGCGCGCACCTCCGGGTTGCGGTCGATGATCCGCAGCGTGGCGCGGGTCCACGGCCCGATCGGCGAGGCGGCGTCCAGGCGGTCGAGGCCGGCGAGGATGGTGACGATCTCGCCCGGCTGGGGGACCGTCTCGCGCAGGGTCTCGCGGGGGTCGGTGCCGCCGTAGCGCAGGCCGACCCGGAACACCGGCCGGTCCGCCCGCGCCTCGAGGGCCTGCCTGAGTGCGGCCAGCGAGGCGGCGCCGGCGCGGCGGGCGTCGTCGGCGCGCAGCCTCGACAGCGCGACCTCCTCGACGCTGACCACCTCGACGACCCCGACCGCGGTGCGCAGCCGGGTGCCGACCTTGACCCGCGGGCGGTCCCAGCGGCGGAAGGCGAGGTCGACCGTGCCGGCGCGCACGCCCTCGAGCTCGGCCGGTCGCATCATCACGGTGCCGAGCATAGGCGGCGGGGTGATGTGACTTCTCCTTGCGAGGTGCCGCATCCGGGCGGATCGTGGGGATGTGTCCGTCGTCGTCCCCGGTGCCGCACTGGCCGCGGTGCTGATCGCCGGAGGCGCGGCCGGCTGGGACGTGTTCGTCGAGCCGACGCCGCTGGAGCGGTGCATCGCCACGGCGGCGCACAAGCTCGACCGCCTCGAGCAGATCGCGGAGGAGCGTTTCGGCGCCGTGGAGCACACGACCCTCCGGGCTGACTGGTGCGACGACACCGGTCGCCCCGGCGCCACCCTCCACGTCCGGGTGGACGGTTGGACCCGGCGACGGGAGGGGGTCGCGTACCTGCACCACCCGCCCTGGCGGTGGCACGCGGCGGGCGAGCGCTGGACGCTCCCGGGCCAGGCTCGCCTGAACGTCGGCGTCGGCATGACGGTCGACGTCGAGGGGAGCCGGCACGTCGAGGTCACGCTCTCCCTCCCGCCTTGACGTTCTTCGCCATCGGGTGATTACATCGCCGTATGGCGATGAATCTGGACGACGCGCTCCCCGAGGCGCCTACCGAGGTCGACGCGCTCGTCGCGGCCGCCTGCCTGCTGCACGGACTGAGCGACCCCAGCCGGCTCGCGATCCTGCAGCACCTCGCCCTCGGCGAGCACCGCGTCGTCGACCTCACCGCCCATCTCGGACTGGCTCAGTCGACGGTGTCCAAGCACCTCGCGTGCCTTCGTGACTGCGGTCTCGTGGTGTCGCGGCCCAGCGGCCGGGCCTCGGTGATCTCCCTCGCGCACCCCGAGCTGACTCGCGACATCCTGCGCGCCGCCGAGCGGCTGCTGGCGGCCACCGGCGACGCGGTCGTGCTCTGCGAGAACTTCGGCCCCGAGGCGCTGCACACGCTGGAGGAGCAGTGACCGCCACTCTCGACCTCGCCCCGACCCCGCGCAGTCGCCTCGCCCGGCAGGCGCGACTCCTGGCGGCGGCGTCGGTCGCCTACAACCTGGTCGAGGCCGTCGTCGCACTGGCGGCGGGCCTCGTGGCCGGCTCGGTCGCCCTCGTCGGGTTCGGGCTCGACTCGGTCGTCGAGGTCTCCAGCGGGCTGGTCGTGCTGTGGCAGTTCCGCCACCCGTTGCCGGAGTCGCGGGAGCGCAGGGCACTGCGCCTGATGGCGATCTCCTTCCTCGCGCTCGCGGCCCTCGTCGGCGTCGAGTCGGTCCGCGTCCTGGCGAGTGGGCACGAGCCCGATCCGTCCACCGTCGGCATCGCTCTCGCGGCGGCGTCGCTCGTCGTGATGCCCCTACTCTCCAAGGCGCAGCGCCGGACCGGTCGTGCCCTGGGCTCGAACGCCGTCGTCGCCGACGGCACTCAGACCCTGCTGTGCACCTGGCTGTCGGCCGCGCTGCTCGCCGGGCTGTTGCTCAACGCGCTGCTCGGCTGGACCTGGGCAGATCCGGTGGCCGGCCTGGTCATCGCCGCGGTCGCCGCTCGGGAGGGCATCCAGGCCTGGCGTGGCGACGGCTGTTGCGGGAGCTGCGCGCGAACGGAAGGGGACTGATATGGGCGTCGGGCACGGCCACGGCCACGGCGGCGGCACCCCCGGGCACGCCGGCGGTCGGCACCGCTGGCGGCTGGGTGTCTCGTTCGGGCTGATCGCGGCCTTCTTCGTCGTCGAACTGGTCGTCGGCCTGGTCAGCGGCTCGCTCGCGCTGATCTCCGACGCCGGCCACATGGCCGCCGACGTCGTCACCCTCGGGGCGGCGCTGGTCGCGACCAAGATCGCGACCCGCGCCGACAGCACCGGGCGGCGTACCTACGGGTCCTACCGGGCCGAGGTCTTCGCCTCGGGCCTGGCGGTGCTGATGATGCTCGGCGTCGCGGTCTACGTCGTGGTCGAGGCGATCGGCCGGATGGGCAGCCAGCCCGACGTCGAGACCGGCCCGATGCTCGTCGTCGGCTTCCTCGGGCTGGTCGTCAACCTGGTCGCGATGGCGCTGCTGCGCGGTGGGTCGCAGGACTCGCTCAACGTGAAGGGTGCCTACCTCGAGGTCGTCGCCGACACCGCCGGCAGCGTCGGGGTGTTGGTCGCGGGCGGCCTGATCGTCGCCACCGGCAACGGCGTGTGGGACACGGTCGTCGCCTTCCTCATCGGTGCCTTCGTCGCGGTCCGCGCGGTGATGCTCGGCCGCGAGGTGCTCGCCGTCCTCGGCCAGCACGTCCCCGCCGGCGTCGACATCGACACCGTCGCCGTCGCCCTCGGCGGCATCGACGGGGTGTGCGACGTCCACGACCTGCACGCCTGGACCCTCACGTCCGGCATGCACGTCGCCACCGCCCACCTCGTCCTCGTCGAGGGTGCCGACGGCACCGGAGTGCTCCGGCAGGGCCAGCTGCTGCTGCGCGAGCGGTTCCAGATCGAGCACGCCACGCTGCAGGTCGAGGGCCACCGCTCCGCCGCCTGCGACGCCGTCACGTGGTGACCTTCTCGAAGTCGCACCTGACGAACTGGCTGCGAATTGGGGCGTTCCGCAGCCCATTCGTCAGGTGCGACGCGGGGACTCAGGCGTGCGCGAGGGAGAGCTTGACCGCGAACCCGAGGAAGATCGCGCCGACCGCCGACGTGCCCGCGGCCGAGAGGCCCTTGCGGCGGCGGAAGGCCGCGGCCAGGCGGGTCCCCCCGAAGATGAGCGCGCTGAGGTAGGCGACGCTGGCGACCTGGGCGAGCGTGCCGAGCACGAGGAAGGACAGCGCCGGGTGGGCGTAGCCGGGGTCCACGAACTGCACGAAGAAGGCGACGAAGAACAAGATCGCCTTCGGGTTGAGCAGGCTGACGACCAGCGCGCGACGGTACGGACGCTCGCCCGGTACCGGGGGCGGCGCGCCCTCCTCCACGGCCGCGACCGCGCGGCGGCGCTGGCGCCACATGAGGACCGCGCCGCGCAGCATGGTGAAGGCGAGATAGCCGAGGTAGCCCGCGCCGACCCACTTCACGATCGAGAACGCGACGTCGTTGGCCTGCAGCAGCGACGCCACCCCAGCCGCCGACAGCGTCATCAGCACCGCGTCGCCGGTCCACACGCCGGCCGCGGCGGCGTACCCGTCCCGCACGCCGCGGCGCGCGGCCACCGAGAGGACGTAGAGCGAGTTCGGGCCGGGCAGCAGGATGATCATGATCAGGCCGACGAGGTACGTCGACAGGTCGGTGATGCCCAGCACGGACCGAATTCTCCCACGGGTCGCGATGAGTCGGCTCGCCGTTCCCGGTCAGCACCGGCATGGGCATCGTGACCGCGGACATCAGCACCACCCTCGACGGCTTCGGCGCCGCGACCGACCAGTCGCGGGAGCACCCGTTCGGGTCCATCGACGAGGAGCAGCTGCACCGCTGGATGTTCAAGCACGGCGACGACAACGCCGTCGAGGTGGCGGCGATCGTCGACGCCGGCGCGTTCGTGATGGGCCGCAACATGTTCACGCCGGGGCGCGGGGAGTGGGACCTCGATTGGCGTGGCTGGTGGGGTGAGGACCCGCCGTACCACGCGCCGGTCTTCGTGCTCACCCACCACGAGCGGCCGCCGCTGGAGATGGACGGCGGCACCACCTTCCACTTCGTCACCGACGGTCTCGACTCCGCGCTCGCGCAGGCGCGCGCGGCCGCCGGCGACCGCAACGTCGCCGTCGCCGGCGGGGCGTCGACGATCAACGACTGCCTGGCCGCGGGGGTGCTCGACGAGCTGCGACTGCACGTCGTGCCGTACGTCGCCGGGCTGGCCGCCGGCTCCCGGATGTTCGACGGGGTCGGTCCGCTCGGGCTGGAGCCGGTCGCGACCCGGGCCACGCCGCACGTCACCCACCTGACCTACCGACGCTCGCCGGTGGTCGAGGTGTGAGGCCGCTCGCGGCCGAGCCTCGAAACCACCGGACAGGCTGCCGGAAGGCTCCCGTGGTCAGGTCCCGGCAGCAGCCCCGGTGGTTTCGAGGCTCCTCGCTGGCGCTCGTCGCACCTCAACCACCGGGGCTGGCGCTCGTCGCACCTCGACCACCGGGGCTCGCGCTCGTCGCACCCCGACCACCGGGATGTCAGTCGATCGCCACCACCGCGAGCGGCAGGTCGCCGACCCGCTGCTCGCCGGGGAGCTGGTCGAGGTCGACCCCCTCGAGCAGGTCGCCGCACAGGTGCCGCCCGCTGTTGCTCGACAGGATCCGGCCGAAGCCGTTGACCACGGCGATCCGCTGCCCGCTGGCGCGCAGCGCGGGCAGCAGTGCCTGCTCCGCGCTCTTCACCGCGACGTCGGCGCCGCCGACCCCGCAGAACCGGCCGTCGACGAGGACCGGGACCGTGAAGGTGAGGGTGTACTCCTCGGTGCACAGGTAGTCGACGTACGGCCCGGTCACGTGGCGCTGCCCGCTCTCGCGCGGGACGACGTACCAGGGCAGGTGCTGGTAGTCGTAGAAGCCGATCGCCTGCGGCTCGGAGTGGGTGATCAGCCGCTGCGGGCGACCGTCGGCGTCGCGCGCGAACCACTCCAGCCACCACTCGACGTCCTGCAGGACGCCCGGCGCGGCGACGAAGCCGGCGCCCTGCACCGGTTGGTTGCCGTCGCCCAGCACCGGGACCACGAGGGGCTCGACCGCCGCGAGGTCGGTACGACGCGGCGCGGGTCGGCCGGTGAGCGCCTTCTCCACGGCGGTGCCGATCGCCGTGGCCACCCCGAACGCGTGGTCGGCGATCTCGGCGACGGCCGCGATCACGGGGGCGATGTCGGTGGGGGAGAGGCGGGTGTTCGGAGCGTTCATGCGCGGGCCTCGCTCAGCTGGTAGTCGATGAGGCGGGCGGTGGAGTCGGCCACCCGCTGCTCGGCCGCCTCGCGGGCGGCGCGCGGGTCGCGGTCGGCGATCGCGGCGACGACGGCCCGGCAGCTGCGGACCATCTGCGCGTGGCTGCCGTCGTCGCCGAAGGCGAGCCACAGCAGGGTGCCGAACTCGGCCTGCAGGCTGACCTCCTCGTGGTAGAGGCGCGGCGACTGGGCGGCCGTGGCGACCTCGATGTGGAACTGCGCGTCGGCCCGGCGCCGGGCGTCGGGCTTCTCGGCGTGCTCGAGAGCGTCGGCGACGCGCTGCAGCCGGGCGACGTCGTCGGGACTGGAGCGGCGGGCGGCGAGGGCGGCGCTGGCGCCGCAGATGGCGGAGTACACGTCGCCGAGGTCGCGCAGCTCGCCGAGGCTGAACCTGTCGAGCCGGCGCCGGGCGAGGTGCCCGATCCCGTCCTCCGGCGTGCGGACGAAGCTGCCGCCGCCGCGTCCGCGGCGGGTCTCGATCAGTCCCTCCGAGCGCAGTACGGACAGCGCCTCGCGCACCGTGACCGTGGAGACGCCGAAGATCCCGGCGAGGTCGAGCTCGCCGGGGAGCTGCTCGGCGTCGGGCAGCAGGCCGAGCGCGATCGCGTCCGTCAGCCGACGGACGACGAGCTCCGAGCGGCTCAGCGACTCCAGCGGCGAGAACACCGCCGCAGATGCTCGCCCGTAGAACGGCACGGCCACCGTCTCGCCTCCCAGTCCCTCGTCCCCGCCTTGTCGCCGCAATCTAGCCCGCACTTCCACGAGGCTCTTGTGCTTTGAACTGTGAAGTCATATGTTATCGCCAATCCGAACGTGACGAAAGGCACATCCGATGTCTCTCTCGACCAGTGCTCCCGCTGAGGCCGCTGCCGTCGACCGCACCCCCGCGATCACCCTCCGCGGCCTGCGCAAGACCTACGGCGACGTCGTCGCCGTGGACCACGTCGACCTCGACATCGCCGACGGCGAGTTCTTCTCGATGCTCGGGCCGTCCGGGTCGGGGAAGACCACCGTGCTGCGGTTGATCGCCGGCTTCGAGCAGGCGACGGCGGGGACGGTGGACCTCGGCGGCGTCGACGTCACCCGCTCCGCGCCCTTCGAGCGCGACGTGCACACCGTCTTCCAGGACTACGCGCTCTTCCCGCACATGAGCGTGCTCGACAACGTGGCCTACGGGCTCCGGGTGCGCAAGATGGGCAAGAAGGAGCGCCGGGAGCGGGCCCAGCAGGCGCTCGACACCGTCCGCCTCGGCCACCTCGGCGCCCGGCGCCCGGCCCAGCTCTCCGGCGGCCAGCGCCAGCGGGTCGCGCTGGCGCGCGCGATCGTGCTCCAGCCGCGGGTGCTGCTCCTCGACGAGCCGCTGGGCGCGCTCGACCTCAAGCTGCGCGAGCAGATGCAGGTCGAGCTCAAGCAGCTGCAGCGCGAGCTCGGCATCACCTTCGTGTTCGTCACCCACGACCAGGAGGAGGCGCTCACGCTCAGCGACCGGATCGCGGTCTTCGACGCGGGCCGCATCCAGCAGCTCGGCACACCGCGCGAGATCTACGAGAACCCGGCCTCGGCGTACGTCGCCGGCTTCGTCGGCACCACCAACCTGTTCGACGCCGCGACCTCCCAGCGGGTGCTGGGTGTCGCCGGCGAGCACGCCGTGCGTCCCGAGCGGCTGCGGCTCTCGCCGGGCACCGACACGGCGGCCGCCCGCGACGGCGAGGTCCGGCTCGAGGCGGTCGTCGTCGAGACAATCTACCTCGGCACCGGCAACCGGGTGCACCTGCGCACCCCCGACGGCGTCGAGCTGGTCGCGCTCGAGCAGTCGACCGGCTCGCTCGACACCCGCGAGCACCGCGGCGAGGACGTCACGGTCCGGTTCGCGCGCGCGGACGTCGTCCCCCTCAGCTCCTGAATGCTCCCTGCAACCAACGAGAAAGCGGAGAACCCGATGAAGAACACCCTCCGGAAAGGCCGTGTGGCCGCGGCCTGTCTGACCCTGCTCTCGGTCTCCGTGCTGAGCGCCTGCGGCAGCGGTGACGACGACAAGAAGACCGAGGCCGTCGAGAAGATCGGCAAGACCGAGGGCAAGGTCTCGATCCTGGCCTGGCCCGGCTACGTCGAGGACGGCAGCAACGACCCGGCCGTCGACTGGGTCTCCGCCTTCGAGGAGGAGACCGGCTGCGAGGTCACCAGCAAGAGCTACGGCACCTCCGACGAGGCGTTCAACCTCGCCAAGTCCGGCGAGTACGACGTCATCGCCGCCTCGGGCGACCTGTCGCTGCGCCTGGTGGCGTCCAAGGAGGCCCAGGCGATCAACACCGACCTGGTCCCCAACTACGCCAACGTCTACGACTTCCTCAAGAACACCGAGTGGAACACCGTCGACGGCAAGAACTACGGCGTCCCGCACGGCTACGGCGCCAACCTGCTGATGTTCAACAAGAAGAACTTCGCCGAGGCGCCCACCTCGTGGGGCGCGGTCTTCGACAAGGCCGAGCTGGAGAGGAACAAGGGCAAGGTGACGGCGTACGACTCGCCGATCTACATCGCCGACGCCGCGCTGTACCTGATGAAGACCCAGCCCGAGCTGGAGATCGAGAACCCGTACGCGCTCGACCAGGAGCAGCTCGACGCCGCGGTCGCCCTGCTCAAGGAGCAGCGCCAGTACGTCGGCGAGTACTGGTCGGACTACCTCAAGGAGATCCAGGCCTTCGAGACCGGTGACTCGGTCGTCGGCACCACCTGGCAGGTGATCAAGAACAACATCAAGAACAAGGACGTCGACGTCACGCTGCCCACCGAGGGCGCCACCGCGTGGAACGACACCTGGATGCTGTCGTCGCAGGCCAAGAACCCCAACTGCGCCTACAAGTGGATGGACTACATCCTCTCGCCCGAGGCCAACGCGCAGGCGACCGAGTACTTCGGCGAGGCGCCCAACAGCCCCGAGGCCTGCGCCAAGACGGTCGACCCGAAGCACTGCGAGACCTTCCACGCCGGTGACCAGGAGTACGCCGAGCAGCTGTGGTTCTGGCGCACGCCGGTCAAGGAGTGCCTCGACGGCCGCACCGACGTCGAGTGCACCGACTACGCCCAGTGGACCGAGGCGTGGACGGAGATCAAGGGCTGATCATGTCCGCCACGTCCTCGTCGCCCAGCGACATCCGGCCCGGCCGGACCACCGACCCCGCGCTGCGGGGGCCGGTGGCCCGGCCGGGGTCCCGGCTGCTGCACCGCATGGTGTGGCTCCGGCTCTCGCTCCTGCTCTCCGCGCCGCTCGCCTGGATGCTCCTGGTGTACGTCGTCGCGCTGGCGGCCCTGCTGATCACCTCGCTGTGGTCGGTGGACAGCCTGACCAGCGAGATCGACCGGACGTGGACGTTCGACAACTTCCGCACGCTCCTCGACAACGAGGTGTACCGCACGGTCACCTTCCGCACGCTCGGCGTGGCGCTCGCGGTGACCGTCATCGACGTCGCGATCGCGCTGCCGATCGCGTTCTACATGGCCAAGATCGCCTCGCCCCGGGTCCGCCGGATGCTGGTGGTCGCGGTGCTCACCCCGCTGTGGGCCAGCTACCTGGTCAAGGTGTTCTCCTGGCGCGTGGTGCTCTCCGAGGGCGGGCTCGCGGACTGGACCGGGCTCGGCTCGCCGGGCTACGGCCTGACCGCGGTGATCATCACCCAGGCCTACATCTGGCTGCCCTACGTCATCCTGCCGATCTTCGCCTCGCTCGAGCGGGTCCCGGACTCGCTGCTCGAGGCGGCCGGCGACCTCGGCGCCCCGAGTGGCATGGTGATGCGCTCCATCGTCTTCCCGCTGCTCGTCCCCGGCATCGTCGCCGGCGCGATCTTCAGCTTCTCGCTGACCATGGGCGACTACATCACCGTCAACATCGTCGGCGGCGCCAACCAGATGCTCGGCAACCTCGTCTACATCAACGCCGGCGCGGCCAACAACCTGCCGCTGGCCGCGGCCATCGCGATGATCCCGATCGTCGTGATGCTGGTGCTGCTGACCGCGATCCGTCGTACCGGCGCCCTGGACAACCTCTGATGGCCACGCACCTGAGAGAAGGCCTCCGATGACCCTCAGTCCGCTCTCCCGACGCGTCCTGGCCGGCCTCACCTTCGGTGTGCTCGCGCTGATCTACGTCCCGCTGCTGGTCGTCGTCGCGAACTCGGTCAACCCGAGCCAGTCGATGACCTGGCCGCCCGACGGCGTCACCCTGGAGTGGTGGCGCCGGGCCGCCGACAGCGCCGGTGCCCGCGAGGCGCTGGTGACCAGCCTGCAGGTCGCGGCGGTCGCGACCGCGCTCTCCCTGGTCCTCGGCACCTTGCTCGCGCTCGCCCTGCAGCGCTACTCCTTCTTCGGCAAGAACGCCGTCAACCTGCTGGTGATCCTGCCGATCGCACTGCCGGGCGTGGTCACCGGCATCGCCCTCAACAACGGGTTCAAGGGGATCCTCGGCGTCGACCTCGCCCTGTGGACCATCGTCGTGGCCCACGCGACCTTCTGCATCGTCACCGTCTTCAACAACGTCCAGGCCCGGCTGCGTCGGATGGGCACCAGCCTCGAGGAGGCCTCGGCCGACCTCGGCGCGGGCGTCCTCACCACGTTCCGGCTGGTCACCCTCCCGCAGCTGCGCTCCGCGCTTCTCGCCGGTGGCATGCTGGCCTTTGCACTGAGCTTCGACGAGATCATCGTGACGACGTTCACGGCCGGACAGGGGGCGACCACGCTTCCCATCTGGATCCTCAACAACATGTTCCGCCCGAACCAGGCCCCCGTGGTCAACGTCGTCGCGGTCGTGCTGATCATCTTCTCGATCATCCCGGTCTGGCTCGCGCAGCGCCTGTCCTCCGACGTCGAGGGCGTCCGTTGATCGACCCCAGCCGGTGCGCCATCCTGAACCACCGACCGTCCACCCGAAGGAGCCCCACCCCATGACCGAGTACGCCGTCCGCAACCCCGCGACCGGGGAGCTGGTCGAGACCTTCCCGACCGCCACCGACGCCGACATCGCCGCCGCGATCGGCGCGGCCGCCGCGGCGTACGGCTCGTGGGGCCGGACCTCCAGCGTCGCCGACCGCGCGGCGCTGATCCGCCGCGTCGCCGAGCTGCACCGCGAGCGCAGCGCCGAGCTGTCCGCCGCGATGGTGGAGGAGATGGGCAAGCCGCTCGCCGACGCCGAGGGCGAGGTCGACTTCTCCGCGTCGATCTACGAGTTCTACGCCGACAACGCCGAGCGCTTCCTGGCCGACGAGCCGATCGAGCTCGGCGAGGGCGAGGGCACCGCGGTCGTCCGCAAGATGCCGGTCGGCGTGCTGCTCGGGATCATGCCGTGGAACTTCCCCGTCTACCAGATCGCCCGCTTCGCCGGCCCGAACCTGATCATCGGCAACACGATCCTGCTCAAGCACGCGCCGCAGTGCCCGCGCTCGGCCGCCCTGCAGGAGCAGATCTTCAAGGACGCCGGCTTCCCCGAGGGCGCCTACGTCAACATCTACGCCACCAACGAGCAGATCGCCGACGTCATCGCCGACCCGCGCGTCCAGGGCGTCTCGCTCACCGGCTCCGAGCGGGCCGGCGCGGCCGTCGCCGAGATCGCCGGCCGCAACCTGAAGAAGGTCGTGCTCGAGCTCGGCGGCTCCGACCCGTTCATCGTGCTGTCCTCCGACGACCTCGACGCGACCGTCGAGGCCGCGGTCTTCGCGCGGATGGACAACGCCGGCCAGGTCTGCAACGGCGGCAAGCGGTTCATCGTGGTCGACGGCCTGTACGACGAGTTCGTCGCCAAGTTCACCGAGAAGCTGCTCGAGGCCTCCGGCGGCTCCCCGCTGTCCTCGGTCACCGCCGCGGAGAACCTGGCCAAGCAGGTCGACGAGGCGGTCGCCGGCGGCGCGACGCTGGCCACCGCGGGCGAGCGCAACGGCGCGTTCTACCCCAGCGGTGTGCTCTCGGGCATCACGGCCGACAACCCGGCGTACCGCCAGGAGCTGTTCGGCCCGGTCGCGATGGTGTTCCGCGCGGCCGACGAGGCCGAGGCGGTGGAGATCGCCAACGACACGCCCTACGGCCTCGGCTCCTACGTCTTCTCCACCGACGCCGCGCAGGCCCAGCGGGTCGCCGACCAGATCGACGCCGGCATGGTCTTCGTCAACGGTGTCGGCCTCGACGCGGCCGAGCTGCCCTTCGGCGGCATCAAGCGCTCCGGCTTCGGTCGCGAGCTGAGCCGCTACGGCATGGAGGAGTTCGTCAACAAGAAGCTGATCCGCACCGTCGGCTGAGCACGCGCTGGTCGGGACGAGGAGCGCCAGCGGCGAGCCTCGGAACCTCAGGCTCCACCACGCACCTGACGAATGGGCTCCGTTTCGGGTTGATACCCAGCCCATTCGTCAGGTGCGTCGCTGTACCGGGCCGCGAGCAGGTCGACCAGCCCCGGCACGTCCTCGAGGGCGAGCTGGAAGCTGCCGGTGCAGACGTTGTCGCGCCACAGCGAGAGGACGACCACCTCGGCCTCCGCGTGCCAGCTCACCCGCATCGCGCGGCCGTCCCCGCGGGCGTCGAGGTAGGCAGCGCCCGCGCTCGGGAGGGGCTGGTGGACCCGGCGCATGGCCCCATCATGAGCCGGGGTGCGCCGGCCTGTCACCGGTTCGAGGGTTTCGAGGCTCGCTGGCGCTCGCACCTCAACCACCGAGTTGACCGTCAGGCCTCCTGCGGCGGGCACAGGCAGAACGGGTGCCCGTCGGGGTCGAGCATGACCCGCCACGCGCCGCCCGCCTCGGCGGCGGGCTGGGTGTCGGCCACGGTCGCGCCGAGCGAACGGGCGTGCTCGGTCGCGGCCTCGAGGTCGGGGACCCGGAAGTCCAGGTGGAACTGCTGCGGGTGGGCCTGGCCGGGCCACTGCGGGCGGGAGAAGTCCTCGACCGTCTGGAAGTTGAAGGTGGCGCCGAGGACGGAGGCGGAGGCGTAGCCGTACTCCGGGTAGTCCCCGGTCACCTCGCCGCCGGTCAGGTCGGCGTAGAAGCGGGCCAGCGCGGCGGCGTCGGCCGAGTCGATGGTGAACGCGATGAGCTCGGTCACGGGAGAGGTCATGTCCCCACCTTCTCCCGGCGCACCGACACCGGTCTTGAAAGAATCCGACACGTGCGCTGGACACCGGACGGACCGCTCGACGTGGTCGAGCCCGCCGCCCTGCGCGACGTCCGCGGCTTCGCCCCCTCGCTGCGCCGCTACGCCCCACCGCCGGCGCTCGCCGACGCGGTGCGCCGGTTCTGGGTGCCCGTCTGGTCGCTGCCCCCGGGGCAGACCTCGGTGCAGCGGGTGCTGCAGTACCCCGTGTGCCAGGTCGTCGTCGGCCCGGACGGCGGGCAGCTGGTCGGCCCGCACGCCGGGCTGGGCACCGAGGAGCTCTCGGGGTCCGGGTGGGTGGTCGGGGTCATGATGCAGCCGGCCGCCGGTCAGGCGCTGGTCGGGGGCCCGGTGGCCGAGCTCACCGATCGCCGGCGCTCCCTGGCCGACGTGGCGGGCCTCGACGCGGCGGGGCTGGTCGCCGCGGTGAGGGATGCCCTCGGGGACGACCCCGCGGAGGTCGCCCGGCAGCAGGAGGCGTGCGCACTGGTCGCCGAGGCGCTGGCCGTGCTCGTGCCCGTGGACGACGAGGGGCGGTTGGTCAACGCGATCGTGGAGTACGTCGAGGGCGAGCGCGACGTGCAGCGGGTCTCCCAGGTGTGCGAGAAGTTCGACCTCGGCGAGCGGGCGCTCCAGCGGTTGACCCGGCGCCGGATCGGCCTCTCGCCGAAGTGGCTCGTGCAGCGCCGCCGGCTGCATGACGCGGCCGACCTGCTCCGCGCGGGCGATCGGGTCGACCTGGCGCGGGTCGCCGCCGAGCTGGGGTACGCCGACCAGGCGCACTTCACCCGCGACTTCCGCTCGGTCACCGGCGTCACGCCGGGGGAGTTCAGCGCGGAGCCGCCGGCTCGAGCCTGATCTCCAGCTGGGGGAGCAGCCGTCCGGGGACCGACCCCGAGGGGACCGCGGAGACCCGGACCGCGCCGTGTGCGAGGTAGAAGGCCTCGGCGTTCGGGTCGGCGTCGATGGTGAGCAGCGTGAAGCCGCTCGCGCGGGCCCCGGCCAGGAGGTGATCGAGCAGGGACGAGCCGATGCCGCGGCCGATCGCGGCCGGGTCGACGAAGAGCATCCCGAGCTCCCCGCTCGGCGGCTCGCCCTCGAGGGTGACGAACCCGGCGACGGTGCCGTCGAGCTCGGCGACCGTCGTACGGCGGCCGGCGAGCTCGTCGTCGCGCAGGGTCAGCTCCTCGCGGCACGACGCGAGGAAGTCGGCGTCGTAGCCCCAGTGGCCCTTCGACCGCAGCGCGAGGTCGGACAGGAGGGCGGCCTCGCCGGGGCGCGCCGGCCGGAGCAGCGTCACGTCAGCTCGCGCAGGTAGCACAGCATCCGGAAGTCCTCGCCGGGCTGGATGTTCGTGAAGCCGTGCCGCTCGTAGAACCGCCGGGTGTCGACGTCGATCTCGTCGACGTTGATGTGCACCTCGATCCCACCGCGCTCCTCGACCTCGGCGACCGCCCGGGTCAGCAGGGCGGTGCCGATGCCCTGGTCGCGCAGGGGCGGCACGACGTACAGCTCCTCGAGCTGGGCGAGCGGGCCGTCGCCGTACGGCGTGGGGCGCAGGGTGAGGAGGCCGAACCCGGTCGCGTCGCCGGTGGCCGGGTCCTCGGCCAGGACGACGAAGACGTCCGGGCGGGCCAGGAGCGTGGTGAACCGGTCGCCGAAGTCCGCCGCCGTCGGTGTCGGGGTGTCGAACTCGGTATTGAAGTCGAAGAGCAGCCCACCGACGACGAATGCGTCGGCGGAGGTCGCGAGGCGCACCGTCATGGGATCCATGCCCCGATCATCGCGCGTGCGGAGGCGGTGAGGCGCTCGGCGGTGAACTGCTCGGGCTCGGCGAGCACCAGCTGCCCGAAGTGCTCGAGCAGCGCGAGGACGGCGTGCGCGAGCACGTCGGCGTCCGCGCCCGGGACCACCGCGGCGACCATCATCCGGATCATGCCGAGCACCCGGCTCCGGTCGCCCTCGATCCGCTCCCGCACCGGGTCCGGGGCGTTGCCGGGCGGCTGGAGGATCGCGCGCCAGGTGACCGGGTCGGCGAGCACCATCGCGTGCAGCGCCGGGATCCCCTGCTCGACGATCCCGACCGGGGTGCCGGCGAGGGAGGTGAGGGGGAGGGCGCCGTACAGCTGGGTGATGGCGCGCTGCTGCTGCCGGTCGAGCAGCGCGCTCAGCAACGGGCCGAGACCGTCGAAGGCGCCGTACACGACCGGGCGGGTGACCCCGACCTCCCGGGCGATGGCGTCGATCGAGACGCCGTCGTACCCGTCGCGGTCGATGATCGTCAGGGCGGCGTCGAGGAGCTGCTCGCGGCGCTCGGCCATGGGCACGCGCGGGGCGTACGGGCGGCGCTTGCGGGCGGTCGCGGACACGGTGCCCACCCTAGATCGTCCTCCCTCTTCCATTTACTACACAGGTGTAGCATTCTGGGTGCATGGCGATCCTGAAGCGCTCTCGCGAGATCACGCCCGCCGAGGACTACGGCTTCTTCGGCCCGGACTCCGTGGCCTGGAGGGTGTGGGGCTACCCGACGTCGTTGACCATCGGCTTCAGCAGGGCGGTCGTCGTCGAGGAGCTCGACCCCAACCTGGTCGCCTCGGTCGACCGGACCCAGGACATCTACCGGCGGCCCAGGACCCGCTACGACCGCACCATCCACTACTTCGCCCTCGTCGCGTTCGGCGACAGCCGGACCACCGCCCGCGCCGCCGACGTGCTGGTCAAGGTGCACAGCAAGGCGATCGGCACCGAGCCCTACGGCGGCGGGCGGTACGACGCCAACGACCCCGACTCGCAGCTGTGGATCCTCGTGACGGGGTGGCACTCGGTGCTCAAGGCCTACGAGATGTACGGCCCGGGCCGGCTCTCCGAGGCCGAGGAGGCGCAGTACTGGGAGGAGTGCGCCCGGGCCGCCGAGCTGCAGACCTGCTCGCCCGACGACGTGCCGCGCTCGCGGGCCGAGCTGCACGCGTACTACGAGCGGATGCGCCCGGTGATGTCCGGCTCGCCGATCGCGCAACGGGCGATGAAGCACCTGATGGACGTCGGCCAGCTGGTCGACGACGTGCCGCTCGTGCTGCGTCCTGCTCGGTGGGTCGTCGGCCGGTTCTTCCGGGCCGGGGTGATCGCGACCCTGCCGCACTGGATGCGGCAGATGGGCGATGTCACCCAGCCGCGCGTCCTGGACGTCGTCGCGCGGCCGGTGCTGCGGACGACCTTCGCGGGCATCGCGGTGAGCAGGCGGCTCCAGCTGCGGATCCTCGCCCTGCTCTCCCCCAGCACGGTCCCGGTGGTCGCGCCGGTCCTGCTCGGCGTGCCGCCGGTGACCCCGGAGGTGATGACACCGACGCAGGCCCAGGCGCGCTACGGCTACGACCGACCGGCCGAGGCGCACCTCGCCTGGCGTGCCCAGCAGCACGAGAGGGTCTTCGGCCGGGGCGAGGCGCCGAGTGACGCCGGGCTCCGCGAGTCGGAGTCCGTGCTGGGTCGCCTGGCCTGACAGAGTGACCCTCCCGCCGTCCGTCCCGAAGGAGAACCCGTGGGCCTGAACCCCGTCGCCGACGTCCTCAAGCGCACCGACAAGGTGCTCAAGAACGCCGAGGCCGCCCTCGCCAGCGTCGACACCACGCTGGTCGACGTCGACGGCAAGCTGACCACCGTGGACACCACGCTCGCGGAGACCCGTGAGGTGCTCGGCCAGGTGCAGACGCTGCTCGGCGACCTGAACGACAAGCTCGTGCTGCTGGACGAGGTGCCCGACCTCAAGGCCAAGCTCGACACCGTGCTGGCCGTGGTCCAGCAGGGCTGACGGGTCAGCCCCCGGGGGTCGGGGGCAGGTCCTCCTCCACCCGGAGGCCGAGCGCCCGCACCAGCACGACGGCCTGGTCGAGGTCGATGACGGCCTTGCCGAGCGAGGCGGCCGCCGGGTCGACCGAGGACAGGTCGGAGCCGCGCAGGTCGGCGCCGGCCAGGTCGGCCTGGTGCAGCCACGCGCCACCGAGGTCGACGTGGTGCAGCGTCGCGCCGGACAGTCGCGCGCCGGTGAGGTCGGCCTCCCGGAAGCTCGCGCGCCGGATCACGGCCTGGCGCAGGTCGGCGCCGGGCAGACCGACGAACTGCCAGTTGCCGCCGACCACCTCGACCGGCCCGAACCGGCAGCGGTCGAACATGGAGCCGACCAGCTTGCAGCCCTCGAACCGGGCCCCGAAGAAGCCGGACTTCGTGAAGGTGCAGTTGAGGAAGCCCGTGTCGGTGTAGCGCCCGCCGTTGAGGTCGCAGTCGCGGAAGGTGCACTCGTCGAAGGTCGCGCCGCGGGCGACCACGTCGGTCAGGTCGACGTCGACGAACGCGACCCGCTCGAAGGTCCGGCCGGACAGGTCCTCGCCGTCCCAGCGCTCGGCGACCACCTCGGAGTCGGTCGGCGGGGTCGGGGTGCCGTGTCGTCGCTCAGCCATGGGGAGGAGTCTGCGCGCAGGGTCCGACGGTTGACAGGCCGCCCTCCGAAGGTTCTAAATAGTAAGCGTGACAGTTTTAGAGGAGAGGTGGCGGCCCCGGGTCGTCACCGACGGACCGTCGATCGACCACGCGGGCGCCCACCGGGCCGCGGTCGACCTGCTCACCGCGCTCGGCCTGGACCTCACCGTCGAGCACCTCGCCGACACCCCACGGCGGATGGTCGACGCGCTGGCCGAGCTGACGTCGCCGCCGGAGTTCGAGATGACGACCTTCCCCAACGAGGACGAGTACGACGAGCTGGTGCTCGTCGAGGACATCCCGGTCCAGTCCCTGTGCGAGCACCACATGCTGCCGTTCGTCGGGGTGGCGCACGTCGGCTACCTGCCGGGCGGCCGGATCCTGGGCCTGTCGAAGTTCGCTCGCATGGTCGACCACCACGCGCGTCGCCCGCAGACCCAGGAACGGCTGACCAAGCGGATCGCCGACCACCTGCAGCGTGCGCTCGAGCCGCGCGGTGTCGGCGTCGTCATCGACGCCCAGCACACCTGCATGAGCCTGCGCGGTGCGCGCGCCACCGGGGCACGGACGCTGACCTCGGCGATGTTCGGGCAGCTGCGTGACGACGCCCGCAGCCGTTCGGAGTTCCTGGACCTGACGAGGGGGCGGCGATGAACGTCGTCGTGATCGGCGGCGGCCTGGCCGCGGCCAACGCCGCCGGCGAGCTGCGCGAGCAGGGCCACACCGGCGACATCGTGGTCGTGGGCGGCGAGCCGCACCCGCCGTACGAGCGACCCCCGCTGTCCAAGGGCCTCCTCCTCGGGTCGTCCGAGCCCGACGACGCCCTCGCCCACCCCCGGGAGTGGTACGACGAGCACCAGGTCGACCTCCGCGCCGGGGCCGTCGCGACGGCGATCGACCTCGACCGGCGGCGCGTGCAGGTCGGGACCGAGCAGCTGCCGTACGACCGGCTGCTGCTCGCGACCGGTGCGACCCCGCGGCACCTGCCGATGGCCGACGCGTCCGGCGCACCGGTGCTCCACCTGCGCACCCTCGACGACGCGCTCGCCCTGCGCGAGCGGCTCACCGACGGTGCGCGGATCGCGATCATCGGCGCCGGCTGGATCGGGCTCGAGGTCGCCTCGGCCGCCCGTCAGCGGGGCGCGTCGGTGACCGTGCTCGAGTCCGCGCCGCTGCCGCTGCAGCGTGTGCTCGGCGACGAGATCGCGACCGTCTTCGCCGACCTGCATCGCGAGCACGGCGTCGACCTGCGCCTCGGCGTCCAGGTCGCCGGCGTCGAGAACGAGCACGGTGAGGTGGTCGTCCACGTCGAGGGCGCCGACCCCGTCGTGGCCGACCTGCTCCTCGTGGCCGTCGGCGTCTCGCCCACCGACGAGCTCGCGGCCCGTGCGGGCCTGGCCGTCGACAACGGCATCCTCGTCGATGCCTGGCTCCGCACCCCCGACCCCCACGTGCTCGCCGCCGGTGACGTCGCCAACCACGACCATCCCGTGCTCGGCACCCACGTGCGCGTCGAGCACTGGGACACCGCGATCCAGCACGGCCGTCACGCGGCCCGTGTGCTGCTCGGCAGCGACGAGCCGTACACGCGACTGCCGTACTTCTTCACCGACCAGTACGACCTCGGCATGGAGTACGTCGGCCACGGCGCCGGGTACGACGACCTCGTCGTCCGTGGCGACCTCGCCGCCCGGCAGGCCAGCGTGCTGTGGCTGCGCGGGGACCGCGTCGTCGCGGGGATGCACCTCAACGACTGGGACGCGATCGGGCCGCTGCGGGCGGTGGTCGGCCGGCCGGTCACCGACGCGGTGCGCGACCCGGCGGTGCCGCTCGCCGACCTGGCCGGCGACGAGCAGGACGGGCGCGACTAGGCACACGGCCTAGGAGGCAGCGGGCAGCGGCGCCCTGATTCCGTCGATGATGCGGGTCCAGCCGTCGGCGCCACCACCGCCGGCGATCGCGCGCCGGTAGTGCTCCTGCACGGCCCGGGGGAGGGCGGTGTCGATCCCCACGCTCGTGCTGGCCGCGTGCACGTGGTCGGCGGTGGCACCCATCATCGTGACGTTGCTGCCCTCGCCCGGGTGGTCGTCGGCGTCGATGCGAGCGCCGAGCCCGGCGATCCCGTCCGGCGCGATCATGTCGGGGATGGCGTGGAACAGCTCCATCACCTCGGGCAGGAACTCGGCGGCGCTGATGCCGGCCGTCCCGACGAGCGCGGTCGCGTGCGCCAGCCCGGACAGAGTGGTGAGGAAGACGTCGAGGTGCGCCTGGTACATCAGCTGGGCCCGGCCGGGGTCGCTGCCCAGGAACCGCGGCTGTCCGAGGTGCGCCAGCGTGGACCGGTGGGCGGCGAAGGCCTCCTCGTCCCCGCTGTAGAAGACGTACGAGCGGTCGGTGCCGAGCATGGGCGCGGGCACCATCACGCCGCCGGTGAGGAACGAGGCACCGTGCTGCCGGGCCCAGGTCGCGGCGTCCCGGGTCGCGGTGGGCGTGTCGGAGCCGAGGTTGGCCAGCGTGCGGCCGGCCAGCTCTGCCGTCGCCTCGCCCAGGACCTCGTACATCGCCTGGTGGTCGGTCAGGCTGAGGACGACCAGGTCGCTGGCCGCCACCGCCTCGCACGGTGACCCGGCCAGTCGCGCGCCGGCCGCCACGACGTCGGCGGCGCGTCCCGGCGTGCGGTTCCACACCGTGACCGGGTGTCCGGCCTCGAGCAGGGTGCGGACCATCGCCTGCCCCATGGGACCGAGGCCGATCAGGGTGACCGACGGGGCGGGAGCGGTGGGGGTGGGAGCGGTGGGGGTGGGGGTTGCGTGCGTCATGCCACCATGCTGGGTGAGAACCGGCCGGCCGGTAAGTACCCACCATTTACTGCGGTACTTACCTTTTCGTGAGGAGGGCGCCATGGCGAAGGCACCGCGCTCAGGTCCGTACATCTGCGGGATCGACGCCGCGCTCGACGTCGTGAGCGGCAAGTGGAAGGGGCTGGTGCTGTGGGAGCTGCACGCCCACGGCGTGCGCCGGTTCGCCGAGCTGCGTCGCGCGCTGCCGGGCGTCAGCGAGAAGATGCTCACCCAGCACCTGCGCGAGATGGAGGCCGACGGGCTCGTCCACCGCGAGGTGTACGCCGAGGTGCCGCCGAAGGTCGAGTACTCGCTGACCGACGCCGGCGCGTCGCTCAACGAGGCGCTGCGCCCGCTGGGCGACTGGGGTCGGGAGCGACTCCAGCGCCAGGGGCTCGAGGTCAGGCCGGTCGCGGAAAGGCCCTAGCTTTCGCGCCGCGAGTCAAGAGTGAGGTCGGGCGTGGGGCGTCGGCCGAGC